>JBPCWL010000001.1:0-3549 GCA_051009575.1 Rhizobiaceae bacterium
GAATCTGCGGGGTACGGGTGCAGCATAATTTCTGCGACGATCCTCCCAGGATTTAACCAGCGTGATGTCGCTCCCCAGATCACGTACCGAAGTTATTCCGAAGGCGAGAAAACTCGACATTCGACTCACGTCCCGCGCCGGATTGAAGTGAATTGGCGTTGCGACATGTGTATGTGAATCAAACAAGCCAGGAATCACATAACGTCCACCTACATCCAATATGCGCACACCGTCCGGGATCGTCTTGCCTGCCTCGCTGCCCACCCATTGAATACGCCTGTTATCGACCAGCATTGATACATTGTCAGTAAACTCACCGGCTTTGAAATCCAGCACCTTCAAGTTGCGGAGAAGCATCGGTGTGGGTGTGTTGTCCGGATTGATCAAATTGACCGGTATCTCAGTGCGTCCGTCCTCGCCAAGAGGGTGAGACCATACCGTTTGGCCAATCGCGTAAACCAATGATCGAGAATCAGGTGAAAAGCTGAAATTCCAGCCACCGTCATCGCTTAACATTTTGGCCGAATCTTCATTTACGGTACTACCATCCAGGCGAACTACCCAGATTTCATCATTCTTACGATAAGCGAGCCATTGACCGTTAGGAGAAATCGTTCCGTCACCTATATGAACATTACTAAAATCCGTGACGGGCTTTGGCTCCGAACCCCCTGCGACAGAAATCTGACGAATCTGGTTTCTGTCGGTGTAATAGACGGATTGACCATCTTCCGAAAACTGTGGACGAGGCATCCAGCGCGGGAACGAGTCGATGAGCTTTTTCGTTTTGCCTGTCGTAATGTCAGCGACATAAAGGCTTGGCACAGCACCGTGAAAACGAACATAAACAATCTTCGTACCGTCGGGGCTCCAGCTCGGTTCAAACCGACCGGTTCGATCTGCCGTTGCAAGCGTTTTTTTGGAGCCGTTATTTATATTCAAGAGCTTAAGATGTTGCAGATTGCCTTCAGAATGCTGATAAGCAATTTGTCTACCATCCGGTGAAATCGCTGGCGGACCCCACTGAAACCCCTGGTCCGTATTGATACGTTGAGCATGACCACTTCCAATAACCTGCCGCCAAATAAATCCGTCGGCTGTAAAGAACAGGTCTCGTCCGTCTGGCGATAGGCGCGGGTCCAGCACGCTAGTCCTCTTCGCCTTCGGTTGAACTTCGGGATTATAAAGAATTGGGCTAGCCCGACCTAAGACCTCCATCTCGATTGTCGCCTTGAACGGTAAACTGATTCGCTTGCCATTCTCAGCATTGATCCTTAATAATTTTCCCTGTTCACCAAGGTAAATTTGACCATCAACAACGGCAAAACCTGGTCGAGGTTGGGGATTCTTAAGGGGTGCTATATTCCTGACGACTCCTGTGGGAGATATGACCGCCAGTGTTTCTTTTTGCGGAACGAGGAATCCGGATGCAGGGATGCCATAGTGACGGACAAAAAAATCATCCCCATAAGGGACAACACGATCCAATACGCCATCCACAGTCAACAATGTTGATAAGGTTCCCGCGGTGTCAACAACCATGATTTTACTAATCACAGTTCCGGGTTTGCCTTGAACATCCGACTCTCTCGTCCGCGATTGTGCTTCTGCGCGACCAAGCTCCGTCCATCCAATCCTACCGTCCGGCATATAGAAGGCGGATCGAATCAATCCCGGAAACTCGGTCAGCGCGACCGGATCCCCACCATCCAGAGAGATTTGCTTGACATTTGATAGTAATCCATCACGAGCGATAAATTCATATTCCGCCCACAAGCCTTGTCGCTCATATGATAGGTATACGATTTTTTTTCCATCTGGAGACCAGACTGGCCTGGAGGCCCATTCGCCGCTGGTGAGGCGACGCATATTGCCGTTTTCAAAATCGAGTACGAACAAACTTCCATTGCTTTCGCCATCACGATCTGAAGTGAATACGATATAACGACCATTGGGTGAAATCGCAGGTTCAGAGTCGAACCAGGGCCCAAAAGTTAGTTGCGTGGCCTCTCCGCCGGAGAGCGGTATTCGAAAAAGATGACCAAGTGAAGTGACCACAAGCCAATCACCTGCCGGATTGGCTGCTACGTCAGGACGAGTAATTTCCTGAGTTTTGATCGATACCGTGGCAGTTTCAGCTAAGGTGTTGCCACAAAGTATAAAAAGCAAGACACCCAAAATTGCTATACGCTGGAAAACAAAAAACTTCATTGTTAGAATCCCATCTTATTGTCAATTCTCATAGTAAAGGAATCCTGCAATTTGTCTTTTGTCTGTTCGCGCCAACAATTCAGATTATGTCCCCTATTGGTGCACATAACAGTCTCTTCAAGCCTCCTTCAATATTATCTATCATAGGAGGAAAGCAGACGTAATTCGATGGGCCTGATTATGTCCGAGTTAGGTCCAACGTAAACGAAGTCGGCGTCCCATCGCCAGAGCGCCTTGTTCGGACGGTCACAACTCTATTTCGCTTCAATGGTCACCTGCTTGATGGTGCCGGAGAACTTGAACGGCACTTTGTAGGTTGGCGAAACGGGCGTGCCCCAGTCCTCACCCACATCGAAACTCTCATCAAACGCGTAGAGGAACGGCACCGTTTTCTCAATCCGGCCTTCGCCCACTTTCTTGTCGTTGACCGACAACGTGCCCGTGCCACCCTTGCCCGGGCCGCCGCCGTCGTAGGCGAAATCGAAGCGGATGTTGCTCTTACCCTGCGGCAAAGCCTCGCTCGAGGCGACCGTATATCGCTCCAGACTAAGGTAATTGGAGTGGAACGCCGGCTTGCCATCTTGAACCACAAACGCGTAGCCGCCGGTCTCTCCGCCGTTGGTCACGAGCATGCCTTCAGCCTTGCCATCACGAATTTCGACCTCGGCGACGATGGAGAACGAGCGGTTCTTAATGTCAATGACCGCGTCCTCCGGGAGCCGGATTGTACCCGGACCGTAGCTCACCTTGTCGCCGGAAACCAGTTTTGGCTTCTCGACTTTAAGGTAGTCCAACGGGTTGTTGGCCATTGGATAAATGTTGAACCTGCGCGCATCGCGGTCGAAGAGCGCCTGCAATTCTTTAAGCTTCTCCGGGTATTTATCAGCGAGGTCAGTAGAGAGAGAGAAGTCATTACTCTTATTGAAAAGCTCCCAAACGTCCTCGTCGAACGGCGGGATGGGCCCAGCTTGAACGCCGGAAACACCGTCCAAGCCGTGGCGCGTGATGGCCCACCATTTATCCCTGACCACGGCACGGCCACCGGTCAGTTCGAAGTGCTGCTCGGTGTGCAAATCCTCCGCGTCGGCGTCGGCAATGGCGTAGATCATGCTCACGCCTTCCATCGGTTTCTGATCAATGCCATTGACCCGCTTCGGTTCCGGCACCCTGGCGATCTCAAGAATGGTCGGGACCACGTCAATCAGGTGAGTGAACTGAGTTCGAACACCGCCCGGGTCCTTGATTTTCCCGGGCCAGGAGATCGTCATGGCCGTGCTAATAGCGCCACCCGAGGTTACCATTTTACCATAGTTGTAAGGAGTGGACGTGGCGTAGCCC
>JBPCWL010000002.1:0-76441 GCA_051009575.1 Rhizobiaceae bacterium
GTATTGGCAAGCAACGGAACCTTAGCAATTTATCTCGCGCTGAAAGCTTTGGGCATTGGACCGGGAGACGAGGTTATCGTGCAGGATGTATCATTTATTGCATCGGCCAACGCGATTGAAATGGTAGGGGCAACACCAGTTTTCGTTGATATTCCGGCGTTCGATAACATGACTGTGGATCTGGAAAAAATTACCATTACGGACAAAACCCGCGGGATAATGGTAGCCCATCTATTTGGAACTGCATGTAGCAATATTGAAGCCGTCGCAGAATATTGTAGCAAAAATGGAATACTCCTGATTGAAGATGCTGCCCAAGCCCTGTTTGTCACTAATGGTGACAAACATTGCGGGACTTACGGCGATGTAGGCACATTTTCGTTTTATGCAGACAAAACCATCACAACAGCAGAGGGTGGTTTTGTTTGCACTGACGACCCAAAAGTTCATGAACGAATGCTTTTTTTACGCAATCAGGGTCGGAAATCATCAGGAACTTTTGTGCATCCGGAGATTGGGTACAATTTCAGGATGACAGACCTACAATCTGCATTGGGACTATCTCAACTCGATAAGATCAATACGATCAAACGAGAAAAAACATGGATTGCTGATACCTATCATAAATACCTTGGTGATAAGGTTGGATATTTAAAGCGGCACCCAGATTTTAACTACATTCCGTTTCGTGTAATTGCTTTTGTAAATGACGCAGCGCATACCATGGCCCATATGTCGCAACATGGCATAGAACCGCGTTCCATGTTCATGCCATTTCATAAACAACCATGTTTTCAGGATTTTAATTTTGATCCTGCTGTTTTTCCAAATTCTGAAGAGGCCTTTGAGCGAGGTATTTGCTTGCCAACGTGGATAGGACTAACTGAGGAACAGATCGCCTATACTTGTAAGAAATTATTGCAGACACTCTAATTGCAGAAAGAAGCGGGATAATCGCATGAAGGTAATGACCATTGTTGGCACCCGGCCTGAAGTTATTAAACTTAGTCGTGTGATTGATGAGATTTCCAAATATGTGGAACATGTTCTGGTTCATACAGGCCAAAATTATGACTACGAGTTAAATCAGGTTTTTTTCGAGGATTTAGAAGTGCCAAAGCCTGACCATTTTCTGGAAGCAGCAGGTGAAAGTGCTGTGGAGACCATCGCACAGGTCATTTCCAAAATTGACAAGGTTTTCGAGCAGGTAAAACCCGATGCGGTTCTTTTGTATGGAGACACAAATTCCTGTTTGTCGGTAATTCCTGCAAAACGGCGCAAAATTCCAGTGTTTCATTTCGAAGCTGGTAACAGGTGCTTTGATCAAAGAGTTCCTGAAGAACTTAACAGGAAAGTTGTTGATCACCTTTCGGATATTAACATGCCGCTTACTGAACATGCGCGGCGATATCTGCTGAACGAAGGGCTTCCACCAGAAACCGTGATCAAAACAGGGTCCCCCATGAAGGAGATTCTTGATCACAATATGGAAAATATTAAAGCCTCCGATATTCTGGAACGGCTAAATCTTAAATCGAAACAATTTTTTATTGTAAGTGCTCATCGTGAAGAAAATATCGACAGCGGACAGAATTTCAACGATCTGTTGGATAGCCTTAATGCGATTGCAGCAGAATTTGATATGCCAATTATCGTTTCCACTCATCCGAGAACCCGTAATCGTCTGAAAGAGCTTGGCAGAGGTGATTTGCACGAACATATTAAATTTCAACAGGCAATGGGCTTTTTTGATTACAACAAGATGCAGATGGAAGCATTTTGTGCGATTTCGGATTCAGGAACAATCACGGAAGAATCTTCGATCTTGAATGTTCCTGCGATAACAATCCGCCAAGCACATGAACGCCCGGAAGGAATGGACGAGGGTGTTTTGATCATGAGCGGTTTGAAACCGGATTCAGTGATACGCGCAATAAAAGTAGTCGTGTCTCAAGCTAAGAAGAATGGTCGGACTTTTCGTCTGGTAGGAGATTACGATGTCGATAATTTTTCCAAGAAAGTAGTGAGGATTGTTTTGAGTTATGTGGATTACATAAATCGTACAACTTGGCGAAAATCGCTCTAGGGAGAATCAATCCGATTGCTTACAGGCCAGAATACACAGAAATATACGGTGTGAAATGCGAATTACGATTGTTTATCGCTATTTTTGGCCTGATACACCTCCGTACGCTGAAATGCTCAAACAAATTTCGGCCTGGTTGGTAGAGGAGGGGCATGAGGTTCAAATTCTCACCGCGCAACCCGCCTACAAGCCAGAAGCCAACATCCCCAATCAGCCAGTCCACGAAATTATGGATGGAGTAAGCATTATCCGCCTCCCTCTTCTGAAGGAGGGTGGGGTAGGATGGAAAAAGGTAATCAATAGCCTGTTGTTCATAGCCCAGGCATTCATAAGGATTCTGTTTGGCCGAAAAAATGATGTTGTGTGGACGGCAACCATGCCTCCCGTATTGCAAGCCTTGATGGTTATGATAGCCGGCAAACTCCGTGGAGCCCGTTTTCTATACCATATGCAAGACATTCATCCGGAAATCAGCATTACATCCAACGTGATGAAGAGTAATGTATTCACCAGGTTGATGATCTCGATAGATCGCTTCACACAAACACGCAGCACAAAAATTGTTGTCCTTAGTGATGATATGCGCCAATCCGTCATCGAACGCGGAATTCCATCAGGAAAAGTTGTCTTGGTCCGAAATTTTTCTCTGGGCGAATCTGAAGGAGGAATTCGAGCAATGGCTCCTCGTAATGGAGAAGTGATCAAATTCGTGTTCGCAGGGAATATTGGAAGATTTCAGAATCTCAATGCGCTGGTCGAGTCTTTCAAGGAAGTTTCACCAGCGGATGCGGAGCTCATATTTGTTGGTGACGGCCGCGCAAAAAAAGAATTGATTGAATTGGTAGAGAATCAAAAAATTGAAAACATCTCGTTCATGGATCACATGACCGCCGGTGAGGTATTCGGTTTAATCTGCAAATGCCATGTAGGTGTGATTTCACTGCTCCCAGGATTGTATCGCTACGCTTTTCCAAGCAAACTATTGACTTATATGGCGGCAAACTTACCTGTTTTCGCCTTGATTGAAGACCATAGCGCGCTCGCAAAATTACTTAAAGGGAAGCAAATTGGGGTTTCAGTTTCTTGGGACAAACCTCTGTCTGAAGTCAGAACCGCAATATTGGCGGCTGCAACGCTTGCTCGGGCACAAAAGACCGAGCCTAGAATTTTGAAAGAATATTACCATCCGGATGAGGCACGTAAAAGCTGGTTGGCACTTATGAATTCCCTGGAGGCTCAATTGGCAAAATGAGCTATAAACCAGTCATAATAATCGGTGCGGCGAGATCCGGCACAAACATACTGCGTGATACCTTGTCGGTACTGCCTGGCTGGGACACATGGGATTGTGATGAGATCAACCTGATTTGGCGTCATGGTAATTTGGAACTCGCTCACGACAAAATGGACGAGAGTCATGCGCGGCCCGAAGTCGCCAAATTTATAAGACGCCAATTCGAAGATTTACATAAAAAAACGGGATGCCAGGTAATCTTGGAAAAAACCTGTGCAAATTCCCTGCGGATACCTTTTATCGAATCTGTTTTTCCTGATGCAAGGTACATATACATCGTACGCGATGGGAGAGATGTTGTCCTTTCAGCCATGAAACGCTGGACGGCTTCCGTTGAGCTAGCCTATTTGTTCAAAAAGCTAAGATATGTCCCCATGTCTGATGTGCCAAGGCACGGAATATCGTTTATTCGCAATCGGCTCAGTCAGGCGGTTTCGAGTGAGAAACGGCAATCATGTTGGGGCCCGGTGTTCCCCGGAATGCGGGAATTGGCAAGTCACGCACCGCTGGTGGAAGTTTGCGCAAACCAATGGGCTTCTTGTGTAGAAGAAAGCGATCGGGCAATCGCAAAATTACCTGGTGAAAAATGGATTAAAGTCACGTATGAGGAGCTTGTAAGCAATTCTGACACTGTTTTGTCCGAGATTCTCAAATGGTATTACAAGTTTGATACTCCGCCCAGCTTGCCGCAGGATGCATTGATGGCAATTCACGCAGGTTCGCTGAATAGCTGGAAACGAAAACGCGAAATGTTTACGACACCTTCACTTGAAAACATGAAAGAAATTTTGGACCGGCACGGATATGAGCCTTCCATTTGATCAGGACAAACGAGTAGCTGGATTGTCTCCTGTGCAGAGATTGACTAAGCGGGCTTTTGATCTGATTCTGGCACTATTTCTGGTTGTTTCCCTTTCCGGTATAATATTAATTCTTGCAATTGTTGCCAGGATAGACACAGGAAAGTCGGGTATATTCCGGCAAACCCGTGTGGGACTTTTTGGTGAATCGTTCACAGTTTACAAATTGCGAACCATGTACGAATTGAGCGATGTTTCATCCAATGTCACCGCGAGGGGTGACAAGAGAGTAACGAGAATCGGTGGATTTTTTAGACGATGGAAACTCGACGAAGTTCCTCAACTGTTCAATATTCTAAACGGAACAATGAGTTTCGTTGGACCTCGCCCTGATGTTCCGGAATCGTATGAAGGATTAAGCGAAGACCAACTTCACATTTTGTCTGTGCGACCTGGAATTACGGGACCAGCTTCAATTCATTTTCGTAATGAGGAAGTTTTGTTGGCAAAAGTCGATGATCCTGAAAAACACAGCCGCGAGGTAATTTTTCCAAAAAAGGTACAGCTGAATTTGGTCTATATTAAACAATATTCCATTTGGCTTGATATTAAACTGATATTTCAAACTATTTTTATGCGTGGCATTCGGGCGTGAAAAAATTGGTTGAATTCCACGAATTAAGTATGCGTACTTTTCAATAGTAAAGCGAATTGAGCATGAAGCAGATTTATCTTTCAGATGTACACATCTCTGGGCGGGAGCGGGAGCTAGTTGAAGAGGTGTTCAGGGATAACGATGTTGCGCCGCGTGGTAAAATGCTGGAACGCTTTGAGTACGAAATTTGTAATTACACGGGCATAAGTCATGCGGTAGCGCTTTCGAGCGGAACGGCAGCTTTGCATTTAGCGTTGATCGAGGCGGGTGTGCAAAATGGAGATTACGTCTGGAACTGTTCAAAAACCTTTATCGGTGGTGTCGCTCCGATAGCGTATGTAGGGGCAATTCCCGTATTTTTCGATATTAGTAGGCAAGACTGGACACTCGATTGTGACCTTTTAGAAGAAGAACTTGAGAGTGCAAACAGGCACAATAAACTTCCTAAAGTCGTCATTACTACCGATATCTATGGGCAGTCCTGTGATCTTGACCGCGTAATTTCAATTTGCGACCGATTTGATGTGAAGGTAGTTGCTGACAGCGCTGAGGCTCTGGGAGCTTTCCGCGCCAAAAAGCATGCGGGAAACGGGGCTTTTGCAACTATATTCTCTTTCAATGGCAACAAGATAATCACTACTTCGGGTGGAGGGATGTTGCTGTCTGGCGACGAAGCGGTAATTTCCCATGCGCGCAAGCTTTCAACACAGGCGAGAGAGAATGCGCTGCACTATCAGCATGAGGAAATCGGTTTTAACTACCGCATGAGTAATGTTTGTGCGGCTATTGGGATTGGACAGCTTGAACAACTTGAAGACAAGATAGCCCGTCGCCGGCAAATTTTCGAAGAGTATCGGCATGCACTCTCAGTGATTGATGGTGTGGGTTTCATGCCCGAACCCGAAATTTGCCGTTCGACAAAATGGCTCACCTGCATGACCCTTGACCCAGCCAAGATAAAAACTGGGCCCATTGAAGTTTTGGAAAAATGCCGTGCAGAAAAAATTGAATTGCGGCCGCTCTGGAAACCAATGCATCTGCAACCGGTGTTCAAGGAGGCGAGGTTTGTCGGCGAGGGATATTGCGTTAAGTTGTTTGAAACTGGGTTATGCCTTCCTTCCGGAAGCGGGATGTCAGAAGAGGATCAGCAAAGGGTGATCGAAACACTCTCCGGTCTGTTGGAGTAGCAAATTTGGCCCATGTACTTGTCAATGCGTTGTCGTTGCGTCCGGGAGGCGGTTTGCAAGTAATCATGGGCTTGCTGGCCAGCTTTTCTGACCAGAACCGTTATACAATAATTTGGAGCGATCCACGTTCACTCAAGTATCTGCAAGACAATTTGGCGGACAAACACTTTGTCTCGTTTGACTGTCCTTTGGGGAGTAAAGTCACGAACATGCGAACATTTTTTTGGCAAATGATGCGATTGTCAAAATATGCCAAGAACAATGACGTGGATGTTGTGCTGTCTGTTAATCACCATTTTCCTATGGGGCAAATTCCCCAAATAATATACCATCTTTCAATGCTGCGGTTCGAGCGTCCTCTCTGTAATCTTTGGAAATCAGGAGAAATTCAGGACCGTTTACGCGACTGGCGTGCTGAAAAGGCAATACGGTTAGCAAATGCCAACGTGCTTGAGTCTCAATACTTGCGGCGACTTGCAGAAAATAAATATGGGTTGATACGAAATCCCAATGTTATTTACATCGGGCTGAGGGATGAAGTAGCAGAGTCAATGGCCGCAGCTAGCAAAGCTACAAGCAGTATTCTTGCGGTTACTAGCCCCCAACCTCACAAGGACAATCCGACCTTGATCCGGATGATGTCTGAATTGAAACAACGCAGGCCTGAAATACCCTGGCGGCTTAGAGTAGCAGGCGGAAATCCAGATGCATTCGAGGATCTCAAGTCCATGGCCAATGATCTTGGAGTAGGGGAACAGATAGATTTCATAGGTTTCAAATCACATTCGGAACTGTCAGAAATTGCAAAATCCAGTCTTTGTTTAGTGACGCCGAGCCTCAGGGAGAGCTTTTGTATGGTTGCTTTGGAAGCAATGTCCTGGGGTTGTCCGGCTTTGGTTGCCAATACAGCAGCCATGCCTGAAAGTGTTGGAGAAGCAGGTATTCTGGTTGAACCGGGAAGCGCAGAGGGCTTTGCTGAATCCGTTATGCAATTGCTCGATGAGCCAGATATCCGTGAACACTATATTGCCAAGGGATTTCATCATGCCAAGCAGAACACTTGGAGCAAATCCGCGGCACGTTTTGAGGCCCTCATCGCTACAGTTTCTTGAGCTACCATTGCCCTTGAGTTACATCAGGTATCCGAAGTCGTTTTCATTGGTTTCCGACGCCATATAACCGCCATCTAGATAGCTAAAATCAATTGCTTCTGCCCCTGTCTGGGCTGCGCCATGACCTCCCGGATCATCTGGCACGGTATCGGCGACTGTATCGATGAGGTCATCCGACGCCTGGTAACCACCTTGATCGTCACTGCCCAACGTCTGGATCGGGGTGCCGCCCTGATAGCCGCCGTCTTGCGGAAGATTTGGCGCGGCGACTACCATCCCGCCCGCCAGGAACCCGCCGCCATTTGCAAGCTCATTGAGGACCAGTGCCTCCACCGGATCAGAAGCCAGATAGCCGCCCTCGTCGCCCACAGAAACAGTTTCCAGCGTGTCGGGAACCATAATTGGCGCTGGCGGCGGCAGATCAACAAAATCATCGCCATTGATGGAATTGGCATTAATTCCTGCCAGTCGAATGGTCTGGGCATTGTCCGAGTTCAGCGTGATCAGCGTATCCGCACCATCCTGGGTGATGGTGAAACCGTTCTCGTCAAGCCCGAGCGCGGTGAAGTCCAGCATGTCCTGGTTGTTCTGCCAGCCGGTAATCGTGTCCTGACCGAATGCAAGGGTTGTATAGATGAACGTATCAAGCCCTGCGCCTCCCAACATGGTGTCATTGCCTGTGCCACCATTGAGGTTGTCATTGCCGGAACCGCCGATCAGGTTGTCATTGCCGCCTTCACCAAAGATGTCATCATTGCCGAGAAACCCGTTGATCTCGTTGTTGCCGCTGTCCCCGGTCAGGCTGTCATTGAACCGTGATCCGAAAATGTTCTCGAAATTGGTCAGCACATCACCTGAACCGTGCCCGGAGCCTGTCGCCGATCCGGTACCGCCACCGGTATCCAGATCAACTGTTACCTGTTGGCCAGAGTTTGAATACGATACCGTATCACCAACCGCTGTATTTGTGCCGCCATCGAGAATGTCCGCACCGCGCCCGCCAATGATCAGGTCATCACCGGCATCCCCGTTAAGGGTGTCAACATTATTTGAACCACTGATCGTGTCGTCGCCGTCACCGCCGGAGAGGATGTTGCGAAGAGTATTCCCGATCAAAACATCTGCGAATGCTGAACCGACTATATTTTCAATGCCGATATGAACATCGCCTTGCGCATTCCCACCCGTGCTAACAGAGCCATTGAGACGGACATTTACTCCGGCTGCAGAGCCTGAAAAGTTGACGGTATCAAGGCCAATGCCACCATTGTTGACGTCAGCCCCAGCTCCCGACAGAATGGTGTCGTCGCCACTACCGCCTTGCAGTGTGTCGGCGCCCCCACCACCGTCAAGCGTGTCATTGCCACTAAAACCGTTGATCGTATTGGCAGAACCATCGCCCACCAACGTATCCGCATGAACCGAACCAAACAGGTTCTCGATATCATTGAGATCATCGCCCGTTGCGTGACCGCCCGATGCTGTGTCCGCACCAAGGTCAACGTTCACCGCAGCATTCGAGTTCGAGTAAGACGCAGTGTCTCCAACCACTGTGTTGGTACCCCCATCAATGACATCACCACCAGCACCGCCAATCAAAGTGTCATCGCCACTTTCGCCATTTAATGTATCATTCCCGGACGAAGCATTTATGAAATCATCACCGCCGCCGCCGCTGATGACATTGACAGCGCCATTGCCATTCAGCGTATCGCCTTGTAATGACCCAATCAGGTTTTCTATAGAGGAAAGCATATCTCCCTGGGCATCGCTGCCTGCATTAAGTGCATTGTTGGCAAGTGAAACTGTAACCGCTGATGCGGATCCGGCATAACTCGCCGTATCCGTGCCGTTACCGCCTTCAATGATGTCTTCTCCGGCGCCACCATTCAAAGTATCGTTTCCGTCTCCACCTACGAGTCGGTCATCATCAGCAAGGCCATTTAATGTATCGTTTCCATCTCTGCCCATAAGCAGGTCGCGGGTACTGCTGCCATTCAACGTGTTGTTGAACTGGGTACCAAAATTGACATTATCTACCAGTTTGTCCCAGCCGATGACATCAAATGCCATGAGGTCGAGATTGGTTGGGTTGTTGACATTTCCAGCCGGGTTGGCGGTTGGGTCCATGATGCCCAGACCCAAGCCATCCTTCCAATGTGAAGCCTGTTGACCATCGCCCTGACGCCTGCCGGTGGAAAAGGCACCGAGATTGGTAACTCCGCCATCGATTGAAAAATACGGATTGCCGTCATAGCCAACATTCTTCTGACCAGTCGCAGAGTATCGGAAGACATCGAGGCTGTTGAAAACAGCAAAATTGTCAAGATTCGCGTTGCCGGGTCCAGCGCCGTGATAATAATCTACAAGATCAACGCCGCTGGTAAAGCCCAATGCATGACCAATTTCGTGAAAAGCCACACCGACAAAATCCTGGCTTCCAGATGTTATGCCGTCACTCGGATCAAAATCCCAGGTAAACAGGTTACTGAATGTAATTGATGCATCGCTGGATGGGTTGATGGGTTGGCCATTTGCATCCGTAGTAATTCCCAACGCTTTCGCATTCGCCGTTTTGATTGCCAGAAAGTTGTTGTTTGCGCTTCCATTGTTATCGAAAATCAGGGTTCCATTCTCATTCTGCGTCAGAAATGTCTGGGAGCTTCCGCCGGGCAGATTCGCTGTAGCCGTTGCGTCATCTGCTGATGTGGCGTCATTGGTCAAGGCGGTTTTGAAAGCAGAAAAACTCACGATTGTAGTTGTTGAGCCGGTTGAACCCAATATGCCAGGATTCAAGGCTTGGAAACCCACATCCAAAGCAATGTTGACATTGTCCGCCAGCAGGAACTGCCAAAGTTCCACGGCAGATTCAAAAGCAGCCCGAGCTTGCGTACCGACACCCGCGCCGCCTGTATCATTGAGTGTGAAGCCGAGATTGCCCTGAGCTAATTCATTCTCTTCAATTGGGGGGGTGCTGACTTCGGAAGTGGTTTCAATAACTTTTCCAGCTTCGGTGCCCGCTGCAATTATATCGCCATCTTCACGTGTCCCAAGCTGTACAGAGTATCGGTCGATCATGTCGTGGAAATGATTTCCGTCGCCATGATCGTGACCATCACCGTCATAATGACTATCCTCGGAATGATCACAATCGCAGGCGCCTGCGCAATCGCAAGAACTCTCCGGCTGGCGTTCAGTTTCCGCTTCCAGTAAATTCAAATCCAATTCAATCGTGACAAATTCTACCATAATTCTTAGCGCCCTCATTGTTTGTCGTACCGTCCTGTTAAGCCCGGTGATTTCTAAAGAAACGATTTGCTGTAATCCGCAGATTAAGAGTTACTTACTAATCCAGAATCCGAAGTTAACAATTCGTTCGAATCGTAATTAAATTTCCATTGAGGAGGGACTGGGTCCGCGACGATCAATTTTAATAACGATGTGACTCTTTTGATAACAATGAAACTCTTGATACCCGATCATTGCTCTGCTATTGGCTTGCGCAGATTTGATTGATCGCTGTCAGTCACATGGACGCCAAGACAAGTCATCATCCCAATTCCAACCAAGACAGGCTCTTTTTGCACAAGGTTGCTAAGAAGCACTGTGGATCGAAACGACAGGTTCAAAAATGCAAGTTACTGAGACACTCAATGAAGGTTTGAAGCGCGAACTCAAAATTGTTGTAAGCAAGGACGTGATGGATGCCCAGGTCACCGAACGGCTTGAGCAGATGAAAACACAGGTACAATTGAAAGGATTTCGTCAGGGGAAGGTTCCATTGACGCATCTTAGAAAAATGTATGGCAAACAGGCGATGGCTGAAATCGTCAATGAGTATGTATCAAAACGTACCGGTGAAGTATTGAAGGACCGTGAGGAAAAAGCGGCTCAGCAGCCAGAGATATCCATGACTGAGGACGAGAAGGAAGCTGAAGAAATTCTCAGCGGTAAAAAAGATTTTGAATTCTCTATGGCTTATGAAGTTATACCGGAAATCAATGCACCTGAATTGGCAAAACTTAAAGTAGACCGCCCGGTTGTAGAAATTTCCGACGCAGAGGTAGATGAACGTATTGAACAGATCGGTGAAAGTGCCCGGCCATATGAAGAGAAAAAAGGTGCGGCGAAAGAAAAAGACCGCATCACAATGAATTACCTGGGCAAAATTGATGGCGAACCATTTGAAGGTGGCGCAGACACGGATGCCAAGCTTGTAATCGGTTCAGGCATGTTTATTCCGGGATTTGAAGAGCAACTCTCTGGTGCAAAAGCCGGTGACGAGAAAGTCGTAAAAGTAGCGTTCCCGGAAGAATATGGTGCTGCCCATCTGGCCGGCAAGAACGCGGAATTCGATGTTACGGTTTCTCTGGTTGAAAAACCCGGAAAGCTTGAAATCAATGACGAATTTGCAACCAAGCTGGGCGTTGAAAATGTCGAAAAGCTTCGTGAAGCTGTGAAAGATCAAATGCAGGGTCAAAATGACTCCTTTAGTCGGGCAAAAGTAAAACGCCAGGTTCTCGATCAACTCGATGATAAAACAAAAATGGAGCTGCCAACCAAGATGGTGGAGCAGGAGTTCAACAATATTTGGGAGCAGATGACCCAGGAACTTGAGCGTGCAGATAAAACCTTTAAAGACGAAGACACGACCGAAGAAAAAGCCCGCAAAGAATACCAGAAGTTGGCTGAACGGCGTGTGAGGCTGGGCCTCGTATTGGCGAATTTGGGTGAAAAGGCGGATATCCAGATCAGCGAAGAAGAAATTCAAAAAGCTGTGTTTCAGCAAGTCCAGCAATATCCTGGTCAGGAAGAGCAGGTAATGAACTATTTTCGGGAAAATCCTGACGCCATTGCCGGGCTAAGAGCACCCATCTATGAAGACAAGGTAATTGATTTCATTCTCGAGCAGGCGGAAGTGAAAGACAAAACCGTGTCCAAAGAAGAATTGATGCAGGAAGAAGAATAGGCCAGTTGCTGGCCTGTATCTGCATATCGGACAGTTTGGCCACCCTTTGTAATTGTTGAAACCGCAAGCTATGTCATGGGGTGTTGAATTTTCAGCCGCTGTGGTTATGTAAGTCTTACTAGTTCAATTAGGCTGATGACTATGGCCAAACACACAATTAACCCAATGTGGAATTAATTGCTGACTTTGAAAAGCTAGCTCTTTTCCTATGCGTTCCTATCCCGTAAGTTTCACCAAATTCCAGAGATTCGCTTGAAAGGCGTTCGTTTGATGAAAGATCCGGTCGATACTTATATGAATCTCGTTCCCATGGTTGTTGAGCAATCAAACCGTGGCGAGCGTGCCTACGATATCTTTTCCCGACTGCTTAAGGAGCGTGTGATTTTTATCACCGGCCCGATAGAAGATCAGATGGCCACCCTTGTCAGTGCCCAATTGCTTTATCTGGAAGCTGAGAATCCGAAAAAGGAAATCAATCTCTATATCAACTCTCCAGGCGGTGTAGTGACATCCGGAATGGGCATTTACGATACAATGCAGTTTATCAAACCTGCAGTCTCCACACTTTGCATAGGGCAGGCGGCCTCAATGGGTTCTTTGCTGTTATGCGCCGGAAACAAGGACATGCGGTTTGCCCTTCCCAATGCTCGAGTTATGGTTCATCAGCCATCCGGAGGATTTCAGGGTCAGGCGTCAGATATCCAACGTCACGCTGAAGACATCATGAAAATGAAAAAGCGGCTTAATGAAATTTATGTGAAACATACCGGTCAGGATTACGAAACGATTGAAAAGACGCTGGATCGTGATCATTTCATGACTGCTGAAGAAACCCTGGATTTTGGGCTGATCGACAAGGTGATCGAGCATCGCGAAACAGAAGAATAGGTTGGCGAAACGCTGTTGCGCCTTAAACACACTTGTTAAGGCTATGTGAATGTTTTGTGACTTATCCTGCACTTGAAACAAATTTGTCCTTGCGTATTTGCTGATAGGTGGTCCAGATTGGATCTTTATGTCCTGCTCAAACGCCTTTATGGGCTTTAAGGAATACATATGAGTAAGATTTCCAGTTCCGGTGATTCAAAAAACACCCTTTACTGCTCCTTCTGCGGCAAGAGCCAACACGAGGTTCGCAAGCTTATAGCGGGGCCTACGGTTTTCATCTGTGACGAGTGTGTTGAACTTTGCATGGATATAATTCGTGAAGAGAACAAGTCTTCCATGGTGAAATCCGGTGAGGGGATACCGACACCACAGGAGATCCTTGAGGTGCTTGATGATTATGTGATTGGTCAGTCTCATGCCAAGCGTGTTTTGTCTGTCGCTGTGCACAATCACTACAAGCGATTGAACCACGCTACAAAAAATCAAGATGTGGAACTCGCGAAGTCAAACATCATGCTGATTGGACCTACTGGTTGCGGTAAGACCTTGTTGGCGCAAACTCTGGCGAGAATTCTGGATGTTCCATTCACAATGGCAGACGCGACAACTCTGACTGAAGCAGGTTATGTGGGTGAGGATGTTGAAAACATCATTCTTAAACTCCTCCAGGCTTCTGACTATAATGTTGAGCGTGCTCAGCGGGGAATAGTTTACATTGACGAAGTCGACAAAATTTCCAGGAAATCGGATAATCCTTCCATCACACGGGATGTCTCGGGTGAAGGTGTGCAGCAGGCGCTTTTGAAAATCATGGAAGGCACTGTGGCTTCCGTTCCACCGCAGGGTGGCCGTAAGCATCCACAGCAGGAATTCCTGCAGGTTGATACCACAAACATGTTGTTCGTATGTGGTGGCGCATTTGCTGGCCTTGAAAAAATTATTTCAGATCGGGGACAAAAAACTTCAATCGGATTTGGGGCGCATGTAGAAAGCCCTGACGATCGCAAGACCGGCGAAGTTTTGCGTGGAGTGGAGCCGGAAGATCTGCAACGATTTGGACTGATCCCTGAATTCATTGGTCGCGTACCGGTGTTGGCTACGCTTGAGGATTTAGATGAAGATGCATTGGTTCAAATCCTGACTGAACCGAAAAATGCTCTGGTTAAGCAATATCAACGTCTGTTTGAATTGGAAGATGTCAAGCTGAGCTTCCACGAGGATGCGCTCAATGCAGTTGCAAAACGCGCCATCAGTCGTAAAACCGGCGCACGAGGGTTGCGTTCCATCCTCGAAGGAATTTTGCTCGAAACCATGTTTGAACTCCCAACCCTTGAAGGTGTTGAGGAAGTAGTGATTTCCGAGGAAGTTGTCGAAGGTAATGCTCGACCTCTGTACATCTACTCTGACAAGGATACCGAGCAGGAAGCCAGCGCCTGACGATACCGGCGTTTTCCTGAATACAGAGATGTTTGCCGCCCTCAGGGCGGCATTTTTTTTGGCGATGCATGAAAAACCAATGGAACAGTCCAATCTTTAAGACAAAAAGGTTGAAGGCTGTCCACTCAGACACCAAATAGGTCAGTAACAGCTCCTCCCGATTAAAAAGCAGCATTTCGCTGCAAACAAGTGGACATTGAATTAGGTATAACTTCGAATTCCGGTGTTCCTGACGCAAATGGGAGACTAATATAGAGATTCGTGAAGGCACATCGCCTTCACCGAAAAGGAAAATGCCATGAGTGAAGAAAAAACAGGCGAAATCGAATTTGGATCCGGAGATATTCTTCCATTGTTGCCGTTGCGGGATATCGTTGTATTCCCACATATGATTGTTCCGCTTTTTGTAGGCCGCGAGAAATCAATTGCCGCGCTTGAAGAGGTGATGAACTCAGATCGACAGGTCCTTCTTTTCACCCAGAAAAATGCTGGTGACGACGATCCGTCTCCCGAGGCTTTATATGATATCGGAACATTGGCTTCCGTCTTGCAACTGCTGAAACTTCCCGATGGTACCGTTAAAGTACTGGTAGAAGGGGTTTCGCGCGCGCGTGTACGGAAATTTACACCTCGTGAGGAATATTTTGAAGCGATTGCAGATATCATCGATGATCAGGATGATGACCCGGTTGAAGTTGAGCCATTGGCTCGTTCGGTAGTTGGTGACTTTGAGAATTACGTCAAACTGAACAAAAAGGTTTCTCCAGAAGTCATGACTTCTGTCACCCAGATCGACGAGTACTCAAAGCTGGCCGATACTGTGGCTTCCCATTTGGCGATCAAGATTTCCGAAAAACAGGAAATTCTCTCAATATTCAGTGTCAAGGAACGTTTGGAACATGTGATTGGTCTGATGGAGAGCGAAGTCTCCGTGCTCCAGGTTGAAAAACGCATCCGTGGTCGCGTCAAACGCCAGATGGAAAAAACCCAGCGCGAATATTATCTCAACGAACAGATGAAAGCTATTCAGAAAGAGTTGGGTGAAGGCGAAGACGGGAAAGACGAACTCCAGGAAATAGAAGAGCGGATAAACAAGACTAAACTTTCCAAGGAAGCCAAAGAAAAAGCTCAGGCTGAATTCAAGAAACTGAAGCAGATGAGCCCAATGTCTGCTGAAGCAACAGTTGTCCGGAATTATCTGGACTGGCTGCTAGGCATTCCCTGGGGCAAACGGTCCGTTACCAAGACAAATCTGAAAAAGGCTGAAGAAATCCTCGATACGGATCACTACGGTCTGGAAAAGGTCAAGGAACGGATTATTGAATATTTGGCTGTTCAGGCCCGTGCCAAAAAGATAAAGGGACCCATATTGTGCCTGGTAGGTCCTCCGGGTGTTGGTAAGACGTCGCTCGGCAAATCAATCGCCAAGGCAACTGGACGTGAATTTGTCCGTATGGCTCTGGGTGGTGTACGTGACGAGGCCGAAATTCGCGGTCACCGTAGAACTTATATTGGTTCGATGCCTGGCAAGGTTATCCAGTCCATGAAAAAGGCGAAAAAGTCCAATCCGCTGTTCTTGCTCGACGAGATCGACAAGATGGGAATGGATTTCAGAGGTGATCCGTCTTCCGCGTTGCTGGAAGTCCTTGATCCTGAGCAAAATCATACATTTGCAGATCACTACCTTGAGGTGGATTATGATTTGTCGAGTGTCATGTTCATCACCACCGCAAATACATTGAATATTCCAGTACCATTGATGGACCGCATGGAGATAATCCGTATTGCCGGGTACACTGAAAATGAAAAACTTGAAATTGCCAAGCGGCATCTGTTGCCGAAATCAATCAAGGATCATGCGCTGCAACCCAAAGAATTCAGCATTGGGGATGATGCGATTTTCGAGATGATCAGGACCTATACCAGGGAAGCGGGCGTTCGGAATCTGGAACGCGAATTGTCAAAACTGGCTCGTAAAGCGGTTACTGAAATCATGAAAGGCAATCGAAAATCGATCAAGGTTACACCGAAAAACTTGGATGATTTCCTTGGCGTACCGAAATTCCGGCATGGCGAAGCGGAAAAAGATGATCAGGTAGGCGTAGTAACAGGCCTTGCCTGGACTGAGGTAGGTGGTGAGCTTTTGACTATTGAAGGCGTCTCCATGCCGGGCAAGGGCAAGATGACCGTAACTGGAAATCTCAAGGATGTAATGAAAGAATCGATTTCCGCCGCTGCATCTTATGTTAGATCTCGCGCCACCGATTTTGGGGTTGAACCACCGACGTTTGATCGCACTGATATTCATGTGCATGTTCCCGAAGGTGCAACTCCGAAGGATGGTCCGTCTGCCGGTGTAGCAATGGTCACTTCTATTGTATCGATCATGACGGATATTCCGATCCGCGCAAACGTCGCCATGACAGGCGAAATTACGCTGCGGGGGAGAGTGCTTCCGATTGGCGGATTGAAGGAGAAGCTGCTGGCCGCACTTCGTGGCGGAATTACCAAGGTTCTGATCCCCGAGGAAAATGCCAAAGATTTGGCAGACATCCCCGACAATGTAAAAAATGCATTGGAGATCATTCCGGTTTCGGTGATGGACGAGGTTCTAGACCATGCATTAACTCGTAAACCCGAAGCGATTGAATGGACGGCAGAGGATGCGGAAAATGCCCACGCTAAAAAAATACCAGACGAGATTTCAAACGAAGGAGCAGGCGTGGCACACTAGTAAGCAACGCTGAAAATCTGAAAAATTAGCAAAATAAAGCCCGAATCACTTCGGGCTTTTTTTTGTGAAAAATTGTGACTTTGAGTGTCTATGTCGCGATCAAGCTCCGATTCATTGCCAAAATACGCGGAAAATCCCAGAAAACAGCCAATTTCAGGGGCATTTTTTGTTGTATTAGTCTCGGCGAAATAGGACAATCGGTAAATAGTTTGTGAGTCATGACTTTATTTAATGGAAGGATGCAACATGAATAAGAACGAACTGATCGGTGCTGTGGCAGATAAGTGCAGCATGACCAAAGCTCAAGCTGGTGATGCGGTTGACGCTGTATTGGACACTGTTACGGGGGCATTGAGCTCAGGTGGTGAGGTAAGACTTCTTGGATTTGGCAATTTTAGTGTTGCAAATCGTAAAGCGACTACCGCTCGTAACCCCAGGACAGGTGAATCCATTAATGTTCCAGCATCCAAGGCACCAAAATTCAAAGCCGGTAAAGCTTTGAAGGAGGCCGTGAATCACTAAGATTCTTACTGTATTAAAAATGGAAAAGCCCGCACAATCTGTTGCGGGTTTTTTTATTGCCGCGCGGAAATTTCCTGATCAGGCAGTAGATCAATTCCAAGTAACGCTTCAATGCCTGGCCGCTGTTTTATCAGATCTGCAATCGTATATTTCTCGAGGACGGCAAAAAAGGCATTGAGGGCTTCACGAAGTGCCATGTTGAGGCCGCAGTTTTCAACTAGCGGGCAATCTGTTCCACCGGTATCGAAACAATCTGCCATTGCGAAATTGTCTTCTGTTATCCTTATTACCTCGGACAGATGAATTGACGTGGCTGGGCATTTCAACCTTATCCCGCCGTTACGCCCACGGATGGATTCAACATATCCATGCGTCACCAAAGGTTTGAGTATCTTGAACAAGAATGGTTCTGACAAACCGTAAGCACTGGCAATTTCCGGGATTTGGCTCAGCTTGCCTTCATTGGCAGCGCAATACATCAAAATCCGAATGGCATAATTTGTTTGTTTGGTGAGGCGCATCAATTTCTCCTGATATTACGCCGTAGTTTAGAACAATTCCAAATAAAGTAAACCATTTTTGTCAAGTTTACCGTTGACACCCAATTTCAATCCAGTAAACATGATAAAAAATATCATGTTTATTTGTAAGGAAATTCGATGAATAGCAATAAGAAATCGCTTCTTATTTCATTAGCGATGCTGATGCCCATGATACCAATCAATGCATCAGCCGAGTCGGTAAATATTTACTCATATCGTCAACCTGACCTTATTGCTCCGCTGCTCGATGCATTCACAAAGGAGACTGGAATAAAAACACAGGTGCAATTCCTGAAAAAAGGAATGATCGAAAAACTTGAGGCAGAGGGACAGAATTCTCCGGCGGACATTATCCTTACTACTGACATCGGCCGACTGTCAGGTATTGCGGACAAGGAACTTACCCAAGCTGTTACAAATGAAACGATCAACGCAAATATCCCGGACAGTTTTCGTGAGCCCACGGGTCAATGGTTTGGGCTGACAACACGGGGCAGGGTAGTTTACGCATCCCGTGACCGTGTTGACCAAAACGAGATCACTTATGAAGAGATGGCCGATCCGAAATGGAAAGGCCGCGTTTGTACCCGGTCCGGACAACATGCCTATAATGTTGCCTTGATCGCTTCAATGATCGCCAACAAGGGATCAGAATTTACTGAAGAATGGCTGACAGGATTAAAAAATAACCTCGCCAGAAAACCTGATGGCAACGATCGGGCTCAGGCAAAAGGCATTTACTCCGGCGAGTGCGATCTGGGGATCGGAAACACCTACTATGTCGGTCTAATGCAGAATAACGAAAAAAATCCGGAACAAAAGGAGTGGGCCAAGTCCATCAAGATTCTATTCCCTAACTCCCAGGGCAGAGGCACTCACGTTAATCTCTCAGGTATGGCCCTGGCAAAGCACGCACCGAACAAAGACACGGCAATAAAATTGATGGAGTTTCTTTCAAGTGCAAAAGCGCAGGAAATCTATGCTGAACAGGTATATGAGTATCCGGTGATGCCGGGTGGCAAATTGTCAGACACAGTTGCCGGGTTCGGTGACATGAAAGCGGATAAATTATCCCTTGATAAAATCGCCAAACTACGCAAGGAAGCATCCAGACTGGTCGACAAGGTCGGCTATGACAATGGTCCTTCGAGTTGACGGTAAAAAACTACGAAAACAATATGGGTAATAATGATGAGGAGAGCGAAACGAAATTCGCTCTCCCGCGCCCTTTTTCGTTGTTATCTTCCTTGATACCGGTTTTGGCGGCCACGCTGTTGCTGGCTCTACCCATCTTGTCCCTGGTATACATTGCCGCTTCCGGAGATTTTGAAAGCCTCAATCACATAATGAAAAATGTGGTCCCGCGTGCAGCACAGACAACGCTATTCCTACTGCTTGGTGTGGGAATTTTTGTTGCTGTAACAGGAACTTTGACTGCTTGGTTGGTGGCATTCTATGATTTCCCATTCAGAAATCAGCTGCAATGGGCGCTGATGCTTCCGTTCGCCGTTCCCACCTATATTTCGGCATATGCGTTCGTGGAATTTTTCTCGTTTACTGGCCCTTTGCAATCCATTGTGCGGGACATCGGCGGATATACTACATCCAAGGAATACTGGTTTCCGGAAATTCGTTCTCTTTGGGGAGCCTCGCTCATAATGGGGCTTGTCCTTTATCCTTATGTGTATCTTGCAGTTCGAACCTTGTTTCGGTTTCAGGCGGCACATCTTGTTGATTCAGCCAGGATTCTGGGCGCACGTAGTAGCCGCCTGTTGTTCGCAATAACCCTGCCTATGGCGAGACCCGCAATAATTCTGGGCGTTACACTCGCACTGATGGAAACCCTGAACGACATCGGTGCCGTTGAACATTTGGGAGTGCATACCCTAACCTTCTCAATATTTTCAGTCTGGTTAAATCAAAGCGATTTACCTGGTGCTGCGCAAATTTCACTGTTGCTGCTGATTATCGTACTTGCATTGATTTCAATAGAGAGATTGAGCCGGGGTGCGCGCAAATTTTATGCGGGCCGAATTAGCAACAAGGTGGCACCACCAGACCGTCAGCGGCTTTCCGGATGGCAGGCCATTTGTGCATTGATTGCGTGTTTAACTCCGGTAATCCTTGGCTTCGGTATTCCGGTTTTTGTCCTGGCATCATATGCGATCGACCGGGTTTTCGAGGTAAATCTGGTGGTACTGTTGTCCAGTTTGGCTACCAGTGTGGTGTTGGGTATTTTTGCCGCTTTCGTCACGGTAGTGATCGGTTTGTTCCTGAGTTTCGCAGCCAGGTCTAATTCGGGCATTCTGACTGCAATTTTTGTTCGGATAGCATGTTCCGGATATGCCATTCCCGGCACCCTGATTGCGCTTGGCTTGTTTTTGCCGATCGCATCATTTGACAATCATGTTGATGCTTTTATGCGTTCAACGCTCGGAATATCTACCGGATTGTTGGTTACTGGTTCGGGCGCAATCATGATTTTCGCCTATGTTATTCGTTTCATGACAATGGCCGAGGGAAATTTGACCAATGGATTTGGTCGCCTTTCCCCCAATCTTGATATGGCCGGACGAAATCTCGGCAGAAACCGCAAACAGGTTATTCATTCGATCCTGTTACCGCTTTTGTGGCCGGCTATCATTTCTGCTTCTTTGTTGGTGTTTGTTGAAGTTGTAAAGGAACTGTCTGCAACGATCATGCTCCGGCCTTTCGGGATGAACACATTGGCAACGCATGTCTATGATTATGCTTCTCAAGCCAGGATTGAGGACGCAGCCATTGGCTGTCTGTTGATTATCCTTGTAGGAATGCTGCCAGTGGTTTTCCTGCTTGCCAAAGATGAAACAAAGCTCTGAAGCTTGCAATTCTCCAGATTTTTTCACAGCAACTTTACGACGGCAAGTGACGAAAAGGGGCTTGTCCCGCAACGTGCCTGTGATAGAAACGGTCAACCGGACAGGGTTCCCGGGAGGAAATGCAGGTCAGCATCAACTGGCCGCCTGTGCACTAATGTAAGTCGCAGGCAGGAGCTTTCCCAGCTTTTCATCGCACTACAGCACGAGTTGCCGATTCAATTTGGAGAAAGACATGGCAGTCAAGTCAGACATCGAAATCGCCCGCGAAGCAAAAAAGAAACCGATCCAGGAAATCGGCAGTAAACTTGGTATCCCATCAGAGGACTTGCTGCCATTTGGGCATGACAAGGCAAAGGTCTCGGAAACTTTCATCAAATCGGTGCAAGGCAACAAGGATGGCAAACTCATTCTGGTGACAGCGATTAATCCGACACCCGCCGGTGAAGGCAAAACGACGACAACTGTAGGTCTTGGGGATGGATTGAACTCAATAGGAAAAAAAGCTGCTATTTGTATTCGTGAAGCGTCACTTGGTCCTTGTTTTGGCATGAAGGGTGGTGCAGCCGGCGGAGGTTATGCACAGGTGGTCCCGATGGAAGAAATGAACTTGCATTTCACAGGTGACTTTCACGCAATCACATCCGCCCACAATCTGTTGTCCGCAATGATCGACAATCACATTTACTGGGGCAACGAGCTGGAAATCGATACCCGCCGTGTTGTTTGGCGGCGTGTTATGGACATGAATGATCGTGCTCTCCGCCAGATCACTGCTTCACTGGGTGGTGTTGCAAACGGGTTTCCGCGGGAAGCAGGCTTTGATATCACGGTCGCTTCCGAAGTGATGGCAATCCTTTGCCTTTCTACTGATCTTGATGACCTGAAAGAGCGTTTGGGCAACATTATCGTTGCTTACCGGCGTGACCGGTCTCCGGTTTACTGTCGCGACATCAAGGCAGATGGCGCAATGACGGTACTACTGCAACAAGCGATGCAGCCAAATCTGGTGCAAACTCTGGAAAATAACCCTGCATTCGTCCACGGCGGGCCATTTGCCAACATCGCACATGGTTGTAACTCTGTGGTTGCTACAAAGACGGCGCTTAAACTAGCCGACTACGTGGTGACGGAAGCAGGTTTTGGTGCTGATTTGGGTGCCGAAAAGTTCCTTAACATCAAATGCCGCAAAGCGGGTATAGCACCCGAAGCTGTAGTAATAGTGGCCACAGTCCGGGCGATGAAGATGAATGGTGGCGTCGCCAAGGCAGATCTGGGTGCTGAAAATGTCGATGCGGTCAAGAAAGGTTGCTCAAACCTTGGGCGTCACATCGAGAACATCAAACAGTTTGGAGTACCTGCGGTTGTCGCGATCAACCATTTCATTACTGATACGGATGCCGAAGTTGAGGCTGTAAAGGAATATGTGGCAAGCCAGGGGTCCGAAGCGGTATTATGCCAGCATTGGGCACACGGTTCCAAAGGAACAAATGAACTTGCCGAAAGAGTGGTTGAAATCATTGACGGCGGAAATGCACAATACGCACCACTCTATCCCGATGAAATGTCATTGTTCGAAAAAATCGAAACCATTGCAAAGCGGATTTATCGTGCAGATGAAGTCATTGCTGACAAGAAAATACGGGAACAACTTAAACAGTGGGAAGAACAAGGGTACGCCAATCTTCCTGTCTGTATGGCAAAAACCCAGTACTCTTTCTCCACGGATCCCAATTTGCGCGGAGCACCAACAGGACATTCACTGCCAATTCGGGAAGTCCGTCTGTCCGCCGGAGCCGGTTTCGTCGTTGTTATCTGCGGTGAGATCATGACCATGCCAGGACTGCCTAGGGTTCCGTCCGCCGAAGCTATCATGCTTGATGACAACGGGGATGTTCAAGGCCTGTTCTAATCCGGTGGGCGAGGGAGCCAGCATATGAGCCAGCATTTTGAACCAAAAGGTGGCCGAAAGTCACATCAGACGAAAGGTCGTCAGCTTGATGAAGCAGCCCTTTCTGAAGTGGATGGTTTGCTTGGCGATGCGCCTCGTCATCGCGACCTGCTGATCGAGTTTCTGCACAAAATCCAGGACTATTTCGGGTGTCTCGAAGCCAAACATCTAAGGGCATTGGCCGATACGATGAAGCTTTCCATGGCTGAGGTTTATGAAGTAGCTTCCTTCTATGATCACTTTGATATTGTAAAGGAAGGTGAATCAAAGCCTGCTCCGGTCACCATTCGGGCATGCGATTCCCTTTCATGCATGATGGCCGGTGCGGAAAATTTGATCTCAGAACTTGAAAATGAAGCGGACCCGGAGAAAGTCCGCATTATGCGTGCACCTTGCATGGGGGGGTGTGATGTTGCTCCGGCAGCAAGGATTGGTGATCGCGAAATCAATCATGCAACCGTGGAAGGATTGCTGAAGTTTGCTGGAACTGCCGCAACCAATAAGGATATTCCGGCAGAAATTCCGGGCTACACGGACCTAAAAGCGTATCAGTCAGATGGCGGATATGCGATTTGGGAAAAAGTCCGAAATGGTGGTTATGACTTTGAATCCATTCTAGAAATTCTGAAAGAATCGGGATTGAGAGGCCTTGGGGGGGCTGGCTTCCCTTCTCATATGAAATGGAAATTTGTGCGCGGTTATGAAGGTCCCCGCTTAATGACCATCAACGGCGATGAAGGGGAACCGGGTACCTTCAAGGACCGCTATTATCTGGAACGTGATCCGCATCGCATGTTTGAAGGCGCTTTGATCGCAGCCCACTTTGTCGAAGCAGAGCGGATTTACGTATACATGCGTGATGAATACCCTGCAGTGCTCGAAATCCTGCGTCGTGAGATAGCAGCGTTGGAAGATACAGGCATTTGCGAAAAGGGTTTTATAGAACTGCGCAGAGGTGCGGGTGCTTACATTTGCGGCGAAGAATCCGCAATGATCGAGTCCATCGAGGGCAAACGCGGATTACCTAGACATCGGCCTCCCTATATTGCCGAGGTAGGCCTGTTTGGAAAGCCGACACTCAATCACAATGTAGAAACCCTCTGGTGGATTCGCGATATTCTTGAAAACGGCGCGAAATGGTTTGCGGATCAGGGCAAAGAGGGGCATCCGGGACCACGGTCATGGTCGGTTTCCGGTCGTGTGAAAAAGCCCGGTGTTGTTTTGGCACCTGCCGGTGTGACTATCCGTGAACTAATCGATGATTATTGTGGCGGCATGGATGATGGGCACACCTTCAAGGCATACTATCCGGGCGGAGCATCAGGCGGAGTTTTACCTGCTGAAATGGATGACCTGCCGCTTGATTTTGGCGAACCGCTCGCGTCCCTTGGTTCATTTGTCGGTTCTCATGCTGTCGTTGTCTTATCCGACAAGGACAACATTAAGGATGCCGTGCTCAACACCTTGAAGTTCTTCAAGCATGAATCATGCGGCCAGTGTACGCCATGTCGTGGCGGTACGGAAAAAATGGTCGCCATGCTGCAAAATGGCGGGGACCTCGACGAAGAGGCAATCCGCGATCTTGAGATTGTCATGCGTGATGCTTCCATCTGCGGACTGGGGCAGGCGGCCCCCAACCCCATCAATCATCTCCTCAAATATTTCCGGGATGATCTTTGATGCTCGAAGCCTACCTAATCACGTTACTGGGGGTTATGGCAGCACAGGCTTCACCTGGGCCCAATTTGGTGGCCGTGGCATCAGTATCCTTATCTCAGGGGCGTGAGAAGGGACTCTATGTCGTCAGTGGCGTGGCTTCGGGTATGTTGATCTGGTCGCTTGCAACTGCCTACGGCCTTGCAACCTTACTTGAGATTTTTCCATATTCTTTGACAGCAATGCAGATCATCGGTGGCAGTTATCTGCTTTGGCTGGCTTTTAAGGGTTTGAAAGCCGCAATTCTGAATAGACCTGGATCAATTTCGGCTTCCGGAAAAAAGTTCACAAATTCTCAGGCTTACAGGCGCGGACTTCTGGTTCTGCTGACCAACCCGAAAGCCGTCATGATGTGGGCGGCGGTTTCGACCTTCCTGTTCGGCGCTGGCCTGACGGCAAATGAAGTATTGTTGTTCGGTCCGGTTGGAGCACTTTCAGGATTTGTTATTTACGGTTGTTACGCTTTGTTGTTTTCAAGCGGCCTCGCCTCACGAACCTACCGGCGCTTTTCACGCTGGATTGAGACGCTCTTTTCCGCAAGTTTTGGCACATTGGGCGGGAAACTGATGATTGATGGAATAAAGGAGTTCAGACAATGACTGCATATATGATTGCCCGTGTGGAAGTGACGGATCTGGAGAAGTGGAAAGAATACGCGGCGGCTGCCGGGCCAACGGTTGCAGCGCACGGCGGAACCTATATCGCCCGAGGCGGCGCGCTCGAGGGCCTGGAGAACCACGAAGATGACGGCAAGCGGGTCGTGATCATCCGGTTTCCGGACATGGATACTGCAAAGACATGGTACAATTCATCAGAATACCAGGAAGCCAAATCTAAACGTGAAGGCGCGGGATTTGCTCGTTTCATGGTTGTCGACGGTTATGACGGTTAACAGAGAAATACCATCGCTGGTTTAGGGAGCACCGATATGGCGGACCAAGTCAAATTCACCCTTGATGGAAAAGAGGTAGCGGCGTCTCCCGATGAAAGCATTTGGGATGTGGCAAAACGGGAAGGTACACGCATTCCGCATCTGTGTCATCTGGACAAGCCCGGCTACCGGTCCGACGGCAATTGCCGTGCCTGCATGGTAGAGATTGAAGGCGAGCGCGTTCTAGCCGCTTCCTGTATCCGTATACCGACAGAAGACATGGTGGTCAGGACTGATACTGAACGTGCCGACAAATCACGCAAAATGGTATTTGAAATGCTGGCGGCCGATATGCGTCCTCGCGAGGAAAGCCCGGATGACCAGTCTGATTTCTGGATTTGGGCGGAAAGCATGGGTATTTCCGGTTCAGACAGGTTTGGCTCGAAATTCGAAGACGGTTTGCATGTGGAATTCGACATTTCCAATCCGGCGATTGCTGTCAACATGGATGCCTGCATCGCCTGTAACGCCTGTGTTCGGGCCTGCCGCGAAGTACAGGTAAATGACGTGATCGGAATGGGGGAACGCGGATCCCACTCTGTGCCCATATTCGATTTATCTGATCCTATGGGCAATTCTACGTGTGTTACCTGTGGTGAATGCGTGCAAGCCTGCCCGACGGGGGCCCTGTATGAAAAAACATTGATGGATGACACGTTCAAGAAACGTGAAATCAGGGAATTTGACAAAGTAGTGGATTCCGTTTGCCCCTTCTGCGGTGTGGGCTGCCAGACTTCCGTCGCCGTGAAAGACAACAAGATCGTTCAGGTAGACGGAAGGAACGGCCCGGCTAATGAGAACCGTCTCTGTGTGAAAGGCAGGTTCGGCTATGACTATGTCATGAATCCCGAGCGCCTTACCAAACCTTTGATCCGTCGCGAGGATGCACCGAAAGCGGGCGACATCGATATGCGGTTCATGAAAACGGAAGATGTGTTCCGTGAAGCAACATGGGAAGAGGCGCTGGAAAAGGCGGTATCCGGCCTCAAGAATATCCACGATGAAAGAGGAGGTTCGGCCCTGGCTGGATTCGGTTCCGCAAAAGGATCAAACGAGGAAGCCTATCTGTTCCAAAAATTCATTCGTCAGGGGTTCGGCACCAATAATGTAGATCATTGTACCCGACTTTGTCATGCGTCCTCGGTTGCAGCACTTCTGGAGGGTGTGGGGTCCGGAGCTGTTTCTGCACCGTTCACCGATTCCATGAAATCGGATTGCATGATTGTAATTGGCGCACGTCCTGCGCAGAACCACCCGGTTGCAGCTACCTATTTCAAACAGGCCGTCAAAAAGGGCAAGAAACTGATTATCATGGATCCGCGCGGGCAGGATCTGATGCGTCATGCCTCCCATGCGTTGAAATTTAAACCTGGCACCGATGTCGCAATGCTGAATGCTATTCTGCACACAATCATCGAAGAAAAGCTCTACGACGAGCAGTATATTCAGGCCAATGCAACGGGGTTTGAGGCACTGAAGGAGAAGGTCAAGGATTTCTCTCCGGAAGCAATGCAGGAAGTCTGCGGTATTGAGGCGGAAGTCCTGCGGGATGTGGCAAGGACGTATGCAACCTCCGAGAGGTCCATCATTTTTTGGGGTATGGGCGTATCTCAACACACCCACGGAACCGATAACTCCCGTTGCCTGATAGCAATGGCACTCATTACCGGACAGGTAGGCAGGGAAGGGACGGGACTTCATCCCCTGCGCGGTCAAAACAATGTGCAGGGTGCATCCGATGCCGGTCTGATCCCGATGATGTATCCGGATTACCGGCTGGTCGAGAATCCGGATTACAGGGCCGACATGGAGGATTTCTGGGGGCGTCCGCTAGATCCCAAACGCGGCCTCACTGTTGTCGAGATCGTGGATGCCATTCACGATGGCGAAATCAGCGGCATGTATGTGATGGGCGAAAATCCGGCCATGTCCGATCCGGATCAACAGCATGCGCGTGGAGCATTGGCGAAACTCGACCATCTCGTGGTTCAGGACATCTTCCTGACCGAAACCTGCTGGCACGCGGATGTCGTTCTGCCGGCTTCGGCTCATGCTGAAAAACTGGGTACATTCACCAATACCAACCGCCAGGTCCAGCTTGGTAGGCCTGCGATCGACCCGCCAGGGGACGCGCGTCAGGACTGGGAACTGATAGTGGATCTCGCAAATCGCGTTGGTCTTGACTGGAACTACAAGAATGTAGGCGAGGTCTATACCGAAATGGCGGAGACCATGAACTCACTCAATTACATCTCCTGGGAACGTCTGAATGAGGAAGATTGCGTAACTTACCCGGTCGACGAACCGGGCGGCTTCGGAAATGAGGTCATTTTCACCGACGGCTTTCCGACAGCGGATGGCCGTGGGAAAATTGTACCGGCCGATCTTCTGCCCCCTGATGAAGTGCCCGACGAAGAGTTTCCCATGGTCCTTACAACAGGCCGCCTGTTGGAACACTGGCACACCGGAGCAATGACCCGCCGATCTTCTGTTTTAGATGCGATAGAACCAGAAGGTATTGCTGCGATGAACGGGCGGGAGATTGCACGTCTGGGTCTTGAGGCAGGCCAGATGATCGAGGTTGAAACCCGCCGCGGCACCATTCAGGCTGTTCTGCGCAAGGATCGCGATGTAGCAGACAACATGGTTTTCATACCGTTTTGTTTTAACGAGGCCCCCGCCAACCGTCTTACCAACCCGCAGCTTGACCCCTTCGGCAAGATCCCGGAGTTCAAGTACTGCGCTGCAAAGGTAGGGCCGACTCGCCAATCTGAGGCGGCTGAATAAAAAGACACATGTTGATTGCTGACTAAAGGATCAACGCATGAGTTCAAACCTTCTCATTTTCGTTGCCGTCTTTGCGGTGTTTATTCCTGCGCTCATGCTTCCCGGACCTGATTTTATTGGAGTGGTAAGGTCATCACTGTCAAACGGGACAAAGGCGGGACTTCTGACAACTGCCGGTGTGACAGTTGGCCTGGGATTTTTTGCTATACTCAGCTTGGTGGGTTTGTCTGCCATTATGGCGCAATACCAGTGGCTGGCAACTGCGGTGCGAGTCGCTGGTGGGCTTTATCTGTGCTATCTCGGTATCCGGTTATTGCTTACAAAACAGCAGGATATATCCCCTGGTCTGGATGCGGAAGCGAAAGATATGCGTCCGCATGATGCCACGAGATCATTTCTGTTCGGTTTTGGCGTGACCCTTACCAATCCAAAGGCAATCGTTTTGTTTGCTTCAGTTTTTGCACCTGCAATATCTGCGGAGACGCCGAATTGGCTCTTGGTTGCCATGGTCGGATTGGTCATGTTGGCATCCGCAATATGGTACACATGTGTGACGTTATTCATGACTGCGCTCCCGGTAATGGAACGTTTCAAGGATGCACGTCATTGGATTGAACGCGTAGCTGGCGTCTGCTTTATCGCCATTGGCGGAAAGATTATGGCCGATGCCCGTTCGCCGATTGCACCATAATCAGACCAATTTCCAATACATTCCTGAATTCTCACTGTTGCCATTCTCCGCGCCTCGCAATAAACAATTGTCAACATTTCACTTCGCTTGCAGGTAATCTTCCATGAACATTCACGAATATCAGGCAAAGGCCCTTTTGAAGGAATATGGTGCTCCCGTAGCTTTGGGTGTCCCGATCCTCGACCACGATGATGTGGATGCCGCAATCGACGCATTGCCCGGTCCGCTTTACGTGGTCAAAAGCCAAATTCATGCAGGCGGTCGAGGCAAGGGCAAGTTCAAGGAATTGCCAGAAGATGCAAAGGGCGGCGTTCGTCTTGCCTTTTCGCCTGATGAAGTACGTGCCCATGTAATGGAGATGTTGGGCAACACGTTGGTAACGAAGCAGACCGGGCCTGCTGGAAAACAGGTGAACCGGCTTTATCTGGAAGATGGTGCAGACATTGATCGTGAGCTCTACATGTCGATTCTCGTGGACCGCGAAACCAGCCGCGTTTCATTTGTGGCTTCCACAGAAGGCGGCATGGACATCGAGGCGGTTGCCGAAGAGACACCGGAAAAAATCCACACCATTGCGATAGATCCCGAAACCGGTTGCACAGAAAGTGACGCAAAAGCGCTCTGCGATGCATTTGAACTGGATGGAGATGCAGCAACTGACGGCATGCAACTCTTCCCGCTTCTCTATAATGTGTTTGTCGAGAAAGACATGAGTCTTCTGGAAGTTAATCCTCTGATCGTCATGAAAGACGGCCATCTTCGTGTGCTGGACGCCAAGGTTTCGTTCGAGGGTAACTCTGAATTCCGTCATCCTGAATTAGAAGAACTTCGTGACCTGACCGAAGAAGATGCAAAGGAAATTGAAGCTTCAAAGCATGACCTCGCCTATATCGCGTTGGACGGCGATATCGGGTGCATGGTGAATGGGGCAGGACTTGCCATGGCGACCATGGATATCATCAAGCTTTACGGTGCTTCTCCAGCGAACTTTCTTGATGTGGGTGGAGGTGCAACCGTTGAGAAAGTGACAGCGGCCTTTAAGATCATCACTTCGGACCCGAACGTCAAAGGCATTCTGGTCAACATTTTCGGAGGCATCATGCGCTGTGACGTGATCGCCGAAGGGGTCCTGACCGCTGTGAAGGAAGTCGGCCTGCAAGTACCGCTGGTTGTGCGTCTGGAGGGGACCAAGGTTGAAGAAGGAAAGCGCATGATCAACGAAAGCGATCTTGACGTTATAGCTGCCGATGATCTCGACGATGCTGCCCAGAAAATTGTGAAAGCGGTGAAGGGTTAAGTTAGTTTGCCCCCATCCAAGCTGAACATCCTTTCTTCTGCAGAAAGCCAGATATCAAAAACCTTCGATCCACATATTGTCGGTGACATCAACGACTATCAGGTCAAGGTCGCCAAATTTGGTGAGGTTTTTGACTGGCACGCTCATGAGAATGAAGATGAGGGTTTTTTGGTTCTGAAAGGCAGAATAGCAATCGACTTCAGGGATGGTACGGCAGAAATGGGAGAAGGGGATTTTCTGGTTGTACCAAAAAAAGTGGAGCACCGGCCCCGATCTCTAACGGATGAACCCATTGTCTTGATGTTTGAACCGGCGACGACACTTAATACAGGTGACGCCGAAAGCAATTTAACAGTCAGCGAATTAAAGAGGTTAGTTTGAGTATGAAGAATATTGGCAAATTCATTGCTGCAGCCGTAATATCGGCAAATGCCATTATGGCGGCCGTCGCACAACAGGCCGATGTCCCGATCAGTGATTCCGATCCAGTTCTGGTTTTTAACCGCGTTTGCTATGCTCAGGTGCCGGTAATTGACAATATTCGGGAGATGTCGACACGATTTGCCTGGGAACGGATGGGCGGGGAGGATCTCAAGCAGTTTACAACGGTAGAAAATCCGTCTGTGCTTGAAGGTTGGGATGTGCGCCTTGCGCAACGACTGTACAGGCTCGGTGTGGTTCAATCCTCGTTGACCGAAAATTTTAAGCAAACATTTCCCGAGTTTGCGGAAGGTGTAGCAACTGGTTGTACGTTGATACTCGATGGTAGCGATGATGCGGATATTATTCTTGAACGAATGATTTCACTTGCTGGCAAACAACCGACAAGTTCGGATGTTCAGGATGGCGATTTGTCAACGACCACCTGGGCTGGTGGCAATGAGGATTTCAAGGTTTTCCTTTTCTACAAGTCAGACCAGAAGGGGAAAGCTAACCTGCTGAATGTCACAATCCTCTCGAAGGAAACAACTTAGACTTTCTATTACACGAAGCCCTGTTGAAAATTTTGTCCTTACCTGCCATTAAGCTCTGGCAATCCTTACCGCAATTATGACGGAATTCTCTTATGTCCATTCTCATTGATCGCAATACGAAAGTTCTTGTTCAGGGCCTGACTGGTAAGACCGGATCATTTCATACGGAACAGTCACTTGCCTATTACGGCACTCAGATGGTTGGCGGTACGCATCCCAAAAAGGGAGGTCAAATGTGGACCGGCTCAAATGGGGAAGAATTACCGATTTTTTCTACCGTTGCGGAAGGCAAGGAAGCAACCGGCGCCAATGCATCTGTGGTTTATGTACCACCGGCTGGCGCGGCTGCTGCGATCACAGAAGCGATTGAAGCAGAAATTCCCTTGATCATCTGTATTACAGAGGGTGTCCCTGTTCTTGACATGGTCAAGGTCAAAGCAAAGCTCGAGAAATCGAACTCGCGACTGGTAGGCCCAAATTGCCCCGGAATTCTAACGCCGGAAGAATGCAAGATCGGCATCATGCCCGGGTCAATCTTCAAAAAAGGTTCTGTTGGTGTTGTATCGCGTTCGGGCACGCTGACTTATGAAGCGGTATTCCAGACAACAAATACCGGCCTTGGGCAAACAACAGCGGTGGGAATTGGTGGTGATCCGGTAAAGGGAACCGAGTTCATCGATGTCCTTGAGATGTTCCTTGCTGACGATGAAACCGAATCCATCATCATGATTGGTGAGATTGGTGGCTCTGCTGAAGAAGATGCAGCCCAATTCCTGGCCGATGAAGCCAGAAAAGGGCGTTCAAAACCTGTGGCCGGATTTATCGCTGGACGCACAGCCCCTCCCGGACGCACTATGGGCCACGCCGGAGCTGTGATTTCAGGCGGTAAAGGCGGTGCCGAAGACAAGATCGCTGCAATGGAAGCAGCAGGCATAAAGGTTTCACCTTCACCGGCAAAATTGGGGGAAACACTACTGACCGCAATCAAGGGATAACGGCTTCCTGAACCATCCAAATCGGGATGGATTGAATCAAGCTGAGGATGTGTCGTTTTATTCGGTTGCGTCGTCGCAAACGTTTTACTATCAGGACGCATCGCCAAACTCTCACTGGAGAAACCGGATTATGGAGAAATGGGTTTACACCTTCGGCAATGGTAGTGCTGAGGGAAAGTCCGATATGAAGGAACTCTTGGGCGGAAAAGGTGCAAATCTGGCCGAAATGAGCTCTTTGGGTTTGCCTGTACCCCCAGGATTTACGATTACGACCGAAGCCTGCAACTGGTACTATGCCAATGGCGAAACCTATCCAGATTCACTCAAAGAACAGATGTTTGCAGCTCTCGGCACAATTGAGACAGCAACCAACCGGAAGTTTGGCGATCCCGTATCTCCATTGCTGGTTTCAGTTCGTTCCGGTGCACGCGCTTCAATGCCAGGCATGATGGATACAGTCCTCAATCTAGGATTGAATAATGACACGGTTGCTGCGATGGCCAGAGAAGCTGGTGATGAACGCTTTGCCTATGACAGCTATCGCCGTTTCATTCAGATGTATTCTGATGTTGTGATGGGCGTGGATCACTCTGAATTTGAGGAAATTCTGGAAGAGGTGAAGGCAACGAACGGGTTTGACCAGGATACAGATCTGGAAGCGGAAGACTGGAAGGGCGTAGTCGAACGTTATCTGGCCAGGGTTCAGGAAGTTTTGGAAAAGCCGTTCCCCCAAGATGCAAAAGAGCAACTATGGGGGGCTGTGAGTGCTGTCATTTCATCCTGGATGAACGCACGTGCAATTACCTACAGGAAATTGCACAACATTCCCCAAGAATGGGGAACCGCCGTTAACGTCCAGGCGATGGTATTCGGAAACATGGGTGACAGTTCCGCCACCGGCGTTGCTTTTACCAGAAATCCCTCAACCGGTGAAAAGAAGTTGTATGGCGAGTTTCTGGTCAATGCACAGGGTGAGGACGTTGTGGCAGGCATTCGCACACCACAGGATTTGACGGAGGAAGCACGGATCGCCGCAGGATCCGATTCACCCTCGCTTCAGGCGCTGATGCCGGAGGCATTTCAAGAATTTGTGGAGACAGCAAACAAGCTGGAAGCCCACTACCGTGACATGCAGGATCTCGAGTTTACAATTGAAAAGGGTAAACTCTGGATGTTGCAAACGAGATCGGGCAAAAGAACAGCGAAAGCAGCGCTGCGAATAGCAGTTGAGATGGCATCCGAGGGACTGATCACAGAACAAGAAGCTGTCCTTCGCATTGAGCCTGCTTCTCTAGATCAGTTGCTGCATCCTACGATTGACCCCAATGCAGAGAAAACTGTCATTGCGAAAGGTTTGCCGGCCTCACCAGGTGCCGCAACCGGACAGGTAGTGTTCAACTCTGAGGACGCAGAACGCCTCAAAAACGAAAGCAAGCCCTGTGTACTGGTTCGTGTTGAGACCAGTCCTGAAGACATTCACGGTATGCACGCAGCCGAAGGTATTCTGACCGCACGCGGTGGGATGACAAGTCACGCAGCAGTTGTAGCGCGCGGAATGGGCAAGCCTTGCGTATCAGGTGCCGGCGGAATTCGGATTGATTATCAGAACCAGCAGCTTCGCGTTCCAGGTCACACCTTTGAAAAAGGCGATGTGATTACGATTGACGGATCGACTGGCCAGGTTCTGCTGGGTGCGGTAGCCATGCAGCGTCCGGAGCTTTCTGGTTCTTTCGGAGCGCTGATGGAATGGGCAGACAAATTGCGCCGGATGAAAGTCAGAACCAATGCCGAAACCCCTGCAGACGCAAAATCGGCTCGTTCTTTCGGTGCAGAGGGAATCGGGCTTTGCAGAACAGAACACATGTTCTTTGAAGGTGAACGGATTATTGCAGCCCGGGAAATGATCCTTTCGGAATCCGAGGATGATCGCCGCAAGGCGCTGGACAAGTTACTGCCCATGCAGCGTTCAGACTTTGTCGAGCTTTTCGAGATCATGAAGGGATTGCCCGTCACAATTAGACTGCTCGATCCACCACTTCATGAATTTCTTCCTCATTCTGACAAGGAAATCGAAGAAGTTGCTGAGGCGATGGGCATTGATCGCGAAAAACTTCGGACCCGCAATATTGCCCTACAAGAAGCAAATCCGATGCTGGGACATCGCGGGTGCCGTCTTGCAATTTCCTATCCGGAAATTGCGGAAATGCAGACACGCGCAATTGTTGAGGCTGCCATTGAAGTTGAAAAAAAGACCGGGGAAACGGTCGTCCCGGAAATCATGGTTCCCCTGGTTGGCATGAGGGAAGAGCTGGACTTTGTAAAACAGCGTGTTCTCAAGGTAATTGAATCAGTGAAACAAGAAACCGGCAAATCAGTTGATTGTATGATCGGCACAATGATTGAATTGCCACGTGCATGTCTGCGGGCTGCCGAGATTGCGCAGTCAGCTGAGTTTTTCTCCTTCGGGACCAACGATCTAACCCAGACAACATTTGGAATTTCACGCGATGATGCAGCGAACTTTCTGACACCCTATGAAGTGAAAGGGATTATCAAGCGTGATCCGTTTGTATCACTCGATGTTGATGGCGTAGGCGAGCTGGTTTCAATTGCTGCTGAACGCGGCAGGGAAACCCGCGACGAAATCAAATTGGGCATTTGCGGTGAACATGGCGGAGATCCAGATTCAATTACTTTTTGCGAATCTATAAATCTTGATTATGTGTCCTGTTCGCCGTTTCGGGTTCCGATTGCCAGGTTGGCAGCAGCACAAGCAGCCATTCGTAAAACATCCTGATTGTTTTTTGCTCTGTTCTTTGTAAAGCTTCCTCATGAACTCCAGGAGGAAGAGCATGAACGTATCTGCAACATCCAGTTTTATGGCGATGAAGAGTGCCGGATATTATTCCAAGGCAACGGTCGGTGCCAAACATGTGATGGACAATGCCGTGTCCATGGTTCTTGATGCGGTTGAGAGAATGAATCTTGTGGATGACGGTTCTGTTTTCCGGGCAACTGACATGGGTGCCGCAGATGGAGGCACATCAATCGATCTTTGGAAAGTCGTGCTGGCAGATGTCAGAAAGCGTGTACCCTCCCGGCCTATTGAAATGATCTATACTGATTTGCCGCGTAATGATTTCAGCCAGGTTTTTCAAAATGTTCATGGATTGACCGATGTAGACAGCTATCTGAACAATGTATCCGGTGTGCATGTAATGGCGTCGGGCACTTCATTTCACGAACTAATTGTCCCCAAAGAAACTCTTGACCTCGGATTTTCATCTACAGCCTCTCACTACATAGTCTCCAACCCCTGCATTATTTCTGATCATGTTCATATGGTTGGTGCTTCGGGTAAGGAACGGGTTGCCTATGAAGAGCAAGGAGCCAGAGACTGGGAGACCATGCTTTTACGGCGCACCGAAGAATTGAAGTCCGGAGGGCAACTCTGCCTGTTCAATTTTGGGATTGATAACGAGGGAAGATATTTGGGATCAACTGGCGGTCAAAACATGTTCGACACATTCAACGAAATATGGTCCGGGCTTGCAGATGATGGAATTATCACCCGGGATGAATACCGGAATACGAATTTCCCCCAGTGTTACCGGACCGAAGAGCAGTTTACAAAACCGCTGAAGGATGCTCAAAGCCCAGTCTACAAGGCTGGTTTAAGACTTGAACATGTTGAATCAAGAGTTGTGCGGTGTCCCTTCGAACAGGATTTCACCGATAATCACAAGGATGCAGCGCGTTTTGCCAAAGAATACATTCCAACCCTGCGCTCATGGTCAGAACCGACATTCGTAAACGGCCTTTCTGCTAAACGCAGCGATGTTGAAAAATCAGAAATAATCGATACGTTCTATGGGCGCTATGAAAGTCGTGTCGCCCAAAATCCGGACGGACATGCCATGAATTATGTCCATGTTTATCTCATTTGCAGCAAGGAATAATCCAGTCGGTCAAACAAGCCCCAGTTCACTTGCGATCCGGAAAAGTTCAGCAGCATTTCCACCTCCCGTTTTCTCTCGAAGCGTTAGCCGGTGACTCTCCACCGTGCGGACTGAAATGTTGAGTTTTTTTGCAATTGTTTTGTTCTTCGAGCCTTTGGCAATTTCGCAAAGAACCTGACGTTCCCGCTCTGAAAGGTTGTACTGACAGTGTTCTTCTGATTCAAAATCAGTTCCGGCTGTGAATGCCTGTCCGACCTTAGAACCGAGATACGTCCCGCCATTGAAAACGGCGTGCACGGCCGTATTCATCTCCTCTTTGGAGACATCTTTCAAAAGATAACCCTTTGCGCCAACCCGAAGCGATTCAGATACATATTCCGGATTATCATAAATAGACAGGAAAACAATTTTTCGTTGCGGAGACTGCGCCAAAATTCTCTCAGCAGCTTCCAGACCAGTCATTCCCGGCATTGATATGTCGAGAAAAATCACATCCGGATCGAGTAATTTATCGAGTTTGACTGCCTCTTGCCCACTACCTGCTTCACCGCAGATTTCCATGGAGCCAGAGAGTTTCAAGCGCGCCTTTAGACCTTCCCGGACGAGTTCGTGATCATCTGCAATCAATATGCGGATTTTGGCATGCGCGTTCATCCTACTCAGCTGCCTCCAGATTTTGTTTCATTTGCTGGTGATTTACATCATCAAGAGGCAGAAACAATTTCAGGCTCAGGCCTTCATTTTTAATAGAGGCCAGGGCAAATGTACCGTCATGGCTCTCAATTCTCTCTTTCATGTTTCGCAAGCCCATACCGGCAATAACTAATTCCTTACCGGATTTTGCCAACCCAACACCATTGTCGGAAATTTCCATGAAAACACCTTTGTGGCTTTTGGTCAGTTCGATTGTTACCCGCGTTGCATCAGAATGTTTGGCGATGTTTGCCATTGCTTCTTGCGCAACTCTATAAAGTGTAGTTTTCCCTCTGTCATCCAACGCTTCGCCGATGTTCTCAGTGACAACTTCGACCTTGATGCCTGTTTGAGATTCAAAATCGGTGCACAAACTTTTTATTGCAGAAGCGAGTCCCATATCATCCAGAATTGAGGGACGCAGCGCCATTGAAATTCGGCGGATTTCAGAAATGGCAGTGGAGATTGCTTCCATTGACTTGTTTACCGGCTCACGGATTTTCCTGTTTCCTTTCGCGTTCTCACATGCAATATCCAGACCATACCGGGCAGAGACCAAGAGTTGTGAAATACCGTCATGGAGTTCGGTGGAGACGCGCTTGCGCTCATTTTCCTGAGCATCAACAATTTCAGATGTAAGCGCCTTTAATCGCGCATCAGCAAATTTTTGTTCGGAAAAGCGAACCACAGCCAACAAGATACTCGTGAGCGCCACGGCACCGATCGCCATGACGATCAGTACCCAGCGCGTTTGCTGAACGTTTTCTTCTAGCTGTTGCTGCACCTGCCCGATTTGCGCGGCAACATCATCCATATAGATGCCTGAGCCGATGACCCAGTCCCAATTGTCCAGATAAACCGATTGGCCGAGTTTTTCCGCCTTCTCTCCAGTTGAGGGCTTGTTCCAGAGATATTGGTACAATTCGCCATGACGCCGGTCGCTGTCTAGAAATCCATTTGCAAGCAGAGATGTCTCCGCAGCAAAATTATCGAATTGGTCGTGTCCGTCCAGTTCTGACAACAGAGGGTTTTCCAGTGCTCCACCGTTTGACCTCGAGATGAAAAAATAGCCGTCTTCACCAAAGGTCATATTGGTGATCACATCGGCAACCTGTTTTTGGGCCTGTAATCTGGAAACATTGTCCCAACGGTAAAACGGTTCCACGGCCGCACGTGCCAGTTTTACATAGTTCTGCAATTCTGTGCGCTTGGATTCACGGATCATTTCCTCAACAACTTCGCCCTGTTTTTCCGCAAGTTTTCTTGATTGTGAATCGATCAACCAAAGTGCCGCCATCGAGATGAAAATCACCGGCAGGACTGTGATGGTCAAAAGTTTTGTTCGAAACGTCATGGTATCAAACCCGTTTTTGAAAGTCGGAATATTACACGTGCTAAAGTGAGCATAAATCGAATATAGTGATCGCATCAAACGGGCGCCAAAATCAATTGATCAGTAAAACTACTGATAAATTGGGTACTTGAACGTATTGCGAAACTCCTGTCTATTACCTACCAGAACATCAAGAGGGAGGAACTCTCTGGGTTCTGATTTCTTTAACCCATGTAAAAGGCCCTTCGGGCTTATGCATGATTGAAAATTATAGTGGAGGAGAATTCCATATGGACAGACGTAAGTTTCTTACTGGTGCTGCCGTAACAGGCGCTGCGACAGCGACGCTGGCTGCACCTGCGGTTGCACAGTCGTCAAAGGACATGGTGATCGTATCAACTTGGCCGCGTGACTTTCCAGGCCTCGGCCTGCCGGCGCAACGCCTTGCTGCACGCATCGGAGAACTGACTGAAGGTCGCCTTAATGTGCAGTACTTTGCTGCAGGTGAGCGTGTTGGTGCTTTTGACTCATTTGATGAAGTCGCTTCAGGAAATGCGCAAGCCTATATCGCTGCCGACTATTACTGGAAAGGCAAGCATCCCGGCTGGGCCCCGTTTACCGGCATACCATTCGGTCTCACATACACGGAAATGGACGCATGGATCAAATATGCAGGCGGACAGGAAGTTTGGGATGAAATGGCAGGCGAGTTTGGCCTGAAAAACTTTGCATGCGGTAATACAGGCGTGCAGATGGGCGGCTGGTTCAACAAGGAGATCGAATCCGCAGATGATCTCAAAGGTTTGAAAATGCGTATTCCAGGCCTTGGCGGAGACGTCATGGCAAAGCTTGGTGCTTCACCGGTTTCTCTTCCTGGTGGCCAGATTTATGAAAACCTGGTTTCCGGCGCAATTGACGCAACTGAGTGGGTTGGTCCGTACAACGACTTCTTCATGAAGTTTTATGAGGCAGCCAAATACTACTACTATCCAGGTATGCATGAGCCGGGCGCGCAAATTGCCTTCGGCATGAACGGTGACTTCTGGGGATCCCTGTCAAAAACCGACCAAGCTATCATTCAGGCAGCGTGTAACGAAGAAAATGCGCGTACCATGGCTGAAACGAACGCTTTCAACGGGGAATACCTAAATCGCCTGATAAATGACCACGGCGTTGAATTGAAAGAGTTCAACGATGATGTTTATGACAGCTTCGGTGAAGCTGCTGCAGAAGTCATCGAAGAGGCCCGTGATCACAGTGCGCTTTCCAAGAAGATCTACGACAACTGCCTCTCAGCACGTTCTGAGATTGGTAAGTGGAGCTCATTGTCCGACGTTGCTTATGTATTGAAACGCAACCGGGTGCTTGGCATTTAGTACCACACACAAACAAATGATTGGAGCGGGGCAGAATTGCCCCGTTCTTTCTGGTATCGGTAGGTTGGAAGACTGTTCGGCTTTGCCGAGAAACTGGTGCCGGAACAACAAAAATGCTTTGGAGGAGCGACACGGGGATGGCTGGAGCACAACCTAGCTCAGGCGGGGCTTACCTGATCAGGCTGTTTGGCTGGTTTATGCTGGCTACGATGTTCGCCTTTGTCGGCAACAATTTTTTGACATTCGGATTTGGATTGCCTGGTGCCAACACAGCATTCTCCGGTGAAGGTGGAGTAGCTTCCTGGATTCAGGTTCTGATTTATCCAACCCTTCTTTTACTTGCATTCCTGCTGCTTCAAAAACGAAAAGAAAACACCCTTCGTGAAGACAGTGTTTTGATTGCCGGTATCAATGAAACACTCATCCGCTGCGCCTTCTGGGTGGTTTTGATTGTCGGAGTTGGTGACATGTTGGTCTCCTTCCTGCGCGTGGAAGGGTTACTGTCCGCCGTTGTGGGAGAGGACCTGACCCGTGAACTCGGAAAATCGCAATTTCGGGGATTTTATTTCCACATGCCGTTGCTGGTAATCGGTGTAATACTCGGATTTTTCACACGGACGCTCGGGTTTACATGGCTTTCGTTGCTAATCGTGGCGGCTGAACTTTTGATCGTGATCACCCGTTTCATTTTCTCCTATGAACAGGCATTCATGGCTGATTTGGTGCGGTTTTGGTATGGGGCATTGTTTCTCTTCGCAAGTGCTTACACCTTGATGGAGGAAGGGCATGTCCGGGTTGATGTCTTTTATGCGAGTTTCAAAGACAAAACCAAAGGACTGGTAAATGCGGTTGGTTCGATATTTCTAGGCATCAGCCTTTGCTGGGTAATTCTGATTGTAGGCATGGGTGGAAAATCCTCCGTCATCAACAGTCCAGTGGCTAATTTTGAAGTGACACAATCAGGATTTGGCATGTACGTGAAATACATGATGGCGGGTTTCCTGGGGTTGTTTGCAATCTCAATGATGATTCAATTCGTGAGTTATCTGCTTGATGCTGTTGCGGATTACCGGGGTGATCCTGGAAAACGTAAACCGGCAGCACCAGGGGCGCACTAAAATGGAACTCTTATTTCTTCTCATTCTTGTTCTGTTGATGGCCTTTGCCCTTGGCTCCGGTTACCCGGTCGCATTCGCATTGCCGGGCTCTTCAATTCTGACAATTCTTCTTGCCGCCATTTGCGGGTACCTGTTTGCCGGAAGCATGGATGCCTATTTTGCACAGGGTGGTCCGGGGCAATGGCTCAGCGCCGGAGTGACCAATCTGCGAGGAGTGTATTGGGAACCCGAACGGGATACATTGATTGCGATCCCGCTGTTCATCTTCATGGGCATCATGTTGCAGCGCTCAAAGATTGCGGAAGATCTGCTGATTACAATGGCGCAATTGTTCGGCCCGGTACCGGGTGGCCTTGGGATTTCTGTCGTATTCGTGGGTGCGTTGCTCGCCGCTACAACGGGCATTGTCGGCGCAACAGTTGTCGCAATGGGTCTGATTTCCCTTCCGGCAATGTTGCGTAACAATTATTCGCCATCGCTGGCGACCGGCACGATTGCCGCATCGGGAACTCTCGGCCAGATCATCCCGCCATCGATTGTGTTGATTATCCTGGCAGACCAGCTTGCCAGTGCGGCGGATCAGGCTGGCACAGCCCGCAAGGCTCTGTTCAAGGACAGTACCGGCGACAGTTTCATGCCATCAGTGTTTGAAGTTGGTTCAACAAGTGCCGGTGAAATGTTCCTTGGAGCGTTTGTACCCGGCCTGGTGCTCGTTGCGCTTTACATGATCTATATTCTGGTATTCGCTTTTTTCAATCCAAAGGCAGCGCCAACCGTGCGCCATGAAGGAAAATTTGATGCTGAATTCTGGAAAAAGGTTTTTCTAATACTTATTCCGCCATTGGCACTGATATTCTTGGTGCTGGGTTCAATCATTGCAGGTATTGCAACAGTGAACCAGGCCGGTGCGATCGGTGCTAGCGGAGCACTGATCATGGCCGGTTATCGATTGCGGGAGGGGCATTCGAGGGCCTACTGGCCCGCAATACTTTCAATCGGTTCAATCGTATTGATCGGTTTTGTCATTTCCAATTTTGACACCAATATCAAGAGTATTGATACGGCAGAAGACCAGTTGGGAATCTTTTTGGCCAGTATTGGTGTAGCGGGGTTGCTGACTTCTCTAATCTGGAGCGGTTGGCGTGCTTTCAAAATTGAAGATACATTGCGCGGCGTTATGGTCGAAACGGCAAAGACGACATCGCTGGTGTTTATAATTTTGCTTGGTGCCGCTATACTGACCGCTGCATTTCGTGCCTTTGGTGGCGAAGAGCTGGTAAAGCATTTTCTTGAAGGGCTTCCGGGAGGATTCTGGACCAAATTCGTTATCGTGATGGCAGTGATTTTTGTTCTGGGCTTCTTCCTCGACTTTATCGAGATTGCGGTAGTCGTGGTGCCAATTGTCGCTCCGATCCTTTTGGCTGATCCATCAGCAAACGTGACTGCCGTTTGGCTGGGTGTAATGATCGGACTGAATATCCAGACCTCCTTCCTCACGCCCCCCTTCGGATTTGCGTTGTTCTATCTTCGCGGAGTGGCACCGGCAACAGTCAAGACATTGCAAATGTACAAAGGGGTAATCGCGTTTATCGGATTGCAACTGGTTGCGTTGGTGATTGTCGGTCTTTACCCGGCACTGGTGAATTATCTACCAAACCGTTCACTGCTACTTTCAGAAACTGCGCCACCACCGCGAGCCCCGCAATTACAATATTGCGTTGAAAATTACGTCGGCCAAAAATTAGCTTTAGAAGGTGACCGCGTAAGGGAAGCAATTGACCTGGCACAAGGGATCGATCTGAGTGCATTGCCTCCGAAAATTGCCAAGAATTTCCAGAACGGCTTGAAGGATGCTGCAGGGTCAATTGACCTGCTGGGCGAGGTATTCGAAGCAGAGAACGCAGTCATTGCTACAACACCTGATTATCGGCCTCTCCATAAAGAGGTAAGGGCACTGCAGCGCGATATCCGCGTGATCGATAAAAAAATCAAGGATTTGAACGATGATATCGGGCGACTTCGGGGCAGGGATGATGCTGAGGAGCGCCGTGAAGTCATAAATAACAACATCGCAGAACTGGAAGCGGAAAAATCAGGGATTGTTGCCAAAATTCCGGCAGAATGGGAAAGCGCGAACAAAGAGTTCACTGGACTGCTCAAGAACGAAACCAAGCTGCGCACGCAGTACAGACGATCTGTCGATAATGCCTATGAGCCAGTTGCTGAACTCATCTCCACACTGAAGGGAACCGGTGCTTTTGTTGAATTGGGCGAGCCGTTGAAGGGAATAATTTCCCGAATTGAGGCCGAAGAACCCAAGGTGATGGCTGGAGAAATACAGGCCCTGGAAAAAAGGTTTGGTGCGATCGAAGGCCCAGGCGATGTGAAGAAAGCGTTGTCTAAAGCAAGGCGCGCTGTCAAATCCAAAACCCCGGACAGGGAAAAAGCAATTGAAGAGGCAAGGGATGCCATAGCCGCGTTTGAAGACGAGGTCGACTGGCGCTCAGAGGCCGCCAGTCAAAACATACTCGAAAAAATCGAAGGTTATGAAGCTTCGATCAAGGGGACAATTGGTATTCGCCAGCAGGAGAACATGTCGCGTGAACTCGGGTTGTTTATCGCGGATTGTAATTCCGGCCACCGGGATATTTCTTTGAGTTTCTGATTTTAATCAGGTGCTGGCTACTGGCAAATGATGTGAATCCTTAACATTGCCAATAATCACGCTGGTCTCAATTCCGAAAACACCTGGCAGTTCCGCGAGGACGTGCCGCAGGAAGCGGTTATAAGTTTTCATCGCTGGCAATCGGATCATCAGGACATAGTCATACGCTCCTGTAATCAGATCACATTTCAAGACTTCCGGGATCTTTATCACCTCGGATTCAAAATCCGCAATTGTACGACGGTCCCGCTTTTGCAGTTTGATAAAGGCAAAAATACCGAGCTCTAATCCACATTTCTCAGGATCCACAACGGCCCGGTAACCGGAAATCACACCTTCGTTCTCCATTTGCTGAATGCGTCTTCGTGTAGGTGTCGGCGACAAGCCGATTGCATCCGCAACAGATTCAACGCTGGCTCTGCCATCTTTGATCAATTCCGCGATAATTTTTCTGTCTTTCTCATCAAACATTAGTGAAAAACCTCTAAAAAACTTGTTATTATTAGTGATAAAAGCAAGAAACCTCTTAAAAGGATAGAGCATAGTATCAAAATTGCCGGATTCATTGGTAATGACAGACAAATCTGCCGATTCTGTAGAGAGGGAATACTTCAAATGGATGCGATTTTAACAGCCAGGAATGATGTCAGGGGAGTTCCGGTTTCGAATGCCAGCGTTGATGCAATCGATGGCCTGGAAGCGGCATTCGAAATGGCGCTGTCATTCCGCGGTGATGCCGTTGCTAGGATTGACCAGGTTTTGAAGGAGCATCCCGATTTCATAATGGGATGGTTGTTCAAGGCCGGCTGGCTTACCCAGGCAATGGAAACGCGCATCTATGATGAAATGGTCCAAGCAGCCAAGGAAGCGGAAAAACATTTGTCTTCGGCGAATGACCGGGAAAGGGGACATTACGAGGCAATTCACGCCTGGATCCATGGTGATTTTTTTGGTGCTGTCCAGAAATGGGAAGCCGTGCTTACCGCTTACCCAAAAGATTTGTTTGCGCTTACACTTGTTCACCTGACCGATGTTTTGTTGGGTGATGTGGTTGGCCAACGTGATGTTGTAGCAAGGGTTTTCAATTTATGGGATGAGAGTGACCCGGGATATGAATTTGTTCTTGGTTTTTACTCGTTCGGTCTGGAAGAAAATCGCGATTTTTCACAAGCTGAGGAACTGGGTCGACAGGCCCTCGCAATTCGTCCAGACAATCCTTATGCAGTCCATGCCGTTAGCCATGTAATGGAAATGCGCGGCCGGCAAACTGGCGGAATCCGGTTTATGGGCGATTATGTTGATCGCTGGGGGACTTCTAATTTTGCAAACCATTTGTGGTGGCATACTTCCCTGTTCCACCTGGACCTTGAAGAGGTGTCAAAAGTCTTTGAGATTTTTGACCAGCATCTGAGCTCCGATGGAACAACCGGCGACAAGTATGAAGAACTCGATGCTGTTGCACTGTTATGGCGGTTGAATTTGATTGGTGAGGACGTCGGCAACCGTTGGATGAAACTGGCTAGCAAGTGGGAGCACGCGTCAGAAGATACGCTTTACGCTTTTAATGACGTTCATGCGATGATGGCGTTTGTTGCTGATGACAGAAAAAATGCGCAAAATACGTTATTGAGCGCGAATGAGCGTTATATTGAAAATGCATCTGATGCCAATGCTGCAATGAGCCGGGAAATCGGCATTCCTTTTTGCCTTGCAATCCAGGATTTCCAGAATGAAATGTATTCCGATTGCGTCAAACGCTTGATGGCAGTCCGTTATAAAACACACCGTCTGGGAGGAAGTTTCGCACAGCGCGATATTATCGGCTGGACACTTCTGGAAGCGGCTTTGAGGGCAAAGCAGTTTGATCTTGCTCTGGGCCTGGCAAATGAGCGGACTTCGCTCAAGCCGACTTCGGTTCAAAATTGGCGCGCGGTAGCCAGAGCTTTTGCCGGTCTTGGAAACAAGACAAAAGCCGATCAGGCCACAGCCCGCGCACTTTCCCTAAAAGCCGTGTGACAAACTCCGCGATAAGATAATTTCCATCTAATCACGGACAATCATGACGCTGGCTTTGCCGTGGCGTGCAATTTTGCCACCATTGGAAGGCCATATGTAGTCTGTCAGTGAAGGCAGGTGGCTCTGCATCACAACCAAATCCGCCCCTGTTGTTTCTACCGCAGCCAGCAAGGCATCATCCACCTCAGTAGCCGGATCGTTGCAGACCTGGGTTTCGGATCGAGCCGAAATGCTGTGTTTCTCCATTTGACGTTTCGTGAATGTGTCAAGTAACCGGGAATATTCATCAGGATTATGTGCAATGTCGCTAGGTGCGGATGAAGTTACTCCGACATAGATTATTTCGGCATCATAATGTGTTGCCAAATCAGCTGAGCATTTCAATGCTTTTTCGATATCGTCCACATGCCGAAGGTCGACAGGGGTCATGATTTTTTTATACATTTCTCTCTCCAAAACGTTTCGTTTTCATGTTTCCAGTAAGTATTTTTCTTGAAACACCCGCTGGAACGAATCGTAACATTTTGGTTGGAATTCTGCCTTGATATGGATCAACCGCGGATAAAGGCGCGATTGCTGACACACAATGCGGCATCATATGGAAACTGGAGTGGAGTAAAGGAATGGTGGGCGTTGACGGGATCGAACCGCCGACCTACTCGGTGTAAACGAGTTGCTCTCCCAGCTGAGCTAAACGCCCTTATCCATGGACACTGAAATCCTGCACCACTTTTACTGCTGGTTTGTAAAAGTGGCGCGAGTGACGGGACTCGAACCCGCGACCTCCGGCGTGACAGGCCGGCACTCTAACCAACTGAGCTACACCCGCGTGTCGAAATTGCTTCCGAACAGGCGCATGAATTACGGTTTTGTTAGTGTCAAGTCAAGCAGGTTCAAACAATGCCGGGCAAAAAGTTTCGGGTTATTTTCACAATGGTGAATTTAGGCCCTTCTGATACTTGCGAAACACCGTCTGGTGCGGTACCCCGTCACTGGTCAAAAGGCTTTGATATCCCTATGATGGATATTGCTGAATTACCAGGGAGACCGCGCTTTGGAAATTATCCTTCAGGAATACCTTCCAGTTACAATTTTTATTGGACTTTGCATTGTAATAGCTTTGGCGCTCGCAGTTGCACCATTCCTGGTGGCTTACAAGGCACCTGATGCAGAAAAGCTATCTGCCTATGAGTGCGGATTTAACGCATTTGATGATTCGCGCATGAAGTTTGATGTGAGATTTTATCTGGTCGCTATCCTCTTTATTATTTTTGACCTTGAGGTCGCATTTCTTTTCCCATGGGCTGTCAGTTTTGGAACTTTGGGATGGTTTGGTTTCATTTCGATGATGATTTTTCTGGGCATATTGACGATAGGTTTTATTTACGAGTGGAAAAAGGGTGCACTGGAGTGGGATTGACCCTTCAACACTATAAAGAGTTCACAAAACGGGAATTTCCATGAGCAACACAACTCTCATTTCACCACAGCCAAAAGGCATACTCGACCCGCGAACAGGTCAACCAATTGGCAGTGATGATGCTTACTTCGGTGAGATCAATAATGAGCTTGCAGACAAAGGGTTTCTGGTTACTTCCACGGATGATCTGATTAATTGGGCGCGTACCGGTTCACTGATGTGGATGACATTCGGGCTGGCTTGTTGTGCGGTTGAGATGATGCAGATGGCAATGCCACGTTATGATGCGGAACGCTTCGGTTTTGCTCCCCGCGCTTCGCCGCGCCAATCAGATGTCATGATCGTCGCCGGAACGTTGACCAACAAGATGGCGCCGGCACTCCGCAAGGTCTACGATCAGATGCCTGAACCGCGCTATGTGATTTCAATGGGCTCCTGCGCAAATGGGGGAGGATACTACCATTATTCCTATTCTGTGGTTCGCGGTTGTGACCGCGTCGTGCCTGTAGATATTTATGTCCCGGGTTGCCCGCCGACTGCTGAGGCGCTCCTGTATGGTGTCATGCTTTTGCAGAAAAAAATCCGGCGCACCGGTACGATAGAGCGATAGGTGTTGAATGGCTGATGTTGTTGAAAAAACTGCTCAGGATGATTTGTCCGATCTCGTTTCCGCTGAACTTGCCGGACACATCGAACAGATCATCCGCGACAATGGCGAGCTTACTCTTGCCATAAAGCGGGACTCTGTCATCCAGGTTTTGCGTTTTTTGCATGAAGACAAACGGGCTCAGTTCATTTCATTGATAGATATTTGTGGTGTCGATTACCCAGGAAACACAGAGCGTTTCGAGGTTGTATATCATCTGCTAAGCCCCAAACAAAATGAACGTATCAGAGTAAAATTGCGGACTGATGAAGAAACGCCGGTGGCAAGTGTGACTGGCGTTTATCCCGGAGCAAACTGGTTCGAGCGCGAGGCCTATGACATGTACGGGATTTTATTCAGCGGGCACCCGGATTTGCGCCGGATACTGACCGATTACGGCTTTGACGGATACCCTTTGCGCAAGGATTTTCCCCTTACCGGATACGTAGAAGTTCGTTACGATGATGAGGCAAAGCGGGTAGTTTATGAGCCAGTCGAGTTGCGTCAGGAATTCCGGGATTTTGACTACGAAAGCCCCTGGGAAGGGACAGACTACGTGCTTCCCGGTGATGAGAAGGCGGGTTCGTGATGAATGAGCATAACGTACGCAACTTCAACATCAATTTTGGCCCGCAGCATCCGGCTGCTCATGGAGTATTGCGTCTTGTGCTTGAACTCGATGGCGAGGTCGTGGAGAGGGTCGATCCGCATATCGGACTTTTGCACCGCGGAACTGAAAAACTGATCGAGCATAAGACCTATTTGCAGGCAATACCCTATTTCGACCGCCTCGATTATGTGGCACCGATGAACCAGGAACATGCCTTTGCGCTTTGTGTGGAGAAGCTGGCTGGGATAGAGGTTCCTCGTCGAGGTCAGTTGATCCGGGTTCTGTATTCTGAAATCGGGAGAATTTTATCGCACCTGCTCAATATTACAACTCAGGCACTGGATGTCGGGGCACTGACTCCACCGCTTTGGGGTTTTGAAGAGCGTGAAAAACTCATGATCTTTTATGAGCGTGCCTGCGGTGCAAGAATGCACGCTGCTTATGTTCGTCCAGGCGGTGTCCACCAGGATTTGCCGGAGGAACTGATTAACGACATTGAGGAATGGTGTGATCCGTTTCTGAAGGTTGTAGACGACATAGACCGGCTTTTGACAGCAAACCGTATTTTCAAACAACGCAACGTGGACATTGGTATCGTATCGCTTGAAGATGCTTGGGCCTGGGGGTTCTCCGGTGTGATGGTACGGGGTTCCGGTGCGGCTTGGGATCTCCGCAAGAATCAGCCTTACGAATGCTATAGCGAGATGGAATTCGATATTCCGGTCGGTAAGAATTGCGACAATTTCGACCGTTATCTCATCCGCATGGAGGAAATGCGCCAGTCGGTCTCAATCATGAAACAGTGCATTCAAAAAATGCGGGTGCCGGATGGGCAAGGGCCTGTGGCCTCGACTGATGGAAAATTCGTCCCGCCAAAACGTGATGAGATGAAGCGTTCCATGGAAGCATTAATCCATCATTTTAAACTCTACACAGAAGGCTATCACGTTCCTGCTGGCGAGGTTTACTGTGCTGTGGAAGCTCCAAAAGGGGAGTTCGGTGTGTATCTCGTATCTGATGGGTCCAATAAACCCTACCGTTGCAAGCTCCGTGCGCCGGGATACGCGCACCTTCAGGCAATGGATTTTCTAAGCAGGGGTCATTTGCTGGCAGATGTGTCGGCAATATTGGGTTCTCTGGATATCGTATTTGGTGAGGTTGACCGGTGAAGAAGCAGCTCGCCCTTGTTTTGATGGCAGGAATTGCCGTCGCTTGTACATCCCGCGATGTTGGGCCTTATGCACCCACCGCAGAGGACAGGCAGAATGAAGTGCTCGCTGCAAAGAACGCGATGTGCACATTCGAAAATCAGGAACGTTGTGCCCATGTGATCGAAAATCGGAATCTCATGACCCGATTTTTCGCCCCAGAAACACTCGGCGGAATGAATGAATCGGAAAAATTTCGTGGCCGCAGGATCACAACAAAATTCATAGTGGAAGCTGCCGCGACCATTAAACAGTGCCGGCCGGTAGTTGCGGATTCAGTAGTGATTTTGAGAGATGTGAAAATCAATGGTGGCACTTATCTTATGAAAGCCACCAAACCAGCCAGTGAAAATTCAGCCTGTTTTATAATTCCCGATCCGGAGGCATCATAAATGTCTGTTCGCCGTCTTGCTGATGACAAAATTCAACCAGCCCGCTTTGCTTTTAACCGGGCTAATTCGTCTGTCGTCAAGGGTTGGATAAAAAAGTATCCTGAGGGCCGTCAGGCCTCCGCAGTTATTCCGTTGCTTATGATCGCACAGGAGCAGGATGGCTGGATTACCAAGGCGTCTATCGAGCATATCGCAGAAATGCTGGAAATGCCGTATATCCGCGTCCTCGAAGTAGCTACTTTTTATACGCAGTTCATGCTCCAGCCGGTTGGCACGAAAGCGCATATACAGGTTTGCGGGACCACACCGTGCATGTTGCGTGGTTCGGAAGAGTTGATGAAGGTCTGCAAGCGCAAGGTCAGTGAAAAGCAATTTGAAACCAACGCGAAAGGTACACTTTCCTGGGAAGAGGTTGAATGCCAGGGTGCCTGTGTAAATGCGCCCATGGTAATGATTTTCAAGGATACCTACGAAGATCTCACTCCGGAACGTCTGGAAGAAATTATAGATGCCTTTGAAGCGGGTAAGGGAAGCAGCGTTAAAGCAGGTCCGCAGATCGACCGTTTCCATTCTGCTCCGGTTGGTGGTGCGACTACTTTGCTGGACAATCTGAATGTCGCGAATACGGGCACATCCGGGAAGAATGTATCCAAAAGGAAAGCTGCGACAGGCAAAACCAATGATGGTTCAAGCAAGGTCGGACCTGTGCGTTTGAAAAAGGCAAAAGGAACTGCAGATGACCTTAAACTGATATCCGGTGTAGGTCCCAAACTTGAACAGACACTCAACAAACTTGGTTTTTGGCATTATTCGCAAATTGCGGAGTGGACAAAGTCGGATATAGCGGTGGTTGATGATGAATTGTCTTTCAAGGGCCGCATCGAACGGGATGACTGGATCAGGCAAGCCAAGGCACTCGCCAAGGGCGGCACCGAGGAATACATCAAAGTTTTCGGCAAGAAGCCGAGGTAAATGATATGGCATTACAAGACAAAGATCGCATTTTTACGAATATTTACGGTATCCATGACAAGTCGTTGAAGGGTGCGATGAAGCGCGGCCACTGGTCCGGAACCAAAAGGTTTATCGACAACGGTGCGGACTGGATCATCGATCAGGTGAAAGAATCGGGCCTGCGCGGCCGCGGCGGGGCAGGGTTTCCGACCGGCCTAAAGTGGTCTTTCATGCCCAAACCGGAACGCTCTGATGGGCGCCCGTCCTATCTCGTGATCAATGCGGATGAATCAGAGCCTGGTACCTGCAAGGACCGCGATATCATGCGGCACGATCCTCATACACTGATTGAAGGCTGTTTGATTGCATCATTCGCTATGAATGCGAACGCCTGTTACATCTATATCCGCGGAGAATACATACGGGAACGCGAAGCCCTACAGGCGGCAATAGACGAATGCTATGACGCAGGTTTCCTTGGTAAAGAGAACAAGCACGGGTGGGATTTTGACCTTTATCTGCACCATGGTGCAGGTGCCTACATATGTGGTGAGGAAACGGCACTTCTGGAGTCCCTGGAAGGCAAAAAGGGTCAACCCCGTCTGAAGCCTCCATTCCCGGCGAATGTGGGTCTTTATGGTTGCCCGACAACGGTGAACAATGTGGAGTCTGTTGCCGTCGTGCCGACAATTCTGCGCCGTGGAGCCGACTGGTTTTCATCTTTCGGTGAGGAGCGCAACGCCGGTACGAAACTTTTCTGTGTTTCCGGTCATGTGGAAAAACCGTGTACGTTCGAAGAGGAAATGTCGATTCCCTTCCGTGAAATGATTGAACGTCATTGCGGTGGCATCATCGGCGGCTGGGACCACCTTCTGGCGGTTATTCCGGGTGGATCATCGGTTCGGTGCGTACCTGCAGACCAGATCGTCGATTGCAAAATGGATTTTGACAGCCTGATGGCGCTAAAATCTGGCCTCGGTACGGCAGCAGTAATCGTCATGAACCGCGAAACGGATATCATTCGCGCAATTGCACGCCTTGCCTATTTCTACAAACACGAAAGCTGTGGTCAATGCACACCATGCCGCGAAGGTACCGGCTGGATGTGGCGGGTACTGACCCGTATGGCCGAGGGCAGAGCGCAGAAAAAGGAAATCGACATGCTGCTTGAAGTAACCAAGCAGGTTGAAGGACACACGATTTGTGCTCTGGGAGATGCGGCAGCCTGGCCGATCCAAGGGCTGATCACCCATTTCCGTGGAGAGATTGAGGCTCGTATCGACGCTTACACAGCCCGTTCAGATGCAGATGGCGCGGTGACGGACAAAGTTCTGGAGGCTGCAGAATAATTCAATGCACCTCGCTCAACTCAACATAGCCAAGCCAAAATACGCCAATGACGATCCTCGGTTCGCAGATTTCATGAAAAATCTCGAGCGTATCAATAGTCTCGGTGCAACGATGCCGGGATTTGTGTGGATCCACAAGGATGAGTCCGGCCATGCCATGGATATGCCGACACCGTGGCCGGACATGGCGGCAAACCTGACAGTTTGGGAAACACCTGAACATCTGGAGCATTTCGTCTGGAAAACAGTCCACAAACAGTTTTATAACCGCAAGGAAGAATGGTTCGGCGCAATGGGCACGCACCATTTCGTCATGTGGTGGGTTGAGGAGGGCCACAGACCTTCTCTGGATGAGGCAAAAACCCGCCTTGAACATCTCGACAAAAATGGCAATACCGACTACGCGTTTGACTGGTCGCATCTGCCTCATGTGAAACTCTGGCAAACGCAACGCTGCGCATAGGGAAAGTAAAATAGCGATGGCTAAACTGATCATCGACGGCAAAGAGGTAGAGGTTCCGGATCACTATACGGTCCTCCAGGCTTGTGAGGAAGCGGGCGCAGAAATCCCCCGTTTCTGTTTTCATGAGCGTCTTTCCATTGCCGGAAATTGTCGCATGTGTCTGGTAGAGGTTAAAGGTGGCCCGCCCAAGCCTCAAGCCTCTTGTGCACTGGGGGTTCGTGATTTGCGCCCTGGTCCGGAAGGAGAGCCTCCCGTAGTCGAAACCCGTTCTCCGATGGTCAAAAAGGCCAGGGAAGGGGTGATGGAATTCCTGTTGATCAACCACCCACTCGATTGTCCGATTTGTGACCAGGGCGGGGAGTGTGATCTTCAAGACCAAGCCATGGCCTATGGTGTTGACAAGAACCGTTTTGCCGAAAACAAGCGCGCTGTTGAAGACAAGTATATTGGACCTCTGGTCCGAACCAAGATGACGCGTTGCATCCACTGTACGCGCTGCGTGCGGTTCACGACGGAAGTCGCAGGTATTTCAGAACTCGGGCTCACAGGGCGGGGCGAAGATGCCGAAATCACGACATATCTCGAAACGGCAATGACGTCCGAAATGCAGGGCAATGTAATTGACCTTTGTCCGGTCGGGGCGCTCACTTCCCGTCCTTATCAGGATACCGCTAGACCCTGGGAATTGCGCAAGACTGAATCCATCGATGTGATGGATGCGGTCGGTTCCAACATTCGCGTGGATGCACGTGGCCGCGAGGTCATGCGGATCATGCCGAGATTGCATGAAGACGTGAATGAGGAATGGATTTCGGATAAATCCCGATTCATATGGGACGGATTGAGAACGCAACGACTTGATCGTCCCTATGTGCGAAAATCCGGCAAGCTCAAACCGGCAACCTGGGATGAGGCGTTTGCTGTCATCTCGAGAAAAGTGGTTTCCGCCAAAGTCGGCGGAATTGGCGCGATAGCGGGTTCCATGACCGGTGTCGAAGAAATGTACGCAATGAAAAAATTACTTGCTGCTTTGGGCTCGAAAAACATGGATTGTCGTGCTCCCAAGAGCATTCTTGATCCCTCAAAGGGACGTGAGAGTTATCTATTTAACGCAACCATTGCGGGGATTGAAGAGTCTGATGCGCTGCTGATCGTCGGAGCAAATCCGAGACTGGAGGCGGCAGTCCTCAACAGCAGAATTCTCAAACGCGTGAAGATGGGCAATTATCCGGTCGGTGTAATCGGTACGGTGGGTAATCTGCGTTATGAATATGAGGATTTGGGTTCATCAGCAGATGCATTGAAGGGATTGGTTACCAGCAAGAGTAAATTTGCTGCGAAACTGAAAGAAGCATCCAGGCCGCTTATCATTGTCGGTCAGGGTGCACTCAACCGGTCTGACGGTGACGAGATATTAAGTCTTACTGCAGAGTTCGCAAGAAATTGCGGTGCAATTTCAGAAGAATGGAATGGTCTTTCGGTCCTTCATACAGAAGCAGCCACTGTAGGTGGATTGGATATCGGTTTTGTACCGGAGAAAAACGGTAAAGCCACAAATGCTATGCTGTCAGGTCTGGATGTTTTATTCCTGATGGGGGCAGATGAAATCGATATGCAGAAGGTCGAAGGTTTCACAGTTTATGTGGGCACACATGGCGACGCTGGAGCACATCGCGCGGATGTCATATTACCGGCTGCAACTTACACAGAAAAATCAGCGACTTATGTAAATACAGAAGGGCGCGTTCAAATGACCAACCGGGCGGCATTTGCGCCTGGCGAGGCAAAAGAAGACTGGGCAATATTGCGGGCACTTTCCGCAGTGCTTGGCCACACTCTGCCGTTCGACAGCCTGGCCGAACTCAGAACGCAACTTTATTCGGATTATCCGCATTTGGCGGAACTTGATAAGGTTGCCGAAAGCGGCATCAGTGATGTAAACGGGTATGTATCTTCCCTGGGCGCATCCGGTTCCGGCAAGTTGCTGGCATCACCGCTCTCTAGCCCAATCAAGGACTACTTCATGACCAACCCGATCACTCGCGCCTCCAAAGTCATGGCAGAGTGTTCAGCAATGCGTTCGGGTGCAGTGCAACAGGCAGCGGAATAGGACGGCGACGGGGACATGGAAGCAATCATTACATACCTCTGGCCAGCGATTGTAATTTTCGCCCAAAGCCTTTTGTTGCTTGTCGGGTTGCTGGTGTTGACTGCCTATATTTTGTACGCGGACCGGAAAATCATGGCCGCTGTACAGATGCGCCGCGGACCCAATGTGGTTGGTCCCTGGGGATTGCTGCAATCTTTTGCAGATCTGTTGAAATTCGTCTTGAAGGAACCAGTAATCCCGTCAAGCGCAAGCAAAACGGTCTTTATTCTAGCTCCGTTGGTTTCCGCAGTACTGGCGTTGGCTGCATGGGCTGTTATCCCGATTGACGAGGGCTGGGCCATTGCTGACCTTAACCTGGGTATCCTGTTTGTCTTTGCAGTCTCTTCACTGGAAGTATACGGCATTATCATGGGCGGATGGGCTTCCAACTCAAAATATGCCTTTCTTGCCTCCCTGCGGTCTGCCGCACAAATGGTCTCTTACGAGGTTTCCATCGGATTTGTAATGATTACCGTATTGTTGTGTGTCGGATCCTTGAAAATGGACGATATTGTCCTTGCACAACAAACCGGGCTGGGTACACATTATCTCGGCATGTCCAGTTCCTTCCTTGACTGGCATTGGTTGCCTTTATTCCCGATGTTCATCGTGTTTTACATTTCCGCGATTGCTGAAACCAACCGTCCGCCATTTGATCTTCCCGAGGCTGAATCAGAACTGGTTGCCGGGCACATGGTCGAGTATTCGTCAACTCTGTTCCTGCTCTTCTTCCTGGGTGAATTCATTGCCATCCAGTTGATGTGTGCTCTGGTTACATTACTGTTCCTTGGGGGATGGCTCCCGCCGTTCGATGTGTGGTTCCTGAACTGGGTCCCTGGTGCATTCTGGTTCTTCCTGAAAATGCTCCTTGTATTTTTCTCAATGGCAATGGTGCGTACGATTGTTCCGCGTTACCGCTATGACCAGTTGATGCGGCTGGGCTGGAAAGTCTTCCTGCCACTTTCACTGTTCATGGTGTTTGCGGTTGCACTGGTTCTACAACTGACAGGGTGGATGGCAGCATGAGTACACTTGCACAGGCAGCAAAATCACTTCTGCTGAAAGAGTTTGTCAGCGCTATGTTCCTGGGGCTGCGCTACTTCTTTTCACCTAAATCGACAATCAATTATCCTTTCGAAAAAGGACCGATTTCACCCAGGTTCCGCGGCGAACACGTGCTTCGGCGTTATCCGAATGGAGAAGAACGATGCATCGCCTGTAAATTGTGCGAGGCGATTTGTCCCGCACAAGCAATCACGATTGAAGCAGGCCCCCGTGGAAATGACGGCACCCGCCGTACAGTCCGCTATGACATAGACATGGTGAAATGCATCTATTGTGGCTTTTGCCAGGAGGCCTGTCCGGTCGACGCTATTGTGGAAGGACCAAATTTCGAATTTGCAACGGAAAACCGTGAGGAGCTTTACTATGACAAGGACAAGCTTCTCGACAATGGCGACAGGTGGGAGCGGGAAATCGCGCAAAACCTGTCCCTGGATGCACCGTACAGGTAGGAAGCAGACATGATCGTATCGAGCCTTTTCTTCTACCTTTTCTCATTCATCATGATCGCTGCCGCGTTCATGGTTATATCGTCACGCAATCCGGTCCATTCCGTATTGTTCCTGATTTTGACCTTTGTGAACGCTTCCGGCCTGTTCATTATGGCGGGTGCTGAATTTTTGGGCCTGCTTTTGATCGTTGTATACGTCGGTGCCGTTGCGGTCCTGTTCCTGTTTGTTGTGATGATGCTCGATGTTGATTTTGCGGAATTGCGCGAGGGATATCTGCAATACATGCCGGTGGGATTACTTGTCGGCCTGGTCGTATTGGCAGAACTGCTGGCAGTAATCGGAAGTTGGGTCGCTGCACCAAGTGCAAGCAATACGGGCGAAGCACCAATCCCGGATGTAAATGAAGTTCGAAACATCGAAGCGCTGGGCAACATTCTTTATACGGAGTATGTTTTCTTCTTCCAACTTGCAGGCATGATCCTGTTGGTTGCCATGATAGGCGCCATTGTGCTGACATTGCGCCACAAGGAAAGCGTTCGCCGTCAAAATATCTCCGTGCAGGTTGCACGTGATCCAAAAACTGCAATTCAATTGAAAAAGGTGGAGCCAGGGCAGGGTCTTTAGGTCTTGCTTCCAGAATTAATATGGAAATTGGTCTTTCTCATTATCTTTCAGTAAGTGCCATCCTGTTTTCCATCGGGATGCTCGGAATTTTCCTGAACCGGAAAAACATCCTGATCATCTTGATGTCGATTGAGATTATTCTGCTTGCGGTAAACCTGAATTTTGTTGCCTTTTCCCAGCATCTCAATGATCTGATGGGGCAGGTGTTTGCCCTGTTTGTATTGACAGTGGCTGCGGCCGAAGCCGCAATTGGACTGGCTATATTGGTAGTGTTCTTCCGCAACAAAGGATCGATTGCGGTTGAAGATGTAAGTGCAATGAAAGGTTAGACGGAAAACAATCATGTACCACGCAATTGTCTTTTTTCCGTTGATCGGTTTCCTGCTCGCAGGCCTTTTCAGCAAATCTCTTGGAACCAAGGGTTGTGAGATCGTTACGACCGGCCTGCTGATGCTTTCCGCGATTTTCTCCTGGATTGCGTTCCTGACGTTCGCCTATGGCGGTCATGAACCTTTTACCGTGCCGGTATTGCAATGGGTGAGTTCCGGAGACCTCAATGTAAACTGGGCTTTCAGAATTGATACGTTGACCGTGGTGATGCTAGTGGTGGTGAATACGGTATCCGCACTCGTTCACATGTATTCCATCGGGTACATGCATCATGACCCGCACCGTCCAAGGTTCTTTGCCTATCTGTCGCTCTTTACCTTTGCGATGCTAATGCTGGTGACTTCGGATAATCTGCTTCAGATGTTTTTTGGTTGGGAAGGGGTCGGATTAGCGTCTTACCTGCTTATCGGTTTCTGGTTCAAGAAGCCATCGGCGAACGCGGCGGCCATCAAGGCATTTGTTGTTAACAGGGTTGGCGATTTCGGATTTGCGCTGGGAATTTTCGGCGTGTTTTACGTCTTCAACACAATTGAACTGTCTACAGTTTTCGCAAATGCAGAAGGTGTTGCCAATTCCGAAGAAGTTGTGATGAACTTTCTTGGATATGCCCTTGATGGGAGCGTGGCGTTGACCGTCATCTGTCTGCTGTTGTTCATGGGGGCAATGGGCAAATCCGCACAATTCCTTTTACACACCTGGCTGCCGGATGCCATGGAAGGCCCCACACCGGTTTCAGCGCTTATTCACGCAGCTACCATGGTGACCGCAGGTGTATTTCTGGTTGCCCGCATGTCTCCATTGTTTGAGTATTCGCACACCGCACTGGCGGTCGTAACCTTGTTTGGCGCGACCACGGCATTCTTTGCTGCCACCGTGGGCCTCGTGCAAAACGACATCAAAAGGGTAATTGCATATTCAACCTGCTCCCAGTTGGGTTACATGTTTGCGGCACTGGGTGTTGGAGCCTACGGTGCCGGAATTTTTCACCTCTTTACCCATGCTTTCTTCAAGGCGTTATTGTTCCTGGGTTCCGGTGCAGTCATCCATGCGGTTTCTGACGAACAGGATATGCGACGCATGGGCGGATTGCGTAAACACATCCCAAAAACCTACTGGATGATGATTATTGGCACGGTTGCGCTGACCGGGCTGGGAATCCCGGGAACCGTAATTGGCACCGCCGGTTTCTTTTCCAAGGATGCGATAATCGAAAGCGTGTTTGTCGGACACAATCAGTTCGCCGGATATGCTTTCGCAATGCTGGTAATTGCTGCATTGTTTACCAGTTTCTATTCCTGGCGTCTGATCTTCATGACATTCCATGGCAAGCCACGGGCATCCGCTGATGTGATGAGCCACGTACATGAATCGCCCAATGTCATGCTGATTCCGTTATACGTTCTGGCAGCTGGCGCATTATTCTCCGGCGTAATTTTCTACGGATCTTTTCTTGGACATGAAACGGGCGTGCACCATGAGGGTTGGTACAACAACTTCTGGCGGGAAGCGCTTTTTGCAGGTAGCAATAACCATATCCTGGAAGAGTTTCATCATGTTCCAACTCTGGTGAAATGGTCACCATTCATCGTTATGGCGATTGGTTTTGTCCTTGCATGGTTTATGTATATCCGTTCACCGGACACGCCGAAGGAACTCGCAAGACAGCATCCGGGCCTTTACCAATTTCTGCTCAACAAATGGTACTTTGACGAAATCTATGACTTCCTGTTTGTCAGGCCTGCCATGTGGATTGGCCGTTTCTTCTGGAAACGTGGCGACGGCTGGTTGATCGACGGATTTGGACCTGACGGGGTTTCTGCGCGGGTACTTGATGTTACCGGGCGCGTCGTAAAACTTCAGTCTGGTTATCTTTATCACTATGCCTTTGCAATGATGATTGGTCTTGCTGCAATCATAAGCTGGTCGATGTTTGGAGGAGCAGGCTGATGACTGACTGGCCTATCCTTTCAACAATTACCTTCATGCCGCTGGTTGGTGCGTTCATCATCATGATGATCGTAACCGATAGTCCGATTGCTGAACGAAATATCAAGAATGTCGCGTTTTTCACAACGGCATTTACATTCGTGGCGTCTCTGCTCATTTGGATAAACTTCGACAATACGGTTGTCGGTTTTCAGTTTGTGGAACGGCAAGAATGGGTAGGCGAGTTTATGGCCTATCATATGGGTGTCGATGGGATTTCGATGTTGTTCGTCATCCTGACTACATTCCTGATGCCCTTTTGTATCCTTGCAAGCTGGAAAAGCGTAAAGTTCAGCATCAAGGAATACATGATCGCTTTTCTGGTTCTTGAAACCTTTATGATCGGGGTATTCTGTGCCCTTGATTTGATGCTGTTTTATATATTCTTTGAAGCGGGTCTCATTCCGATGTTCCTGATTATCGGAATCTGGGGCGGTAAACGCAGGGTTTATGCGAGCTTCAAGTTTTTCCTCTACACACTCATTGGGTCTGTATTGATGCTCCTTGCTATGATGGCGATGTATTGGGAAGCAGGCACCACGGATATTCCGGAATTGCTGGCATATAATTTCCCGGCCTCTATGCAAACCTGGTTATGGCTTGCCTTTTTTGCCTCTTTCGCGGTGAAAATGCCGATGTGGCCGGTTCATACCTGGTTGCCGGATGCCCATGTTGAGGCCCCCACTGCCGGTTCGGTTATTCTTGCCGCCGTGTTGCTGAAAATGGGAGGTTACGGATTCCTTCGGTTCTCATTGCCGATGTTTCCGTTGGCCAGTGCCGATTTCACTACATTTGTGTTCGTACTTTCCGTGGTCGCGATCATTTATACTTCGCTCGTCGCTTTGATGCAGGAAGATATCAAGAAACTCATCGCCTATTCATCCGTTGCCCATATGGGATACGTAACCATGGGCATTTTTGCAGCCAATGCGAACGGCATTCAAGGTGGCATCTACCAGATGCTGTCACATGGACTGGTCTCAGGGGCTCTCTTCTTGTGTGTAGGTGTCGTCTATGATCGCATGCATACACGGGAAATTACTGCATATGGGGGGCTGGTGAACCGGATGCCACATTATGCGGTTGTGTTTTTGATATTCACAATGGCCAATGTGGGATTACCGGGTACTTCCGGATTTGTGGGCGAATTTCTAACCCTTCTTGGTGTATTTCAGGTCAACACCTGGGTTGCATTATTCGCTACCACAGGCGTCATCCTGTCTGCTGCCTATGCGTTGTGGCTTTATCGAAGAGTTGTCTTCGGTGCGCTCGACAAAGAGAGCCTCAAATCGATCCTTGATCTCGATCGAAGGGAAAAAGCAATCATCTACCCATTGGTTGTATTGGTAATCTTCTACGGTGTTTATCCGATGCCCATATTCGATGCGACCAACGCATCCGTGGATGCCCTTATACAGGATTACCAGGCATCAATTGAAGCTGCAAAAACCACGGCTCAGGCCGCTTTGGCAAACTAGGATTAGAGAAGTCTTATGAACGAAGCACTCTCTGAAATAATGGTCTCACAAAACCTCAGTCTTCTGGGGGCTGAATTATGGTTAGCGCTCGGCGCGATGGCGATGCTTATGTATGGTGTATTTGCCGGAGAGCGGTCCTCGAGCCAGGTAACCGGGCTATCAATTGCCCTTCTGGTTGCTGCCGGAATTTGGTTGTTTGCTACTGGCGAGCGTGGAGAAGCGATGAACGGCGCTTTCATTCTCGATGATTTTGCCTGGTTTATGAAGCTGCTCACATTGCTGGGCTCCGGCTTGGCTGTAATCATGTCTGTCAACTACATGAAACAGGAGGGGGTAACAAACTTTGAATACCCCGTTCTGGTGATCACGGCCACGTTGGGCATGATGGTCATGATTTCGGCCAACAATCTGATAGCACTTTATCTCGGTCTGGAACTGCAATCGCTTTCGCTCTATGTGCTTGCATCCATCAATCGGGATTCTGTTCGTTCAACTGAGGCCGGCTTGAAGTATTTCGTTCTGGGCGCTCTTTCTTCAGGGATGCTGTTATATGGCGCTTCTTTGATTTATGGCTTTACCGGACACACAGATTTTGCTGGCATTGCTGAAGCAATGGCGGGTAGCGAACGATCAATTGGCCTGATCTTCGGCCTGGTGTTCCTGATGGCCGGTATTGCATTCAAAATTTCTGCAGTGCCATTTCATATGTGGACGCCTGACGTCTACGAAGGTTCACCGACACCGGTAACCGCATTTTTTGCGGCGGCTCCAAAAATTGCTGCCATGTCCATGCTGATCCGGGTTGTCGTTGGTGCATTTGAGCCGGTTACTCCAGACTGGCAACAAATCATAGTGTTCATCTCCATAGCGTCCATGGTGCTGGGTGCATTTGCGGCCATTGGCCAGAATAACATCAAGCGCCTTATGGCCTATTCATCAATTGGGCATATGGGATATGCACTGGTTGGATTGGCAGCTGGAACCCAGTCAGGGGTTACCGGTGTCATTTTGTATATGCTTATTTACATGGTTATGACCGTTGGTACATTCGCCTGTATCATTGCCATGCGGCGGAAAGATGGGGTGGTGGAAGAGATTTCTGATCTTGCCGGATTATCCAAACGAAACCCATTGATGGCGCTGGTATTGACCCTGTTGATGTTCTCGCTTGCCGGGATCCCGCCACTTGCCGGATTTTTTGCCAAGTATTTTGTATTTGTAGCTGCGATCCAGTCGGGATTGTACATGCTCGCAATTATAGGTGTTCTGGCAAGTGTAGTAGGTGCATTTTATTACCTTCGGATCATCAAGATCATGTGGTTCGATGAACCTGCAGATGATTTTGTGCCCATGCCAGCAGAATTGCGGTTTGTACTACTGTGCAGCGGAATATTTGTGACCTTCTACGTTATCATTGCAGGTCCTCTTTCCAACCTGACCACAACAGCTGCAGCATCGTTCTTTTGATCGGACAATTTTTATCAGGACAAGCTTCGCACTACCGCCATGTTGAACTGGAACATTGTGGTTCCACCAATGCCGAATGTCTGAACGCAGCTGAATCCGGTGATCCGGGAAATTTATGGATAACGGCTCTGTCCCAGTCTGCGGGCAGGGGTAGCCGGGGTAGATCCTGGATAAGTGAAACGGGAAACCTGCACGCATCGCTCCTTTTGTTGGAACCTTGTGAGAAGCGGCACCTTCCTCAATTGACGTTCGTAGCAGCAGTTGCATTGCGAAATACCATATTGGATATTCTTCCTTCCGGAGATGATTTGAAGATTGATCTGAAATGGCCAAATGATGTGTTGTTGAATGGTCGAAAGGTATCCGGGATTTTGTTAGAGAGTACTGACAAGGCCGGTATTATAGCGCTCACCATCGGAATTGGGATAAACTGCAAGCAATATCCCACAGACACCCTGTTCCCCGCCACCAGCCTGGCTGAAAATGGATGTACATTAGAACTGCGAGATGTGTTCGAAAGTCTTACAGGGCACGTCGCCGGGGCCATATCACAATGGCGTGCCGGGGATAATTTTGCTGCGATCCGCAATCAATGGCTTGGACATGCAGCAGGTTTGGGCAAAGAGATCAAGGTTCAACTACCAGGGCAGGAGACTCTGGTTGGAGTTTTTCAGGCAATTGATGAGCATGGAATTTTGTTGTTGAAGACACCGGACGGAGAAATCAAGAAAATTTCTGTGGGCGACGTATTTTTTAATGTGAGTTTTATTGAGGAGTAGATTTTGGCTAATCAGGAATTCCTGTTTGTTCCCTTGGGAGGTGTGGGTGAGATTGGTATGAATCTCGCCCTTTACGGATTCGGAAACGAAAGTGATAGAAAATGGATCATGGTGGACTGTGGGGTAACTTTTCCCGGGCCGGATCTTCCTGGCGTTGATTTGGTTTTGCCCGATATACGGTTTGCCGAGAGCCTCGGAGAAAATTTGCTGGCACTGATCATTACCCATGCTCATGAGGATCATTACGGCGCGGTTTTAACACTTCACTCGCGTTTGAACATTCCGGTATATTGTACTGCGTTTACAGCTGGAATGCTGGAGGCGAAAGCCGCTTACGAAGACAAGGGTTTGCCGCTGCTACCGGTTTTGTACCGGGAGGGCGACAGGCTTGAAATCGGTCCGTTTGAAATTGAGCCTGTCTACGTAACCCATTCGATTCCGGAACCAATGTCACTGGCAATAAATACGCCGCTGGGGCGCGCCATTCATACCGGAGACTGGAAACTGGATGATCAACCCACATTGGGGCACAATACAGATGCTGCGACCTTTGAAAAGCTTGGCAACGATGGTGTTTTGGCACTTGTTTGTGATTCTACCAACGCAATGCGGGACGGAATATCCCCCTCAGAACTGGAAGTAAGCGAAAGCCTTGCCAACCTTATCAAGAACGCAGGGGGCAGGGTGGCTATCACGACATTTTCTTCCAATGTCGGCAGAATCAGGTCAATTGCACAAGCTGCTGAAAAAGCGGGCCGAAAGGTAATGCTCGTTGGCAGTTCCATTCGCCGTGTCGTAGAGGTCGCGTCCGGGCTTGGAATGTTCGATGACATTCATGAGTTTGTGGAAGATGACGAATTCAAATCAATACCGGCAGATGAGCTGGTGATAATCCTCACCGGAAGTCAGGGTGAACCACGCGCAGCAATGGCAAAGATTGCATCCGGCGAACACCGTTTTATCGAATTGAATGCTGGTGACACGGTAATTTTCTCTTCACGGACAATTCCAGGTAACGAAAAGGCGATTATCGCGGTGAAAAACGGTTTGGTTGAACAGGGTATTGAAGTAATCGAAGACGGTGAACAACTGGTCCATGTTTCCGGTCACCCCCGTCGAAACGAATTGACCCGGATGTATGAGTGGACCCGGCCGGAAATTTTGATCCCGGTACATGGGGAAGCAGCTCACCTGAATGCCCATGCACGGTTAGGAGGAGAAGCCGGAATACCTCAGGTCGTTCCTGTCAGGAACGGCGATATGGTACGATTTGCGCCTGGTGCGGCAGAAATTTTGGATCAGGTTCCATGTGGACGCATATACAAGGATGGAGAAATAATTGGCACGGATGAAGCCTGCGGAGTTAAGGAACGCAGAAAGCTTTCATATGTGGGACATGTTGCAGTCTCTATCGTGATGGATCGCAACGGCGAAATGGCGGACGACATGGACATATCCGTCTACGGGGTTCCGGATGTCACCAATAGCGGTGATTATTTTGATGATGTTCTTTATAAAGCAGCAATGAGTGCTTTGGCAGGCATCCCGAAAAAACGGAGACGTGACGAAGATGTGGTTCGTGAAGCGGTTAGAAATTCGGTTCGCAAGGAAGCACGCAATCAATGGGGCAAGAAGCCTGTGACCACCGTGTTTGTAGCAAAGGTTTAGAGTAAATGATTGGAAGATTGAATCATGTGGCGATTGCAGTTCCCGATCTTGAAGCTGGTACTGCCACATATGCCAACGTGTTGGGAGCAAAAGTGAGCGAGCCGCAAGTCTTGCCAGAACATGGTGTAAAGGTTGTTTTTGTTGAATTGCCGAACACCAAGATCGAATTGCTGGAAGTCTATGGTGAGGGATCTCCGATTGCACCGTTTCTTGATAAAAGTCCGTCCGGCGGAATTCATCACCTTTGTTATGAAGTTGAAGATATTATTGCAGCCCGCGATCAACTGATTGAGCAGGGTGCCCGTGTGCTGGGTGACGGGGAGCCGAAAGTCGGTGCGCACGGAAAGCCGGTATTGTTTCTGCATCCCAAGGATTTTTGCGGAACTCTTGTAGAACTAGAGCAGGTATAACCGGATATGAGTTTTATCACCGGGTTCGCCATCTACTTCATCATCTGGTGGGTGACCCTGTTTATTATTCTGCCGCATGGAAACCGTTCCCAGGCGGAGGACGGTGAGGTGGTAATGGGAACAGACCCCGGCGCACCAACGGTTTCCAGATTGCCGCAAAAGCTTTTCTGGAACTCGGTCCTTGCCGGTGCATTGTTTGGAGTTTACTGGGCGGTAACCGCCTATTTCGGTTGGGGGTTTTCAGATATCCCGAGTATTTTTCCCGAGCACCTAAGGCGGGCAGGTTAGTTTCACTTTGCAGCGGATACAAAAAAGCAAGGCACAAGGCCTTGCTGTAAAGTTTGCGTGTCCCGATCAAGCTTCCATTCAGGAAGCGGCTGCACAAATAGGCGCCTAGATCACATCCTCCCAAGACTTAAGACAGCGAAATGTTTGGTTGGCCCAAATCTTGAGAAGGATAATAATCACAATGAAATTGTGATGTCATGTAAATTTTACGTTTTGTGACATTTTTTTGACTGCAATTTCAGCTTTGTAAGGCCTGTACCAAATTGGAAACGGGGCTTGTTTATCCCCTGAAATAAGGCTTTAACCTTAGACGTACAAATATAAATGATTCAGGCTTAAAGATGCGCCTTTCCCGATATTTTCTCCCGGTGTTGAAGGAAACACCAAAGGAGGCAGAAATTGTCTCACATCGGCTGATGTTGCGTGCGGGCATGATCCGTCAACAATCAGCTGGCATTTACTCCTGGCTGCCTCTTGGCCTGAAAGTGCTGAACAAGATATCTGAAATCGTTCGGGAAGAACAAAACCGTGCCGGCGCAATAGAGATACTGATGCCTACAATTCAATCAGCAGATTTGTGGCGCGAGAGCGGACGTTATGATGATTACGGCAAGGAGATGCTCCGCATTCAGGACCGGCACGAAAGAGATATGCTTTACGGGCCGACAAATGAAGAGATGGTCACCGAAATTTTTCGATCGTACGTTAAAAGTTACAAGGACCTGCCGCTCAATCTATATCATATTCAATGGAAATTTCGTGACGAAGTCCGGCCACGTTTCGGCGTGATGCGGGGACGCGAGTTTCTCATGAAGGATGCTTATTCTTTTGATATCGATGCTGATGCATCCCGTGCCGCATACTATCGCATGTTTGTTTCTTACTTGAGAACTTTTGACCGTCTTGGGATGAAAGCCATTCCGATGCGGGCTGAAACCGGGCCGATTGGCGGAGATTTGTCACATGAGTTTCTCATCCTCGCTGACACTGGAGAGAGCGAAGTTTTCTGCAATTCGAAAGTAATGGAACTGAAGGTTCCCGGCGAGAATGTTGAGTACGACAATGATGAATTGATTGCAGGCATCGTAAAAGACTGGACATCGCACTATGCAAGAACTGACGAGCTGCATGATGATGCCTTATGGTCTGAGGTGCCAGAAGCCGATCGAATGAACGCTCGCGGAATTGAAGTCGGACATATTTTTCATTTTGGGACCAAATATTCCGAAACAATGAAGGCCAGTGTTACGGGTCCTGATGGTAAGGAACATTTTGTCCAGATGGGATCTTACGGCATTGGTCCGAGCCGTTTGGTCGCGGCAATTATTGAAGCATCCCATGATGAAAAGGGGATTATCTGGCCGGAAGTTATCACACCTTTCGATGTCGGTATTGTGAATATGAAGCCGAATGACCAAGCTTGTACCAGCGAAAGTGAACGCATTTACGAACAGCTGACCAAATCCGGACTAGATGTTTTGTATGATGATACAGACAAACAGGCAGGAGCAAAATTTGCAACGATGGATTTGGTCGGCGTACCATGGCAAATTGTCGTGGGCCCGCGGGGGCTTGCCAACAATGAAGTTGAGCTGAAATGCCGCGCCGATGGTGAACGGGAGTTGGTTTCACCGGATTCTGTCATTAACCGTTTCACTGCCTGATCGGGATGCCAATGCGAGAGACAGCAGTTTCTGAAAAATCCCATCCACCTTCAGCCTTTTCGCCTTTTGAATGGATGCTTGCTGGACGATATTTGCGGTCACGCCGCAAGGAGGCATTCATATCAGTAATTGCCGGCTTTTCGTTTCTCGGTATTACGCTAGGCGTCGCCACGCTAATAATCGTTATGGCGGTAATGAACGGATTCCGTACAGAGTTGCTTGACAGAATACTCGGTCTTAATGGCCATCTGATTGTTAATCCAATTGATGGTCCATTGACAGATTACGCGGCGCTGTCAGAAAAATTCAGTACAGTTGATGGGGTAACACTTGCAATTCCCCTGGTTGAGGGTCAGGCCCTTGTTAGTGGAAACACCGGGAGCGGTGGAGGGGCACTTATCCGCGGAATGCGCGAGGTAGATATCAAAGCTGTTGATACCATTGCAAATGGGGTGCTTGATGAAAAGTTCGGGCAAGGTACCTTGGACGGATTTGATACTTCAGAAGGGGTGGCGATTGGGTACCGGCTTGCAAGTAATCTCGGATTATCATTGGGAGACGATATTACCTTGATATCTCCAGATGGGGATGTGACTGCATTTGGAACTACGCCCCGTGTAAAATCGTATCCGGTCAATGCAATTTTCAACATTGGAATGTCCGAATATGATGGCTCCTTCATTTTCATGCCCCTTGAAGAGTCCCAACTCTATTTCAACAAAGAAGGGTACGTGGATGTAATTGACATTTATGTCGATGATCCCGACGCGGTTGATGACTATCGCAAGGGCATTGAAAACTCTGCTGGACGCCTGATATTCCTCTCGGACTGGCGCAACCGGAATGTATCGCTGACCCAGGCTCTCGATGTTGAGCGCAATGTTATGTTCATGATTTTGACTTTGATTGTGATCGTTGCAGCATTGAACATCATTTCCGGTTTGATCATGCTAGTAAAGGACAAAGGGCGCGACATAGCAATATTGCGGACAATGGGTATTACCCGGGCAGCAATCATGCGTGTTTTCATGATCACCGGCTCCGCAATTGGTATCGTAGGAACGCTCGTGGGATTTACGCTTGGTGTGATCGTATGCCTGAATATCACGGCAATTCAGGATTTTGTAACCTGGCTTACCGGTAGCAACCCATGGGATCCAACGGTCCGATTCCTGAGCGATATTCCTGCTCAGATGGATATGGGGGAAACCGTTTCTATTCTTGTAATGGCACTGGCGCTTTCCTTTATCGCCACGCTTTTTCCTGCCTGGCGGGCGGCGAGCCTCGATCCGGTAGAGGCGCTTCGCTATGAGTAATACCGCGAAAGAGCCTGTTCTGCGTATCGAAAATCTCGAGCGCACTTATGGAGATGGCGCACACGCATTGACTGTCTTGAAAGGCGCAAACCTGACCATTAACCAAGGAGAAATGGTTGCGCTGGTTGCCCCTTCAGGAACTGGTAAATCAACATTGCTTCATTCGGCGGGTCTGCTGGAAAGGCCAGACTCGGGCGAAGTTTACGTTTGCGGAATGCCTACACGCGAAATGCCAGATCGCTCTAGGACCAATTTGCGCCGGGATGCGATTGGTTTTGTGTACCAGTTCCATCATTTACTGCCTGAGTTTACCGCTGAGGAAAATTTGATGATCCCACAAATGCTCGCCGGTGTTTCAAAGACCATAGCGCGCAAACGTTCCAATGAACTGCTCGATTATGTAAAAATTGGAAACCGTGCCAGCCATCGGCCTTCGGAATTGTCTGGTGGTGAACAACAGCGTGTTGCAATCGTTCGCGCAGTTGCAAATGCCCCTGAACTTTTGTTGGCAGACGAGCCAACCGGCAATCTCGATCCAGAAACTTCAAGTCACGTATTCGGGATGCTACATTCATTGGTAAAGAATACTGGATTGTCGGCTCTCATCGCGACCCATAATCACGACCTTGCTGCAAAAATGGATCGTTGCGTTTCCCTTTCTGGTGGTCAAGTGATTGAAATCAAACAAAAATAAAACTCTACAAATTCCATTGACAAAAAAGAACAAAAATGGAACATTATAGGTACATAAGTTGAATTATTGTATCGGAGTTTCAGATGTATATCTCAATCAAGGACGTAGCTTCGCTTGCCACCATCAGCATGTTTCTGACCGCTTTCTTTACCTGGGGCGAAATTCTATCGGTCTTGGCTTAAAACCTTATCCATAACTTCTTCCAGGTTAGGACTTGATCGGAGCCTGATCCTCAAGGAAAGTGGGCAGGTTGCAGGAATCGAGCTGCGGCTGTTTCTGGGAAGAATGGTTTATGGGATCGAAGTCTGAAAATTTGCATGAAGCTTTGAAGGCTGCTCCGGGGGAGAATGGAGAAAGCCAGGCCGGTTTTGTGCATTTGCATTTGCATTCAGCTTTTTCGCTTCTTGAAGGCGCTCTGCCGTTAAAGAAAATACTGGATCTCGCAATTTCAGATAATCAACCTGCTATTGCTGTTACTGATCGCAACAATCTCTTTGGTGCATTGGAGTTTTCTGAAAAGGCGTCGAAGGAAGGAATACAGCCGATAATGGGTTGTAAGCTTGCTGTGGATTTTTCCGATAATGTGGATATGAAGCCACGTTCCGGGATTGGTGAATATCCGTTTCTTGTCTTGCTTGCCACCAGTGAAACAGGATTCGCAAATCTTCGGATGCTGGTTAGCAGTGCGCATCTTGATGCTGGCGAGCGGGAACTACCCCATGTTGCGATCGATTACCTGCAAAACCATTCCAAGGGCTTGATTTGCCTGTCTGGAGCCAGGGAAGGGCCGTTAAACAAGCTCATACTCGATGGACGCTCAACTGATGTGGAAACCAGACTTCTCGATCTGAAGGGGATATTCGGGGATCGCCTGTACATTGAACTGCAGCGTCATACACCGCAGGACCGCATTATTGAGAAAACGCTGATTGATCTCGCCTATACCCATGAAATACCACTTGTAGCTACGAACGAGCCGTATTTTCCATCGAGGCAGGACTTTGAAGCCCATGATGCATTATTGTGCATAGCCCAGGGTGAAGTGATTGCAATTGAGGATCGCAGAAGACTGACTGAGGAGCATTACTTTAAAACCGCTTCAGAGATGAAGCAATTGTTTAAGGAAATACCAGAAGCAATTGTTAATACATTAGAAATAGCACGAAGATGTCATTATAGAGATACTCTGCGAGATCCAATTCTCCCACGTTTTTCCGATGATTCAAAAAATCTGTCGGGCGAAGCGGTTGTGGCTGCTGAGGCAGAAGAATTGAAAAACCAGGCAAGATCAGGACTGGTTTCACGCCTGGATCAGTACACACTTGCAGAAGGGTTTGAACGAAAGGATTATGAAGAGCGCCTGGAATTCGAACTCAATGTCATCGAACAGATGAAATATCCAGGGTATTTCCTGATTGTTGCAGATTTTATCCGGTGGGCCAAAGAACAGAGCATATCAGTGGGACCGGGCCGGGGTTCCGGAGCGGGCTCTCTGGTCGCATGGGCACTGACGATCACTGATATTGACCCGATGCAGTTCTCATTGCTTTTCGAGCGTTTTTTGAATCCGGACCGGGTGTCGATGCCGGATTTTGATATCGACTTCTGCCAGGAACGGCGAGAAGAAGTCATCCGGTATGTCCAGCAGAAATACGGAGCAGATCAGGTAGCTCAGATTATCACGTTCGGTACATTGCAGGCCCGCGCAGTCCTGAGGGACGTAGGTAGGGTTCTTCAAATGCCTTATGGGCAGGTTGACCGCCTTTGCAAAATGGTGCCAAACAATCCGGCAAATCCGACGACCCTGGTTGAGGCAATTGACGGGGAGCCGCGCCTTCAGGAAGCTGCGCGTGAAGAGGAGATTGTTCGGCAACTCTTTGATATTTCGAAGAAACTTGAAGGTCTGTATCGTCATGCATCCACTCATGCAGCCGGAATAGTAATCGGTGACCGCAAGCTAGACCAATTGGTACCTCTATACCGGGACCCACGATCGGAAATGCCGGTTACCCAGTACAATATGAAATGGGTGGAGCAGGCGGGTCTTGTCAAATTTGACTTCCTGGGCCTCAAAACACTTACCGTTCTTGAAAAGTCGCTCGAATTCATTGCGCAATCGCAAACGAAGGTGGATTTGGCCCATGCTCCGCTGGATGATGCCAAAACTTATGAAATGCTCACCAATGGCGATACGGTTGGAGTTTTCCAGCTTGAAAGTCAGGGCATGCGCAAGGCCCTTGTCGGGATGCGGCCAGACCGCTTCGAAGACATCATTGCGCTAGTGGCGCTCTACCGACCCGGACCAATGGATAATATCCCCACCTATAACCGCCGCAAGCACGGAGAAGAGGTCCCTGATTATTATCACGAAAAGATCGAAAGTGTTCTGAAGGAGACTTACGGCGTCATCATATATCAGGAACAGGTGATGCAGATTGCGCAGATACTGTCAGGATACACTTTGGGTGAAGCAGATTTGCTTCGCCGTGCAATGGGAAAGAAAATTGCCTCGGAGATGGAGGCGCAGCGCGTGCGTTTTGTGGAAGGTGCAGTTGAACGCGGCCTCAGAAATGCGGAAGCCAACATGATTTTTGACCTTCTCGCAAAATTTGCCAACTATGGATTCAACAAATCCCATGCTGCAGCCTATGCGCTGGTTTCGTACCAGACCGCATATCTCAAGGCCAACTATCCGGTGGAATTTCTTGCTGGATCAATGCAACTTGATCTTGGTAACACCGACAAGCTCGGCATCTTCTATCAGGAAGCCGATAATCAGGATATTCGTATGATATCCCCATCGGTCCAGACATCCGGCGTTGGCTTTGAAGTCCGTGATGGAAAAATTTTCTATGCCTTGGCCGCCATCAAGGGTGTGGGTGAAGGTGCTGTAGCAAGCATCGTATCCGAACGGGTGGAAAATGGTGAGTACAAATCCGTTGAGGATTTTTTTGCGAGGATTGAAATTCGGCAGGTCAATAAGCGGACGCTGGAAAACCTGATTTGTGCAGGCGCGCTTGATTGCTTCGACTACCCGCGCGAAAGGATGATTGCAGGCCTCGAACGCCTTGTGGCCTATGCCAGCCGCAATACTGAGAATCGTGAGACAGGCCAGGATGACATGTTTGGAAGCGTGGGCGGGGAACAGGAACGTGTAGACCTTCCATTATGTGAGGCTTGGGATACTGCTGAAAAACTGAACCGCGAAATGCAGGCGGTCGGGTTTTATCTGAGTGCCCACCCGCTTGATGAATATCGTCCAATTCTCGAGAAAATGCGGGTACAGCTTTATGCAGAATTCGAAATTTCTGTTCACAACGGAGCTACTGCTGGAAGGCTAGCAGGTACAATCGTCGGGCGTCAGGAGCGGAAAACCCGCCAAGGCAAGGCAATGGGTATCATCATGATATCCGATCCCTCCGGGCAATATGAGGCAGTAATTTTCGAAGAAGGATTAAATCAGTTCCGGGATGATCTGAAAGTTGGACAATCGGTCATTATTCTTGCTGGTGCAGATCTGCGCCCGGAAGGCATCAGCATAAGGATCCAAAGTGTTGAACCATTGGAGAAAGCGGCCTCTCGGGAAGAAAGGGACATGACTATCTTTCTCCGTGACGAAAATCCAATCCAATACCTGTCTCCGCTGCTCGAGCGTAGAGGCAATGGACGGATTTCATTTGTCATATTGCAAGACAATGGGGCGAAAGAAATAGAGGTTCGACTACCAGACAAATTCACAGTTTCATCGAAAATTCAAAGTGCTATCAAGGCGGTGCCCGGTGTTGTGGATGTTGCCATCGCCTGAACCAATACGGATTTGATAATTCGGATTATGAATTCTTTGATTTGAAGAGTACAAGGCCGCTACCGACAAATGCGATATCTTCTGGAATTGGTTGCTTAGCCGGATAGACAGCCTTCATGATACTGGCCGCAAACTCCATTACCAAAAATCCCTGTTTTCCGTTGTGCCTCGGTCGTACGTCTGGCGTCTTCATTCAAGCCATATGGCGAAACATGGATTGGAATTTGTCTTGAATTCTCCTCTTGCAATCCTGCCAATTTCATCTATAAGCACGCGCATTCCACACGCAGGATTGCGCATACCGTCCACAGCCCCTGATTAGGCATTGACGGAAAATGCGTTCCGGTGACGCCAGTTGGTGTTCATTCCCTGCGGAGGTTGAACCGGTAAAGGAGAAACTACCATGTCGCTGCCAGATTACAGCATGCGTCAGCTATTGGAAGCTGGCGCGCATTTCGGACACCAGACACATCGCTGGAACCCAAAAATGGACCGTTACATCTACGGATCCAGAAACAATATTCATATCATTGACCTCTCACAGACGGTTCCATTGCTAGATCAGGCTTTGAAAATCGTTTCAGACACAGTTGCTGGGGGCGGTCGTGTCCTTTTCGTCGGTACAAAACGTCAGGCATCTGAAATTATTGCAGATGCAGCAAAACGTTCCGCCCAATACTATGTAAATGCCCGTTGGCTTGGTGGTATGCTGACCAATTGGCAGACCATTTCGAATTCCATTAAGCGCCTTCGTGAACTAGAGGGACTGCTGGGTGGTGAGGGAGCAGAGCGCCTTACCAAAAAGGAGCGGTTGATGCTGACTCGCGAAAGCGACAAGCTCGAACGTGCTCTTGGTGGTATCAAGGATATGGGTGGAACTCCTGATATTTTGTTCATTGTAGATACCAACAAGGAATCAATTGCACTGCAGGAAGCGAAAAAACTTGGCATCCCGGTTGTTGCGGTTCTCGATTCAAACAGCGATCCCGACAATGTCGATTACCCGGTTCCCGGTAATGATGATGCTTCGCGTGCGATCGCACTTTACTGCGATCTGATTGCCAAGGCTGCAATTGACGGCATTGCAAGGCAACAAGGCTCAGCCGGAATTGATGTTGGTGCCGCAGAAGCGCCGGTCGAAGAAGTTCTGGCTGCAGAAGCTGCACCGGCACCTGCGGAAGAAGCACCCGTTGAAGCAGCACCTGCAGAAGAGGCACCCGCTGAAGCGGCACCTGCTGAAGCAGCACCCGCTAAAGAAGCGCCAGCTGAAGCAGCACCTGCTAAAGAGGCACCAGCTGAAGCAGCACCTGCTTCCGATGAAAGCGCTCCGATGTTTACGGCCCCGAAAGGTGAAGCTGATGATCTTAAAAAAATCTCCGGTGTTGGTCCGGTGCTAGAGGGCAAATTAAACAATCTTGGGATTACCCATTTCTCTCAGATTGCTGCCTTTACAGCCGAAGAAATTGCCAAGGTGGATGAAGTTTTGAATTTCAAAGGCCGCATTGAACGCGATAACTGGCTAGAACAAGCTGCGGAATTTGCGAAGGGCTAATAGATAACCGGCCCGGAAACGGGCCGGACATTGGCATAATATTTATAAAAGAAGCCGGGTATATGGCTGCCCGGAAATGAAGAAATTGGCATAGATATGCCGGAAAGAGGCTAAAATGGCTATTACAGCTGCTCTCGTTAAAGAACTGCGTGACAAATCCGGTGCAGGCATGATGGACTGCAAGAACGCTTTGGCTGAAAACAATGGAGATGTCGAGGCTGCCATGGACTGGTTGCGCTCCAAAGGCATCGCGAAAGCTGAGAAAAAATCAGGCCGTGTCGCTGCCGAAGGATTGATTGGAATTACAGGAGCCGGAACTTCGGCCGCAGTTGTTGAAGTCAATTCGGAAACAGATTTTGTTGCCCGTAACGAACAGTTCCAGGAACTGGTTCGAAAAGTATCCGCTACGGCAATTGGAACTGATGGATCGGTAGAAGCCGTATCTGCAGCAAACTTGGAAGGTGGTGACAAGTCTGTTGCCGATGCTATCACAGATGCAGTAGCAACGATCGGTGAAAACATGAACCTCCGCCGATCCGCAAAACTGGAAGTAAGTGAAGGTGTTGTGGCTACATATATGCACAATGCTGCTGGCGATGGTATCGGCAAAATAGGAGTTCTTGTTGCCCTCGAATCATCTGGAAATTCGGACGCACTTGCGGCCATCGGGAAACAGGTTGCCATGCATGTAGCTGCAACCAACCCGCTGGCAGCAACGAAGGATGAAGTACCTTCAGATATTGCAGAACGTGAAAAGGCTATTTTTGTTGAGCAGGCTCGTGAATCAGGAAAGCCGGAAGAGATCATCGAAAAGATGGTGGAAGGCCGTATGCGCAAGTTTTATGAGGAAAGCGTTCTTCTTTCACAGGCTTTTGTCGTCAACCCCGATGTGAGTGTTGAAAAAGCCCTAAAAGATGCGGAAGGTGATGTTGGAGCTCCGGTCACGTTGAAATCTTTTGTTCGCCTGGCTCTTGGCGAAGGGGTAGAGAAAGAAGAAGAAGATTTCGCAGCTGAAGTCGCTGCTGCAGTTCAGGGAAGTTAACTGCGTCGGAATTGATAACAATCTGCTGGAATTCTATGTCGGGCGTTTCGTGACAACGGGACGCCCTTCGTGTATCCAGAGTCAGCATTTCAGGACGAGTGATTCATGGCAAACAATCTCAAATTCGCGAACGTGTTGCTCAAAGTGTCGGGTGAAGCGTTGATGGGGGATCAGGGTTTTGGAATAGACCCTGAAACAGTCAATCGGATTTGTGCGGACATCAAGCAGGGTATTGACCTTGGAGCAAGAGTGGCGCTCGTGGTCGGAGGCGGAAATATATTCAGGGGTGTTGCACTGGCAGCCAAAGGCGCTGACCGTGTTTCGGGCGATCATATGGGTATGTTGGCAACAGTGATGAACGCGATCGCATTGCGAATGGCTCTTGATACACTTGGTGTGCCGGCGGTTGTATTGTCAGCCATTGAAATGTCAGAGGTTTGTGAACCGTTTTCACAACGCGCTGCGAAGAATTATTCCAAAGAAGGAAAAGTAGTTATTTTTGCCGGTGGTACAGGTAATCCGTATTTCACGACTGACACAGCGGCTGCGTTGCGCGCCTGTGAAATGCAATGTGATGCATTGTTAAAGGCTACGCAGGTGGATGGTGTTTACGCCTCAGATCCGAAAAAGAACCCTGATGCGAAAAGATTTGAAACCATTACACATGCAGAGGTTCTGGAACGAGGCCTGGAAGTTATGGACACATCTGCGGTAAGTCTGACAAAAGAAGCAAATATCCCGGTCGTTGTTTTTTCTTTGGCTGACAAGGGTGGTTTTGCAAAAATATTGAAAGGCGAGGGGCGTTCGACTACGGTCAAGTCCTGAAATCGCACATTGGGAGATTGAGACAAAAATGGCTGATGATGTAATTAATTTTGCGGATCTGAATCGACGCATGGAAGGAGCCTTGAATTCTCTCAAGGGGGATTTGGCCGGCCTTCGGACGGGTCACGCCTCAACTGCAATTCTCGACCCGATTACTGTGGAAGC
>JBPCWL010000003.1:0-72696 GCA_051009575.1 Rhizobiaceae bacterium
GCGATAACTGCATCATCCGGACAGACCCTCGTGAGCACATCGAATATCGCTGCGGAATGCACGCCTTTGCCGCGATCCTCCGCAAGCCGGGATTTCTTTTCATCCCGCCAAATGCTCCAACGTTTGACGAGTTCCTTTGTTTGATTCGCGCTTTCGGAGTTTCGCTCGATCTTTGGTGTCACGGCTTCGCAGAAGGCACCGATCTCTCCCCAGACAGGTAGAGCTACCGGATGAAACTTGCCGAGCTGCATGCGTTCGAAATCGACCTGAATGATCGGCTTAGATCTTTCAATTCCTGTGTGGTTTGAGAATGATGCTCCAAGCGCAATCAGGAGATCAGCTTCATTCATGAACCAGCTTGCGATTGGAGTGCCGGAACGGCCCAATACGCCTGCGGCATTCGGATGATGGTCAGAAATCAATCCCTTGCCCTTGAAGGTGGTAAGTACCGGCGCTCCAAGTTTCTCGGCCAGCCCAATGATTTCATTCCGGCTATCTACCGCACCGTGGCCTATGACAAACACCGGGCGCTGAGCGCCATTAATCATTTCAACAGCAGCATCAACATCTTCTGCCGATGGCATTACCTTGTGCCTTCCGATACGGCCATCGGGGCCTCCGGCTGGCTTGTCACTAGGAAGTGTTTGAACATCATCGGGGAAAATGAGATTTGCCACATCACGCTCCACGACGGCATTCTTGATGGCAAGGGACATTAATTCAGCGTGGTTTGAATCCGAAAGTACCGGTTGCGAGAATCGAGATACCGCCTGAAATGCCGATTTAAGATCAATATCCTGGAATGCACCGGGTCCGAAAACCTGGGTTTGCACCTGTCCGGTGAGGGCAAGGGCAGGGGCCCTGTCGACTTTTGCATCCCAGAGTCCGGTCAGCAGGTTTGTTGCTCCTGGGCCAGCAATCGTAAGGCACGCAGCGGCCTTACCCGTGAGCTTTCCGTATCCTGAGACGGCGAAAGCTGCCACCCCTTCGTGCCGGATGCCGATATATGACATTTCGCCAGCCTGCACACGCAGCCGTATCGCATCAGCGAGGCCCAGATTTGAGTGACCGACCATGCCGAAGACCCGTTTTACACCCCAGTTGACCATGGTTTCAGCCATGACATCAGTAGTCGTACGCTCATGTGGCGGTTCAGGTTCGAGCCCGATGAAAACTTCGCCATCGCGCACATCAACGGGATAAAGTTTTTGACCGGTATCCTCATGACCACCTGGAGGAGCTCCTGTTAACGGGTCAAAATCCCAGCCATGCCACGGACATCTGATCCAGCATTTGCCTTCAATGCCTTTTTCAATGGAACCTTCACCCAGGGGCCCGCCCTGGTGGGGACAATGATTGTCCATTGCAGCCCATTTGCCATCAAAATGCGAAAGACAGATTGATGTGGTGCGGGCAGTAACCGATTTTACCCGGCCTTCGGGGAGGTCATCGACGTGCCCGACACTGATCCAGTCCAGATTTTCAGTTTCCATTGATTTTCTCCCAATAGGTTAGTTTGCGGCAATCCCGCCATAGGCAATACCGGACAAGTCAGACATTTCCCGTTTCCAGGTTGTCAGGTCTTCCGGGTTGAATTGGTTCAGGTGATCGTGGCCACATGCTCTGGCCATGACTCCCATCAGTTCGACCGAAGCATCGAAAAAGTTCTTCAATCGTTGAGCTGATTTTTCGACCACCAGCCGGCTGACCAGATGTGGTTTTTGAGATGCGATGCCGACCGGGCAGTTGTTTGTGTGGCAGGCACGCATAGCGATACAACCGATCGCCTGCATTGCGGAATTTGAAACGGCTATGGCGTCCGCACCCAGTGCGAGTGCTTTCACAAAATCGGCAGGTTTGCGAAGGCCGCCGGTGATCACGAGCGTCACGCCGTTTGCGCCAACCTTGTCCAGGTGATTTCTGGCCCGTGCCAAAGCCGGGATGGTAGGCACCGATATATTATCCCGGAATATGATTGGGGCAGCACCGGTACCGCCGCCGCGGCCATCGAGAATGATGTAATCCATGCCAATCTCAAGTGCAGCATCAATGTCCTTTTCAATGTGTTGGGCTGACAGTTTGTATCCGATCGGGATGCCACCTGTGCGGCTGCGAACCTCGTCAGCGAACTCCTTTATCTGGGAAACCTCCGTCCATTCCGGAAAACGGGCGGGGGAAATTGCGCTTTCGCCGGGTTCAAGACCGCGGACCTCGGCGATTTTGCCTTTGACTTTGTTACCCGGGAGGTGTCCTCCAGTCCCGGTTTTGGCACCCTGTCCACCCTTGAAATGGAAAGCCTGCACTTTGGAAAGCTTGTCCCAGTCAAAGCCGAATTTTGCAGATGCTAGCTCATAAAAATATCGCGAATTCTCTGCCTGCTCTTCCGGCAACATTCCGCCTTCTCCGGAACAAATTCCGGTTCCGGCCAATTCTGCACCTCGCGCCAATGCAACTTTTGCCGGCTCGGAAAGTGCGCCAAAACTCATGTCAGAGACGAAAAGCGGAATTTTCAGTTTTAACGGTTTTTGAGCGTTTGGACCAATAACCACTTCAGTTCCGACTTCATCTTCATCCAATAGTGGTGGTTTGTGCAATTGTGCCGCAAGAAGCTGGATATCGTTCCAGTCCGGCAACTGGTTGCGCGGAACACCCATGGCATCGACCTTGCCGTGGTGGCCAGTCTTTGAAAGGCCATCGCGAGCGTACTGCTGGATAAGCCCATTGTAGGGCTCTTCTTCCGTGCCGTGGCTGGTATCGGCATAAATACCGAGATATTCGTCCCTTTTGAACGGTTGCGGATTTTGCAATGCCCAAGCGTTGATTTCCTCCTCATCGACCAATACTTCGCCGTCTTCAATCCAGGAATTGAACTTCGGGAGCGCTTCCTTGTTTTCGTATTCTGACACACCCCCGTCTAGGCGGTAATCCCAGTAATGGACACCGCAATAAAGATTGTTACCCTTGACAAAACCGTCCGACATCAATGCGCCACGGTGTAGACAACGCCCGTAAAAAACCGAAACCTTGTCGTCAAAACGGACGACAACAAGATCCACTTCGCCGACAATCGCGTACTCAGGCTTGCGGTCTTTCAACTCTTCAAAATTGGCTATTGAAAATTTCTTCATTATTATTTCCTGTTGAAAATTGGTTGATTGTTATGATCATTCAGCCAAGGTTTCGGCACATTTCCCCTGTTGATCGATTTTTCTTGCATACCATTTTGCAGCCGGGGTTGCGGTAACTCCGTGTAACAAAGCGCTTATCCACACAGCATTAACTGCCAGGTGCAAAATTGCCTCTCCCAATTCGAGACCGATTTCGTGCACTACGGTGAGCGCAAATAATGCTGTCGCTAGGCCGCGCGGTCCAAACCACCCAAAAAACAGTTTTGTGAGCGGCATTGCATCGGTTCCCGAAAGTGACACCCAGATCGCCAGAGGGCGTATGATAAATAAACTGGTCAAAATGATCGCCAGAGCAGTAGAATCAAGGTGGGGTAAGGCTTCTGGCACCAGCACCATTCCGATGAGTAGAAATGCTCCCCAGATTAGTCCTTGTCCTTCACTTTCGGTAAATTCAAAGATGAATTTGCAATGGTCTTTAACAATGCCGCCGAAGAAAAGCCCCGCGACGAAGGCTGCGATAAATCCGTTTCCACCGATCAACCCCGCTGCCAAATAGCAAGAACAAGCAAGAGCGAGTGCTCCCACCCCTTCGTAGATGTCTGAAGTGTACTGATTTTTCTTGACCCACAACAGTACTTTGCCGCCGATGCTGCCGACAACAATGCCTACTAATGGCCCGAGGATCAGTTGCTTGGCACCGAAGACAAGCCAGTTGGTTTCATCATGATGCGTCGAAATTGCAGTCAGGCTGGCAAACAGGAGAATAGCAGGCAGTGCGAGGCCGTCATTCAATCCACTTTCCACTGTCAGTGCGCGGCGGACCCGCTCGGGAACGACAGGATTAGTTACAACGGCCTGTCCCAATGCAGCGTCGGTAGGTGCCAGTATGGCCGCAAGCAGGGCAAGAGCTGCGAGCGGCCAGGCTGGAAGAAACAGCCATGCTGCGGCCGTTCCCAGGATCATGGCCAGCGGTAGTCCGATAACCAGCATTCTGAAAGGCCAGACAAACCGTTTTCTCAATGCATTGAGGTCGGTTTGCGCTGCGTCAAGAAACAGTAGAATGATCAGGGCGATTTCCGCAACCAGGTGCAGAGTTTCCTCCATGTGGTCAATCGGCAGCAGCCCCAACTCAGCAATCAGGACACCAAATCCAATGAACAACATCGGTGCCGTGACAATGGTTGACGAAAGCCTTTTTGCAACCATGGAAAACATGACGGTAAATATGCTGATCGCTAGGAGGCCAGTAATCATAGTACGTAATTATCTTTATATCGGTTAGGTAATTATCTTTTAGCGGTACGGTAAAAAAGGCCAGATTAATATCTTCGATGTGTCAATTGCTGTTCTGGTTACATCCATCCAATTTTTTTTTCCTATCAACTTTGTTGAACAAAGTTTTGAATTGCAAATTTGAGATTTCAATCGACGAAAAATAAATGAGCTACTAATGATCCGAGCATGGGTCACGGAAACTTGAAGTCAACACAACAGGAATTGCTGAAAGCATTGACTGGCCAGTCTCCAGATGGTGGGGAACAAGTTATCCGTGAGCATTTGGGTTGGATGTTGCCCTTAGCCAAAAGGTTGCTGGTGGATGTTGAACTGGCAGAGATGGCAACGCGGAACGTTTTTACAAGCATTTTCAAAAATCCCGATCAACTACAAGAGGTAGAAGATCTAATCGGCCTTATGCGCAGAAAAACAATCGAAGAAGCGGTGAACCTTTTGCCCGGCTTAAACGAGATTGGTGATGATACGATCAAGGGTTTAATGCCAGAGTTTGACAAGAACGGATGCAGGATCGAAGAACATTGGCCAAATTTCAAAGACCCTAAAGAAATACTCTCAGATCCTGGCACGAGGAAACAAATATTGAGAGAAATTGAAAAATTGCCCGATCGTTACCGTGTGATTATTTTACTTCGTGACATTGAAGAGTTGACAATAAGTGAAGTGTCAGAGACCCTAAACTTTAGTATAAGGGATGTTAAAGTTAGCTTGTACAAGGCGCGCGCAGCACTGAAAAAATTACTTGAACCCTTTCTGAAGGGAGGTGCGCTATGAAAAGAATGCCACAATCCCGGCTCCGTCAAATTCAAGGTGTCATCTTTCAGCTTCCGCTGATGATGACGTGCGTGGAATTTGAGGACTTCATTATTGATTATCTTGATGACAATTTGCCTGCCAGGCAAAAACGTCTATTTGATTTGCATATGAAAGTTTGCCGAGAATGTAGAGAGTATCTCAAGGCGTATCGTCTGTCGATATATCTGGCCCGAAGTTCAATTGCCCAGCATAGTAAAAATGTGCTTGAGGATGTGCCGGAAGATCTCTTGAAAGCTGTCGTTGCTGTCAGGAAAGCCTCCTGAAAATCAAACAATTTAGTCTGCCTGTTACTTAAGGGACTTGCGGCGTTCTTTCATCCGTTCATGCGCTTCTTCGGTGCCATCGTGCCAGGATCCGAACAGTTTATCCCACGGCATTTCAAGATTTCCGTAATTGCATTCGAAATAGCGATGATGCATCTGATGATGAAAGCGCCCCAATTCGAGACGGTTTTCATTGCCAATGACCAATCCCTCAAAACCGGTATGTGAAGTGGCCGCTGTCAATGCCTGATGCTGCATGTGAAACAGAATGTGGATCGGATGACTGGCAAGCAGAAAATGAACCAGCACCGAGCTGAAAAACAGCAATGTTTCCACCGGGTGCATAGAAAGACCAGACCACGGACCTATGTTTGTGTTCCGGTGATGAAGCGAGTGTGCAAGTTTGTAAAGCGGTGGCCAATGCAACCAGCGATGGATCCAGTAAAAATGAAACGATATCCAAAGAGGTGTCAAAAACAACAATACAACAAACCAGACCGGATTGTCCGACCATGTCAGAAATGGGGCGTATCCGTTAGCCATTGCCCAGAACATCAACACCTCGTAAGTGGTCCAGAGCGTAACACCGCTTGCCAGCGACCAGAAAACATTGTCGTAGAGTTGATTGTTGAATGTATAAATCCGGCCCTTGGCTGGGACTTCGCGTGAGTCAAATTTGCGTTTGTCACCCTGTTTCCTGCCTGAATGAAAGTACCAATGCAATCCACCGGCTACCAAAATCATCAGCACAAGATTCCGGATAAAAATCTGCAAAACCCAACCAGCTTCAATGGTTTGGGCAGTTTCCATTGAAGGTTGGAACCACTTCCAGCAAATCCAGGCGAGAATGACCAACAGGATGTTTTCACCAATCGTGAACCAGCCGCCAGCGATCCATTTGGCTATTTTTGCCGGATTGGGCGGCCAGGCAAACAGGGGGGAGGTTTGTACCGGAACATCCGGAACATAGTGCCACTGTCGGGAGAAATCTGATTGCTTGGGATTTGCATCTGTCATTATGGCATAATGTCAATAATTTAGCGGTCTGAAAAGCCAAAACTCATCTGGGTTGTGGCAAAACCAATTCTGGTTGGACAAGAAGCCGCCTGAACCCTTGCCGTTGCGAACCGGTTTCCCCTTTTGCCATGGATAGAAAAATAATCTTCCCATTCCGGCGCAAAAACGGGAATCCCCTGCCTTCAACAAGTCCCATTTTTTGATCATTCTTGTGATGAAAACCGGAAAGCCTCGCATGACAGATTTGACATCAGAATATGCGTCAAGGGATTGTAGGCCCTTGAATATGGCTGAAACTCCGCGTTCGAATCTCACATTGCAAAGGGAAAAACCCTGGCGTTCTGTTGCAAAAGCAATCACGTGGAGAATCATTGGAACACTTGATACATTTTTCCTCTCCTTCATCATCATCAAGTATCTGGGTCCAGTCTTTGGATTGATGGATGAAAGTTCCGACCTTGAAATTGCCGCTACTGCCAGTCTCATTGCCATAACTGAGGTTCTGACAAAAGTTATGATTTATACCGCCCATGAAAGGGTATGGAACCGGATCGATTGGGGTGTGGTCCGAGGAAAGTTGATCCGCCATGAAACCCGTTTCAGGTCTTTCGCGAAAATGAGCACATGGCGGGTGCTTGCCTCTCTTGATACGACGCTGCTCGCCTGGTTGTTCACCGGAAATATTGCCACAGCCATCTCAATCGGTGGGATCGAAGTGATCACCAAGTTGGCGCTCTATTTTGTTCATGAGCGGCTTTGGTTGCAAGTTAAACTCGGCCTACAGGGATAGAAAAATGTTTATGGAAAACGATCTCACGGTGAGAGTACAGAATCCTGCCGTTTTGAATATCACAGCACGGATCAATGCGGCTCTGGACATCATTGACCTGGGTATTCGAAGGGCGTCAACGCCTATTTTAACTACCAAGTTCGGCCCCCAATCTGCGGTACTTTTACATCTGGTTTCGCAGGTCAGGCCCGATATCCCGGTTGTGTGGGTGGATACCGGATTCAATACCGATGCCACACTTGAATTTGCCAATTTGATGGCTGACAGGTTGCACCTTGATTTGCGTGTCTATCGGTCGCACAAAACCTGGAATGAAACCATTCCCGCGTCGAGCGATCCGCAACGCGGACAATTTTCAGAACAGGTGAAGCTGGAGCCATTTCGCAGGGCACTTTCCGAACTAAATCCGGATGTCTGGATTACAGCGTTGAGGCGGGATCAGACTGAGTTTCGTGATGGTCTTTCATTATTCCAGCCGGCAAAGGACAAGATTTTGAAAGTCTATCCTCTGTTGGATTGGCGGGATCCGGAAATTGAAGCCTATCTCACGCTTCACCAATTACCCAGTGAACAGGACTATTACGATCCAACCAAGGCCGAGCCGCATCTGGAATGCGGATTACATAACCAACTTTGAATTTACATTTCCGATTGCGGGCAGGTATCTCAAAGGGTAAACCAGCAGCCTGATTTAGACAGGCTTATTCATGACCCGCGCGTTGATGTTTCAAGGAACCGGATCGGATGTCGGCAAGACAGTTCTTGTCGCAGGGCTTTGCCGCGCACTGAAAAACCGTGGCATGAATGTCGTTCCGTTCAAGCCGCAGAACATGTCAAACAATGCGGCAGTCGCGAAAGCTGAAGATGGCGAAGGCGAGATAGGTCGCGGGCAATGGCTGCAAGCACTGGCTTGTGGGGTGGAGCCGACGGTCGACATGAACCCGGTTCTCCTGAAGCCGCAAAGTCAGATGGGCTCCCAGGTCGTTGTTCAGGGTAAGGTCTGGAGGACGGTGGCGGCAAAGGAATATCTTTCGCTAAAACCTCAATTGTTAGAATCGGTTATGGCCAGTTTCGAATCTGTTTGTGAAGGAGCGGATATTGTGCTGGTGGAAGGAGCGGGTTCTCCTGCAGAGATTAATTTGCGCGCTGGTGACATTGCGAACATGGGATTTGCGGAAGCCGCGGATGTACCTGTCATCCTGATCGGTGACATAGACCGTGGTGGTGTGATCGCCTCTATTGTCGGCACTCACACAATTTTGCCCAAAGAGGATCGCAGGCATGTTGCGGGCTATCTGATCAACAAGTTTCGCGGAGACATTTCGCTCTTTGAAGAAGGCCTGAAATCGATCACCGAATTTACCGGCTGGCAATCGTTCGGCGTACTTCCTTGGGTAGACGCCGTTAAACGTTTGCCGGCGGAAGACAGCGTCGCACTGGACAAGCTTGATGGTGGGTTGCCGGAAGGTTTCCGGGTGGTGGTGCCGGCGATGGGAAAGATTGCCAATTTTGACGATCTTGATCCGTTGAAATCGGAGCCTGGTGTGGCGCTTCAGTTCATCCGTAAAGGTGACCCTTTCCCGGACAAGGTGGAGATGATTGTCCTTCCCGGCTCTAAGTCGACCATCGCTGACATGACTGAATTGCGTGAAAACGGTTGGGAAAAACCGATCCGGACGTTTGCAGAAAAGGGTGGTCTTGTGATCGGTGTGTGCGGTGGTTACCAGATGCTGGGCAAAAAAATATCTGATCCGCGCAGATTGGAGGGAGATATCGGTGAAATCGAGGGGCTGGGGCTTCTCAATGTGGAAACCGACTTGCTGCCCGAAAAAACAGTTAAAACCTTTGAACCCATGTCTTGCGAGTTCGGTTGTGAGCTTTCCGGTTATGAAATCCACATGGGTTATACAGATGGCCCCGATTGCGCGCGTGCCATGGTCAATTTCGATGGCCGATTTGACGGAGCAATCTCAAAGCAGGGCAATGTGCGCGGATGTTATTTGCACGGGTTGTTTAATTCCGATGACTACCGCAAGCGTTTGTTGAGGGAACAAGGTTTCGCGGCAGATGAGGGGATGTCCTACGCTGCTAGTGTTGAATCCGCGTTGGATGAACTGGCTGAAGCCATGGAAGCGTATCTGGATATCGACGAATTATTGGTTTTGGCGAAGTAGGCCAAATTTCGTTTGAAATTGCAATGAATGCATTGAATCAGGGGCCCTGATAGCGACGCTGCCTTGCTAGGAGTAACGACTTAGGTAAGTATAATTGTCTTAAACAGAATTCTTGAAGGGAAAATTGATGGCTGATTTGGGTGGTGATCCTATCCGCACCTTTGACGATCTTAAACGATTTGAAAAGGAAAAAACCCTGGAACAACGTTTGCCCGAACGCAGCATTCTGGATGTATTTGTAGCAAGTGCCGAACAGCAAGGTGATGCGACCGCGATCACTATGCTTATGACAGGAGAACCGGATGAACAGCCTCGCCGTGTTTCCTATTACCAATTACTGGGAATGATCCGGAGCGCAGCTAATTTGTTTACTGAACTTGGCGGTCCGGCGCCTGGTGTGGCTTACATGTTACCATCACTGGCCGAAACTCACGTAACATTGTGGGGAGCCGAAACAGCAGGCTATGCAGTGCCGGTCAATTTTCTTTTGCAATCCGAAAGCATCGCTGAATTGATTAAAGCTTCAGGGGCCAAAATTCTGGTAGCTCTCGGTCCGCATCCTCAACTTGATATATGGGAAAAAGCCCTCGAATTGCGTGACGCGATTCCAGACCTGGTTCTCGTGCGCGTTTCCCCTCCAGGTAGCCCGGATGAAGAAGGAATAGTGGATTTTGCCTCTGCCGTGAAAGATCAACCGGGCGGTCACCTTACCTTTGGTGAGCCCCGGAGTGGTGATGATGTTGCAGCCTACTTTCATACAGGCGGCACAACAGGAGTTCCCAAACTGGTTGCCCACACTCATCGCAGTCAATTGGTCGCAGCCTTTGGTGGTGTCATCATGTGCAATTTCACACCCGATGATATTCTAACCGGAACATTCCCGCTGTTTCATGTTGCCGGAACCATTGCTGCGGGGCTTAGTGTCTTTATGGCGGGCTCGGAACTGTTGATCATGTCGCCGGGAGGTTTACGTAATCCTGTCATTGTCGAGGGCTTCTGGCGCCTTGTGGCACAGTACAAAGCAACGCTGATAGCGGGTGTTCCAACTGCAATAAGCGCTGTCTTGCAATATCCGGCAACAGATCATGACATTAGCCGTGTCCGGGCAGGTTTGACCGGAGCCGCCTTGTTACCACCTGCGGTTGGCGAGCGTTTCAAAGAAGTAACTAATTGTAATCTCTATGAAATTCTTGGCATGACCGAAGCATCCGGATTGATCAGTATTGATCCGTTGTGCGGTCCCGGCAGCAATAGTTCGGTTGGTTGGGCTTTGCCCTACACACAGGTGGATATATTGAGCTTGAATGCAGATGGAAGTTTAGGTGAGATTTGTGCTTCCCGAGAGATTGGAGTTATCGCGATAAGTGGCCCTCACGTATCGCCGGGATATCGAAACCAGGATCACAATGTCGGTGTGTTTGAGGAAGGTATCCTTAATTCCGGGGATCTTGGATACAAGGATGAGGAGGGTCGGCTCTACGTAGCAGGACGATCCAAGGATTTGATAATTCGAAGCGGGCATAACATTGATCCGGCAATGATTGAAAACGCCATGAGCGGTCATCCGGCCGTTGCGCTTGCGGCAGCTGTTGGTCAACCTGACGCTTATGCTGGTGAATTGCCGGTTTGTTTTGTGCAACTGCATCCAGAGGCTGAAGCAAGCAGTGAAGAACTTCACAAGCATGCGCAAAACGCGATAGACGAACGCCCTGCGTGGCCCAAAGAAATCTATGTGGTTGAAGAAATACCCTTGACGACGGTTGGCAAGATTTACAAGCCAAGTCTGCGTTGCAATGCGGCAAAACTGATGATCACAGGATTGATTCACAAAGAGCTTAATCTGCCGGGTGCACAAGTCGAAGCAGAGGACGGTGGTGCCCGCGGCATGCGGATAATGGTAACGCTGGCTGAAAGCGACGAGCAAAGCGTTCCAATCGTTGAGAAAGAACTTGCCACCTATCTGTTTGAGACTGTCGTGCAAGTGCGGTAAGCATTTGTGGGGTTGTGTTCCAGTGCGTTATCCTCACCCCAAAGCCCGTTCCACTACCGCATCACAGTGGATTGCCGCACAATCGATCACCGGGAATTCAGATTTTCCCTGCTGATAAACAAGAGCGAGATCGGTCCCGCCGAGCATGATCGCTTCAGCCCCGCTTTCCTCCAGCAGTGATCTGCAAGCAGCAGCAAAAATTGCACGTTGTTCGTCATTGACCTTTCCGTTTGCGGCCATGGTCACATAGGCTTCGTGAACCTTGTCAATTTGCATGTTAGGCGGCGGTATGAGCTCCACTGAACTAATTCCACCATAGAACCTTGTTTCCATTACGGTTTTTGTTCCGAGAATTCCGATTTTTGCAAATCCCAATTTTTCTACGGCGCGGCTGGTTTCCTCGATCATATCGATAACGGGGAGGGGTGAATCTTCCTTGAATGCCTCAATGCAGAAATGCCCGGCAATCGAAGTTACGACCACACATTCAGCACCTGCGGTTTCCAACCGTTTTGCAAGACGATCATAAATTGCCACCTGGGCTTCAATGTCATTGGCAGACAGGTTTTTCAGCAGCGTGTGCGAACCAGTGTGAACCATCGTCAGCTCAAGCCCAGTTTTCCGACTCTCGAAAGCCTTGATGATATTTTGGTAGTAATAATCTGTTGCGGCAGGGCCAATCCCACCAATCAATCCGATGTGCATTCGCGGTATCTCCCGATATCGAAGCGGCTGGCTAACCGGTAATGTCAATTTTGACCTACCCCTATGCCTACCAGCATTATCGCACAACCATTGGAGCAGACATTCATCATTTTTTAGTGCAGGGGATCAATACTGACGATTGATAGTGTCTAGCCAGGTCATTTTAATCGGAAAGGGGACAAAATGGATGAAATAATCAACGCGATTGGCCTGAGTAAACTTTTTCTGGGTGTTCACCTTGTCGTCCTTTACGTCGCCTACATGATTTGGTCACGGAGACCTTCCGGCAAGACATGGAAAACAGTTTTTGCGAACATTTTGGGTGTCTTGTCCATTCCGCTATCGATTGTGCTGGCCTTGATATTTCTATTTGACGGCCCGCCTCATGCAGGTACCGGCAATGCAGCCTCGTGGTATCTCATTTACAGCGTTGTGACACTTGGAATAGTGCCTGCGATAACGTTGTTTTCTTTTTTCCTGACCGGAAGAATTGCGGGCAAGATTATGTACAAAAGATATGCCGCGTCGCAATCCACCGCTAGCATTCCGGAATTTGGCCGGAGGGGTCACAATGACACATAGATTGTGTATGTTCTCGGAATGAACCAGATGTGAAAGCAGCCTCAGGGTCTTGCCCCGGTCAAAAAGCAGGTGGAAAAGTATGAACTCAGAAACTACCCTTGTCCTTGGAGGCGCACGGTCAGGCAAGAGCGCCTTTGCTGAAAGCCTTGCGCTAAAATCAAAATTCAAGCCGGTTTACCTGGCAACCGGGCGGGCTCTGGATGATGAAATGGTCAGTCGGATTGAGGCACACCAGAGCCGGCGGGGCGACCAGTGGGAAACCATCGAGGAACCTCTTGCACTGGTCGATGCGATCAATCAGTCCGCCTACGGTGAACGTATAGTACTGGTTGATTGCCTGACAATGTGGATAACCAACCTGATGATGGCGGAAGCTCATGTGGAACGGGAAATCTCTAGCCTTGCGAAATTTCTGAAAGACGCTCCGGTTCCAGTTGTCATGGTTTCCAATGAAACGGGTCAGGGTGTAACTCCGGATAACCGAATGGCTCGGGAATTCGTGGATTTATCTGGTAATGCACATCAGGCGATTGCTGCTGTCTGCAACAATGTGTACTTCGTGACAGCGGGGATTCCGCAAAAGCTGAAATAACGGGAAATTTCCGCGACATTATTGCTGTTCCAGAACAAGGCCAAAACCATGACCCAGATTATTGCGGATGGAGGATGTTTGTGCGGGCTGTGCGGTACTCGGTCAAAGGAGACATTTTGTGGAGCAGCTATTGTCATTGTGAAAGCTGCCGTCGCCAGACTTCATCACCGGTTACAGCTTTCTTCGGGATACGGGAACAAGATATGATGTTTCACGGAGACAGTTTCTCAGTTTATCAATCCTCGCCAGGTGTTGAGAGGGGATTTTGCAACAAGTGCGGCACTCCTGTGAGCAATTCGCATGGGGACAGAGCCGGTGAGATCAACCTTTATACGGCTTCATTGGACTTCCCGGAAAAGCTACCGCCCGCCTATCATTATCATTGGGATGAACATTTGCCATGGTTGAAAATTGTTGATGAATTGCCGAGATTTGAAGGCGAAGACTTTTAATGACCGTGATACCGTCACCGGATGTATGACGTTAAAACCGAAATTTTGAGAGGGCCATATGGCTGAAAAATCTGCACACCTGAAAAGCTTGAGCGAAGATGAGCTTAATGCCCGTCATGCCGAGAAAATGAAGAAGAAAAAGGCTGCCCGTGACAAGATTATTGCAACCAAAACCATCGAAAAGGGCTTGACGATGGTTCATACCGGCAAAGGCAAGGGAAAATCCACGGCTGCTTTCGGAATGGTGTTCCGCGCATTGGGCAATGGCATGCGCGTGGGTATTGTGCAGTTTGTAAAAGGGAAATGGGGGACGGGTGAGCGTACCATTCTGGACAAAATGGGAGACCAGGTCGAAATGGTGACCATGGGCGAGGGGTTTACTTGGGAAACGCAAGACCGTCAGCGTGATATTGAAGCTGCCACACAAGCCTGGGAGAAAGCCAAATCCATGATCATGGACGAGAAACTCGACATGGTTTTGTGTGATGAACTCAACATTGTTCTTCGCTACGACTATCTGGATGTAAATGATGTTGTCGAAGCGCTAAAAGCAAAGCCAGAAATGAAGCATGTCATTATCACCGGCCGAAATGCAAAGGACGAACTGATTGAGTTTGCAGATCTTGTGACCGAAATGGAAATGGTCAAACATCCCTTCAGATCTGGTGTAAAGGCACAGGTCGGGATTGAATTTTAGAACTGCTGCAGTTTCAGCAAAAGTTTGTCTAGCTGGCGGCTGATTTCAGATTCACCTTCAACCATTGTTCAACCTTGCGGGAAAGCTTGCTGGGTGACACCGGTTTTGAAAGGTAGTCATCCATCCCCGCGTCAATGCAGGCTTCCATGTCTCCTTTCAATGCATGGGCTGTTACGCCGACAATTGGCACCCGTGACATTCCCTTTTCCTTTTCCAGTTTCCGGATAGCCATTGTTGCTTCCTTGCCGTTCATTTCCGGCATGGAAACATCCATCAATATCAGGCGTGGTTGGCGTACCTTGTAAGCTGCCAGCGCCAGACGCCCGTTTTCGACAATCTTGAAAGACAGACCGGTTTCGTTGAGAATTTGGGTAAACACGATCTGGTTTACCTCATTGTCTTCTGCAACCAAAACATCAAGCCAACCCTCATGAGCCAGGTTTTTGGCAGGTTTTGTTGTTGGTGTATCTCCTGTACTCGGTGACGCCACAGGTTCGATTTCGCATTGTCCTTCTTCATCAAGACTGGATGCAATATCGGCACGATTGTTTGCGATTACCTGAAGAACCGTCTCGAGTAACATTGAGGAGCGAGTGGGTTTTGTAAGGTTTGCTTCCGCTCCAAGCCTTGAGAGCTCCTTGTTAGTTTCCGAGCTGTCCACGGATGTGAGCATTACCACCGGAATGTTATTCGTGGCCGAATCAGAACGTAGTTGTTGAAGTACCTCTGCTCCGCTCATCTCCGGCATCTGGTAGTCAAGGATGATCAAATCCAGTTTAAGATTGTTGGAAGCGACGGCCCTTACAATTTCCAGTCCTTCCTGGCCAGATGCGGCCGCAGCTGAATCAAACTTCCATGCAGCCATCTGTTCTGACAGGATCGAGCGGTTGACACTATTGTCATCAATGATCAGGACTCTGGCTCCGCTCAGGTCGCCCGGGATGACATGGCGGCTTGCCCTTGATTGGGAATCTGCAGGAAGAGCTACTTCAAACCAGAAACTGGAACCCTGGCCGACTTCACTTTCCACATGAATGTCGCCACCCATGAGTTTGACGAGCGATGAGGCAATCGAAAGGCCCAAACCTGTGCCTTCGTGTTTGCGGGTAGCTGATGTATCCACCTGGCTGAACTTACTAAAAACCTGCGCGCATTTTTCCGGCGGTATACCAATACCGGTATCTTCGACCATGATTTTGAGTTGGGCTAGGTTGTTCTCATCGACATGGCCGTCGACATTTACGTAGATATGACCTTTTTCCGTAAATTTAACAGCATTCCCAAGGAGGTTAGTCACAATTTGCCGGATGCGGCCTACATCGCCAATCATGGTGTTTGGAAGGTGAGGATTTACTCGCACAATCAATTCCAGGTCCTTTTCAGCAACTTTGGCTGAGACCAATGTTGCGACATCTTCAATTGCTTCGGCCAGATTGAAAGGCGCAGGATCAAGTTCCATCTGGCCAGCATCGATTTTTGAGAAATCCAGAATGTCGTTGATGATCGTCAAAAGTGAAGCCCCGGATTTTACGATCACGTCGGTGAACATGGCTTGCTTGGCATCCAGTTCGGTGGTTGCCAGTAGTTCCGCCATTCCCATCACGCCATTCATCGGAGTGCGGATTTCGTGACTCATATTGGCCAGGAACTCGGATTTGGCACGCTCTGCAGATTCAGCGATCTGCATGGCTTCTTCTAATTCCTTCTGTTTTTGAATTTGCAATGACGCATTACGACCGGAGCCGACATATCCCTCAAAATTTCCGTTACGGTTAAATACCGGGTTAGCGCTGATTGCCAGCCATACAACGGTTCCGTCTGCCTTTGTACGTGAGTGAATGAAATCACGAAACGGACGATGTGCATCAAGATCATCAAGATGGGTCTGAAACACCTCAATGTCGACGCCCGGAACGCCGGTTTCCCGTCTGGTTTTTCCAAGAAGTTTCTCGGGCAGTACACCCGTAACCTCTTCAAATGTGTCAGAAAAATAAGAGAACCTCAGCTGGCTGTCCATTTCCCAAAACCAGTCTGTATTTGCTTCCGCAAATGCCCTGAACCTGTCTTTTTGATGTTCATTTTCGGTGAGCGCTGTTTCCAGATCAGATTTTGCAGTTTCAAGTTCACTTTGATGTTTGCGGATATCCGTAATATCCGTGAATGTGATAGTAAGCCCGCCAGCAGAGTTGGGAATACGGTCTGCCATCAAGACTTTTCCGTCAGATCCCAGTCTTTCGACCTGTCTTGGAACGCCATTTTTCACATCGTCACGCAGTACCTGGATAAATTCTTCCGCTTCTTCAGGTGAACCAAAGTCTCCACGCTGTTTCTGGCGTTCAAAAAATTCCCCCCACGGTTTCCCAACCGCCATGTATTCTTCCGAAATGCCCAACATTTCCCTTGATTTAGGGTTCATGAACTCGATATTCACATCGCCCAAAACCATAATGCCCTGAACGCTGACATCCGTGACTTCCTTAATTAGGCGGGAGGCTTCTTTCAGCTCAATTTCACGCATTTTCAGTTCGGTAACATCATTGCGGATTCCGACAATATCTCCAGAGGGAGAACGCTTGTCGCGTTGCCTTATCCAACGGCCGTCATGTGCCTGAAAAGTTTTTTCAACGCCTTCTTCACTGCGGCGTTTTTCAACCATGCCCTGGACGAATTCGTTTTCCTTACCTTCTTCGATCGGAATAATTCCCGATTTTGCCAGGTTGAGTGTCATGTCATGATAGGTTTCGCCGGGGACTAGAAACTTCGCGCCTTCATCAAACAATTTCTCGAATGCAGAATTGCAGACGACCAGCCGATCATCCTTGTCGAAGATTACAAATCCGTCCTCGATGCTTTCAATTGCCTCAATAAGACGTTGTTGGTTTTCTTTCGCCAAAGCTTGGGCAGTCGCGAGTATTTCCTCGTTTTTCTTCTGTTCGGTAATGTCAAAATAGGAAATCAGCCGCCTTCCAGCAGATAGATTGGTCACTGAATAAATCAGATGAACGCCATCAGCGCGGACAAAATCGCGAGGTTGGATATTGCCTGTTTTGATTTCTTCCAGGCGAGTGGCGATATATGGTTCCCACTCTTCATCCGGAATTGGATAAATACCGTTTTCCCGGTTGATATCGATCAAGCGGCGGAATGGGTCCCCGAGTTTGAAATCTTCCTCGCGAGTCTTCCAGATAGTGTTAAACGTTGTGTTGATCAGTTGTACTTTGAGATCCCTGTCGACAACTACCACACCCATATCGAGTGAATTAATAGTTGCGAGAAGATCATCGTTGTTGTCGGATGCCATCTATTACCCCAGGTCCCAATAGGGCATGCATTGGATTAATGCGTTGCCCCTTTATCCCTGTCGCAAAGGTGTACTTACATTGTTAACAATTCACTAATTGGCGTATAAAGTTACAGCAAAAGGGAGTGGCTGTTGCATGATCATCGTGGATCAAATCAAGAATTGGCTGGAACAGGATAAATCAGTACGGCGGGTGGCCGAAGATATACAACTGACCAGTGAACTCATATTACTTGTAAGAATGATATTTGCTGATGGGCAGTTAAGACCCGAAGAACTTCATGATTTCAAACAGATATGCAAGATAGCCTTTAATATTCCCGAAGAGGATGTGGCTGATGTGCTGAAATATCTACAGGAGTTCGGATATGAAACTACTGTAGAAGATGCGGCTGCAATGTTTGACAAATTGGACATGGATAGAAAAAAGGCATTGCTGGTTCATATGTTGTCTATTGCCAAATCGGACCAATATGTACATGAGCGGGAAGCTATATTGATTCGCCGAACCGCTGAAGTGCTTGGTTTGAATGCTGCGGATTTTGAGCAATTGCAGCAATGAAATTTTGAGTGGAGGACTCCCGTATTGGACCAATCTGAATTGGGCGTTGCCCTTGATCAACCACCGGAAGGCTGGACCCTTGCCAATCCTGAAAATCTGGAACGGGTCCTTTCTGAAATTTGCTCTGGTGAAGAAGTCCGGCTTCAAGGGCGGTATGTCAATGCGGCTACCTGGTTGATGGAAAGCAATTTGCCGATAGATGATGACGGTGAATGCGTTTTTTCCATCTCGGAAACCGAGCGGGAAGCTCTACCGCTTGAACTTATCTATAATCCAAAACGGCATGTTGTTGGAATAGGGTGTGAGCAGGGTGCAGAAGTAGGTGAAGTCTTGCACTGTATGGACGAGGTGTTGAAAAGAAGCGGAATCGCCCGTGGTGCAATTTCAGCTGTTGCTTCAATTGATGTGAAGTCGCAGGAGCCAGCCATTCATGCAGCCGCTGGCGTGCTTCAGGTCCCGGTTTTGTTTTTCAGTGCCGAAGTGCTTGAGGAAGAAACACCGCGAATTGCAAACCCTTCCGACAAGATATTCACTTATCTTGGATGTCATGGGGTGGCTGAAAATGCAGCACTTGCTGCTGCCGGTCCTGATAGTGAGCTTGTCGTTGAGAAACAGAAATCAAACCGGACAACTGTTGCGATTGCCAAAGCCAGTGAAATAGTAAATTTAAATCATGCTGGTAGACGTTGAAGTAACAGAGCCAGAACCAGCCATTCCTATAACTGTTCGCGTTCGTAGATTTGCCCCATCACTGCATGATTTTCCGGGGTAGGAATCCCGTGTTTTTCTCCAAGCCGGACGATTTCTCCCTGAAGTTCTCCGATTTCTGTTTTTCTTCCGTTTTTCAAATCCTCCCACATCGATGATCTTGCCGCAGGGTCGATTGACAACATTTGTTTGGCCACAAGCCGGAACACAGGGGTCGGTAATCGCAGGATGTGTGGCAATATCCATGCCGGAACGGGCGAAGGAGGTCTGGGAGCGATATTTTCTGCTTTCATTGCTTGTAGTGCTTCCGACATTTGCTCTGCCAATTTCAGGCGCCAGTTTCGGTCGGCCAGTTCATCAACCAGCGGCAGACCGGAAAGGGCATTGAGGGCATTGTTGAGATTAACGAGGAGCTTGCCCCAAAGCACCGATTTCATATCACCGTCACTTTGGACCGGAAGGTTTTGAATCCCAAGCAAGGGAGCAAGCTCAGGGTCCCCCGCCTCAATCACGATCTTCCCGCTGGTCCCACGATGAAATCGTCCCTTACCCATCTGCACAACGTTGAAGGATACCATGCCGGCGCGGACATCATATTCTGGAAGTAATCCACGAAGAGTATCGGCATTGTTCACCCCGTTTTGCAGGCTCACAACAACAGCAGAATCTCTGGCATAATTCCCGATCAGTTCACCCATTTCGATTGTCGCACCGCTTTTGACGCAGACCAGAATTACGTCGGCAGAAGACAAAATTTCCGGTGTTATAGATGTTACAAGTGCCCCGCTATCAAGTTTCACGTCCATGCCTGAAAAATCGGTCAGGTGAAGACCAAAGCGATTGATGTCCTCAGTGATGCGCTTGCGCCCAAGAAACGTTACTTCCCGTTTTGCAGCTGCTAAAAGTCCGCCGACAAAGCAACCCACGCTTCCTGCACCTGCAATGATAATCTTTGTATTGTCCAAGTCTGCGTCCTTAGAAGCCAGAACATCAAATTTGCAATTGGCTTCCGGATTACCGGATTCTTTTCAATTGCTTAGGCGAGTTTACTGGTAAACAGATTCCGACAGTTTACGGTCTTGTTCAAGGTAAAAATTTTGTTCTTATCATTGATGTTTTAACTGACATAGCTTGCGGCCATCTATATGACGATGGGGTTTGGAGCCGCTTCAAGTTTGTTTGGACGTGGTGCAAGGTGAACAGAAAGTCTTCATGGTTTTTAAGGTTCTTCATGGTGGTGCACTTGATGAAGCGATCGCCATATTTGGCGGCAATGCTGACGAATGGCTCGATCTATCAACCGGTATAAATCCTGTACCATATCCTATCCACTCATTACCGGATTCGGTATGGCACCGCTTGCCGGACCAGCAAGCGATAGTATCTTTGAACACTGCCGCGAGGAACTATTACAACGTGTCTGATAGATGTGAAATTGTCTGTGCCAACGGCACGCAATCGCTGATTGAATTGTTACCCCGGTTACTGGATGTCCGACAGATTGATATTGTATCCCCCACTTATGCAGAGCATGCTCATGTCTGGGAGAAGGCTGGGAAATCGGTTTTTAGAATTTCTTCTACGGATGAAATTTCTGAAAATGCTGACATCGCGGTTGTTGTTAACCCGAACAATCCGGATTGCCGGATACACGACCACAACCAGCTTATAAAGTTGGCATCCAGGGTTTCATGTCTTTTGGTAGATGAGGCTTTTGTTGATCCGGTCCCCCATTGCAGTATCCTGCCTGATATGCCCGATAATGCGATTGTTCTTAAAAGTTTTGGTAAGTTCTTCGGCCTTGCCGGGGTGCGGCTTGGTTTCGCCATATGCAAACCCGGTTGGGCTCATGGTCTGCAAAACTTGATGGGTCCCTGGTCAGTATCAGGTCCTGCACTGACTTTGGGGTCAAAAGCACTTACGGATGATGAGTGGATCAACAAAACCCGCAGAGGACTTGAGAAAAAGTCTGCTCACATGGCCGAAATACTGGAAGAAGCGGGACTGACAATCAAGGGTATCAACCCCCTGTTTGTATTTGTTCAACATTGCGATGCAGCAGGCTTGGCAAGAAACCTTTCAAAAAATCATATTCTTGTCCGAGCGTTTCCCGATCAGCCCGGTTTTTTGCGGTTCGGATTGTGCCGCAATGAGATAGACGTCAAACGCTTGCAAAAGGCTCTGAAAGAGACAGTCAATGTTTGAATCATCCCTGTTGATCCTGCTGGTTGCCATGGTGCTCGACTGGTATTTCGGTGAGCCGGAATTTCTGTGGTCCCGTATTCCGCATCCAATTGTGTTGTTTGGCAAGGCTGTTTCCCAGGTCGATGGCCATCTGAACAATGAGATGGATGATGATGCCAGCAGACTTCGGAAAGGCTCAATCGCAATTTCTGCCTTGATAGGGATTTCGATAATGACGGCTCTTGTAATTGGTTGGATTATAGGAGTTTTTGGCCCATTGGGTTGGCTCCTGGAAGTTGCAATCGTATTCACATTACTTGCGCAAAAGAGCCTTTATGATCATGTAAAAGCAGTCGCTGTTGGTTTGCGCGAGAACGGGCTTGAAGGAGGACAGGGCGCGGTTGGCATGATCGTGGGCCGGGACCCGACACTTCTTGATGAATCCGGTGTTAGCCGCGCAGGCATAGAAAGTCTTGCGGAGAATTTTTCAGACGGGGTGGTGGCTCCGGCGTTTTGGTACGCAATTTTTGGCCTGCCCGGGATTTTTGTCTACAAAATGATCAACACTGCCGACTCGATGATTGCCTACAGAAATGAAAAGTATCTCCTGTTCGGACGAACGACTGCTCAAATTGATGATCTGGCAAACTGGTTGCCTGCGCGTCTTTCAGTACTGCTCATTGCTGTCGGTGCCGGCATGTTGAAAGGGGCAGATGCAATGCGTCAGTCGCTGAGTTGCTCCTTTCGTGATTCCGGACTGCATCAATCTCCAAACGCCGGCTGGCCCGAAGCCGCGATGGCGGGCGGGATTGATATTGCACTCGGCGGGCCGAGACAATATCCCCACGAAACCGTTCAGCAAAGCTATCTCAATGCTTCTGGAAGGCGCGAATTGGGTCCTGACCAAATCGACGGCGCATTGAACGTTTTCATCCTCGCCTGTTTTTCTCTGTGGGCGGCGGTTTTCTTGTTGATGATCTTATTTTAAATGCGGGGGTATGATGCGCATTGGTTCTGCATAAGGCGGTGTTGCATCAAAGACTTCACGAAACGTCTTTCCTTCCCAAACCATTTGGGTAGCGCGAATAACTCCGGCATGACAGATGATTGCGGTTTCCAGATTCGCCCGTTGCAAAGCTTCCATGACTCGGTTTTGCACATCTGCAAAACTTTCCCCGCCCGGTGTCGGGTTGTTAAAAGGATCCTCAAACCACTTTGCGCTTTTTTGGCGATCAATATCTTTCCATGGCAGGCCTTCGAATTCACCCATGTGCATTTCCCACAGGCGCTCATCGTAAGTGATCTTCACACCATCCCTTTGCGCGATAGAAATTGCCAACTTTCGGCAACGCATTGCCGGGCTCGACAGGATGTGTCCAACTTTCGGGGTTGTCTTCAAGGCATTTTCAATTTGCTCATGCCCGATTTCGGCAATATCCAGGTCCGTTCTGCCGTAGCATATGCCGGGGGCGACTTTTGGTGTTGGATGCCGGAGGAAAATCATGCCCATAATCCGGAAAGTGCGACCAGGATTATTATTTCTGCAATCTGTTCCATGGTGCCTAACCCGTCTCCGGTATATCCACCGAGGCGTTTTTCAAGATATTTTAGCGCCAACCATGCTGCCGCAAATCCCAAAAACCATGCCAGTAGTCCAAAAAACCAGCCTGACAGCAGAGCGATCGCAACTGAAATCACGATTGCAGTTTCAAATCCACCAGATGGGATATCTCCGCTTGCTTGTTGACCCAACCCTTCTTTTCGAGCGTAGGAAGAGTATCGCATTGCGATGATAATTGCCGTCCTGGATGCAGAATGAACAATCAGGAGTGAGAGAAATCCTGCAACCGGTGTTAAACTTGCCAGGGCAGCCCATCGAAGGGCAATACTGGTAACGATCGCGATTGCTCCATAAGCTCCCAAGCGACTGTCCCGCATAATTTCCAGTGCCTTTTCACGATCAGTGGATCCGCCCAGCCCGTCTGCGCAATCAGCGAGTCCATCCTCATGCAGGCCGCCGGTTAGTATGGTTCCTGAGACAATTGCCAGACCCGCGGCAACCAGGGGTGGCAAAAACTGACATGCGACATACCAAACGGCGCCCACCAAAAAACCGATTAACATGCCAACCAGAGGAAACGCAGCAACAGCGGAACTTAATTCTGGATCATGAGATATTCGTTTTCCCAGTTTTTCCGGCAACGGCAATCGCGAGAAGAACGTCAGGGCCAGGAGAAAATTGCCGACATAATTACTCACCGCTAGATATCCTTTCCGGACACGCCGGCACTTTCAAAGGTTGCCATCTCGTTGAGCATGCCACATGCGCTGCGCAACAAGGGGAGGGCGAGCAAAGCGCCAGACCCTTCACCAAGCCGCATTCGCAAGTCCAGCAGAGGGCTGGCATTCAATCCATCCAGAATTGCCCGGTGCCCTGGTTCGTGTGAGCGATGCGCGAATATCACGTTAGAGTGGAGTTCGGGATGCATCCGAAGGGCCACCAGGGCAGCGGCAGAAGCAATGAAACCATCCACGAGGACAACGGTTCTGTTTTGCGCAGCAGCAATCAGGGCACCAGCCATCATTGCAATTTCAAGCCCACCAAATGCACGCAAAGCAGCATGGGGTGAGAGTAATCCCGGTTTCCGGCTTGCCGCAGCTTCCAGAATAACCAATTTGTGTGAGACACCATTAGGATCGAGACCGGCACCAGGTCCGGTCAAGATTTCCAGCGATATGCCGTCGATTGCATGAACGAGAAGTGCAGCGGAAGATGTGTTGCCGATCCCCATTTCACCCAGTGCAATTACTTTGCAGCCTTCCTTTGCTGCATCAGCTGCGAGTTGTTTGCCGAAATTCAATGCCCTGTCCAATTCATCCCGTGTGAGGGCATCTTCAATTTTTGAATTCCTCGTTCCCTTTCGTATGTTTGCCCGCACCAGGTCCTGATGATCCGGGAGGTCTCCAATCACACCAGCATCCACAACGGTAATTTCGGCTCCGTTTGCACGAGCAAATACATTTGCCGCAGCCCCACCTGAGAGAAAATTCAAAACCATTTGTGCTGTAACTTCACTGGGCCAGGCGGATACGCCTTCTTCCACAAGTCCATGATCACCAGCAAACAGGAGCAATCTTGCCGGGTCCGCACGTGGTGTTTCTGTATCCTGAGCGAGAGCCATCGCATGGGCCAGATCCTCAAGCCGTCCAAGGGAGCCGGGAGGTTTGGTCTTGCTGTCTATGGCTTTTTGGACCCTGGCAGACAGATCAGGATCGGGTTTGTCTTTTTGCATTTTTCTTTGAGCCCGGAATTCTCATATTACTCAATAACGAAAGCTGTGCGCTTCTGCCATACGTTGATTGATAATGCCAGTGTCCGGATTACAGTGACCCCAGCACGGAAAAGGATCCTGACTTGCGTTCACCATCCAATTTGATAGTTCGTATGGCGCCAATGGTATTTGTATTATTGTGGGCGACAGGATTTGTTGGCGCAAAATACGGAACGAGCGATGCGGAGCCGTTTACGTTCCTTGCAATCCGGTTTGCCATTACATTTTTTATCCTTTTGCCGTTTATCCTTTTGTTTATTCCAAGGAGTGGCTTCAACCTGCCGCAGATACTGCATTCCATGATTATCGGGTGCTTCATACAGGCATTGTATCTGGGCGGTATTTTCTATGCGATTGATCGCGGCATGGCGGCAGGCATTTCGTCATTGGTGGTAGCATTGCAACCTTTTTTCACCGCAGTTTTCGCGTTCGCGTTGCTCGGGGAACGCAATTCACTACGCAAGGTCGGATTTTTCCTGGCAGCATTGGCAGGTGTTGGGTTAGTCCTGTTCCCCGATCTTGATTTACAGGGCGCCATACCAGGCATAAATGTGGAGACGCTTGCGGCTACAATTATCGGAACATTGGCGATAAGCTTTGGCGCGGTTTATCAGAAACGAAATGTTACCAGCCTCAATTTGTGGGTTTCAACGACTGCACAATTTGCAGGTGCTGCCATGCTGACGGGGCTTTGCGCGTATTTTTTCGAAGAAGGATCCATTACCTGGAGCAATCAGGTCATTTTTTCTTTGGCCTGGTTGATATTCGTTCTTTCAATCGGGGCAGTTGCACTCCTTATGTATCTGATCAGGAAGGGAGACACCTCATCTGTGGCATCCCTTTTTTTCCTGGTTCCGGTCGTGGCACTCTTCATGTCCTGGGTATTGTTCGGGGAAGCGCTGGTGCCAATGCAATTTGCCGGAAGCGCTCTGGTTGTCATCAGCGTAGCTTTGGCCAGCCGGAAAAACGAAACAGCCCACCGGTAGGGTGGGCTGCTGAGCTCTCATTTTGCTTTTTGATTATCCAGAAATCCGGAGGTTGGCAATTTGTTTGGCGATATCGGCCAATGCCTCTTCCAGTTCATCGCCCCCTACATCGTGATAAAACACGGTATTGGGGATAATATCCACTCCTTCGCGAACACCGGATCCGGCACATGCTTCGAGTAACTCACGAACACCACCGGTATCAGGTACATCGAATGCGATGGTGTACAATGAAATACCTGAGTTTTTCACGTTGTTGCAGGCCTGAAGCGTGTGGGCATTCATGATCGTTTCAAAGTCGCCATTGCTTTCCGGAGTTAAATCGAACGTAGTGTCCTCATAAATCGTGCCATCCAGTTCATCCAGTCCTTCAATCCAACGATTGTGAGTTTCTAGATCGTTAAGCGGGTTCACGAGCGGATGCGTGTCGGGACGTGCATATCCCCAAGCTCCGTACTCTGTATTGTTCGGTGTTGAATCTCCGTCTGTTCCATAGAAGTTGTTACCGTCTGATAGAAGGATAACAAATTTTAGATTCTGACGGTCATCATATTCGCGTCCGCCGGTAAATGGTTCCGTCGGGCTTAAGGTCCGCCAACCCCAGGTCAGCCCCTGTTGAATGTTTGTTGTGCCGCTTGCACCCATCAGATCGATGGCATCCTTGATGTCTTCTCGCTGGTCAGACAATTCAGTGATTGCCTGAGTCCTGCAGCCATCATTGGGCCCGCGTGAAGTACCCAGGCTTCCATTCATCTGGACATTTCTCTGATACTTGAACATCCAATTTGTGCGATTGATCTGATTTGTGGCTCCGCGTTGAGCATCAGGATCCGCAGCTTGGTTTGCGTAGCCCGGATCGAAATCCGTATACAGCTGAATCCGGTCTGTTGGACTGCCAGGGTTATAATCCTGGAAGTCATACAGGTAGTTGTTACGATAATTGTCATCGTCACCATAATGTTCCGTATTGGGAGCAAAACCATACTGGGTTCCGCTGCCACCGGATTCATATGCATATCTGCGGTCCGGCTCATCCGGAGCAAAGAAGGGTACAAACAGAGCTGATGTGCCATCTCCGTTACCATCTTCATCCGCATCCAGTGAATCTCTTACCGTCCGGTATCCGGTGTTTGTGAATGCAACCGTATCGAGGATATTGTGCGGCCATGGGCGCATTTCGACACATCCGCGCCATTCTTCATCGACCATTTCAAAGACATCATGCCTGGTTTTCCATTCCCATGTGCCGTTGATTTGTTCACGGAAACCAATTTCCAGGCCATCCCGTTTAGGAGATTTTGTCGCATTACTGGTACGATAAGTGTTTTCCCAGTCAAAATTCTCATGGTGAACCGGCGACCAGCCTCTTAGATCCATCCAGTTCTCGTTTATGTTCCCTGCACCGATGTTGACGGTGGCAGAAAACGGAATTAGCGAAAACTGTACCGGGTCCGGCAGGGTTGTCAGCTGTGATGAGTTGAAAATTGTATCGACCAGATTTTTGGCTTCAATCCTGAGGGTCTGTATCTTGCTGCCGCTCATTGAACCGGAGTTGTCCAGCACCAATGCTACTTCGACTGTGCGGTTGCCAAGGGATACGATCGAACAGATTCTTTCTTCGAGTTCGTTAACACCCACAAGTTCACCAAACAGCATTTGGTAAGTAATGTCGGCACAAATGTTAACCCGGTCTGGAACTGGAGGTTCAAAACTTGTGTCGCCGGCTATAAACTCAAAATCGAATTCGTAGGATTCCGTTGCAACTTTGTCAGACAAGTTCGCTTCGAAAAACGTTTCGCTGTAGGTTTCAAGTGCGGCCTCATCATCTTCCCCGTCTCCGACTTCACGCCCTGCAGCCAATCCTGCTGCGTCCAAAGATATCTGGACATCATTTCTTAGATTGCTGAACCTTGTGTAATCTACTGCGGCACCGACAAACCCCATCATGGGAATGATCAATAGTGCGGTAGTCATTGCAACGTTGCCGCTTGTATTTTTGAGGAGCGAATTGAGCTTTTTCAACATTTTGAAAACCCTGCTTTAAATTGTAGTTCTTTGTTTAACGGTCCTATCATGTCCACAAGTACCAAATTCAGATGAACAACCGACTAACCGTCCTGGTTAAAATTTGATGGTAGGGCTAATTGTAAGTTAACCAACTTTCTTAATTGGATTCGAACTTCCAGTTTCTTTCCTGAACAGGTCCTGTTGGTTCGGAATATTCTTTTGATAATTGTTGGATTCCCAGTGAGTTGGCCAAACATCCGATTACTCCCATGAGGTGCTGTTCCGGTCATCCGTTTACCGTTTTTTCCAGCAGATGGATGTTGCCCTGAATCTCCTCCAGGCCTGGATCAATATTTTGAGCCCGGCTAAAATATTGCCTTGCTTTGCCGTAGTTGCCGCGAAGCAGATGGGAATATCCGATGTTGTTGTAAACGCGGGCATTATTGCGTTCCAACTGTACCAGTTGCTTGTATGCGCGATCCGCGAAATCAAATCGGCCAAGCTGGTCGAGTGACGCGGCAAGCCCCAACCAGGCGTTTGCATTGTCAGAGCGAACCTCAACGGCTTTTCTGAAATTTTCTTCAGCCAAACCATAATTTTGAGCTGTGAAATTTTCCTTCCCGGCTTCGAGTAACGCCTTGGATGGATCGCCCTTCAAGGAAACATGATCAGAGGTGGGGCGACGCAAATTGCCCCGATCAGAATCGTGATTAACTGTTAGTCCAGGCGCAACACCGGTATCCTGGTGATCGATAACCGCAGTATGGGCGGTGATATTGTTAGCTGTACACCCGGCCAGACCTGCACACAGTAGAGCTGCAAGCGCCAAACGGTTCAATCGGTTTTTCATGATGTTTCCCCGGTTATTTTTATTGTTATTTTTATTGAGGTAACAATAGCTGATAACCGTTAAAACAAGCCTCACCAGATTGGTTAAATTATTTGATACCTGAAGGGATTTGTTAACCTTGAGATTTGCTAGTTCCAGCGAACAATTGTTGGAATGATCGCTATCCCGATTACAATCGGGAGGATGAATACCGTAACCGGAACTGACATTTTTGCCGGCAGGGAATAGGCTTTTTCTTCAGCCTTCATCATCCGTTTGTGACGCATTTCATCAGAATAAACGCGAAGTGCATCAGATACGCTTGTGCCCAGCTCTTTTGCCTGTTGGACCATTGTGGCAAAGCCCTTTACTTCATCGAGACGGAGCCTTTCACCGAATGCACGTAATGCCTGATCGATTGGACGACCGGCCCGAATTTCGACAGCTGCCATATTCAACTGCATCGAAAGGTTTGGATAAATCATTTTAATTTCACCCGCTATCCGTTCAATGGACGCTTCCATCGTCAGTCCGGCTTCAGCCGACACCACCATGAGGTCCAGAATGTCAGGGAACCCTTGTCTGTTAGCGAGTTCTGTTGCGTTGGTTTTGCGGCTCAAGTAGAAATTAGGAAGGAAATATCCGATTGCAGACAAACCTACTGCCAGACCCAATTTAAATCCCGTGCTCTGTTCTGCATAGAGGGTCAGAATCATCAAAACTGCGACCAAAGAAAAAGCAATGGCGCACCCAAAACGTGCGGCAACGAAATACCCTACCGCGCTGGGATTCATGTAGCCAGCCTGAATTAACATCATGCGGAGTTTTTTGATGGAGCTTGGATCAGAATTTGCGTAAAAATCATTGGCTCTTTCAGCCACTTTTTTCGAGATTTTCTTCTTTCCCTGAGGCAATTCAAGTTTTTTTGCGTGCGACCCCGGCAATGATTTAGCAGGCTCGGCAGAGAGACGCTTTTTCACCTCCGAGCGAGACTTGCCTTGGGAAAACGACTGATGAAGAAGAAATATTAGTGCAAAAAGTATCAAGCCGCCGACGCTGCTTAACAACAAGATTGGGTCAATTGTGTTGAAAATTTCTAACATGATTTAAAACTTGAATGATACCATTTTGAGAATGATCAGGTTGCCGACAGTGAGCCAAGTCCCCAGGCCCGCGATTAATTTCCAGGTCAGAGGTTCTGTCCAGATCGCTCCATAATATTTCGGAATCAAAAACTGGAGTGCAATGAACAATAGCACCGGCATTGCCGTCAAAAACATCGCCGACATGCGGCCTTCCGCGGAAATTGCCTTGATTTTACGCTTCATCTTGGTGCGTTCGCGGATGACCTCCGAAAGCCCTTCAAGAATTTCACGAAGATTACCACCCGTGGTGGCCTGAATGGAGACAGACGAAATCAGCAGCGGCAGATCTGGAAGATTTACCCGCTCATACATCCCCTGCAGTGCGGTAACCAAATCCGAACCATAAGTGACTTCATCAGAGACAATTCCAAATTCTGTTCCAATCGGATCAGGCATTTCCCGTGCAACCATCGAAATGGCGACGGGAACCGGATGGCCGGCTTTAAGGCTTCTGGTTATCAGATCGATTGCTTCGGGCAATTGGCTGGCGAACAGAGCCGTTTTCTTGTTGGCTTGCCTTTTTAACCACAGGTAAGGGAGGACGAAGGCAAATGCCGGAAATGCAGCCGCTGATATCGTCGCAGATTTCCATTTGAATGTTACTAACGCAATAGAAATAATTAGATAGAGAACGTAATACAGGGTGAGTTTGCCAAGACCCAACGTCAACCCGGATTGAACGATAAGTTGGTTCAACCGCTTCAACGGCATTACCAGTTTGCCGTCTTCATTCAAACCCCGCTCCTTGCGGAGTTGGATAAGGATGTGTTTCTGGCTGAGTTTATTCTTGTCATTCTCGGCATTCATGCGTCGATTAATGCGCTTTTTACCGGTATCATTTGGTGAAATTACCATGTATCCGAGTTCAACCACCACAACGGCAAAGAACACGGATGCAAGCAGCATTGCATGTAAAGGTGTAAATCCGTTTGCGAAGAATGAGCTCATTTGAGTTCTACACCTGGTTCGAAATATTCGCCTGGCAATTCAATCCCCATGGACAATAATTCCTCCAGGAAACGAGGACGAACACCCGTTGCCTCGAAATGTCCGAGAATTTTGCCTCCTTCAGTCAATCCCGTTCTCTTGAACCGGAATATCTCCTGCATCTGGATGATGTCACCTTCCATGCCGGTGATTTCGGAGATGCTGGTTGTTTTGCGCTGACCGTCCGAAAGGCGCGTTAGCTGAATGATTAAATGCACTGCGCCTGCAATCTGGCTCCGGATTGACTGCACAGTCATAGGCATACCAGTCATCCCAAGCATTTGTTCAAGACGGGCGATCGCATCGCGGCAGGTATTGGAGTGAATCGTTGCCATGGAGCCTTCATGGCCGGTGTTCATTGCTTGCAGCATGTCGAAGCACTCTTCGCCGCGTACCTCACCCAGGATCACACGGTCAGGACGCATTCGAAGCGCGTTCTTTACTAGATCTCGCTGCTTGATTTCTCCAGATCCCTCATTGTTGGGAGGGCGTGTTTCCATGCGACCTACATGCGGGATTTGCAGATTGAGTTCTGCGGCATCTTCGATCGTCAGAACACGTTCCGCCGGACTGATGAAGGCAGATAATGCATTGAGCATTGTTGTTTTACCCGTACCGGTACCCCCGGAAATAATGGTCGTTTTGCGGGCCGCCACTGCCTTGCGCATCGTGTCCGCCATTTGCGGTGCGATCGCATTAAATTCCTCAAGTTTTTCCAGCGTAAGCTTGTCTTCCTTGAACTTACGTATCGAAACCAGGGGGCCATCAATAGCGATGGGTCTAATCGCTGCGTTAAAGCGGGAACCGTCAGCCATCCGCGCGTCGCACATTGGATTGGATTCATCGATCCGGCGCCCGACATTTGCAACAATCTTTTGAATGATACGGAGCAAATGCGCCTCATCCTTGAATGGAATTGTAATAGGTTGCAGGACACCCCTGATTTCGGCGAAACAGTTGTTCGGGCCATTGATTAGAATGTCACTGATGTCTTCGTTCCGCATCAGCGGTTCAAGCGGCCCGAGACCGGTCAGTTCATCAACCAATGTTCCTACAAAACTCTCAAGCTCCGCGTTATTGAGTGCGAGCCGTTCGCGACTGACATACTCGGAGACGAATTTGTGAATTTCACGAACGAGTTCGTCTCTGGGCAGTTCTTCAAGTGCCACCAGATTGAATTCTTCGAGCATCTGGCGGTGCAACTTGACCTTTGCTTCAAGGATTTTCTGCCGTGCGGGAGTCATCTCCCCGCCATCAATCTCATGAACGGAGATAGGTTTTTGGTCTTTTACGACCGCCGGAATATCATCCGGCACAAGGGTTGGCGCTTCATGCTCCTCGATTTTTGGTGCGGGGGGCGTTGGAAGGGTCTCGAAATCAATATCGTCTTCGAATGATTGAAGTCCGGAGAAACGGTTGTTCATGGCTCAATCCTCAGCTTGCTTTACGCTTGAACAGGTTTCTGCCTACCGACAGTATGCTGGTTTTCTTGTCGGCGTTCTCATCTTGATCAACTTCGCCGATAAGAACTATTTTTGACAGGGCTTCTGTGACGTTGTTTCCTTGTTCGATTTCACTCAGTGTAACACCGCGATCGACTGCGTCGCGAACAAGACGGTAATTGTTTGGAACACCCCCGCTATAATACTCTCCAAGGGCTCCTTCGACGTCATTTGCATTGAGACCTGATGCATTGTTGCGGAAATCCATGCGGTTGACGATGACGCGCGGTGCCGATTGCTTGCCCAGACGCTCTTCAACCGCCTTTACCAAGCGGTGTGAGTGACGGATCGATGGAACCGTCATATCAGCTACTACAAACACCTTGTCAGATCCGGTCAACACGGTTTCAGTCCACGGAAACCATGTACGCGGAAGATCAATTACCACGTTGTCAAAATAGGCAGAAACCAGATCAAGCAAGCGCACTACCAAGGCACCCTTGAAAGATCGCATTTCGGTTGGCTGATTGGGAGCACAAATGACCGAAAGACCCGTATCGTGACGAGAAAGCATCACGTCGAGCAGTTGCCGGTCCAACCGTTCAGGCGCATTCTCGATTTCAGAAATGTCAAATCTTGGCTCAAGATCGAGATATTCCGCGCATGCGCCGTGCTGAAAATTGAGATCGACAATACATGTTGTCCGGCCAATCTTCTGTCCATGCGTATTCAGTATGGATGCGGCTTCAATCGCCATGGATGTCGTGCCGACCCCACCGGAAGCCGGCATGAAAGTAAGAAACTGAGGTTCAACCTGTGTTTCCTGGGTGTTGATCTTCATCGCATTGTTGCATGAGCGCACCAAATCCGATGTTTGAACCGGTTTGACCAGAAAATCAGCAACCTTGAGCTGAATGAGAATGCGCGCTGCTGCAGGGCTGAAATTGCCGGAAATCACGATGATCGCAGTTGAACTGCCAATCATACGTTTAATTTTCTGAAGATTTTCAAATTCTTCAACACGAGAAGCATCGATGTCCACGATCAAGGCTTCCGCCTCGATATCACGGATATCGTTGACTAATTCTGATATCGGCTTTTGGATAATAGTGAGTTGCTGTTCACCGGTATTGGGAATGGCTCCCTTTGCAAGTGCCACCAACTCAGTGTCTGTAGATGCCAAAACCAGCTTGCCGCTACTTTTTTGTTCTTCTTCTTTGGCCATCATGTTCCCCGTTTAATTATGAACTTGCTTAGTTAGTTTGACCGCTTGTGACGGTAGGCAGGAATATGGTCTGTTGATCATTTCCGGCATCTTCACTATTCGCATCCTTGTAGCGCTCGACCGCATCGGCCAGACGTTTTCCGTCACCTTCAATACGGTTGTTATATGCATCCCGGTTCCATGGATCGACGACCATTTTAGCTTCGTTTACGGCCAGGTGATTACCTGCTTCAGGCGCGACCGTATCCTGCCGTACGAGATATTGCTGACAACCGGCGAGCATCAGTGTTGAGCCAATCAGGATGTATTTGATTTTGTTTCTGTTTTTCATCATTTTACTCCAGATCGATTACGTGGCCGGACTTTAGAACATCGCTTCTCGCTGCAGCCAGTTTGCGAAGATGGGCACGATTTACTTCAAGGTCACCGTTGACAAACAAATCGACATCATTGGCCGGAGCTGATTCATCCAGCGGTGTTGCTGGCTCTTCGCCAGGGCGAAGAGGTTTGACCAGTCTCGGTGTTACAATGATTACAAGGTCTGTTTCATCGCGCTGATAAGCAGAACTACGGAACAGCGCGCCCAGGATCGGAATGTCGCCAAGCCACGGGAGTTGTGACTTTCCAATCGCGTTGTTTGTCTGAAGCAGTCCTGCCAGCACGAAGCTTTGTCCGTCGCGCAGTTCCAGTGTCGTTTCAGCTCTTCGTACGACCAATGCAGGAATTTCAATTCCACCCGGTCCACCAACAGCGTTTGTATTGTCAATCTGGCTTACTTCCGGGGCAAGTTTTAGATTAATCAGACCATTGTCCAGGACAGTCGGCGTAAATTTGAGCCCTACACCAAACTCCTTAAACTCAATTTCGATTTCGCCATCGTCAGCACCGACCGGAACTGGAAATTCGCCACCGGCGAGAAAGCTTGCAGTGTCACCCGAAAGGGCAACAAGATTTGGTTCAGCCAGACGACGCACAACACCACGCTCTTCCAGGGCATTGACCACGAGATCTACATTGGTACCTCCGTCAATGATGCGCGTGACAAATTCACCGAACGGAATTCCACCAGTAACCAGTGCAGGGATGTTGAAACCCGAGTCACCTGTACCGGGAATAACCCTGTCAGCTGCATTTCTAATGCTGCCAGCTCTGAAGCCGATGCTCAGTTCCTTGTTCCGGTTGCGTTGGGCTTCAATGAAGCGAACTTCAAGTTTGACCTGTTGTGAGCCTTTGACCTTGACTGAATCGATCAGGTCCTCATCATATTTTTCGGCAATTGCACGGGCCTTTGCTGCAGCTCTCGCATCTTTGGCCTTGCCTTTCAGGACTACGCGTCCATTGGTTGTGCTCGCCTTGACGGTTGAAGAAGGGAGGGCTGCCTTAAGTGCACTGTTCAGTTGATTGGTATTTGGGCCCACCTCAATATCAAGAACAGCTACCAGTTTGCTCTCGCTATCATAAAGGGCAATGCCAGTCGTTCCAGGTTTGGAGCCGACGATATAAAATGAACGATCCGTCAAAGGAGTTACAGTAGCTATATCAGGATCGCCCACGACAATCTCATTGAAGGACATATCGGTGCGGACCGTTTTAGGTTTCGCTTTTGATATTTTGACAATTTTCGCATTAGTGGATGCGGTCAGGTTAATCACACCGCTCTCAGCGAAAGCAGGCGCAACACTTGATACTTGAACTGCCGAAGCTGCTCCAATCATTAATGCAGAAAGCGCGCATGCCCGCGCTCGTTGCCCCAATTTCCAGCCCAAATGTGCCATTTGTTTTCCCCAATCAAGTATTAATTATTGTTTTTATTGTCTTTTTTCTGTTTTTCGATTGCGACGGTATAGTTTGTTACCGTTTTGCCCTCGACAACTTTGATTGCCTTTGTTTTTGGTTCAGATTCGAAAAAGGAAAGGAATCCTTTTCCGCTTTCTGCCTTGGCAGTATCTCCAGCACTGCGCAACAGCAGTGAAATGCGACCTTGATTTAGTGCTAGCGCGATACGCTTCGCACCTTTTGTGTCAGTTTCAAGTGTTACTGATTTTGCAACCCTCGCAGTTTTGCTTCTGGAGCCCGCTTCCTGATCAACAGACAGGACCTTTACATTTTCCATCATGATTTTTGCGGATGATTCACCAGACTCGCTATCTTCCTTTGTCAGAACGAGGTCCACGCGATCTCCCGGCTGAACAAATCCGCCAACACCGTTGACGGTATTAACTGGAATTGTAACCGCACGCATTCCTTCGGCTATTATTCCGGCCAGACCAGCGCGTCCGTTTTCGCCTGTGAGTTTTACTGATAGCACCGGTTCGCCAGGCTGAATGCTGCTGACGATGCGGCGATCGCCATCGAGAACCACGTCCTTAACTGAAGCAAATGCTCCATCCGGAAAAGCATCTTTTGGCCAATCAACAAGCTTCAGTGCCTCATTGTCGATGACTTCACCAAACTTGAGTTCGCGTGTTGCGACGACAACTTTTGCAAGTTCCAATTCCTGAATTACAGGACGGTTGCTGTTAAGCTCGTCAAGCCGCGCCTGTGTCTGACTTTCAAGATAGTGTGTACCGGCAACGTAACTTGTCGCGCCGAACGTGACGGCCAACCCGGCCATGATTAATAATTTTCCACTCACCTGAGACTTCCCCTGCAGTAGTTTCCCAATGCTTGTTGCATTAGGAGAAAATAGGGGGATGCTCTAATGAAATTGTTAACCGAATGGGTTTCTCATTGATAAAACTACCAAATCCGGCAGCTTTTGGATGGTGTAGTAAACAAAGGCTTTCAGAATAATGAGAATTGAAATAATTCTAAACGGACGGGTAACCATAACCCTGCCGATTGCTTATATTTTGAAGCTATTTGGATGAAATCCGGAGACTAATTCATGCTTGAACTTTTTACCCTAGACAATTTTCTAACCCTGTTGATGCTGATCTTGCTTCAGGCGGTCCTGGGGTTTGACAACCTCCTATATGTGGCAATCGAGTCCAAACGGGCTCCTGAAGAAAGTCAAAAATGGGTCCGGCAAATTGGGATTGGCATGGCGATTATTTTGCGGATTGTTCTGCTTTTTGTGGTTATTCAGGCAATCCAGTTATTTCAAACTTCACTTTTCAAAATTGATTTTTCCGGGTGGGTCGAGGGAGATTTCTCCGGCCATGCCTTAATTGTGCTTTTCGGGGGCGGGTTTATTATCTGGACCGCCTTGAAGGAAATCATGCACATGCTTGCTGTGCATCACATTGAAGGTGATGACGCAGCAGGCTTCAAGTCAGTTACCAGTGTCATCATTTCCATCATATTCATGAATCTGGTTTTCTCATTTGACTCGATCCTTTCTGCTATTGCCCTGACAGATGTATTTGTGGTTATGGCCACTGCAATTATCTTCTCAGGTATATTAATGATCGTCATGGCAGACCGAGTGGCAGATTTCCTCAAGAAAAACAGAATGTACGAAGTGCTGGGGCTGTTTATCCTATTCATTGTCGGCATATTACTGGTTTCGGAGGGCGGACATTTGGCACACATCAAATTGCTCGGACACCCGGTTGAAGCCATGTCCAAGTCAACCTTCTATTTCGTGCTGATAGTCCTAATTCTGGTGGATGTTGTGCAGGGGCAGTATCAAAAACGCCTAATGGAACAACATGAGCGTGAAATCAACGATCCAATGGTCCTTGCTGATTAATCTGACGGGCATGACGTCTGACGCCGCCAATTTCTGCTGACGTGTTGTCACCGTTCTTGGTCAGATGAAGACTTGTCAATTTCAGCTGACCTAAGGTAAGGTATTTTCTGCGGCTTGTACGAAGTGTTTGGTCGAATTGTTCGCTTGCAGTATCGAAATGCGGGAGGACTCGACTTTGGAATCGTGATCTTACTCGGGAGTGTGTTGATATGAGTTTGTTGGGTACATTGGCGAAAGTGGCAATCGGTATTGCGGTAGCCAAGGGCGTTGGCGGAATGATGAACCGAGGCCGCGCCGGACAGCAGCAACCGACCGGTTCAGGTGGTGGCCTGGGCGATCTTTTAGAGCAGCTTGGCGGTGGAAGTGGCGGAACTGGAGGTGGCCTTGGAGACCTCATCGGAAATTCTCCCAGAGGCGGAAGCGACGGGGGAGGCAGTCTGGGTGATATTTTTGGCGATTTTGTCAAGGATGCAAAACCGGACAATGAACACAACGGATCATTCGGGGATATTTTCAACCAGTCCCTAGAACGCCAAGGTGAGCCGGATTTACAGCCAAGCAGGCAGCAGGAGGAAGCAGCAGCGCTGATGTTGCGGGCGATGATCCAGGCGGCAAAATCCGATGGGAAGGTTGATCGCGGTGAACGCGAAAAACTGATGGAAAATCTTGGAGAGGTATCTCGCGAGGAAAAGAGATTCGTGGAACAGGAATTTGCCCGGCCAATCGATATTGCGGATTTGGCTCGGCAGGTTCCGCGTGGCTTGGAACAACAGGTTTATCTCATGTCAGTAATGGGAATTGATTTGGACAATCGCAAAGAAGCACAATATTTGCACGATCTGGCAACAGAGATGAGTGTCAGCCGTGATGAGGTGAATGGCATCCATGATCATTTAGGCGTGCCCCGTATTTATTCATGATTGCTGTTTGAAACCTGATATGGAGCAGCGGTGACCGCAGATGGTGGGATTCCTACCGCACCGGTCACGCTTCCTTTGAAGGTAGCTTACTTTTTATGAGGTTAAGTCTTTGTACGGGAACAGGGCTCGGCTTGGGAACCCGAACAGCACTGACGGTTTTGAGGACATAAAAAACCTCTTCCGGCCACAACCTCGCTAAGCGTTCGGCCTCTTTGTCTGCATCAGCCTTTGAAAAGTAAATATCGCGTATGGTTGGGCTGTCCGATTGCCAAACCATCCAGAATTTTGTGACTTCGGCATCTATCGTGTCCATCCGGCGGGCCATTCTGAATATCTTTCAAGTCATCGAGCATTTGCTGTGGTTCAGCTTCAAGGTTTTGCTCATCGATCCTGGATCAGTCAGGATTCAATTGTGTTGGCGCGCATCATTTTCTGGATTTTCAAACCTTGATCATTCTAGAGAACTTTTGCGCAAAAGCACAGGTTTTTTCACAAAATATTCAATGAAAACATTGACATGCTTAATGTGATTATGTGTGGTGTTCAATCTTGGCCTGTATTTTTTGTTTAAAGCTCGCGCTCTATAGTGCGAAGCAATCGGAATCGCAGTTTTCCGGTTCCACCTTTCAACGAAATGACAAATCGCACCCGGCCATTTTTGCGGGTTTTTGCGTAGCCAGCGAGCGTCCTAACCCCCGAAAATGTCCCTGTCTTGTATCTCGATCCTGCGCGTGTCTTGCGAAGCAATTCCGCGTGCGGCGCAAAATGGTGCAGCAGTTTGGCCAGACCGCGGGCCGTAAAATGGTTCCCTCTACTAATTCCGGAACCTTCTTCGAGATGAATATCTTTGACGATATTGTGCTTCGTCAGGATATTGGTCGCAACACTAATCGATTTTTCGAGACTTACCGGGCCGCCGTGATGATGGGTGCCGATCTCAAGAAAGACCTGGTTGGCGATATAATTGTTTGATCCTATCAGCATTTGTCGCAAGATCTCAGATAGCGCACGTGACTGATTATGTATGTAGACCGGTTCGGTGCCGGGGGGAACTGAACCAATTGAAATCTTGCCATCCACAGACCCGCCCTCACGCTTGATAAATTCGGCAAGCAATTCTCCGGCGTATCGCAAGCTTACAGAGGGGTCTTCCTGGGTTAAGCTGATGCGGCCCCTCCCGTTGGGACCCCGTTTGCGGAACTGACTGATTGCCAGGGGTGTGATCGGCGTCTGCTTTTCTGCAGAGCGGACGGTTTTGCCTTTGCGCCGGGCATGGATTGTATTGAAATTTACTGCAAGTGCCGAATTTAGCGCATCATAAGCTTCATCCGTGTCTTCAATGCCAGGTATGCGAATGTTGTCTGGGTAGTAACTCGCATCTATCACTATCCCCTTGAAGGGTTTTGACCCGGTTGCCGCCAGAAGTTTTGGGGCCAGCAAAGCCAACTCTTCGGAGATCAAGAATGGATCTCCGCCTCCGCGCACATAAAGTACGCGACCATCATCAAGATAAAAGTTTGTTTTGAAGCGATAGTCGCCACCCAGAACCTCCATGGCGAGCCAGGCGGTCACAACTTTGGCGACTGAAGCAGGGACAAAAGGTTTGTCAATGTTCTGGGAAATCAATTCCTTGCCATTCTCATCCAGCACGAGCACCACTCCTGATGGAGCAAGGGCAGCGATCCTCTGTTTTGCACCAGCCAAAGCGGGAGCAGGAACCAGTAACATGAAAACGATCAGGACAATTAGGCGGGAACCCATGGTGAATCTCCAATACAGGCACGGTATTTGTGCCAATAATTGCCATGGTAATAACATCGATGCATTAAGCAAACCTGATCGGAATATTTCCCTGTAATTGGCTGAAATTCAAAACACTCGACAACAATTCGTTCTGTCTTTATTTCTGAAGCTGAAATTCATACTGGTTTTATAATGAGCGACAATTTTAAGGTCTGCGTGATTGGGGCAGGGGCAGGTGGACTTTCCATGGCCCGGGCGTTACGGCGTCACGGCATTGCTTATGATCATTTTGAGCGGCATTGTGATGTTGGTGGAGTCTGGGATCAGGAAAATCCGGGAAGCGCCATGTATGATTCTGCGCACATGATTTCTTCACGGACCATGTCAGGGTTTTTGGGATTTCCGATGCCTGCCAATTATCCGGATTACCCGGGGCACAAACGCATTCTGGCCTATTTGAGATCCTTTGCCGAAAGGTATGATCTGAAAAGGTCAATTCGCTTTTCCACAGAAGTTATCTCAGCAATCAAGACCGAAACGGGTTGGAAAGTTACGCTTTCTGACGATACAACTCACACTTATGACGCAGTCATCGCGGCGACAGGCTTGGCTTGGCATCCTCGAATGCCGGAATACCCAGGCGAGTTTTCAGGTGAGATTATGCACTCGTCCAAGTACCGCAATCCGGATTTGTTTCGAGGCAAGCGGGTATTGATTATTGGCGCGGGAAATTCAGGCGTTGATATCGCCAGTGAAGCAGCACGGGCTGCGGATGCCGCTTTTTTGTCCATGCGTCGCGCCTATCACTTCATTCCAAAACACATATTTGGAATGCCAGCGGATGTGTTTGCAGTTACCGGCTCGTTGCTGCCGATGTTCATGCAGCAATGGTCATTCGCGTTGGTTTTACGTCTTATAAATGGTGACGTCACTCGCCACGGACTGCAAAAACCGGATCATCTGCCGCTCAAATCACATCCGATAGTCAATTCACAGGCAATGCATCACATGTCTCATGGTGATCTTGTTCCGAAGGTTGATGTGGCACATTTTGACGGTAAAGAAGTGGTGTTTCAGGATGGGTCACGGGAACAGATTGATCTTATCGTTGCGGCTACAGGGTACCGCCATAAAATCCCCTTCGCTGATCCCAATGTCGTTGATCCTGGGCTGGATCATCCGGATCTGTTCATGCGCACAATCTTGCGGTCAGATCCGACATTCGCGAGTATCGGCTTTATTGAAATCAATGGCGGTGTCTATCGTTTCTATGATGAATTTTCTGACATCGTCGCAAATTTCTACCGGGATTTGAAAGAAGGCAACACAAAGGTCAAAGCTTTCAGAGAGATCATCAAATCCGACAAATATGATGTATCTGGAGCAGTCGACTACGTAGAATCTCCGCGTCATGAGGTTTATGCCAATGTATTGGCTTCCACTAAGCAAGTGAAAAAATTGCGAAGAAAAATGGGCTGGCAAGCATTGTACGAAAAAGATCTTAGGCTTTAGCCGCCCTGTAGGGCTGGATTTTTTGAATTTTCCATCCAAACAATCAGATAATGGCATGCCTTACCCGGGCGGAGACCCATTCGCTGACAATGACGGTTGCGAGAATCACGAGCAGGATAAGTGAAACCTGAGTCCATGCCAGAGTTGAGATCGAGGCATCCAACTGAATACCAATACCACCAGCTCCAACCAGTCCCAACACTGTTGATTCGCGAATATTGATGTCCCAACGAAATACCGAAATCCCGGCAAAAGTCGGGAGAATTTGCGGAATCACTCCGTATATCAGTTTCTGCCCCCGAGAAGCACCCGTAGCCTCAACCGCCTCGACCTGAACCGGCTCAATTTCCTCAATCGCTTCATAAAGCAGTTTTGCACAAAACCCGATGGATCTAAGACCAATTGCCAAAACGCCTGCAAACACGCCAGGCCCGATAATTGCGACAAGCATCAATGCCCAAATCAGCGAATTGATGGATCGGGAGGATACTATAATCAGGAGTGCGATAGCACGCACCCCCTTATTTGGCGTCGTATTTCTCGCTGCCAGAAACGCAATCGGAAATGCCATGACAAGGGCAAGCATGGTTCCCAAAGTGGCAATGTTCAAAGTGTCCCAAACAGGCACCCAGAGTTTTTCCATATAGGACCATTTTGGCGGGATCATTCTCGTTGCAAGATCGCCAGCCTGCTCGGGTGCATCCTGTACGAACATCCAAATTGTCTTGTCCGAAATCAGTTTCCAGCAAAATACGACAATTGCCACACCCACCAACCAGGCAATCCATATCGCCCATTGCTGTGCAGTCGTACGTCTTTTCCAAACCGGGCCTTCTGATGCTTGAATCACAGGCATTACTGCACCCACTTTCGTAGGTAGCCGGAGCTGTATTCCAGCGCCATGACTATGACGATAATGATAATAAGTATGGCCGCAGCTGAATCAAACTCGTAGCGGTCAAACGCCGTTAACAGCGTGGCACCGATACCGCCCCCGCCAACAATTCCAACAACGGCAGATTCGCGGAAATTGATATCGAAGCGGTAAACAGAAAGCCCGATCATTCTGGGCATTACCTGCGGTTGTACGGCATAGTTGATCCATTGAAACCAGTTAGCCCCGGTTGCCTTTACTGCTTCTGCCTGACCTGGATCCATGTCTTCGATATCTTCGGCAAGCAGTTTTGCATAAAACCCAATGGTTGCGACTGAGAGGGCCAGAAAACCGGCGAAAGGACCGAATCCGAACAGTTTGACTGCAAATATCGCCAGGATCACTTCAGGAAATGTTCGGGACAAGGCCACAATACCCCGGCAGAAGATATAAACAGGATACGGCGCCAGATTTTTTGCTGCGCCAAGGCCAACCGGTATCGACAGTGCAATCCCCACCACTGTTGAAATCACCGTCATCCAAAGACTTTCAAGAATGCCTTCTACGATCGAGTCCCACCGGCTTATGAAGTCCGGAGGAAAAAATGCGAGCAGGAATTTTTGCCCTCTTGGCAATCCTTCCGCTACCCGCCCCCAATTCACCTCCATAGTTCCCAAAGCCAGAGCCAAATATATGGCAAACCCCAGCCAAAGTCCCCATCGCAACATGCTGTTCTGGATAAGCGGCGGGCGGCGCCAATGATTTGGATATTGGACTTCGGTGCCGGAGTTCATTGTTTAGTTGCCAACTGTTCCTGATGCTCGTCGTCATCATCATCGGCTCTTTCAATCGTGGCCTCCCAATCCTCTTCGCCATAAATCTCGGTCAAAACTTCAGGGGTTAAACCTGAAGGGTCACCATCATAGACAATCTCTCCCAGCCGTAAGCCGACGATGCGTTGTGCGAACATCTGGGCGAGCAACACATCATGGATATTGATTATGGCGGACAGATTGCGCTCCGTGCAGAGCTCACAGATCAGACGCATTATCTGGCGAGAAGTCTTGGGATCCAGGCTGGCGGTTGGCTCATCAACCAACAGTAAATCGGGGTTTTGTATCAACGCACGGGCGATGCCAACTCTTTGGCGCTGGCCACCGGATAATGCATCTGCGCGCTTCTCGACCATTTCCATTAACCCAACCCGATCAAGAAGCCTGAATGCTTCACTAATATCAGTCGCAGGGAACCGACGAAACCAGCTTTGCCAGAACCCGACATAACCAAGCCGGCCTGAAAGCACATTTTCCATGACGGTCAAGCGCTCTACCAGAGCATATTCCTGGAAAATCATTCCCATGCGGCGGCGCGCTTTTCTGAGCGAAGATGACCCCAGCGAAGTGAGCTCGAGATCAGCCAACTTTACGGATCCGGATGTTGGCTCGACCAACCTGTTGATACATCGGATCAATGTCGATTTTCCAGCTCCTGAAGGCCCGATCAGGGCGATTACCTGCCCATCTGGAATTTCCAGGGAAACGCCTTTCAGCGCCTCATCGCCGGTAGGGTAGCGCTTGAACATATTTTCTATTCGGAGCATGGAAAACCGCCGATATGATCGGGTGATTGGCATTGCCTGACAGCCCCCGAAAGGGCTGACCAGGCAACCGACAAACTTGTTATCAACCTATTTGCAATCGTAGCTTACGCCATTTGCTGAATCGATCTGGCGAATTACAGCCCAATCACTCTTGTGATGGATTGAGATAAACCGGCCTTCCTTTTTGAACTCAGTCTGAAGCTCAGAGCCTTCCCAGGGAAATGAAAAGAACGCCTGTTTGATCTTGGCCGCTACGGTTGGATGCAGGTTATGTGCGTGGCCATAACCTGTTGTTGGAAATGTCTGAGATTTGTAGACACTGCGGATGGTTGCCGGATCAACGGCATTGCGGTCGACCATTCTTTTGAGCACGGAGTTTGCGATTGCTGCGGCTTCGTAATCCTTGTTTGCCACTCCGAGAATTGAGTTGTCGTGTTTTCCGGAAAATGTCGTCTTGAAATCCTCGTCTGCGACAAGTCCAAAGGAGCTTTTCAAAATTGCTGAAGGTGCCTTAAATCCGGAATTGGAAGTTGGAGACGTAAATGCCAGCGTTTTGCCTTTCAAATCTGCCGGTGCCTGGATCGGGCTATCGGCTGGTACTATGATCTCCATTTCATAACCGAAAGAACCATCTTTCGAAGCCATCATTGCAAATGGAACAAGGCCCGCGCAGGAGACAGCAACCGGATTGCCACCGGTGTTAACACCGGCGATGTGAAGACGTCCGGATCTCATGGCCTCATACTGAGCCGCGTAGGACTGGACAGGGAAGAATACTACCTTCTTGCCAGTCACTTCGGACATGTGATTGATAAATCCATCCCAGACTTTTGCATAAACTGCGGGATCCTCGACTGGAGTATAGGAGAAAATGATCGTGTCCGGGTCTACCCATTGCGATTCATCGCTCGGCAGATCTGCAACCTGATCATTATCATAATCGCAATATTGTGTGTCGAGCGTTCCGCGAGGACATTCCTGTGCTTGTGCAACCCCCGCCCAAATTAGAAGCCCGAAAGCTGCTAATAGTTTGATAAATATATTCATTTTCCCCTCCTTGTTGCTCATTTGAGCGCTTAAAGAAACTAACAAAACCAACGTGCATGCTCTTGTCTTGCAGATCATGCAGTGATTTTGGACAATTATCCAGACATTTTGACAGAAATATCAACCGTAACGAGTTTGCCATGTGAAAAAGCGCTCCGCCAACAACCGCTAAAAAATTGCATGGTTCCAAAGATCGGTGTATTGGGGCTTTTTGACTGAAAGGAGGCGGGTTTTTCCCGGTTTGCATTACACAACTTCCTGATAACCTATTTTATTGCGATTGGTCCGTTAGAAGCCTCAAAATTGTTGCATGGGCATTATCTGCTCTTTCAGAAATTTCAGATTGCTTCAACTCAGGTATTGCGCCGATTACCCGTCTAATCTGTAAATCTCCAACCAACAATCCGAGGTAGGTTTCTGCAACTGAACTAAATCGGGCTTTTGATTGAGGGTTTTCAGCCTCCAGACGGCTGAATACTTTTGTGATAAGAGGAAAAATCGTTTCCCGGCCGCTAGTGCTGAGTGCTTGCCCCAACTCACCGGTTGGGTCAGATGCAGCGGTACGATTGAGTGTAACCGCCTTTTTTCCGACTAGGAGACTCAACAATTTGGGGCCGAGAATCTTAAGCGTTTCCTCCGGTGAATGCGATGTAGTGTCGCCATTTTCCAGCAGTCGTTTTACTTCACTTGCATTGGAATCGACAAGGGATTTGAACAGGCCTTTCTTGTCGCCATACCAGCGATACAAGGTTTCATTGGAGGCCTTCGCCCGTTTAGCGACACTGAGCATCGACGTACCCGTATATCCCTTTTCTTCCAGAAGTTCATAGGCCGCCGTTTCAATTTCGCGTTGTCTTTTTGCCCGGTTTTCGTTGCGCATAAATTTTCCCGTCAGTGCTTGACAATAACCGTACATTAAATTACGGATATATACAACCGTACATATAATTACGTTTTTGGAGAATGCCATGTTGGAACAAACCCACCGCATCACCCTTGCTGCAGTCGCTACGCTTATCATTTTGCAAGTTGTCATGCTTGCAGCGCTTTTTGCCGGGACACGCCCGCATCCACCCGAAATAATACCTCTCTTTGGGATTGCCCCATTCCTAGCGGTGTCGCTGTCTGCCGCTGCTTCAGCAATTGTTTTCAGGGTAACGGCGACGAATACGGGCAGGGTCTTCTGTGTCCTTGCGGCATTACTGGCATTGCTTTCGTTCGGACCTCAGAAATACCTTGATCCCCAATTGGGCTTGATTTGGCCTGCAGTGGTGGTTGCGCAGTTGGCTGCAATTGTTTTGATTTACAAGGCTTTTCGACCTCATTTAAGCCAGTCGGGGAGTTCGTCCGGCGCATAACCCGTTTGAGCCGCATCAGCGCACTGCTCGAGACTTCCAAACCTTACTGTGCTGCCACACAGTCCCGGCGCATAGTGGGCGTATTTTCCGGAATTGGTCATCAAATTTCCGGTTCCTGGTGGAAATACCGGTTCGGAGATGGAGCACCAGCAAAGATCAGTGATAACCTTGACGCCGGCATCCTGCAGTCGTGATACTAGGCCCGCTTCTTTTGCAGCCTTGCAGACGTCACGGCCAAGCGTCACAATGACCGAAGTATCTTCATGGCATTTCCGGTCATTCATGAGTCCTGCAAACAATCGGGTTTCATCAAGTGAGAAATGCGGACTGCCCAGTGCAACCAGCTCGATTTTCGTTCCACCGGTATTTAGATCAGTCCAGGCCCGGGCGAGGTCTTCCCGTGTTAGGGACTTGTGTGCAGCGCCATCAACCGGAGGGCGGTTGCTTTCCGGCGTTATTCCAGCGACATGCAACATCGGAGCCGCTGACGTTGTACCGAATGCAGCGCAAAGTGCCTTCAGATCATCCTGAGAAGGTGTTGTGTTTTCGAGACCCTTTAATAGCGGAATGCGGTCTGGAGCCATTTGGCCTGAAATCCAGCCTAGCAACGGCCAAATTGCATCGTCAAAATTTTCCGGAGTTTCGACATTGATCACGATTTGCGCAATCCGGTTTTCCCCGCAGTAAACGCCGGATAGGGGCGCTCGTCCTGTGATGGCTATAAACAGGTCGAGAAAGTCGGGATGTTTTGCGGTTCGCGCACCCAGAACACTGTTGGCAAAAATTACCGCGTTGGATTCCGACCATCCTACTTCTTCGTCCACGCCTGGAGGCTCTTCAAGTAAATAGGGTGCACATGTAAAACTCGGACGTGCGCCCATCTGTACATAGGAGTCCGCCAACTGACTGGCCGGCAGCCCGAAATCCAGAGGTACGTTCTGGCTCCGCCAATTGGCATGATCAACCGAAATTGCGTTCATGGTTGTTGGAATTCGTACCTTGGCGCCCATTTCGACCATTGCCTTCGCAAAAACCAGATTGGCAGGGCTTGCATAGATACAACCGTCAATATGTGCGCGGGTAACGTCTGTAAGGCTCCTGGCATTTTGGGCTGCAGCCATGGTACACAGTGTTTCCATTGCCAGCTTGGCTGCATTGCCATTTTTGCCGGCCAGCATGTCGCGATCTGCATCGGAGAGAACAAGATCAGTCGCTTTCACGGGATTAAGATTGATGCAAATGCCTTCCGATATGAGCTCATGTCCGTTTATCTTTGCCTCTATTTTAGCGGTCAATCTGTCGTATTCATCCGGAGAAAGATGCACCACTGCGACAGGATGATTGAACATGTTGGTCGCAATCAAGGCTCCAAGAGTGAGAATGTCTTCGTGCTCGCGGAATATCAAAGCAGCTGGCGCCCTGCCATTCATGGCCAGTTCCAGAAGTACGCCACTGCCGGTGCAGGAACCACGGCTGGTCGGCATCAATACGATCTTGCCAGTCAGCGATTTTCCGCATTGCGGGTGGTGGGCATCAATTACGGTTCCGGTAGCGGCGTCTACTCCGCCCCAGAAACTCAGGCCTTCAGAACAAACCAGTATTTCGCCGTCAACTGTGGCGGGAACAACAAGGTTTGTCATTGTCTATCCTCTCCGGCAATTGGCGGGTAAGCGCATTTTCAATCCAAAAATTCCATCCGGATATTGTCCGTGTGTTCTCCAATTCCAGGCACTGGTCCCGCCGATTTGCGCGGAAACATGCTCCAGCGGACAGGGGTGGCAGGAATGGATAGCGCCTGTTTTTTGGAATTTTCAATTTCAGTACGGCGAAGGGCGAGGTGGCTGGATAATTCATCTACGGAATTGACAGCACCATATGCAATTCCGGCCTTGCCCAGTCTGTCACGGAATTTGCCTGAATTCATTGTGCCGGTTGCCTCCAGGATTTCTGCATCAAGAGCGGGACGGTTGTCGACACGCGAGTTGTTGGAACCGAACCGCGCATCGGCCGCCATTTCGGGTTTATCCAAAACCTCAGCGCACAAGATCGCCCATTCCCGTTCGTTCTGGATGGAGATTAATGTTTCATCTCCTTCTTCGGTGCGATAGGCCCCATAGGGAGCAATCGAAGGGTGATTGAGGCCTGCGCGTTTTGGCGCGCCTTTACCGTAATCCGCGTGGATCAACGGTACGGCCATCCATTCGGATGCAACTTCAAACAGGGAAGTAGCCACGCCGCAACCCCTGCCTGTTTTACCGCGCTCTATCAGGGCTTCCAGAACGGCGGAGTGGGCTGTTACACCAGCGCCGATATCACAGATTGAGACTCCGATCCTGCCCATTTCGTTCGAACCACCGGAAACTGATACCAGCCCGCTTTCTGCTTGTACCAGCAAATCGTAGGCTTTCATCATGGATAGCGCATCACTCTCGCCATATCCCGAAATATCGCAGGTGATCAGATTGGGATAACGGTCCCGCAATTCTGCTGAGCCGAACCCAGCGCGTTGAAGCGCGCCTGGGGCCATGTTCTGGATGAAAACATCCGCTTTTGCCAACATCGCTTCCAGCAGCGCCCTGCCTTCATCTTCGCGATAGTTGAGGACGACGGATTCCTTGCCCTGATTGAGCCATGCAAAATATGAACTGTCACCTTTGGCGGCCACATCATATCCACGTGCGAAATCGCCTTCCGTACGTTCAATCTTGATCACCCTGGCACCGGCGTCTGCCAGCCGTGCAGAACACAACGGGGCCGCAACGGCCTGCTCAACTGCGACAACCAGCAATCCTTCAAGTGGTAAAGCCATCAGAAAGACCGTGGGAGCCCGAGCACGTGTTCGGCCAGATAAGAAAGAATGAGATTGGTTGAGATTGGTGCAGTCTGATAAAGCCTTGTTTCCCGAAATTTGCGTTCCACATGATATTCTTTTGAAAACGCAAACCCACCAAGGGTTTGCATGCATGCATCGCCCGCATTCCAGCTTGCCTCTGCTGCAAGTAACTTGGCCATATTGGCTTCCGCACCGCATTTTTCATTGGCGTCGAACATATTGGCGGCCTTGTCCACCATCAGTGCTGCCGCTTCCATGTTTGCATGGCACTTGGCGAGCGGAAACTGTATTCCCTGATTTGAACCGATTGGTCGGTCAAACACGACCCTTTCGCAGGCATAGGTAGTGGCGCGGTCAAGAAAATAGCGGGCGTCTCCAATGCATTCGGATGCAATCAGGATGCGCTCGGCATTCATGCCATCAAGAATGACCCGGAAACCCTCATCCAGGCTGCCGAGAAGATTCTCTTCCGGAATCTTGAGGTTGTCGAAAAAGAGTTCGCAGGCATGGTGATTGATCATTGCATCAATTGGTTGGACTTCCAGTCCATTGCCCTTTGCTTCTCGAAGATCGACGATAAAAGCGGAAAGGCCCCTTGTTTTCTTCTCAACCTTATCTAGTGGGGTGGTGCGGGCGAGTAACACCATCAAGTCTGAATGCTGGACGCGGGATATCCAGACTTTCTGGCCATTGATAACCCATTTCCCGTTTTTGAGTTCGGCGCGGGTCTTGAGTTTTGTGGTGTCGGTTCCGGTAGTTGGTTCCGTGACGCCGAAACTTTGCAGACGCAGTTCGCCTGTTGCAATTTTCGGAAGATACGTTTCTTTTTGTGTCTTGTTGCCATGGCGCAGTAGCGAACCCATGACGTACATCTGCGCGTGGCAGGCGCCAGCATGGGCACCTCTTCGGGAAATCTCTTCAAGAATTGCACAAGCTTCCACAAGGCCAAGGCCCGTACCGCCATACTCTTCGGGGATCAGGCAGCCAAGGAAACCCGCCTGTGTCATTTCGCTTACGAACTCGGTCGGGTAACCGTGTTCAGTATCCAGTTGCCGCCAGTAATCTTCTCCGTAATTAGCACAGAGAGCGGCCACGCTTTCGCGGATATCCTGAAGGTTATCTGTCATTTCGAAAAGCGCTCATCCAGCCATTTGATGAATTGGGCGGTTGTCTCATCCCGGTTAACTTCATTCAGGGATTCGTGCCTGGTTTCCGGCAGGACAATTTTGGTGATATCGGTCAAGCCTGCACTCAGCAATCGGTCACCTAACTGGTTGACCGCTTTGCTATGCGAAGAGCAGGGATCTACAGCTCCGCCGAGTACATGAAATGGCATGTCCTTCCTAATCGAGTTAATTTTGTCCATGTCTGAAAGATCATTCAAACCGCCCAGCAGATCAAGCCACAATCCGATGTTGACTGAAAATCCGCATAGAGGATCAGCCACGTATTTATCCACTTCGTCGGGATCGCGGGAAAGCCAGTCAGATTGCGTCCTGTTAGGTTTGAAAGCCTTATTCCATGCCTGAAAAGTCAAAACATCTCCCCAGGTGCTGACTACATCGGAACCCTTCAACATGCGTTCGATTTTCAGAACCTGAACCAGCAGGTTTGGCAAAAAACCGGTCATCGAACCATTCCAAATCGCTGCTGCATCCGCCCGCAAGGGGTAATTCAAGACATAGCTTGCGGCAATGGTTGCCCCCATTGAATGGCCGAATGCACAAACCGGCAAGTCTGGAAAAGTCTTTCGGGCGTAGCCGTTTACGGCATCCACATCGGCCAGCACCTTGTTCCATCCATCTTGCGTTGCAAACTGTCCGATCGGGGCGTCCGGAGCAGTCGTTTTTCCATGTCCGCGGTGGTCATGTGCAATTGTATGATAGCCATTGCTGGCCAGTGCATTGGCAAACCGCTCGTAACGTGCGGCGTGTTCGCTCATGCCGTGGCTAATCTGTATAACGGCCTTTGGATCGACTTCGGCCCTTGTGGTATAAAGATTGAGATTTGCGCCCGACGAACTCTTGATCATCTGGCTCTTAAACGGATGATTTTTCAATGGTGTTTGCGGCCTTTGCATTTCGTTGATCCTATTACTAGGAGCTAAGCTGCAATCGGGCAATAGGTAGTCAATTTAATGCAAGAGTAGTGGTTTCAGATTTGCGGTTGTCCCGCAGCAAATACCAGTCAACCTTGTTCAATATGAAATGATCCTTCGCGTCGCGTTCCCAAAGCGGTGTGTGGTGGTCTCCAACTATCAGAATGTCGGTCGGCGGCAAGTTAGGATCTGTGGCAATTTCATTGACCTTTTCCATTACCTCCAACCAGAGCTCGGTTAGTTCGCACACAGTGTCATTACCAATAGCCGCATTTGCGGAATTGCACTGCAATGGACCGTTTATCTCTTTCACGTAGGGAATATGGGTATTCAGTGTCAGCCAGTAAACAAACTTGGGATCATCTTCGTCATTCGTCAATTCAGATTTGACAAGATCAGCGACTTCCAGATCGCAAAGCCCACTGAACACGCTGCCACATCTTCCGGGTAATTTTTCACCAGCTTCCTGCAAAAGTTCATCCTGAAAATGCAGGCTTTTGAAACCAATTTTTGGATACCATTGATCCCTGAGGAACATGTGAGTGCCAAAAGCATGGTAGGCTGATGTTTTATAGCCATGGTCAGCCAGAATATTCGGAAGGCACATTTCCGAGTCTATTTCAGTATTCTCAAGAAAATCCAGATAATCCCCCCAAAACCCGCACAATTCACGGGCAGCAGCCCCAGTTGTTGATCCTTTGAAGAAATTGTTTCCCCGGGTAAATGTAAATCGGTTTTCAGGTAGATTTGCGGTCAACTTTTCATCAAACAATGCGCGGTGATTGTCGTCTACAAATGCTCCGAGCCCTTCCACCATCACAATAAGCAGGTTTTTGCGCTGGCGAATGATTGTCTCGTCGGTTAGCCGACCCTGAATTCGCGCGCTGTCGAAGTTCCCCCCCGGCTGCACGAAGTAAGGATAGGTATTTGTCCAGTCGTGGTAACTGAGCGACATCGCAATTATTACTGCCGGGATGGGTGAGGCCGCCCTAAATCGAAACCGATTTCGCTTGATGAGATAAAACGAATACAGGGTCGTGAACAGCAGACCCGAAACAACGGCGATGTAGAACAGAGAAGCACCTACATCAATTGCAGTTGTATACCGGATTGAATCAATCGCCACGTTGATCGGCAAATGGAATGCGAACATTGTGATCAGCCCAAGATCTACGATTGCGACCAGGAGAAAAAGCGTAATCCCGAGCCAGGTCGGAAGGATCAGCGAAAGTAGTCCTACAGCGACATATAGAAGGGGAGAAATCAGACGTTCAGCAAGAAAAAGAGGGCTTGTTGCAACAAACAGGATGTTCGGAACAACAGCCATGGCAAAGGCCATCTTCAAGGAATCGCGCGAAAACATGCGCCGCAACCCATTGTCATTTTGGTTGCTGGTTTGTTGCGGTTTTTGGGCCGACACCGGGATAGCCTCCTGCTATTTGGAGGAAGTCTACGGTTTACCCGTTAATCAAAAGCAAAGAACCTGCTACTTTGTTGATTGCCTCATGTACCGGCAGATGCGATCAGATCTTCAATTTCTGAAGGGTCAAATCCAAGTGCCAAGCCGATTTCGTGAATCCTGTTTTCCTCAGCACGGACAATCTCCAGGTCACTGATCATCACCAGATGGCAGGACTGAACGATCAGGCGTTTCATCATCGGGCTGATCCGGCCGCGATCTCTTGCCAGGCGTTTTGTAATGTCGAAGTCTTCCGTGAACTCAGAGAGGATTTCACGGATTTCATCGTCTGTTATACCAATGCCGAGCATTTGTTCATGAATTCGCGCGATTGTTTCAATCTCCTGATCCCGGATTTTCTTATCGGCGACCGCTATTACTCCCATTGATTGAACCAGCGCGCGGATTTCTGCATGGGCATGATCTGCAGATTCCGGATCGGGATTTTCAACCCGGTCGCTGGTTCGTTTGCCAAAGCCGAACAGGGTAATCAGGGTTCCAATTATCATCGCGCCCCAGCCGCTACCTGCGATCACTGCATCGTCGCCAGAATACCCACTATAAATCCCGGCTGCGCCGGCCAAAATAAGCGCTATACCAAACAAGATTATACCCATGCCAATTTTGCCTCCCGCCGGCAGTTATGCTGCGCTTGAATTTACCCGTACTAGAGCGTAAACGGTTGTCTGATTTTTTCAATACAAGTTTGCCCGTTAACGGAGTTTCCACGCAATGGCCCGCCAGTTCATTTATCACATGTCCGGACTTTCAAAATCTTATGGTGCCAAAAAGGTGCTGGAAGATATCCACCTGTCCTTCTATCCGGATGCGAAGATCGGCATTCTGGGGCCCAATGGTGCAGGTAAATCAACAGTTCTGCGGATTATGGCCGGCCTTGATAAGGAATTTACCGGTGAAGCATGGCTGGCAGAAGGAGCAAGTTGCGGATACCTGCCGCAGGAGCCACAACTCGACCAAAGCAAAACGGTTGCAGAAAATGTCATGGAAGGGGTGGCCGACAAGAAGGCCATCCTCGATCGGTATAACGAACTGATGATGAATTATTCCGACGAAACGGCTGAAGAGGGGGCCAAGCTTCAGGACATAATCGATGCACAGAATCTTTGGGATCTCGACAGTCAGGTTGAAATGGCAATGGATGCACTGCGTTGCCCGCCTGGTGAAGCTGGTGTTGAGAGTTTGTCAGGTGGTGAAATCCGCCGGGTAGCATTGTGCAAACTGTTGCTCTCCCAACCGGATCTGTTGCTGCTGGACGAACCCACAAACCATCTCGATGCAGAAACGATTGCATGGCTTGAGAAACATCTGCGGGAATACCCGGGATCCGTGTTGATGATTACTCACGATCGCTATTTCCTCGACAATGTAACTGGATGGATTCTGGAACTCGATCGGGGCAGGGGCATTCCTTATGAAGGTAACTATACCGCCTATCTCGAAGCAAAAGCGAAACGGATGAAACAGGAGGGCCGAGAAGAGGCAGCACGTCAAAAAGCCATCGCTGCAGAAAGTCAGTGGATTAGTTCAAGCCCAAAAGCCCGTCAGGCAAAATCCAAGGCGCGTATCAAAGCCTATGACGAACTGGTCAAGGCAGCAAATGACCGGACACCTCAAAATGCGCAGATCATCATTCCTGTAGGTGAACGTCTCGGTGATGTGGTGATTGAAGCCGATCACATCCGAAAGGGGTATGGCAACCGATTGTTGATTGATGATCTTTCCTTTGCGCTACCGCCTGGCGGTATTGTTGGAGTGATCGGACCGAACGGTGCTGGTAAATCAACACTGTTCCGCATGATCACCAAACAAGAGGCGCCGGACAGTGGCGAAATCCGAATTGGTGACACAGTGAACCTTTCCTATGTTGATCAGAGCCGTGATGCACTTGATGGAAGCAAAACCGTCTGGGAAGAAATATCTGAAAGCAGTGACATCATCAAATTGGGTCGCCATGAAGTGAATTCGCGTGCCTATTGTTCGTCATTCAATTTCAAGGGTGGTGACCAGCAGCAAAAGGTTGGAACGCTTTCTGGAGGTCAGCGCAACCGCGTTCACCTCGCCAAGATGTTAAAATCCGGTGGCAATGTCATTTTACTGGATGAGCCGACAAACGACCTTGATACAGAAACGCTTGCAGCTCTTGAGGATGCCCTCGAGAATTTTGCAGGTTGTGCGGTTATCATTTCTCACGACCGGATGTTCCTTGACCGCCTTGCCACCCATATTCTTGCATTTGAGGGCGACAGCCATGTGGAGTGGTTTGAGGGCAATTTCGAGGATTATGAACAGGACAAGATCCGACGGCTGGGGCCTGAGTCGGTCAATCCAAAGCGGGTGACCTACAAACGGCTGACGCGGTGAGGAAAGTATTCTTGGGAGGGACGGCCAACCGCAGGACACAGGGAACGGTCGGCCGTCACAGGCACCCTTCTAGTGCATGAATATTTGAGGGAGCCTATTCTTAATAACTTGAGTAACAATGATTAAAAAATAAATAATGTATATTCAAATAAAATACTTGTTATAAAAAAGTGGCTAGAAACGGGGGAGAATCCAGCCACTTGTAGTATATATTGTTATGAAACAAATAATGATACCACTATTATTAATGTATCAAATTACTTTTAAATCTGCAAATATTAATACATGACCCCGAATTTTTCTAATATGTGAAAATTTGATAATAGAAATCAAACGTTTACGCTGATTTTCATTAAAGATGGCGCATGTTTTTCAGAAAAATATTCCGTCTGGTAAATTTATTACTGTTTGTTGGCATTTTCCGATGGTTCAATTGCATCAAATTGATTGAGTAATCCTCTGTAATTGGCTATCACGCGGGCATGGGTCTCCATCAACTTCTCCAGGAACGCGAAGCTAAGAACGCTCCAGTCCGAGTGGGAGTAATTGGCGCGGGCAAATTCGGTTCCATGTTTTTATCACAGGTGATTCGCATACCAGGTGTTCATGTTTTGGGCATCGTTGATCTGGACGTGCAACAAGCAAAATCAAATCTTGCAAATGTGCACTGGGAAGCTGAGCGTTTTTCTGCATCCTCGTTTGAAGAAGCCTGCAAAAACGGAACAAGCCATGTTGGAGATAGTTACGAAGCCTTGGTCCAGAGTTCCGCGATCGATGTCATCGTCGAAGCAACTGGCAACCCAGTGGTTGCAGCAGATCATGTGCTTGCCGCATTCGCGAATGGAAAACACGTCGTGAGCGCTACAGTGGAACTAGATTCTTTTGCCGGGCTTGCGGTGGCAAATGAGGCTCGATCAGCGGAAGTTATTTATTCCATGGCGTTCGGCGATCAACCTGCCATGACCTGTGACCTGGTGGACTGGGCGCGGACCTGTGGTTTCAAGGTCGCGGCTGCTGGCAGAGGGCACAAATGGAAACCGGAATTCCGGTTCTCTACTCCAGATACAATCTGGGAACATTGGGGCGTGCCGCGAGAAGTTGCTGAACGTGGTAGAATGAATCCGAAGATGTTCAATTCATTCCTGGATGGAACCAAACCAGCAATTGAAAGTGCGGCAATCGCAAATGCCTGCGGATTGGATGTTCCTTCGGCCGGTCTTACCTACCCGCTTGGTGCCATTGATGATATTCCGAATTTGATGAGACCCAATGCTGTTGGAGGGGCGCTCGAACACTCAGGAATGGTTGAGGTAATCAACGGCCTCAAGCCGGATGGTTCTGAATTTGATCATAACATCCGGATGGGTGTTTTTGTGGTGGTGGAGACAGAAACTGAGTACCAGAAGAAGTGTCTCGAAGAGTACAAGGTCAAAACAGATGATACTGGCCGTTTCATGTGCCTGTACAAACAATGGCATCTGATTGGGTTAGAACTCGGTATGTCTGTTGCAAGTGTTGGCATTCGAGCCGAAGCGACAGGTGTTGCCCGGGAATTTCGTGGTGACGTGGTTGCCGTTGCCAAGCGCAATTTGAAAGCCGGAGAAATGCTGGACGGGGAGGGGGGCTATACGGTTGCTGGCCAGTTGCGGCCCGCGGCAACCTCATTGGCCGGAAATATGTTGCCTTTAGGGTTGACGGGAAATGTCAGACTTCTTCGCGATGTGGCCGTGGATAAGGTTTTGACCTATGATGATGTGGAACTTGATGAATCGATTACAGCAGTGAAACTAAGACGGAGTCAGGAAACTTGACTACCATATTGATTACGGGTGCCGGACGCGGGATTGGGCTTGAACTGGCTCGCCAGTCCGTTGCAAAAGGCTGGAGTGTCATTGGTTCAGTAAGGTCTGTCGAAGTGCAGCGCAATCTAGCGCAGGAACTGCCGCAAATGACGGTGCTAAAATTCGATGTAACTGATTATCTGGCGATTGAAGAGGCGGCCAATTCGCTTCAAAAACCGATTGACATCCTGATCAATAATGCCGGGATTATCGGGCCTGACCGGCAATCAACCCTAGATATGGACTTTGATGGTTTTGTCGGCACATTTGCAACCAATGTGATGGCTCCCCTGAAAATCACGCAAGTTTTTTTGCCGCAATTGAGGCAAGGCAAGAATCCTCGCCTGATCAATATATCTTCCAAAATGGGGCGGACGGAATTTTCGGCTTCTGATCGCATCGCCTATCGTGCCTGCAAGGCAGCACTCAACAAGTTGACGCAAGGCTTGGCAACTGATCTGCGCGAAGATGGTGTTACTGTTGTCGCCATGCATCCTGGGTGGGTGCAAACCGACATGGGAAGTGCGGGGGCAGAGATCACACCCCGGGAAAGCGCGGAGGGGGTTTTGAAGGTCGCAGAAAACCTGACATTTGAGCAAACCGGAACCTTTATAGACTGGGATGGAACACCAAGAAATTGGTGAATCCGAAAGTCGCGCAAAATCAACACCTGTGGATAAAACAACTGACGAAACCCCGGATGGCAAACGTTGATTGCGGATAGATACCCGTCAACCTTATACTGTGATTGCAGGTTGGGGATAGATCTGAAAACGGCTTGGAGTTCCGGATAAGTGTATCAGAACCCGGCAAAGACTTTTCGGAATGTTTATTTTTGGCGGGTTTGGATTCCGGCAATTGCTTTGTGTTGCCTGTTTTCCTCCGCTGCTTTTGGCCAGATAGTCAATGGTGATTTCAGTGCGGGAGCAACCGGATGGACCTTGACAGCACCTGCCGACAGCTCACTGGTGTTTGCTGCAGGCCAGCTCACTGCGAACAGTGATGACAATGGTGGTGGCGCTTCGACGACGCTTGCAACCCAGGCTTTTACAGCCGGAGACCCCGGCTTCCTGTCTTATCAACTGGTCAGTTATACTTCCACTGACGTGGCAGATTGGGATTGGCCTTTGTTCCGGATCAATGCGACGAACTTTCGGATATCGACGACCGGCGCATTAGTGGCATCGGTGCAAAATGCTCCCGGAGTTGTGACAAATGCAACCGGCGCAACGAATCTTTCAGGAGTTGCAAGGCTCGCTGCCGGAGTGAATACGATTGGTCCTGGTGTGTTCGCACAGGATTCCCAATTGGGACGTGGAGTTGCTGTTTGGGACAACATTGACTTTCAGGAAATCACGATATCACCGGTTGCTCAATCAGTGTTGGAGAATTACACGCTTACACTGACTGGTGCGAATGCACCGCAAACGGCGACGAATACGACAGCTGCGATGACCGTTACGCTCACAGTTACAAACGGAATCATCAATCTTGGTTCGCCGGGGTCCGTAACAATCACCGGTGGTGCAGACGGAACCGCAACGGTGACGTTTACCGGCACACCAACGCAGGTGAATACAGCGATGAACAACATGGTGTATACACCCAACGTTGGTTACAGCGGGCCGGATACCCTGGTATTCACCGTAACCGGCGGTGGAATAACCGATACGGACAACATTCCAATAACTGTAACTCCTGGAAATCCCTCGCTTGCGGTGACCAAGACTGCGGATCTGACCGTCAATGTGGCAGCCGGGCAGACTGTCACCTACACCTATGTGGTTACAAATGATGGTGACCAGTTTCTTTCAAATGTCGCACTTTCCGATGCGCATGGAGGTTCTGGGCCGACACCAACACCTGACAACGAAACCCTGACCAGTGACGTTGTGCCACTCGGGGATTCGGTTGACGCGGCTACAAACGGCAATTGGGACACGCTTGCCCCGGGAGATTCGGTGACATTTACTGCAACTTATGTTGTCACCCAAAATGACGTCGACACGCTTCAGTAGTATAAGCGGTACTAGACAATCCCGGGAAAGCTCCGCTACCTGGCCATAGCGTGATATTCGTCATTGGGTTGCTTGTCGGTGGCTGCACTCATCCGGTTCGACATGTTGAAAAACGAAGCGACTGCAGCAATGTCCCAGATATCCCGATCACTCCAGCCAGCGTCTCTGAGGTTTTGCCGGTCGGGTTCATCAATTCCTACCGGGTCTTTTGTCAGTTTCCAGGAAAAATCCAACATTGCCCGTTGTTTGGGTTCCAGTTCAGCAGTGCGGTAATTCATTACCAGTTGCTCACCAAGCTTTGGATCTTTTGATAGCTGCCTCACTGCGGCACCGTGAGCCGTTAGACAATAATAACAATGATTGGCACTGGAAACGACAACAGCAATCATCTCGCGTTCGAGTTTCGAGAGGTTTGATTCACCAAGCATCAGGTCGTTGTAAAGGCCCGTAAAACCGTCAAACTTTGTGGAATGCCAAGCATAAGCCTTCAAGACATTTGGCACAAAACCGAGCTTTTCATTGCATATGTCCAGATAAGCCCTTTGGCGATCCGTAAGCGGTTCCTCCTCGGTCGGCATATCAAGGGCAACGATCGGTTTGTCGTTCATTTGAACCTCCATAATTTGTCGCCAAACGTGAATGGAAAATCTATAACTGGCAAGTATGAATTACCAATTTGTGCCAGAAAGGCCGTCAAGTCATGAAAATAGTTCCAGCTAAAAAACTGAATGGGAAAGTCACCCGCGTACTCAGAGCAGATGGTGATGATTTTGTTACGAAAGATGTAGACAAGCTGATACTCGGTTACGGCGGCATCAAAGGAGATTTCCACGAAGGGTTGACGCGAGCATCAGGTGCTAGGGAACCTTGGTACCGCCGCGAAACTGAAATGCGCAATGAACGCCAGATATCGATCCTCAGCGAAGAAGAACTGGCCGAGATTGCGCCTGCCATGGGGCTGGATGCCGTTGATGCGGGATGGATTGGAGCAAACCTTGTCTTTGAAGGTGTAGCGAACATGAGTTATTTGCCGCCGCGGACATTAATCCTTTTTGATTCTGGTGTTACGTTGCGTATCGACGGATACAACGCACCGTGCAGGTGTGCTGGTGGATCGATTGCGCGGCACGTGGCAAATGAAGCTGAAGATCATGCGCAAACGGATCTCGCGCTTCAATTCAAAGATGCCGCCCACATGAAACGGGGACTGGTTGCATGGGTTGAACGTGAAGGGGAAATCCACACAGGGGATACATTTACAGCCCGTATTTGGCCGCAATGGATTTATGAATAACCGCAACTCAGCCGGTGTTTTGTTGAGTTACATCGTTTACCGTATGAAATTCAGCAACAGAACCCAAAGATTGAGGCTGATCAGGGCAACAATTCCCAACAATGTACACTGCATTCCCAGAACTCTTGATCTGACAGCGTGTTCTTTCAATCCGAACGCATAACCGTGCATTAGTCTTCCGGCGACAAAGATTGCAGCCAATGGCAACAAAAGGATTGACCCTGTCGATTGCAGTTCAGCAAGGAAAATCAAAAACAAGCCAATCGGGCCATATTCGGCCAAATTGGCTTGTCCGCGAATACGTCGTTGCAAGGTTTCATTCCCGCCGTCGCCAATTGGCACTTTGCCTGACCTGCGCTCGCCGATCACACGAACGCTTAGAAAAACAAAAAGGGAAGCAATAATTACTGCAACCAGTGTTGTGACAGGCAGGAACATTGCCTAATCCCTTGCAGGAATTTTGATGGCTTTTAGAGATGCAGGCCGGGAACTGCATTTTTCCAGCCAATCTCCGATTGCAGGGTAATTGTCTAGTTCAAGCGCGTCCGCTGCATCATAAAACCCACCCAGAGTACGTACCCAGGGCCAAAGTGCCAAATCCGCTATCGTGTATTCGCCATCCGCAATGTATTCTGACTTTTCCAACTGCCCGTTGATTACGTTGAGAAGGCGCTTGGATTCATTTTGGTATCGCTCGTAAGGACGCTTGTCTTCAATTTCACTCCCCGCAAACTTGTGGAAGAATCCGAATTGTCCAAACATAGGACCAGCGCCTCCCATTTGAAACATCAACCATTGGATGGTTTCAAGACGCTTGGCGGGATCATTTGAGAGCAGTTTCCCTGATTTATCTGCCAGGTAAATCAGGATGGCGCCTGATTCCCAAAGTCCTATCGGTTTTCCACCTGGGCCATCGGGATCAATGATTGCGGGAATTTTATTGTTGGGGTTCAGCGACATGAATTCCGGCGTTAGTTGGTCATCTGTACCGAAGTTCACTAAATGAGGTTCATAAGCGAGGCCGGATTCCTCCAGCATTGCGGATGCCTTTATTCCATTTGGTGTGGGCAGGGAATAAAGTTGAATTCGGTCAGGATGTTCTGCTGGCCATTTGTTTGTAATTTGAAAATCGGAAAGACGTGTCAATTTGTTACCTCAATACAAGTTTGGATCAACGAGAATATGGGGTTTCAATGGCAGTTTGCCACCTGTAAATATCAAACAGTTGTTCACTCTTCGTGTTCGGATATCTGTTCGGCACACCCCCATTCGCCCAGCTTACCGTTAATATCATCTAAAACGAAATGACGGGCGGATTCCACATCATAGCCATCATCAAGCAATTGGTCATAGTCAGTATATGCATGACGAGCACGGGTAGTAACTGCCTGCCAGGCAGATATTGACGGCGGCAGGTGCCGCAGGTGTCCCGCCATGGCAATTTTTTCCATCGCAATGAAATCATCCATTGATGCACTTGGAACCAAGATTCTCAATCTTTTCCGGATTTCATTTTGGCGTGCAGTTGATTTCACGAAGCTTTCCGGTTTCACCGATGTTACGTCTCTTTTGCACCGGTAAATGAGGTCGGCAGCGTAATCAAGCGCGGGTACAAAATTTGTAATCTCCCGTCAGTTTGCGGGCAGACAATAAATGTCCTTACCACTAGCGGGCATCATGTGCTTACGACTTCAATAGCTCTTAGCGTTAACTCCGCCGGGCCAATTAGGTTGCAAATCAGTATTTATTACATATAAACATATATTTATGTTTGAAGTGCTTTATTGATGTTGCAAACCTTGCTGGAAAATACGCCCCTTTCACTGGATCAAACGGTCAATCTTCTGCGAGCGTCGGGAGAACCAACTCGGTTGCGGTTACTAATGCTGCTTGCGGAAAGTGACCTGACGGTTTCAGACCTGACGGAAATCCTCGGCCAATCCCAGCCAAGAATATCCCGTCACCTAAAATTACTGAGCGAGGCAGGCCTGCTTGAGCGGTATCAGGAAGGTGCATGGGCATATTTCCGGTTGGTAGATCAGGGTGTGGGAGCGGGGATTATATCAAGCCTCATTGAACAGGTTGACGTAAGTGATGCTCAGGTCACTAGGGATCAGGAACGTCTGGCAGCGGTCCGAAAACGAAGGTCCGAGCGAGCGGCGGAGTATTTCTCGAACAGTGCTGCTGAATGGGATACCATCCGGTCTTTGCATGTTGATGAAAATCAAGTTGAGGCCGCCATGGTTGAGATGGTGGGAAAAGACAAGATAGAGGCCATGCTTGACCTGGGAACCGGAACCGGCCGGATCCTTGAGTTGTTTTCAGACATTTATGAAAAGGGCACCGGGATTGATGCAAGCCGTGACATGCTCTCTGTCGCACGTTCACGCCTGGATGATGCCAAATTATCCCGTGTCCAAACTCGGCAGGGGGATTTGTATATTCTGCCGACCCAGGCAAATTCTTTTGATCTGGTGACCATTCACCAGGTTTTGCACTATCTGGATGATCCTGCTGTGGCGATCAAAGAAGCTGCAAAGGCATTGAAAGACGATGGCAGATTGCTGATCGTGGATTTTGCTCCGCATGAGCTGGAGTTTTTGCGAACAGAGCACGCCCATCTCCGGTTGGGATTTAGCAAAGAGCAAATAGAGACTTGGATGCGGGATGCAGGATTGAATCCCCAAATGTTCAAAGAGTTGTCAAGCAAAGTTGGTGGAGAGCAAGCCAAAGAAACACTTACGGTCAGTCTCTGGCTTGCTAATAAATGAAAGCTTCGAACTTCGTCGTTATCCGATCAGTCCGAAGACCAGCGCAGTAACGAATACAAATGCTGCGACGGTGATTACTAAATTGGCTTTTTGTACCAGTTGCATCACAAACTCCTTGGTCGAAGCCCGCCCTAGTACAAAAGTCTAAGATAAATTTGCCGTTTCGCAAGTCATATTGTAGGAAACACATGTTCACAAAAGGTGATACACCCCTTAAGTAACTGCACCAAAAAGCGTATTTTTGTTCACAGGATCGTGAAATAATTTTCTAATTGCTGCATTCATTAAGCAATTTGGCGAAATATTATACGCTGTTTCGCCCCATTTTCTTCCCAAACATCCTTCCATCTATAATTATAAGACCTGCCAGGATCAGTACCATTCCGATCAGATTGCCAAGGGTCAACACCTCATCGAGCCATATTACCCCAAGAACAATAGCACTCACCGGAACCAGAAAAGTGACCAGTGAAACACTGGTTGCCCCCGCACTGGCAAGAATTTTGAAAAACAGAATATAGGCAATTGCTGTGCATACGACGGCCAATCCGATCATCGAAACAATCATCTCTGTATCCGGTGCAGAAATTGAAGTTGGGTTCTCCAACGCGAACATGACTGGCAGCATAACAAACGTTGAGGCACTCAGCTGGCCAGTTGAGATTACAATCGGGTCATAGGATTTGAACCGTTTTCCATAAACCCCTGCAAATCCATAAGAAATTGTTGCGCCAAGAACTGCCGCTTGTGCCCATGCGGATGCGGTCAACCCCTGAACAAGGTCGCCGCCAATCAGTACTGCGACACCAGTGAATCCAAAAATGATGCCGAAAATCTTGTTTCTATTGAATTTTTCATCTGCTGTAAGAAAGTTGGCGATGATCAGCGTCCAGATCGGAGTCATTGCATTCACAACCGAAGCGAGGCCAGAGCCAATTTCGCGTTGGCCAATGAATATCAGGGAAAATGGAATGACGTTGTTCAGGATACCCATGACCAAAATGGCCCAAATGAACTTGCCATCAAACGGAAATTTTCTTCCCGTTACTGCCAGAAAAATCCAAAGGCTGAATGCTGCTATTCCAACCCGAAAAAATACAACGGTAAAAGGTGGCCACTCCAGCATGAGTATACGGCCGAACAAGAATGAACCGCCCCATATGAAGGCAAGGATCACAATCATGATCCAGTCTCTGGCAGATGCTGATGTTGATGCAGAACTCATAGGAAATTCAATAGGGTTTGATGATGGGCAATGCCACCCGATTCTTGCACATTCGAGACATTCAGGTGAAATATTTTCTTAAGCCTGTTGGTACATGATTACCCAATGGCTTATTCTTATCTTCGATCGGTCCGTTTAATTTCGCTGGGACTTTTTCTGGTAATTGCCGGTTGCAGTCCAGCATCGTTGTTTCCGGGCTCCGGTGACAGGCAAAAGCTTGGAGAGCCGATTGACAATTCAGTTGTCGATTTTAATGTTTCGACTTCATTTGAAAGACTGAATTCCGTCAGGAAAAAACATCTTCTTAAAACCTTCAGGCTTGATCCGCGGCTGATGCAAGCGGCGCGGCGTCATGCCAATCTGATGGGTCGAACGGGAAAATTCGGGCATGAATTCGGGCCGGACACAAAGTTCAAAAGGCGTATATATGCGGTCGGCTTTGAGCAGTCTGCAGGAGAAAACATTGGCGTGGGATATCGCAGCATTGAAGCGGCGATTGAAGGCTGGCTTAACTCGCCAAAACATCGGAAAATACTATTAAAGCGCAATTACACCCTTGGCGGCATCGCTTATGCACCGAATACTTCCGGGAAAAATCCGCGGCTCAACCATTTCTGGGTGCTAATTGTCGGGAAGGAATGAGGCTAACCCTAAAAATCCCGCCGTAAAGAAACGGTATAACCGTCATAATCAAAGCTACATCCTTGCGGCCCCGCGATGGTGAAAAAGCCGTTACAGACCAAAATGTGGCCTGTGTTATCTACTTCTCCACGGAAATAGCTGGCTTTTACATGAAAACCTTTTGCGGCTTTGGGATACCAGTTCAGACCGACACCAAACTGTCTGACGCCACCCTCATCGATCGCCGTTCCTGCGATGAAGTCGATGTTGGAACCGAAGAAGTTGAAGGTGGGCAAGCCAGGTCCATTGAAAATGTTTGCCTTGCCGCCGTCCACATCCCAGTAGTTAACCCAGAACTCCACTTCATCGGTCAAATCCATCTGATAGGCGACGCCCCAGGCACTATCTGGATTTTCCAGTAGTCCGTTGGCATGAACATAATCTGTATTGTAATCGCCGTCATACATGTACATTCCCCAAACGGAGCCGCCAGAAATGTAATCAGACAGGTTTAAATTGGCACTGACCTTGTAGGCCCATCCACCGGTATCGGTAATTGCGTGTCCGGTGAAAAAGCCACCAAAGGTGGCTGTTTCAATTTTCGGAGCTATCGAATCATGCGCAGCGGTAAAGGAAATGCCGCCCCAAGATGCGGAATAATTAATTCCCGCATAATAGTTTACCCTGCTGTCAGTACCACCATTGTTGGTAGTATTTCCGAAATTGTCTCTGCCATAGGATGTGCCAGGGTCTTCTATGCCCACCGTTATCGCAAACCCGTTTTCCGCAAATGTGTAGTCGAACACTGTACCATCATCAAAACCGTAAAATCCGTCATCGGCGACAATGCCTGCAGCATTGAAACCGACCGCTTCAGCATTCACCCATCCGAAATCATGGTTGGATGACCAGTAATTGGCGCCACTATATCCGGCGCGAAAACCTGCAAGCGAAATCAGGGCTACATCCATGTCTATATCTGAGTCTGTGTTGGATTGTCCTGCTTCCAACCTGTAAATTGCCCGTAATGTACCCCAGTCGGTTTCATTTCTTGTATCTATGTTGAGGCGGGCGCGAGTGCCCCAGGCAGCAAAATTAAATTCATCAATTGGTGGAAATGCAAATAGTGGAAACAAGGCTCCATTCAACTGGCTACCAGTATCCACATCAATATCAAATTTCTCGTAAGCGCTACGCACAAATCCACTGAAACGAATACAGGTTTCCGTTCCTGGAATATAGAAAAAGCCTGAACCGTAGGCGTCGCAAACGCGCACGTATTCCGTCGGTTCCGGTTCTACTATGACCGAATCCGCTGCGAGCGCATAATTTGAGAAAATTAACGCTGATGCCGCACTCAAAAAAAGCGGTTTTTTACCCATGACGCCTGCGAGACTATTATTATTAAAGTATGCTCGCCCCTGAATCCTAAATACCCGTTTTGAATCACTTTTGCAATTCCGCGAAGGTGTATCTGTTTATTTCCTTAACGCGGAAAAATTTACCTATCTGACGACACGTCAGTCTTTATCGGCAAACCCCAGTAACACTTTGGTAACCTCATTGGCTCACACTTTGTGAACCATAGTCCCGGCGTAGCGGGACATTCTATAAGAAAAAGAGGGTTTTATGTATCGCGTTGTCCTCAAGCCGTTTGCCGCTATGGCAATAGCTTCGTGTATTATTTCTCCAACACATGCTGTTGAAGTTTATCTGTTCAAGGGAGCAGGAGACTTTTCCTTTGTAAATGATAACCTGCATTTTTCCCGTGGGTTGAACAAGATTGCCGACACGCTTAATGCCGAAGGAATTCACGCTGAAGTGCGCAGGTTTGGGGCTGTAGAAGATGCTTTGGCGACAATCCGGCGCCGCAAGCCCGAATCTGTTGCATTTATCGGTCACTCCATGGGTGCGCTTGCTTCTCTGGCAATTGCGAGAAACCTGAAAGGCGAAGGTATCAGGATTGCCTACATGGGTCTGATAGATATCCCCGGGCCGGTTGGAGTTGCCGGTGACAATGTCGAGAAAGTTGAAAACTATTTTTCGATCAATCCCGTTTACGGCAAGCTGACTAATGTAAACACGCATCGCGATGCTAAAAACGTTCATGTTTTTGGATACATTCACAACCGGATGGATGATTCTCCCAAGGTTCAGGAGGGGATGCTTACTGCCATCAGGGAAATACAAGCAACTGAAAACCAACTGGAACAGGAAGCAAAGCCGGAAGTTGTTTATGCAGGTTTACCAAAACCCGCCTATCAGCCAAATTTAATTCAGGCACAGACTGACGGAGGAACTTCGCACGGGACCGGTACTATCGGGCTTGGAACAGCTCAAGAAGATATTCCAGAATATGTTCAGCCTGATCCAAAGGTTTACAATGCTGAGACAATCCAGCCCTACACCTTACCTACTGCAGAAGTTGGAGCAGCCACGCAACCAGTTACGGATTCCCGGGACCCGCTCTTGACTGATGCAAATCAAACCACAAAAATTGAGCAATCCAGCAAGGTTGATCCGGTAACTACTGCATCCGTCAGAAGACCAAGATTGGTCGACAAAGGACGGGCAATTCTTCACCGTGCTGGCAATTTTGTACGACGGTTAAACCGAAACAGGAACAGTCGCGCTGACGCTTTTGCACCACAACCGGATCGCTGATATTAATCTACTGCTACGTCATATTCTTGAAATATTGCTTGCTTATTTACCGGAATAGCGCGAGTGTTGCGCTGTTCGGGCATATAGCGAACAGGAAGAAGACTGGAATACCGGGTCACCCCGGCGGCGGCGAGATAAATAACAAGCCTTAATGCATGCGGAACGGGCGCAACGTTCCCACCTTTCCTCGATATCCTGCACTGCCTATCACGCGGCTTATTGCTGCAAAGTTATTGATCGACGAAAGGATTTAGATCATGTCACAATCAGGTACCGTAAAGTTTTTCAATACCGATAAAGGTTTTGGTTTCATCAAACCGGATAGCGATGAAAAGGATATTTTTGTTCATATTTCAGCAGTTCAAGCTTCTGGTTTGGAAGGCCTCGTTGAAAATCAGAAAGTCACGTTTGAAACAGAAGAGGACAACCGTGGCAAAGGTCCCAAAGCGATTAATATTCAGTCGGCTGAATAGTACCCGGTAATCCGGTTACCAGAATTCGAAAACAGACAGAGCTCCTTTTCCTATTTGGAAAAGGGGCTTTTTTATTGGGTTCGTTGATTGGCATAAATCTTGCTCCTTCATTTTTAAAAGCAATGCCAGCTCAATGAGGAAGCACATATGTTTGACAAAAGCTCAGGTCCAAAGTTTGCCAAAGTCACGATCACGCTGGTTGATGGTAGAGAATTCAATGGTGAATTGTTATGCGGATTGAACGGCTCGATAACAACCCTGCTTAATGATACGGGTCAATTCGTTGAAATGACGGCTCAAAATGGTAAGCGTATCTTTATTTCCAAACATCAGATCAAGACTGTAGAACCCCCTACCAAAATAAATGAAAGTACGCCTGAGTTGGGTCTTGCTACCTTTTCAAATTCCGATTGGACAAAGGTTCTCGGCGTTGCCTCCAGTTCGACACCCGATCAGGTTCGGGAAGCCTACCATGTCTTGGCAAAGCGGTATCATCCGGACTTGTATGCCGAACATTTTCCTGTTGAAATTCGTAAATATGCATCCGACATGTTTGCCCGGATAAACGTAGCTTATGACCATTCCAGGTCACAACAACAGGTGGCCTGACACAGGCACCATTTGGTTCAGGCTTTTTTGTAACCACCGGCTGCCGGCGTATTCAGGATTACCGCTTCCCCCGCTTTTACCTCGGTTTGATCACAGTGTTTCAGAGTTTCGTGGTCGCCCGAAAGCCGGCGAATTACAGTAGATCCGCATTCTCCATCGCCGCCGCCGTCCAGCCCCTTCGGGGCGTTATATCTGGAGGATGATAGAATCGCGCATGTCATATCTTCCATAAAGCGCAAAGTGCGTGAAACAGCGTCGCCTCCGGGAAATTTTCCGCTACCTCCGGAACCTTTCCGGATCTTGAATTCTTCAACAACCACCGGATAGCGCATTTCCAGAACTTCTGGGTCAGTCAGGCGGGTATTGGTCATGTGTACATGAACTGCATCCGAGCCTTTGAAGCCGCGTCCACTGTTCATTCTGCCAGCCGGGGCGCCTCCGCACATTGTTTCGTAATTCTGGTAACGGGCATTGCCGTAGGTCAGATTATTCATGGTGCCTGGTGCGTTTGCAAATGCTCCCAAAGCCATCAAAAGGCAATTTGTGACGTGCTGGCTGGTTTCCGTGTTCCCGGCGATGACAGCAGATGGATATTGTGGTTTGAGCATGCATCCGTCAGGGATCACAATATTGATTGGTTTGAGGCAACCGGCATTCATCGGAATGTCCGCCTCCACCATAATCCGGAATACATACAACACTGCTGCCCGGCAGACGGGCTCCGGCGCATTGAAATTGTTTTTGCGGATCGGGGAAGTGCCTGTGAAATCCACGGTCGCTTCCCGTTTTTCACGGTCGACTGTTATCTTGACCTGAATTTGTTGATCATTGTCCGTTTTGTATGTGTATTTGCAATCCGAGAGCCGGTCGATAACGCGCCGAACGCTTTCTTCAGCATTATCCTGGACATGTTTCATGTATGCCTGGACAACGGGAAGTGAAAAATGATCCACCATTTTGCGAAGTTCAATGACACCTTTTTCGTTTGATGCAATTTGCGCCCTGATATCGGCCATGTTTTCATCCGGATTTCGGGCTGGCCACGGGTGATCAGTCAGAATTTTGCGCATTCCGTCTTCATCTATGACGCCAGCTTTTACCAGTTTGAAATTATCGATCAGCACTCCTTCTTCATCAACGTGAGTGGCCAAAGGCGTTGCACTTCCTGGTGCCATGCCGCCGATATCTGCATGGTGACCACGTGCCGCAACGTAAAACAGTATTTCCCGGTCCGCATCATCAAAAACGGGGGTTACAACTGTTATGTCAGGAAGATGCGTTCCGCCATTGTAAGGAGCATTCAGGATAAAAACATCGCCGGGGTTGATATTACCCTTGTTATTCTCAATCACGCTCTCAACGGAACGGTCCATGGATCCCAGGTGCACGGGCATGTGGGGAGCATTTGCGACAAGTGTACCGTCACTTGCAAATACAGCACAGGAAAAATCGAGCCTTTCCTTCATGTTGACCGAATATGAGGTATTTTGAAGCGTTACTCCCATCTGTTCAGCGATCGACATGAAAAGGTTGTTGAAGACTTCCAGCATTACCGGATCGGCGGTTGTGCCAATCGCGAGCTGGCGTTCTTTTGCCTTGGATCTTGAAAGAACAATGTGGTCCAGCGCATTGATTTCTGCCTGCCATTCGGGCTCAACGACTATCGTTTGGTGGGGTTCAATTATGAGAGCTGGGCCGGTGACGCAATTACCGGGATTCAAGTTTTTGCGGAAGTGAATACCAGCATCATGCCAGTTTCCCGAAGAAAATAATCGGGTGGTTTCATCTGGGTAATGAACCTTTGCATCCAGCGTTGCATCTGTTTCGGCAAGACCGGCTCCGCCACCGACGGATTCAACCTCAACTGCTTCGACAATCAGCTTCTTGTTTTCAAATACAAAACCAAACTGTTTTCGATGCTGTTCCTCAAAAGTGTGCACCATTTTATCGAGCGGCGAAAACGGTACCGGCAAGGCAAGATCTGTTCCGTCATATCGGATGTGAATTCGCGTGAATGATGAAATAACAGAATCACTTACATCCTGTTTTAAAAGTTCTGATTCAGTCTCTGTACGAAGCCCAGATGCTACCGATTCAAGCTTGGATTCCAGTTCGGAATCAAGCTCCTGGATAAGTGCACGTGAGCGGGAAGAGCGGACTTGTGCCAAACCCATTCCATATGCGGAAAGGATGCCGGAGAAGGGATGTATCAGGACTGTTTCCATTCCCAGTGCATCTGCTACAGAACATGCATGTTGGCCACCCGCACCGCCAAAACAGTTAAGTGCGTACTCGGTTACGTCATACCCGCGCTGAACGGAAATCTTCTTGATGGCGTTGGCCATATTTTCGACGGCGATTTTCAAGAAGCCGTCGGCAACCTCTTCAGGAGTTGAACCAACTTCTTTGGCCAGATCAGAAAATTTATCTGTGACAGTGTCTGTATCAATTTTTTCATTCTGCCCGGGGCCAAAAATTGCTGGAAAGAAGTCAGGCTGTAATTTGCCGACCATAACGTTTGCATCTGTAACCGCCAGGGGGCCGCCCCTGCGGTAACAGGCAGGCCCGGGATTTGCACCTGCGGAATCCGGTCCGGCCTGAAAGCGACCGTCCTTGAATATCAAAATCGAACCACCTCCTGCAGCAACGGTGTGGATCCGCATCATCGGCGCGCGCATTCGCACTCCGGCTACCTCTGTTTCAAAAGCGCGCTCGAGTTCTCCGTCGAAATGGGAGACGTCCGTTGACGTGCCGCCCATGTCAAATCCGATCATCTTGTTGAAACCGGCCAGTTTCGATGTTTCGACCGCTCCAACGACGCCACCTGCAGGCCCCGAGAGAACCGCGTCTTTTCCCTGGAACAAATCTGCCGCGGTCAGACCGCCTGAGGACATCATGAACATCAGTTGAGGACCGTCACCCAACTCGCTGGATACCTGTTCTACATACCGTCGCAATATGGGAGAAAGATAAGCATCGACCACGGTTGTATCCCCGCGGCCAATCAACTTGACCAGTGGCGAAACCTCATGGCTTACGGAAACCTGCCGAAACCCCAGAGAACGGACAAGTTTTGCGATCTGTTGTTCGTGATCGTGGAATTTCCAGGCGTGGATGAGTGCAATCGAAATTGAATCAATCCCTTCGGAATTTAACTCTTCAAGCTGGGGTTTCAGTATTTCAAGGTTCGGCGCGGCTTCTACAGTACCGTCTGCCAGAACGCGTTCATCGATCTCTATTACCTTTTCATAAAGCAATTCGGGCTTGAGAATTTCCTTTGCAAAGATATCTGGTCTTGCCTGGTAACCAATCCGCAACATGTCGTGAAAGCCCTTGGTTATAAGTAGTGCGGTACGATCTCCTTTTCGCTCGAGAAGAGCATTGGTTGCAACTGTCGTTCCCATTTTGACGTTACCAACGCGGTCAGAAGGGACTGAATCTTCTTGCTTTAATCCAAGAATGTCTTTGATGCCCTGGATGGCAGCATCACGGTAGGCTTCAGGATTGTCAGAGAGGAGTTTGTGAGGGTGAAGGGATCCATTCGGCGACCGCCCGACAATATCGGTGAAGGTACCACCCCTATCAATCCAGAAATCCCATTTATTCATTTGAAAATCCGCTTCTTGTTGGCGCAGTAATGCTTAATACCCCTTATCCTGGGTCGCAATCCCCATTGTGTTTGAGTAAAGGATTTTATGTGTTGTTAACCATGTTCCCCAACGGCTCGTTAACTGTGGTCTAGTAGTTTTATCCAATAAAACACCAGGGGATTAATGGGTAATGGAAACGACCACAAAATCAACTTTGGCCAAAGACACCAAACTGGATCCGCAAAATACACCGAAGCTTGAAACGCCAAGCGGTGCATCTCCTGAAGATATTGCGGAAGTACGTAAAGGTACCTATCAGACCAATGTTCAAAACGAACAAGTGCTGAAAGAGGAAATGAGCCGTGACCGTACACGTGGTCATGTCGTGAAGTGTGATGGTGAACACGCCATTATTTCAGCTTTGGTCGACAACGAGGATGGTAATGCTGAAAACTATTGGGCTGTTGGGCAACTGGTATCCATCAAGGTAGGTATGAACCGGGTTGTCGGGCTCACCTGCCAGGTTGACGTTGCCCAGTCCAGTTGGGAAATGACGGGGCAGAACGAGGTTCATATTAAACTGGAACTGGTAGGAGAAATTATCCATACCAGTGAGGACAACGAGGATAAATTCAGTTCCGGTATCGCGAATTATCCACAAATGGGCTGTGTTGCACACCGTATTAGGGCCACAGACCTTGCAATCATCTACAAGAGTGAAGGCGATACCGTAGTAAAAGTCGGCCAACTTACGCAGGACCAGTCGGTCGATGCCAAAATTGAAATAGACAAGTTGTTGTCACGGCACTTCGCAGTAGTTGGAACAACCGGTGTTGGTAAATCAACATCCGTAACCCTGATTA
>JBPCWL010000004.1:0-2640 GCA_051009575.1 Rhizobiaceae bacterium
CGCAATTCTCTGTTCGTAGGTTTGGGTTACAGAATTTGAATTATCATTCATGAGCCTACCTCAGGAGCCTGCCGCCATGGATTGATAGCAGTTTTCCGCGATTGTATTTTTTGAGAGCTCCTGTGCCGTGAGTTCCCCGTAGATCTGCCCTCGGGTAAAAATCAAAACCCGGTCGCACAGACTGGCAAGCTGTTCATAATCCGTTATCGTCTGTGGAACTCATGATATCAGTTTGACTCTGCGCTTGGTTTTGAATGAATTAAAAATCTATTTCTCAGAATCGGGGTGTTTGACCCCGGATAAATCCATTGCAGACGATCGCGTCTGGCGTGTTTTGATTTGTTTAAATTTGCTTGTCAGAACCCTGAATAATTTGATCAGCACGGCGATGGGGACATTGATGAATAGTTCTGATGTTGACCGGCTTGCGAACACTTTTTCATTCTTGGTATGGGTGAGAAGTTGCAGCCGTTCTCCAATTGTAACGGCACGATCCAGAAGGGCCTGGCTTTCACGAAGTTTTTCGTCGCTGGCTTCTGTTGACTGGAGGGCCTTGTCCGCGGAATCCAGGGCCGCTTCAAGCTTTTTACTCAATTGTTTATTTGTACGTGCCGACGTTTCCACAGCTATTTCTGAAACGGCCATTGATCCTGAAAGTAATCTCTCCAACTCCTGTCGCTGGTAAGTTCTGGATGCGAGCTCCTCTTCGCTACGTTCGAGCAAGTCAATGGCCTGCTGGGCAATCCGCTGAAATTTTTCGGTTCGACTGGCACCCTGTTCCAGTTGAGCAAGGCATCGGTTCAGGAGTTCCAGAATTTGCAACTGCTGTTGTTCTTGCCGGTCAAGAAGCTTTTCAGTGTTTCGTATTGCCATTGCCTGGCGTTCAACGAATTGCGACAGGTGATGGATATCCGAGTTTTTCTGATCCACCGTTTCCTGAAGTTCCTCAAGCTCGTCGAACAGAAGATCGAGAATTTCTGTTTCATCAATCGACCCCCGGGCTTCCAGCTCCAGACCAATCGCTTGCAGGGAGGAAACCTGGGACAAGTCAATGCGCAGCCTCCCTTGATTATCCCGTCTGGCAGGCGTTAAACCATGCAGAACGCTCTCACGGGCCCTAATGCGACTGATACCGAGCTTTTCCGCGGCCTCCTCGACGGTCAAAAAATTCAATTCCCGTTTTATATCGACATCATTCAAGGGGACTATTCCCGTCATTTTCTAAATAATTCCGCATTCGTAAAAATGTTTTTGCTTTTCCGCGGGGATGCCCAGAATATTGCTGTATACATAGTCGTTATGCTCCCCAAGCGTTGGTCCCACATGGCGAATTTCGCCGGGTGTGTCGGAGAGCCGGGGAGCAATATTCTGCATCTTTATCGGCCCCAGTTCCGGGTGCTCGACCTCGACAATGGCATTGCGGGCCTTGAAATGTGGATTGTCCATCATTTCTCGGGCGGTAAAAATCAATCCGCAGGGAATTCCATGGCGCTCCAGCTTTTCTTCAAGTGCCGCCAGGGACAGTGACTTTGTCCATTCATTGATGAGCGCATCAAGTTCAGCCTGATATTTGCCACGGGCTGAATGGGTGGCATAACGTTCATTTTTTGCCAGTTCAGGTCGCTCCATGGCATCAGCGAGCCGCTTAAAAACCGTGTTCTGGTTAGCGGCGATAAGAAGCAACTTGTTGTCTGCAGTTTGAAACACATTTGACGGTGAGACATTAGGCAGGATCGGTCCTGTTCTTTCGCGCACATAGTCGGCGACGTCATACTCAGTCACAAGGCTTTCCATCATGTTCAGAACAGCCTCGTAAATTGCACTATCAACAATCTGTCCCCTGCCGGTTCGCTCGCGCGCATGAATTGCCATTAACGCCCCCATGAACGCATGCAGTGCCGCCAATTCATCACCGATTGAAATACCGACACGGCTCGGTTGCGTTGATGGATCGCCGACCACATAGCGCAAACCACCCATAGCTTCACCGACAGAACCATAGCCGGCCCTTGCCGAATACGGACCGAATTGACCAAAACCCGTGACCCGCACCATGACCAGTCTGGGGTTGATTTCGGACAAGTCGTCATATCCGAGATTCCAGCGTTCCATGGTTCCGGGACGAAAGTTTTCGATCAGGATGTCGGTGTCTTTGACCAGTGTGCGAATGATCTGCTGCGCTTCGGGTTGGCGCAGGTTCAGTGTTGCTGACTTCTTGTTGCGCCCCACGACCGGCCACCATAGGGATTTGCCGTAGGGTTTTTCCTGATCCCAGTTACGCATGGGGTCGCCAACACCGGGCTGCTCGAACTTTATGACCTCGGCACCAAAGTCCGCGAGTAGTTGCCCGCAAAACGGTCCTGCCAGCAGCTGACCCAATTCTATGACCCGAAGATCTGCCAGCGGTCCTTGTCGGTCGTTCTGTGGGCGCACTTCAAAATTCCTTCTACATAAATTGATTTTTGTTCGATACACATTCTTGATAAATTTGTATACAAAAAATTAATTGGATTCAAAATAAATGTCGAAAAATATCGAAATTCTAGAAATGTGAGCGATATATGGTATACACAATTTGAATGTTATACTGCCGAAAGAGACTAAATTGTCGCTGATTAATCGTGCTGTCCGTGCCGGCAT
>JBPCWL010000005.1:0-2728 GCA_051009575.1 Rhizobiaceae bacterium
ATTGCTCAGTTTTCTGGATATCTGTTTAGGATCACAAGCCGACATTGACGAGAGAATTTTTAGGGTCCGGTTTACGCTCCAAAGCGGACATTCCGGGTAAAGTTTAAAAGAGTCCGCTAAGTGCCAAGAGCGGACCTACAGTACCTTTTCGTCGTCATCTTTTTGTGGGCCTTGCCCTGGGAGTGAAATTGAATTAGTCGCAGACACCACGTCGGAGCGGTCCCACGTTCGAGACCGTCTGGAGCAGGCGCAAGACCGATCATCTCTGAGATTATCTGGTTCGATACGTCGCAATAAGCCTTCGTTAAATCCTCACGGAAATCTTTGCCATTATCTGTATTCCGGGACAGAGATATAAAATGTGTCCTATCTGGATCATTCAAGGGCCTTGTCAGTCACCGCGTTCAGCATGTTGGTAAGCCCCTTGAACTTGGCGTCTCGATCTTTGACCCTATGTTGTCGTTTTATTTGTTCCCCGATGATGTAGCTGAGTTTGACCTGTCCATCGATATCTTCGTAGACAAGCACCTTTGGTGGAAGACTGAGGCCTACCAGCGGTGCAGCCTGTATCATGTGCGGGGCTCCCTTTCCACGGCCAAAAATCAGTAATTGGGCCGGTCGTATTTTTACGTCTATTCTATTTGCCATCTCTGTGTAATCTATGCGGGCAAATATTGTAACCTGCTTGGATTTGGCCACTGCCTCCAGTCGGTCCATGGTTTCAGTGACCGAGTATTTACTGATTTTTGTGACGATGCTTGCTTGTTCGGCAACTGCGCTGAGGGGTAAAAGGCCTATCGCTATACCAACTATCAGGAAATATCTTTTATATAAGTTCATGACGCTCTCCTGGTGTGATCAATTAATCTGTTCATGCTGCAGTGTTGCACACTTAAACATTGGAGACTGGTTGCTCAGTATCGACAATCGGTAATGCCTCAATATCCTTTAGTCCCGTGACGTTCACAACTTCGAAAGGCTGGTTAAAGCCTCTGAGAGAGACACTGCCAACCGGTTCGGTGTGCACAAGGTGTTCTACGTCTGCATAGAGCTGTTCGGTGATTAGGATTTGTCCGGTTTTTGCTTCGTCGCACAAACGCGACGCGAGGTTCACTATTCTGCCGATAGCCGTGTAATCGTAGCTGTCTTTGTGGCCTACCAAACCGAGCGTGGCATAGCCGTTGGCAAGACCTACGCCGAAGCCAAGATGATATCCGCGTTTTCGCCAATGCTGCTCAATTTCGGCCATGCGATCCCGCATGGTGATGGACAGCCGCAAAGCGCGAGCTGGGGGATCATCGCATGGCAAGGGATCATTGAAGATCACCATGATGCCATCAGCGGCACGGTGATTGATGTTGCCGTTGTGGCTCACGATCAATTCTCCCATCGCCGCATGATATTCATTGAGTACATTCATCGTCTCTTCCGGTTCGACTGAATCGGAGAAGTTGGTAAAACCGCGAAGATCACAAAAGATAATGGCTATCTTGCTCCGGTGACTTTGTAGCCGAGAGTCATCACCGGAAGATACGATCAATTCAGCCATGTCCGGCGACAGGAATCGTTTCAGTCTTTCAAGACGGCTCATCTGCTCCAACTGTTCCTGAACCCGTTTCTCGAGCGTGTCACCCCAACTCTGCAATGACTCCACCAGTTTCGCTTCAGCTTCTGCACGGCGCCTTTCCTCACGCTTGATCAGAAACAGAGAAACACTACCGAGCAAGATCAGGCCCGCAAAAACGATCAAGCTGTTTTGGACATTGTTTTTCAGATGGGAAGTGAATAAGGCTTGGGTGGGCAGATCAACAAGATTCCAGCGTGTGTCCTCTACCGCTTGACTGTATATGACGCGTTGCATTTCATTGGGACTCAACCAGATTTCGCGTTCATCGGCCTCACGGCTCCCCAGAGATCCGATCTCGATCAGGTTGGATTGATCATTTCGCACCAGGAAAAGTCGATGGCCCTTGACCTGGCTGTTGTGCAGCAAAGACGACAGCAATCGGGGTTCAAAACTGACAAAAAACACACCCCTCTCGTTATCACCGTAATCCCAGGGCAGCATCACATCAAAGTGGTGATCGGGCATAAACGGGTGCTCTTCTGGGCCCGGATGGACATAGATTTGCTGTTGATGACCCTGTGCCACAAATTGCTTGATATCATGACGACATACCTCCATCACTCTGCCGCTCACATCCTCAAACAACAAATCACCTTTTCTGTCGGCGAGTGTAAAGGCGTAAAGCCCGGGGAGATACTTCAGCAGATCTTGCTGCACGAGGTTTCTGGCCTGTTCGTCGGCCGGGTTCGCTGCAAGTTTGAGCAGCCAATGCTTGTTCTTGTCCGCGACCATTAAAATGGATGTACGGAGTCGATCAATCAATAGTTTGACCTCGCTCGCTGCACCCTCCACCGACTGTTGCATGATGGCATGCTGGTGCGCCACGAAGTCCTTTTGTACACGCCACACATGCCACGCGAGGAGGGCACCAATAATCACAAGCAATGAAAAGATTGCAAGGGCGGGCAGATTACGCGTCAGAAACGAGGCCATCGGGTTAACTCGCTACTTCCGGTAAGAAAATGGGCGTGCGCGGTATGGGTAGGAAACTCAGATTACTCGTTTTCTTATGGATGCGTACAAATCATAGCAACAAGTGGATTCTCGAAACCCAAGGCGGTAAAAGGATTCGTCCCATTGCGCATCCATCCTCGAACACAC
>JBPCWL010000006.1:0-5686 GCA_051009575.1 Rhizobiaceae bacterium
TAATGGCCGATTTCGGCGAACGTCTCAATTTCCGGCATTGTGGCATTTATGTCTGCAGCTCCATGCCCCAGAATTGATGCCGCATGCCAGGCGTTCTGTCGGCCGGTCAACTCGGGATTGAACCCCAACCCCAGTTCCAGGATGCCTGCAATGGAACCGTTGATCCGGACCGCCCCCTCACTCGGGCGGAGCGTTCCGGTAATCAGCTGCAATAACGTACTCTTTCCGGCACCGTTTTGGCCCACAATGCCGATGGCTTCGCCATGGCCAACGGTGAAGCTGACATCTTTGAGCACTTGTGTTTCTTCAAATGATCCAAAGCTCAGGCCGAACCACTCACCTGCTCTTTGCCATTCCGAGGTGTAAGACTTGTAGGCTTTGCCAAGTCGTTCAATTTCCAGCATGTTCACAGAACATCCGCCATTTCTGGGCTTGCTTTGTGTAACATTCTGATTGCCAGGGCCATAACCATCGCGGCAAAGCCGACAACCACTGACAATTCAAACCATTGCGGATCGCTTTGAAAAACAAGCACATCGTGGAACGCGACAACTACATGGTACATGGGATTCCAGATCAGAACAGAGTGTAACCAAACTGGCAGCACATCCACCACGTAGACAATCGGTGTCAGCCAGAAGCCAAAATTCAACAGGATTGGCACCAATTGCCCCACACCTCTCAAAAATACATTCAAGGTACCCAAGACTATTCCAATTCCAATTGCCAGAAACAGCGTCAACACGATGAGCAGTGGAACCAGGAAGACCATCCATGTCGGGCGGTGACCGAGAAATGCAAAAATAATCACTATCACGACAAAGAAGATTATTGAGTTCAAGAAGCCAATGATGAACTCGACTACAGGTAAAACGAAAATCGGAAAACTCGCCTTCTTCAGCAGAGCACCTTGGTTGATGAACATGTAGAGAGACCTGCTGACTGTTTCCGCGAACCCCGTCCACGCCAGTTGTCCTGCCATGAGGTAGATTGCGTAGCTATAGGGGCTGTCCGAGGCAGGAAGCCGTGATCCAATGACCTTGGACAATACCAGTGCAAAAATTGCGACCTGGGCAAGTGGGTAAATAACCATCCAGAATGCACCTATCTTGCTCCGGCTAAAGCGGACGGCGTACTCCATGCGCACAGAGCTCAGAACAAAGCCACGAAATTTCCATAGGTCGTTCATGAAGTGGACATTCCAGACTTGGTTTATGGGTTTTAACGACGGACGAGCTGTGCGCTGCTATTGTCATTCCGTCGTAACAACTACCGCCATTACCCATTGAGGACAACAAAGAGGTTGTATTGCCAGGCAACGTCAAGTTTAGTCCTGCAATAGTACATGATTGGGATTACGGCCTTGCGTTGATAAATGATACGATACGCTTGGGGTCAATAAACCTTCCGTGACATCAGGCGATGAAATTCGGGGTAACAGGGCTTGATCAAGAAAGCACCATTCGTGTTATGGCAAATTGTACAATTTCCCTTTTTACTTGGATTGTTTCTGTACGCCAAAGCCTTCGTGGACAAATCCGTAAACGCGTGGGTGATCTCCGGCCATAGAGGGCGGATCAAGTCCGACAATGCGTCTGCTCTGTTTGACTACATATCCCGGCAGACTGATCAACCCATAATTTGGATCTACCAACGGAAACCCGCGGCAGACTCTGGACTGAACCTCGACAACAGCGCGCAAAGAAACAGCTTTCGTGCCCGGGTTATCCTGGCCCGTGCGCCAGTGCTGATCTATTCGCATGGCGAAGACGATCCTGACTGTCTTGTGATCCTGCTGCGGCGGCTTCTCGGCAAGCGGATTTACATCGGCCACGGGGCCAACATAGTCAAGCGGGGCACAATGCACCCCGACAATATAGCAAAGCAAGGCTGGCTTAAAGGTGCTGTCATGTCGTGGTTGGCTACCGACTACGACTTTTTGCTATGCTCATCCGATGAGGAGAAGCATTACTGGGACGCAAACAAGCCGAAGCGGAGTGATCGCCACTTCCTGGGCGGAGGAGCGCCGCGCCTTGACAAGGTTCTGCCCTTGACGCAGTCGGAACCTGGCAGAAAGATTGTCTGGGTTCCAACATTCCGGGACACAAAGAAATCCAACCGGCTTCTTCTTCAAAACCTTCAGGCCGTTGCGGAATCCGAAAAACTGCAGTCATGGCTCTACGAAAAGGATTTCGAACTGGCGATTGGATGTCACATTAATACTGAATTCAATGCACTGTCCCTGGCCCAGGGTAATCGTCGAGTGACAGTTTTTCATCCGGATAAATTGTGGCATGAGCTATCGACAGCTGCATGCATGATAACCGATTACTCAAGCATCCTCGTTGATTGGCTGCTTTTCGATCGCCCTGCTATTTTCTTTGCCTTCGATCTAGATGATTACAAAAAAGTCAGGGGCTTTCACTGGAAGTATCAAGATTACATATACGGGGATTTGGTCACAAATTTAGAGAATTTACTGGACCTGATTACGAGCGACAGATGGAGAAATACAGAGCATGACAAAGACTTGAGGATGAAATTGAAGGACAGATTTTTTCCGGCAATTGAACACGACAACTCTCGTTCGCACTATGAGAAGATCTTCACGTTGACAGGTTTGCCTCCAAAATTCAGGAAGGTTGGTCAGGATCTCAAAATCGGCAGTTCACGTCACAGTGCCACCGACCCGTCGTGAGCGCGCCGATGCGTGTGATTATCGATATGGACAGTACAAACCGGGCCCTGACGGGAATTGGTTGGTACACTCTTCATCTGGCTAGATATTTACCACTCACGGATGAAAATCTCGAACTCTGGGCCTGGAGGCAAGGCCGTATTCGCCTGTTGAACGAAACAGACTCCCCTGCCCCAGGCAATCTGCCAAATTCGCTACACACAAAACCTGCGTTCAAGTTGGACCTGCCGGCGCTGGTTCGGGTCCAAAAATGTCTTCAACGTGCCCGTCAAAGCCGTATTCTCAGATCGCATGGCGATGCCATCTTTCATGGGACAAACTTTGACGTACCTCGGCATTCTGGAAAAACCGTTTGCACGGTGCACGACATGTCCTTGTATCGCTTTCCTGAGCATCATCCGAGACAGCGAGTTGCCCAAATAACAGACAGCATTGAGTATGCAGCAAGACAAGCCGACCATTTAATAGCGGTATCGGAATTTACAAAACGTGAGATGCAGGAGATCCTCAACATCCCTGAGACTAGGATTTCGGTTACTCACCTTGCTGCCAGAGCAGACTATTACCAGCGGAACAGCTCCCAGACAGCCACGGTCCTCGACCGTTTTGGGCTACAGCATGGAGATTATGCCATTCATGTGGGCACAATAGAGCCGAGAAAAAACATCGACATGCTCTTGCACGCATATGAAGGATTGGAGCAATCGCTGCGACATCGATTTCCCCTGGTATTGGCGGGCAGTCCGGGATGGCTAAGCGGTGCTATTCACGATAAATTGGACAAGTATCAATCCGAAGGCTGGGTGAAGTATCTGGGTTATGTGGACGAGAGTGATCTGCCATTTCTCTACGCTGGCGCACGGGTTTTCGTTTTTCCGAGTCTGTACGAAGGCTTTGGCCTTCCTCTACTCGAGGCAATGTCATCGGGAGTTCCGGTTCTGGCGTCATCCATCGGTTCAACAATCGAGATTGCCGGCAATGCCGCTGCTCTGTTCGACCCGAATGATCCGCAGGCCCTGCGTGATGAATTGCAAGTCGTCTTGCCTGATAACGCGTTGAGGGAAAAAATGATCTCGAAAGGTCTGCGCAGAGCTGCACAGTTCTCCTGGTTGAAGACTGCGAGTGACACTTATCAGGTTTACCAGGATATTGCCCGTTGATCCCGCTTCAGCGTCCAACCGGCAAGGACGATGTTTTCAGATCCTGTCCTGACATGCGAATATAACACAGCACTCCAGACGGGCCGAAATAGCATTGTCAACTCGTAGAAGGCCAAAAGCCCTGTTCGCTGAATGATTCCGACGAAATGAAAAATGCTATTTACAATCTCACCGTCCACCGGGAAACGGCATTCGCAACTGACAAATACCCTAACCAGCCCCAAACCGCACGACTAACCTCATGGGTCAGCACACAGTGGATAGATGGTCTATCCTCGCACTCCATCAGTACAACCCACTTCTCATCAACTCAGAAGAGACGTATCGTCAAACCTGAACATATCGGCATGATCAAGGTCTGCAAAGTTGGTGTTGTAAAAGGTGATTGTGTTGCCCTGATCGGCGAACACCGCGTCGCCTCCCACCTGGGTGAAATGGGCGAGAGCATCTTCCGTTGTGCTGTAGTTGAAGTCGTTGAACACCAGCGTGTCCCAACTTTCCAGATCACCGACAAAATCAGTGCCGTCAAGCGAGGCATCAAACACGAAAGTATCAGCGCCCAGGCCACCAAACAGGCGGTCATCGCCTGCTCCGCCGAACAGAACATCGTTGCCAAGATCGGCAGACTGTACCCAAGCATTGGCACCGGCCTGCGTGCTTTCAATGAACTCAGCACTGTCTGAAAAACCAAGCACCACTTCAGCCCGTGCAGCTCCAGCATTGATCTCGTCGAGCCAGTTGGCGAAACCACCGGCATCCGGATCACGACCCAGCACATTGTTGTAAAGCAGGGTAACGAACTGGGCATCATCCAGTGCGCCATAGACCGACTGGAATTCTGTAGACGAGACAAAACCGTCCGCCACTTGCTGTTTCGTGGCGCCGCCGCCCAGCGCGGTCAGCCAGCCCAGCAGACCCGCAGCATCAGGTTCACGGTCCAGTGTCGCCTGATACAGACGATAGACATCATCGGTTAAGACAGTGGGGATGCCTGACGACAGGAAAGCGGCATTGGCCTCCTGCGTATTACCGATGAACTCCTTGCTCTCGGAAAATCCCACGACCACTTCAGCTCTGGTTAAACCTGTTGCCAGCGCATTGAGCCAGGCGGCCAGACCACCTGCATCTGCCTCCCTGTCCAGTACGTTGTTGTAGAGCAGGTTGACGAACTGGGTATCGTCCAGAGAGCCATAAGTGGTCACAAACTCGGTTGATGTGACAAAGCCGTTCGCCACGGTCAAGATGGTTTCTGTGCCATCAAGCAGTCTTGAGCTCCAATACTCCAGTCCATCCCCATCAGGCGTCCTGTCAAGTGCAGCCTGGTATATCCGGAAGGTCTGCGCATCATAGTGGTCGCGGGCGTTAAACTGCTCGCCCTGTAGAAGGTCATTGCCCGATCCGCCAACCAAGAGGCCATTTACACCAGTTATAGTAGTAGAAATATCAAGGCTGGTACCATCAACACTGGACACGGTGATGGTATCGGTAAGTGTGGCTCCTGCAGCCAGTGCCTGAATCACAGATTGGCTGTTGTCAGCGGAGTAAGTCCAGTTGCCGGTCGCGCTAATGCTTATCGAGCCATAAGTTCCTGCAACGGTGCCTGCAACAAAGCCGGCCTGCCCGGCATCTGTGTCCGCGACGGTGAGCGTACCACTATCAGTCAGGACCGGTGAGGTCGCGTCTTCGGTAACGCTTCCCTGATCATCACCGGCAATGATGGCCGCATCATTGATACCGGTGATGGTGATGGAGATATCATGGCTAGTGCCATCAACACTGGACACCGCAATCGTATCAGTCAGCGTGGCCCCTGCCCCCAGTGCCTGGA
>JBPCWL010000007.1:0-4430 GCA_051009575.1 Rhizobiaceae bacterium
TTGCCGACGAAATCCAAAAAAGCTCTCTGTTATCGACGGTACTTCGGAGTTGGGACGACCTTCAATTGCAAGATTGCTGGCTTGTCGCGGGCAGCGTGGCGCAAACTGTGTGGAACAGCCGTTTTGACCTGCCGCATGACTTCGGCATCTCTGATGTGGACCTCGTTTATTTCGATCCCGATGATTTGTCAGTTGAAGCAGAGCAAGCACATGCCAAAAGAATAAGGGATCGTTTTAAGGGTCTACCTGTTTGGTTTGACGTGAAAAATGAGGCACGAGTTCATCTTTGGTATGAAGACAAGTTTGGTTATTCAATCGATCAATACCAGTCAGTCGAAGCGGCTATCTCCACGTTCCCTACGACAGCCACAGCCGTTGGTATTAGGCTGACTGCCGATGAAATAGAGGTTCATTCACCATTCGGGTTGGATGATTTGATGGAAGGGATCATTAGGCCAAATAAGGCCCAAATCACCAAAGACATATACGATGCAAAGGTCAAACGATGGATTAAGGCTTGGCCCAAACTTGTAATCGTCGAATGGGATGACGGTTAGTTCGTCAACGGCAACTTTGTCCGCGTTCTTGCCATCCGCACCACTGGCAAGCGCATCATCCATATTGCATCGCAGCGAAGTTCCGCACTGAGCCCCTTGCGGACATCCCGACGCAGTTCTAATAGATCTATATTTCTATCTTAATGTGTTTGCCACGGTGGCATGGTCATTTGAAGTTGCGCGGCGTGTTCAGAGCAGTTGCTGCCAGCAGTCATTGTCATCTGACTTTCAAGAAACAGCTGGAACCAGTTTGGTCCGAACGGGCCGAGTTCGTCGCGCTGGGTGATTTGCGAGGTCTGCCACAGCTTTTTCGTCCAGGGAAACTGATGTTTCAAGGCATCATCAAATATCAGCGCCATAGTGACCGATTCACTCTGGGGCATATTCAGTTGCAGATCACGGTACTGCGCCTTGAACAAATCGCCTGAAATGGCTTGCGCATTGACCTGCACGCTCTGCTGCGTTGTCTTTCCGTAGACAATGCCGCCGGGAAAGAAGTTGTTGAACTCGAGCCTGGCAAAGGCATAGCAATCGGGATGTTTCTTGCCCCAAGGCAACTCCACGTCGGGTCGGCGTGTAATCTCAATTTCAGCAACCGGCGGAACGTACTGGGTTCCAGGTGCCGGACGTACAACCAGGTCTTCCGGCAAGCACATAGGCTCCCGACCGTGTTTGCGAGCCTCTTTGGGATCGACACAGGCGGTACGGTCCGGTTGCCGCTTAATCTCCTCTGCTGCAGCTTCAAAACCGGCCCGCAATGCGTCTTCACAGGGACCTAAACAGGGCACGCCAGTTTTCGCCTCGAATTCAGCAATCGCCAGCTCGACCGCATGGTCAACTCCCTTGTCCACTAGCTCATTATAGCTTGGAATGGACGGTGGCAGGCCCAGAGCCACCATGCCGGCATTCACTGCCACCCGGGCGCCGGACTCGCATACATCCTCAACGGAACTCTCGTTTGTCAATTCCGCAACCAGCAAGCATTGCTGTCCGAAGCCGGTCGCCTTCAATGTAACCGTGACAGCAATATCTATGAGGTCATCGTAGCGATTGCCAACCCAGTCCCAGGCATCAAAAACGAATTCAACAAAGTCATCAAAGTTTGTGATCTTTCCGCTGTCGCCGCGATAGGGTTTTGGACACAGTTCTGCGCCAACGGGATAGTGGTTCGCGAAATCCTTACCCACTTGCGCGGTGATCCCGATGCCTTCGCTCCACCATTTTGGATGTTCCACCACCACCACACATCCCCACTTGTTTCCGGTGTCGAATATGGGGGGTGTGAATGATTTTATCCTGACTGAAAACAGCGGCTTTTCAACCAGGGCCTCCAAATGCTCCTGCATATAGGTCATATCTATTTCGGGAGCTGGTGGTTCCTGGCCACCATAGTAGACACGGATTACATTTGACGGCAGTCCAACAGGCTTGCCGTTCAACAGTCCGCTCAGTGGAATGATCCTCACGTAGAAGGACTCAGGCGGTGCATCCAGATTTGCCTCGGCAATAACTGTGTTGAAATCAATCTCAAATGACCCACGGTTATCTGCCGGGTGGGCAACGACAGACCATTTGGTCAGTTCTTTGAAGTTTGTACTTTCTTCCTCACCTGCAAATGCCGGAAACGGCACAGTTGAAACCTGCCAAAGCGCAACGGTGGCGTCGGGCACCGCGCTGATGTCCCACTGAAATCTCTTTAGCTTGTTGACCCCGTCTGGTTTGATCCCGGTGTGTGTCGTGACAGGATAAGGGCATTTCAACTCATTCAGGATGCATCGCGTCAGCTTGGCGCCGGCAGGAAGAATTTTCCTGACCTTCATCGGAATTATGAGAAAATCGTCCTGTAGTTCGACCGTTTCGGTGCTCTTGATTTCAGGCTTTGGCCTGGGTATTGGAGCGACCTTGATCTTTGGCGAAGAAGGCTTCTTTGGTGGCAGTTTGGCGGTCTCGGATTTCTTCTTCTTAGGCTTTTCAGGCTTTTTCGGCGCCGGTTTCTTTTCAGTTTTTTTCTCTGGAGCCGGTTTCTTCTTCTTGGGTGGTACCGGTTTTTTCGGTGCCGGTGTTTTAACAACTTCATCCCTCATACAAAGGATAGATGCAAATGCGCGGCACGTGTATCCGGTACAAAGTGCCCCATCTCCGAAAATCAGCGTTCTTCCAAGCTGTTCTCCGGTTCTTCGATCAATCTTGTGACCGATTGAACGACTGTAATTCATTTCCTTGCAGAATAGATCAGCGGAGGGCTTTCCGCACCCTCTGCCGCCCTGGTGTTTGCAAAGGTCCAGGCGAACGCCGCGAACATGAGGTTCCTTGAAATTTCTCGACTGAGCATAAACGTCACCAGCTATCACCGGCAACATGATGATTGACAGCAGCGCTGAAAAAACCAAGCCAAGACGCATATTAGTATTCTGATCCCACCAAACCCTGATACCTGATGTTGCAGTTATCAGTTTGCGAACCAGCCTCCAGTTGTGCACCTCTCTTCACTCATACTGCAATACTTGTTCTGGTCCAAGCATTGACAATTCAGTCACCGAACTGACGGTGGTGGAGTATATTGTTTTAGAATGGCTGCTCCGGTTCAGAGGACGGCCACTACCCGATTGACCGCAGACCTCCGCTTCGTCCGCTTTGCTGCCCTTGGCTTGCAAGCGCAGCGAACGGCAGGTGAGAGCCCTAAACCTACCTTGGAAAACCTCAGCATTTTCCGTTATTGAACCATTATGGAACAGTTTCAGGCTTATGTGATTTGCACCAGTCCGCGAAGCGGGAGTACATTACTGTGCAGGCTATTGCGCAATACAGAAATTGCAGGATTTCCAGAATCCCATTTCCACGACCCGTCAATTTCTGAATGGCTCGGTTATTATGGATTGAAACCTGAGGAGTTCGGTGAGCGGAAAGACGCGTTGAACGCAGTGTTTTCTGCGGCCTACGAAACCGGAAAAGGTAGGACCGGTATCTTCGGTATGCGTTTGCAGCGACACAGCTTCAGCTTTTTCGTCGAGCAGCTCAATGTTCTGCACCCCACGCTATCCACCGATAGATCACGGATCGAAGCCGCAGTCGGCAAAACTCTCTTCATCCATCTGACCCGTAAGAACAAACTTGAACAAGCGATTTCCTATGTGAAGGCGCAGCAGTCCGGATTGTGGCACATGGCACCAGACGGCACTGAGTTGGAGCGGCTGTCCGAGCCGAAGGAACCAACCTACGACTATCAGGCTATAGTTACCCAGCTCGCCCGGTTTGTCGAAATGGACAAAGAGTGGAGCGCATGGTTTGCGGCAGAACAGATTGAACCTCTGAGGGTTACATACGATGACCTATCCGCTGATCCTCATGCAACGCTTGCCCGTGTTCTCGAAGCGCTTGGTATAGATCATGCACCCACCGACGAAGTCGCAGTTCCAGTCGCCAAGTTAGCAGACGCAACAAATCGAGATTGGGCAGACCGGTTCAGGGCAGAAGCGACAGACTTGGACATCTGAACATCAATGGCCGGAAAGTCCGCTCTGCGGACATCCGCCTCGCTTGCAATCGCCCGACCCACGCTACATTGCTGCGAAGGTGTGCAAAGAGCCCATATTAGCCATTGAGATTGCTTCTTGAGCGAGGATTGCTTCGCTCTCGGAAAAGCCTGTATGCTGCGCTCCAGTACCGTGTTTCCATACTGGATATTTCATGAATTTTCGGGCGAAAACCGCCGTTTGTTTGCTGTGTGCAATTAGCTCAATTCCAATCGCCGCTCATGCCAAGGACAAACCGAAACTCATCCTGCAAATCACTGTGGATCAGTTGCGTGGCGACATGCCTACCCGACATCTGAAGCAACTGGGGCAGGGTGGGTTCCGATACCTGCTTGAAGAA
>JBPCWL010000008.1:0-13100 GCA_051009575.1 Rhizobiaceae bacterium
GTATAATTGCGCTTTCATTTGCAGAATATTTCTGGCACTGATTTTGAATTCGCCGTGGAGGATACCTGATGTCAGATTTTTTTGATCTAGAAACACTCGCTCTTCATGCGGGGCATGTGCCGGACAAGGAGTTTGGCTCTCGAGCAGTCCCTATCCACCAAACCACGTCTTATATGTTCAAAGATTCGCGCCACGCTGCGGCTTTATACAATATGGAAGAAGGCGGACATCTTTATTCAAGAATCTCCAATCCCACGGTAGCTGTTCTCGAACAACGCATTGCCGCCATGGAAGGTGGTGTGGCCTGTACAGCCTGTTCGTCAGGCATGGCAGCACTTCATCTTGTAACAACCATGTTGGCCAGCGCTGGAGATCATATCGTTTCTACGGCGCAGCTTTACGGTGCAAATATCAATCTTCTGAAAAACACGATGCCGCGTTTTGGTGTGGAGACAACCTTCGTACATGGGCGTGATATTGAAGGTTTGGAATCAGCAATCAGGGAAAATACAAAATTCATTTTCTGTGAATTGATCGGTAATCCGGGCCTTGATGTTCTTGATATCGAGGCAGTAGCAAAAATTGCAGAAAAGGCCGGAATTCCAATCGTGATGGACGCGACATTCTGTACGCCTTATCTTTTCAAGCCGTTTGATCACGGTGTTTCTATTATTACGCATTCCCTGACAAAATGGATGGGTGGACACGGTGTTGCGATTGGTGGATGTGTCGTAGACGGAGGTAATTTTAACTGGGGCGCGTCTGACAAATTTCCGACCCTGACTTCTCCGCATTATGCGTTGGACGGGATCGTATTTTGGGAGGAGTTTGGTCCGGCCGCGTTGACGATGCGTATTCGCGCCGAGGGCATGTATAACTTCGGGCCTTCACTTTCACCGACCAATGCATTTCATCTGTTGCAAGGTATAGAAACACTTCCATTGCGTATGGAGAAACACATTTCGAATACCCGGGCGATGATTGAATTTCTGAAAGCTCATGAAATGGTTAGCTGGGTAAAACACCCGGAACTTGCAGACCACCCCGATCATGAAGTTGCCAAGAAACTGCTCCCAAAAGGTGCGGGATCAATGATCGGATTTGGTGTCAAAGGCGGTCGAGATGCAGGATCAGCGTTTATTGAAAATGTGCAGGTTGCATCTCATCTGGCCAATGTGGGCGATGCGAAGACACTCGTTATTCATCCAGCTTCGACCACACACTCGCATATTTCGGCCGAGGACATGAAAACTGGCGGCTTGACCGAAGACATGGTCCGGCTGTCTGTGGGACTGGAAAACGTCGAAGACCTCAAGGCCGATTTCAATCAGGCTCTTAAAATCGCATCGAGGGTTGTGGCATGAGATTCGAGATTTACGGCAATGAGGTTTATGCTTCAACGGGTGGTCGTGAGCACAGGGCTGGTCAACCATACCTGATTTTCCTGCATGGGGCAGGGGCGTCTCACCTTGCTTGGTCACAACAATCCCGCTCGTTTGCCTATGGTGGGTATAATGTTCTGGCCCCTGATTTTCCGGGCCATAATCTTTCCGCCGGTCAACCCCTTACATCCATCGAGGAACAGGCTGAATGGTTGGTCGAAGTTATGGATCATCTGGGGATTGAACAAGCGATCCTGATTGGTCATAGCCAGGGTGGACTTGTTGCGCTTGAAACCGTTGCGCGGATGCCGGACAAGGTTGAAAAAATCGTCTTTGTTGCCACAGCTGCGGCGATTCCGGTCAACGATGTCTTGATCTCAACCGCAGAATCAAAAGAGCCCAAGGCAAAATCCTCAATGACTGCCTGGGGGCTTGGTCCTGATGCCCATCACTTCGAAAACACGGTGCCGGGATTTTCTCACGCGGGAATGGGGCTAAGGATTATGGATCTAAATGCGGAAGGCGCACTCCCAAAAGATTTGAAAGCATGCGCCTCATTTGAAAGTGGTATCAACATTGCAAAAGCAGTCAAATGCCCGACCATGTGTGTACTTGCTGGCAGGGACCGAATGACACCGGTCAAGTTTGGAAAACAATTGGCGGAAGCTTTGCCGGACAACACACTTCACATCCTCAATGACTCCGGACACACGATCCCGACAGAACGCCCACATGAACTCAATGAGTTTCTTCGTGAGTTTCTTTCCAAATAACATTCGAGATAAGTTAATGAGTATAATTACATCTGCAGATATCAAGAAAGTATGCGTGATCGGTGCCGGGACCATGGGATCCGGCATAGCCGCTCAGGTTGCCAACGCAGGAATTGAAGTCCTCCTGCTCGACATCAAAACCGATGCAAATCCCAATGCGGTGGCGGAAACATCGATTGATCGTATTAAGAAATCAGACCCGCCATTGCTGATGCGCAAAGACAATGCCGAACTCATTTCAGTCGGCAATATCGAAGATGATCTGGATAGGGCAGGACAGTGTGACTGGATATGTGAGGCGATTGTCGAGCGGCTGGATATCAAGAAACAGCTTTATTCAAATCTTTTACCGCATTTGAAATCCACGACTCTGGTTTCATCAAATACTTCGACAATACCGATCAAACTTCTGGTGGAGGACAGCCCGAAAGACCTGCGCCAGCGCTTCTGCATCACGCATTTCTTCAATCCGGTACGCTATATGCGGTTGCTGGAACTTGTTAAGGGGGAAGAGACACGCGATGACGTAATTTCCGCACTTCACGACTTTAACGACCGCATGCTCGGAAAAGGGGTCGTCAATTGTGCCGATACACCGGGGTTCCTGGGTAACCGGGTTGGAGTCTTTGCCCTCCAGGCCGCAGTTCATGAAGCAGTATCGCTTGGATTGAAGATTGAGGAAGCGGATGCGATCTTTGGCCGCCCGATGGGTATACCCAAAACCGGAGCATTTGGCCTTTATGATCTGATCGGACTTGATCTGATGGGGGATGTGGTCCGTTCGCTGAATTCGATACTGGAACAAGGCGATCCGTTTCATGAAGTTGGCGGTGAAAACAAGGTGGTCAATGACCAGGTTTCACGCGGTTTTACCGGTAACAAGGGGGACGGAGGATTTTACCGCGAGGTTGATGAAGAACGGCAGGCGTGGGATTTGCAGACCAATGAGTGGCGACCGCGCGTACGCGAATTACCTGAGCTTGCTGTGCGCGGAGAACGTGACGGGATCAACGCACTTGTTGAAGGTGACGACAAACTTTCGGCGTTTGCCTGGCGGGTTCTGGCACGGATACTGACTTACGCAGCGAGCCTGGTTCCCGATGTGACGCAGTCTCCCCAGGATATCGATGATGCCATGAAGCTCGGATATAACTGGGTGCAGGGGCCATTTGAAATGATTGATACAATCGGATCTGCCAGATTTGTCGACCGTCTTGAAAAAGATGGCTGGCATGTGCCCGAATTCCTCCGGGATAATGCTGGAAAAGCTTTCTACAAACCGGATGGAGATATTTTGAAAGTGCGGCACTGGGGTGGCGAGTTACAGCCGGTGGATTTGCCGGATGGTGTTGTGCGGTTCCATATGACCCGGCGTACGCTTCAACCGGTTTCGGAAAATGCAGGCGCAAGCCTGTTCCATCTTGAGGGGTGTGTGAGGCTTGTCGAATTTCATACCAAGGCAAACGCCCTTGATGCCGACTGCATGGCGATTGTTGCAGAGGCTGCAGCTGATCCCGGGCCTGGCATTATCGTTCACAATGATTCCCAGCACTTTTCGGCAGGCGTGAACCTTGAGCGGTTCCTGGAGATGATTGAAGCTGAAAACTGGAATGGCATAGACCAGTTTCTGCTTGGATTTCAAGAATCCGTTGAAGCGCTTTTGTACTGTGATGCTCCGGTAGTTGGCGCACCATCAGGTTTGGCGATTGGTGGTGGATACGAAGTGCTGGCCCATTGTGACAAGGTGGTTGCCCATACCAATTCAGTTCTTGGATTGGTAGAGGCCAGCGTTGGATTGGTTCCCGGCGGTGGCGGTGTAAAGGAGACCTATCTTCGCTGGTATAATGCCACAAGTGATTGGGAAAAAGCTGCCCGCAACACATTCAATCAGGTTGGATATTCCCAGACAGCAACTTCACCGGATGAGGCAATCCCTCTTCAATATTTCGTTGATGGGCGAGACGCTCAGGTCATGAACCGGGATCGCCTGATTGAGGGCGCGTTGGGAGCTCTTGCAGCGCTTGGCAATGGATATAAACCCCGCGAGAAGCCAAAATTTCAACTCGCTGGCGGAGAGGCTCATTCAGAAATGGTAGAATTTCTGAACGAAGGTAGGGAAAAGGGATGGTTCTTTCCGCACGATGTAACGGTGGCCACTGCAGTCGCAAAGATTGTTACAGGCGGGGATGACTCAGAAAAAGCAACGGTTTCGGAAACCAGTATGTATGCCCGTGAACGTGCCAGTTTTATTGAACTGGCCAAAACATCCGAGACTCGCGAACGGATAACGCAATTGCTAAGAAACGGAAAGTCCATCCGCAATTGATTGATAACGGTTTGCGGTCCAAGGCTAATCTACACTAATTTGTAATGGAAAAATTGGCCCGCTTGCTGTAATATTTTTAGATGGTCAGGTCCCACAACCCACACAACCTGACCTTCGCCGCAGGTGTTCTGGGTTATCTACCCAAACACGATAAAGACAAAACGGTCGCATGACTGTTGTCTGCCAGGGCACTTGCGGTATTCTATTCCCAATCAATCCTCAAGATCGGAAAATCAAATGAAACTCTGGTATGCAGCAGCTTCTCCTTTTGTCCGCAAGGTCCTGATCCTGGCCCACGAAACTGGCATCATTGGTCAGCTGGAGATCGTAGATGCCGCGACAACACCTCTGAACCCGCATAAGCAATTGCAGCAAGACAATCCACTGGGCAAAATTCCGACTCTTGTTCTGGATGACGGGCAATCAATTTTCGATAGTCGCGTGATTTGTGAATACCTCGATGGGCTGCATGACGGTGAGAAGATGATCCCGGAAGAGGGCATGGAAAGGATTAATGCCCTAGTTGCCCAATCCATCGGCGACGGGCTGATGGACGCTGCGGTTGGTATTCGATATGAGCAATTTTTGCGGCCGGAAGAAAAACAGTGGGATGAGTGGATTGACGGACAGTTCCGCAAGATCAGCCAGTCACTGGATGTTCTGGAATCTTGGCGCGGAGGTCGGATGCAGGATATTCACATCGGGTCGATAGCGGTCGCATCAGCACTTTCCTACATGGACTTCCGCCATGGACAGTTCGACTGGCGAGAAAGCAGGCCGGTCTTGACGCAAATGCTTGCTACATTTTCACAACGTGCCAGCATGCAAGAAACCGATCCTGAAAAATAGGCTCTCTTATGAGTCTTTAATTCAAGAAATGACTGGCCATCCAACAATGGAAATGATGAGTGGCTTCATCCATCACTGGAGAAAAATGTCCGCCGTCAAAACCGTCTGCCTTGCGCCCGTCCTGCATAGCCTCAACGACGCCAATATCTTCCAGAAACACACTTTTCCAGAACGCTGAATTGGTGTCACGCATTGCTTTCCATTCATCATCACGCATGTCCTCGGATGCATAGTATATTTCGATGTGCTCTAGTGTTTTCGTAATACTTTTCGGCTCCAGAATGATCGCAAAAGTGTGGTCCTTGTGGACGCCTAACTGCACATTTGGATAGAAAGCCAAATATTCGGCTTCCTTGTCCCAGCGATTTGACAGGCCTTTGAAAAAAGAGAAGTTTCGGCCATTGTCATCCGTTGCCTCAGTGAAAGCATGAGTGAGTTGCCCCGCAAAAGGTCCAGTGCTCAGAATGTTTTCATGATCCTCAAGTTTGGAAATTTCATTCAAACCGGGGTGAACAAATGGCAAGTGATAGGACTCGCAATAATTTTCTACGGCCAGTTTCCAGTTGGTTTCAACTTCCAGTTTGAAAGATGAGTCTTCGCCGCCGTGATAAATTGGCTTGTCAAATTCTTTCCATCGTTCAATCGCCTCAGCAAAATGCTCCTCGAACGGCGCAGCATCTCCAGAGATATTCACGAACACAACATCAAGATAAGTGTGGCTGCGAACTTCGATCAGTCCAAGCTGGGATTTATCAATGTTGGGATGGGAATGAATGCCGGGTCCACCAACGTGAGGGGTCTGTTTGAGCTTGCCTTCAGTTGAATAACACCACGCATGATAGGGGCAGCGCAGGAGGCCGGTAGTTTTTCCCGCTTCTTGAACCAGTTTCACGCCGCGGTGGCGACATGCATTGTGGAACACACGTATCGAGCCATCTCGGCCATGCGAAACAATGAATGGGTCGCCGAGAAATTCGACTGGCTTTACATCCCCTGGCTCCGGAACGTCCTTTGCAAATCCAATGCCGACCCAGTTCGGAGCAAAAACCTTGCGTTTTTCCTCCATGATTGCATCAGGGGAAGTATAGAACCAATTGGGCATGCCGCTTGCTTCTTCGATTGGCAGAGCAGCTTTTTCAATGTCGCTTTTTAGAGGTGCAGTCATTGGAATTCTCCATAATTCCTATAGTACACCGAAATTGTCAGAAGCGGAGTTTTGAATTAATGTCTGTCTGCGACATGAATGTCGTCTTGCATTTTTCCTGATAACATTTCCCGCTTGGAGCCAAAGCCCTTTTGCTTCCTTACCTGAAAACCAGATGCCTCCAGACTCCTGCGTACAAAACCTGCAGCAGAATAGGTCGAGAATGTACCGCCAACGACAGTATGCCTGGCAACCTCATTCATTAGTAAATTGTTCCAAAGTTCGGGGTTCTTGGCTGGAGAAAACCCGTCGAGAAACCAGGCGTCTGCCAGAAAATCGAGTTCAGGCAGCAGTCGGTTGGCGTCTCCAATGTGTATGGTGAGGCGAATATCCGAAGCAAATTCCACATCAAGTGTACCCGGCACAGATTCCCAATGTTCAAGTAGGCGAGGTTTGAATTCACCCAGTTCGGGCCATGCTGAAAGCGCCTTTTCCATGTCCTTAGTCGATATTGGATACTGTTCGAAGGAAATGAACCGAAGTCGCGCTCCATCCGGTTTCACGCATTTCCATTGGCGGACAGTTTCAAGAAAATTGAGGCCAGTGCCAAAGCCGAGCTCAGCAATCGTACAGGATTGCATTTCCAGCCAACGTTCCAGTAACCTGTTGCCGTGGATGAATACATGATCTGTTTCTGCCCTGCCGTCGTGGCGCGAATAGTATGGATCATCAAACTGGGAGGAGACAGGCAAATTGCCGTCCTGCCATTTAAGTTCGTTCACGAAATTTTCCTTGTTTTGAATCACTTACAGCGACACATTCCAATCATGATTCAATCGGACCAATCAAGCAATGTGTATAACTCCGCAATTATTGGGGGAGGCATTTTAGGTCTTTGGGCGGCCCGACACGCGATCAAGCGGGGTGAGAGCGTCGTGTTGATTGAAAAACGTCGCGTCGGTTCAGGAGCATCCGGCGGGTTTCTTGGTGCGCTAATGCCTCACATGCCAGATGGTTGGAATGTGAAAAAGCAGTTTCAGTATGACGGGCTTTCAACCCTGGGAAAGGCCATTGAGGAACTTGAGGACGATACCGGAATGGACTGTGGGTTTCGCAGATGCGGACGGATCATGCCGTTAACACATGACAAGATACTTCAGCAGGTTGAAAGACGTATTGAAGGGGCAAACCAAAACTGGAGTGATGATTATGCGATGTTTCTTTCGGAAGATGCACAGTCTCACAGCGGGTGGTTCAATCCGGTCATCGGGTCATTTGGCCTACAATACGATACGCTGTCAGCCCGGGTTAATCCGCGGGCATACATTGCCTCGCTGGCAACCTATGTAAGGGCCAATTCCTGGATTATTGAGGGTGTGGAAGCAGTTTCCCTAAACATGGCAGCGGCGTCTGGTGATATTGCCCTGTCAAATGGCGAAATAATATCGGCTGACCGGGTCATTATCGCCAGCGGTTGGGAAGCCTATCCGTTGCTGCAGCCCTATTTTGGAAAAATGAATAATGATCAACCAATCGGCAGGGGGGTCAAAGGTCAGGCTTTACTAGTTGAATTCAGGCATGAAGATGAAATGCCAGTCGTCTATCATGATGGATGTTACATTGTTCCACATACAGACAATAAAGTGGCAATTGGTTCGACTTCTGTAAACCAGTGGACGGGTGCACCGGAAGCCTTTGATCCAGAGGATATGGAATTCTACCAAAACGCACTCAAACTGGTGCCGATGCTCAAGGATGCGCCGATTGTTGGCAGGTGGGCGGGTGTGCGCCCACGCAATACACTTGAAGGAAGAGGCACGTCACCCTGGTTCGGGCCGGTTCCGAATCAGGAAAACCTGATTGCGCTAATCGGGGGGTTCAAGATCACATTTGGGGTTGCACATCTGGATTTGGTCCGTCAGGGGTTCACTCAATAAGTTCCGCCTTCAATCTGTCGCACAGAGAACAGTTCAAACGGGCAAAATCATTTGATAGTCTTCCGCAGGATCAAATTCTAGCAGTTGCCGTTGCAGCAACATTGCGGAGAGATACAAATGGCTGAATTTCCAAAAAAAGCTAAAGTTGTCATTGTTGGACTGGGTGGTCTAACCGGCGCGTGTGTTGCTCACCACCTTGTTGAGCGCGGTTGGGATGACATCGTCGGGATTGATAAATCTTCTGTACCAACAGACATTGGCTCAACATCGCATGCCTCGGACTTCTGTTTCCATACAAGTCACGATTACCTCTCCACCTGGACGTCGCTCTATTCAATGGAGTTTTTTGAAAAGCATGGCCACTATGAGAAGGTCGGCGGCCTTGAAGTTGCCAGGGTCGATGATGATGAACGGATGATGGAACTCAAGCGCAAGGTTGCTTCAGGCAAGGCGTTTGGAACGCGTGCTCACATGATAAGTGCCGCTGAAGCCAAGAAGAGATTTCCGCTTCTGGAAGAAGATGTCATTCAGGGCGCAATGTGGGACCCTGATGCGGGTCTGATTGCTCCACGTTCCCAAACCGTTGTCGGTAATCTCGTGGATATGGCTGAAAAGACTGGCAAGTTGAAAAATTTCCCCAATACCCCTGCAACTGATCTGGTTATTGAAAACGGTCGTATCAAAGGCGTTGTTACCCATCGAGGCACCATTGAAGCGGACTACGTAATCGTTTGTGCCGGTCTTTGGGGGCGTTTGATTGCCAAAATGGCAGATGAAGACCTGCCGGTCATGCCAATCGACCATTCGCTCACGTTTTTTGGACCCTACAATGAATTTGAGGGAACAGGGAAAGATATTGGCTTCCCGCTTCTGCGTGACCAGGGGAATTCCGCATATATGCGGGATACCGGGGATCCTACTACTCCGGAAGGCGGCCAGATCGAATGGGGTTGCTACGAAGAGCAAGTGCCACGCCTTTGCCACCCAAGGGATATTCTGGAAAAAGAAGAAGCAAGACTTTCTCCATCACAGCGTGACCTGGAAATGGATCAGGTTATTGACCAGCTCGAAAGGGCGATGGAACTTACTCCTATTCTTGGAGAGCTTGGTTACAATGAAGGCCATTCATTTAACGGATTATTGCAGGTAACAACTGATGGTGGGCCTTCCATTGGTGAATCCCAAAAAGTTCGCGGCCTTTGGTATGCTGTCGCCATTTGGGTGAAAGATGCGCCGGGCATGGCAAAGCTGGTGGTTGACTGGATGACTGATGGCCGCACACACATCGATCATAATTCGATCGATTATGCCCGGATTTATCCCTTCCAGATGGATGAGCAATTCATTTTCGAGCGCACCACAGAAACTGGTCAGAAAGTTTATAACCCGGCAGTTCATCCACGCGAGCCTTTTGCCGGAGGCAGGGGTGTTCGCCGCTCGCCTTTCTATGAGCGCGAAGTAGAACTTGGCGGGCATTTCATGGAGCTTGGTGGCTGGGAACGGGCACATGGGTATACCAGTAATGAACACCTGCTTGAAAAATTTGCCAATCAGGTGCCGGTCCGTGAAAATGAATGGGACAATCGGCATTTCTGGCGCGTCTCCAACGCTGAGCACCTGGAAATGAGCAATAATGTGGGCATGGTAAACCTGTCGCATTTTGCAATGTATGATGTGACCGGACCGGACCACGTGGCATTCATGGAGTATCTTTGCGCTGCAAAGGTTGGTGGCGATAATCAGGTAGGCAAAGGTATCTATACCCATTTCCTTGACGAAAAAGGGATGGCGAAAGCGGACTTCACGGTATTCCGCATGGAGGATCGCTTCCGTTTCGTCGATGGGGCTGATGCTGGCAACCGCGATTTTGTGTACATGAAACGCATGGCAGAAGATCACGGATACGATGTAACGATCACTGATGTAACCGAAGATTTTACTACCATTGGCCTTTGGGGGCCAAATGCCCGCACTACTTTGCAGAAGATTGTCAAAGACCCAGACGGCCTTACGCATGAGAATTTTCCATTTGCCGCGATCAAGCAGATCGAAATCGGTGGCAAAAATGTCTCGGCATTCCGCATTTCCTATGTGGGTGAGCAGGGTTGGGAGTTGCACATGAAATATGAAGACGGTTTGGCCGTTTGGGATGCAATTCGCGCGGAAGGGGTAATGCCTTTCGGAGTAGAAACCTACGCCAATACCCGTCGCATGGAAAAAAGCTTGCGGTTGCAAAATGCCGATTTGCTTACTGAATACAATCTGTATGAGGCTGATCTTGCCCGACCGAAGGTTAAAGAAGCTGATTTTGTCGGCAAGGCGGCTCACCTTGAGTTCAAGGCGAGAGATCATCAACCCGCAACATTGTGTACGTTCGTCATGACTGAAAATGTTGATAGCACCGGTGTCGCACGGTATCCGGTTGGTGCTCTGCCGATTATGGATACTAATTCCGGAGAAACAATCGTTGATGAGCTTGGCCGACGTTCTTATACAACTTCGATCGCGTACGGGCCTACCATTGGGAAAAACATCGCCCTTGGCTACCTGCCGCATGATCTGGCAGTGAAAGGAAATATTTTCCATGTCGAATACATGGGCGATACCTATCCGGTGGAGGTTGCGGGAGTAGGGTATGAACCTTTGTATGATCCGGAGAATTTGAACCCGCGCAGTTAGCGAAGTCACGACAGAAAATTTTCACCAGATCCCAATTATCAACTTAACTTAATTCCCGTTTTGAGTGTTCATAATGGTCTGAAAATTCTGACTAATTAATATTACGTTTACGTAACTCACGAGGTTTTTCAATTGTAACAAACCGTGTTTTTTCGGACACATTTATGCCTGTTTTCGGGAGCCTAACGGCTGCCGATCAAGCAGTTTGATGTGTGGGCCGATGATACTGGCATAATTCTTGCTGTCTTCTTCTTGAACGCAATTTTATAAGGAATGATGACTTGAGCAATTTCGTTGGATACGGAATGCGCGAGTTCGCGCGTAATTTAGTAATTGGGGCCTTTGTAATCGGGATTTCCGGAATTCAGGCTGGCCAGATGACGAGCGCCGAGGCTGGTGTCTATTCGATAGCGAAGCGCTATGTGGGGCTCCATGAAAGCAAACACAACAAGAAGCTGGCACGTACCGTTGGGGTTAATCCACGCCGCACACCATGGTGTGGCGCTTTTGTTGGTGCTGTAGTCAAGAAGGCAGGTAAATCCGTTCCTAACGGGTACATGAGGGCAGCAAGCTGGAAAAAAGTCGGAAAAGCCGTATCCCTTAAGAAAGCAAGGAAAGGTGATATTGTTGTTGTCCGCACCAAGTACGGCAACCATGTCGGATTTTATGCAGGGCAGAAAAATGGCCGGGTACAGTTGCTTGGTGGTAACCAGTCAAACCGTGTCCAAATTTCAGGATACCGCATACGCAGTGTTCAAGCCGTTCGCCGGCACTGATGCGCTCAGATTGAATGGGCCTACTCTACCGCTTTTAACCGGGGCTGCTGATCCACTTCGGCAGCCTGCGGCTCTTCAAACTCCAGGTCAGCGATCTTGTTGCCGCGCTTGGTGACCTTGTCCGAGGACGTCAGGATCAGGTCAACATCCTTTTGTGCAAGCTTGAAATGGCCATCCAGCTTCCGAACCCTTTCATCAAGCCTCCCGACATCCTCCATCAGGCGAATAACTTCACCTTGAATGAGATGGGCCTGTTCACGCATTCGGGTATCTTTAAGAACTGATTGAATTACCTGTATTGAAAGCATGAGCAGGGAGGGCGAAACAATTACCACGCGGGAACGATGCGCCTTTTGAACAAGGCCTTCGAAATTTTCATGAATTTCGGCAAAGATGGATTCAGAAGGAACAAACATGAATGCTGTGTCCTGAGTCTCACCCTTTAACAGGTATTTTTCCGAAATTGCTTTCAGGTGTACTTCGACATCGCGACGAAAGGATTGGGCCGCAGTCTTTGATTGTTCTGGAGTTTCGGCTCCTCTAATTGCGTGCCACGCCTCAAGCGGAAATTTGGCATCAATAATCAGGGGAGGTGTGTCATTCGGCATGTGGATGATGCAATCCGGGCGAGCCTGATTCGACAGGGTGGCTTGAAATTCGTAGCTTCCCATCGGCAGGCCATCCTGCACAATTTGTTGCATCCGACCCTCACCAAATGCACCGCGTGTTTGTTTGTTTGAAAGGATGTTCTGCAACTCAACGACCTGGCCAGCGAGGTTGGTAATGTTGTTTTGGGCGGTGTCGATTACCGCGAGCCTTTCCTGCAATTTAGTCAAACTTTCCTGAGTATTTTTCGTTGTATCGGTAATCGACTGACCAATACGCCCTGACATGTTTTCCAGCCGCTCATTGACTGCTCGCATCATATCTCCCTGCCGCGTGGAGAAGATCTCACTCATCGTCTGCATACGACCGGTTAACTCGTTCTGGCTCGCTACCAGTTCCGCCATTCTGGCCTCCGCTTCACGGGCACGCTCAAGTGCTGCAGCTTCCAGCGCGGCTCGATGTTTGGAGTTCCGGATTAAGAATACCGCCCAAAGCACGAGCAGGCAAAAGACGATAAGCCCTGCAACCAATAACAGATTGCCCAGCGAAAAACTGTTCTGCCCAATCTGAAGAACCGGTTGATCCATAAAGTCGTTTATTTGAGCCGCATTTGCCATCACAACCTACT
>JBPCWL010000009.1:0-14203 GCA_051009575.1 Rhizobiaceae bacterium
GACCATTGGTGTAACAGCCCTAACCCTCAGCATTGCATTTGGTGCTGAGTTTATCGGCTTGATTCCAGACGTATCGAAGGAAAAATTGCGGGCCCGTTCACGCATTGCAGAGGCATTGACAATCCAACTTTCTGCCGCCGCTGCTCGGGATGACAAACTGGCGATTGATCAAACCATTGCAACAGTCGTCACACGCGACCCAGCCATTCTTTCGATTGCCATGCGGCGCAAAGACGGTTCGATCGTGACCATGACTAAAAATCATGGGGAGTTCTGGAATGAGCCGGAAGGGAACTTATCCACACCAGCAAGTGTTCAGGTGCCACTTTACAACGGTGATGAATATTGGGGCCGCGTGGAAATCGCGTTTTCAGAACTTGACCGCTCTTATTCCCTGATTGGTTTTTCTGAGCAAAGTCTCAAACTATTTGCGTTCTTCGGTGTTTCAGGCCTGTTTCTTTATTACCTGTTACTTTGGCGTTCGCTCCGTCAACTTGACCCAGGAAAAGTGGTCCCAGATCGAGTGCAGGCAGCATTTGATACTCTGGATGAGGGCGTAGCGATTGTTGATGAAAAAGAGCAGGTGCTGTTGATAAACGACTCGCTTGCGGATCTAGTCGGAAAGACGCCGGAAAATGTTATCGGTGTAAATCTAAGTGAATTTCCATGGCGGCACTGGGAAGATGATGCGGCGAATATTGGGTTTCCCTGGCGCACAGCCATCAGCGAAAGAAAGATTTCCGTTCAGGTGCCGATGGGCATTCGACTTTCAAACAATGAGATTAAGAGTTTCAATGTAAATGCTTCATGCATTGTTGACGAAGACGGAAGTACCAATGGCGCCATCGTTACTTTCAGTGATGTGACGATGCTCGAAAAGCAAAATGCAAATCTGGAAATGACCGTCAAGAAGCTGATGGTAACAGAAGAAGATCTGGTTCAGCGCAACATGGAGCTTCAGTATTTGGCGAGCCATGATCCGATGACCGGTTGCAATAACAGACGAAGCCTGTTTTTGCAATTCAATCAATTTATGGACAACGCATTGGCGGGCGGGAGCCAGTTATCCTGCCTAATGATTGATATTGATCACTTCAAGAACATCAATGATCGTTATGGACACGGTGTGGGCGACGACGTCATCGTTGGTGTTGCAAAGGTACTTTCTTCATGTTGTCAATACCATGGAGTGGTTGGCAGATATGGCGGTGAGGAGTTCTGTGTCGTTCTGGACAATTTCGGCATTGAGGAAGCTTCGGTTTTGGCAGAAGAAATTCGGCTCAGTATAACTGAGACTTCGCATACATGGCTCCAACAAGGCGCCACCGCTACAGTCAGCATTGGGTTAGCCAGTCTCGATGATGGCGCTGAATCCCCTGACGAATTGGTAAACAAGGCGGACCGGGCACTTTATGTTGCAAAAGAATCCGGAAGGAACAAACTGGTATGCTGGCGGGATATTCCGGACAATTCACAAGATCAGCTGTTGGCAGCAGAATTAGCCAGACCGGCGGCAAGTGCTCGCGAGCGAAATCGAGATGGGCATAATGCCACAATTACTGAAGATCCAACATTCAAGTCAGAAACGGTCAGACAGAAAAACTGCGCTCCCAACATCGACACACTCACTGGGCTGCCCTCAATCTCGGTATTTGAGGATCGGCTTGCGCATGCCATTTCCCGAGCCGAGCGTGCAGATCAAAGCGTCGCGGTACTCAGCATTTCAATTGATTCTGCTGATCAGGTTGCTGAAGCGTTTGGAAGCCAGAAGGCTCAAAAGATCGTCCAAAGAGCAGGCGAGAAACTTTCCAATCTGCTTCGACGTACGGACACAATTTCATTACTCAGCGGGCGGGACCGTATAATCTCATTTTCGCGCTCAGAATCGAATAAGTTCGTTGTTGAGATATCACAGTTGAGCGAGGTCGGCTCAGTCACATGGATCATCAAGCGCTTGTTAGACAACCTTGGTGGCCCGTGTGAATTCGATGGTACGGATCATTATCTCAAATGTACAATCGGAGTCGCCATGTTCCCGGATGATGGAAAAGATTCGAAGACATTGATCCACCACGCCGACATTGCACAACTGCGAGCACGCCGTGAAGATGGTAGCAATAGTTTCCGCTTTTTTTCCAAGGATATGGGCGAATCTATCAAAGAGCAATTCCGGGTGGAGTCCGGTATCCGCGACGCACTGGAAGCAAACGACTTTGTGTTGCATTTTCAGCCGATCATCAATCTCGAATCGGGGAAGGTAGCAGCTGCTGAGGCCTTGTTGCGGTGCACGAAACCGGAATTAGACGGTGTTCCTACTGACATGCTCATCAACGTCGCGGAACATACCGGGTTGATGCAGAAACTGGGCGACTGGATTGTAAGATCGGCGACTGCACAGATGCAGAACTGGATTGAAGCGGGTATTGGCCTGCCGATGCTTTCGATAAACATTTCAGCCAAACAGTTAGTTGATCCAGGCAATGCCGGACGGCTTGCAGATTTGATACTTGAAAGCCAATGTGTCCCCTCCAGAATCCAGTTGGAAATCACGGAAACTGCATTGCTTAGTGATCTCAAGTTGGCCAGAGAGGTATTAAGCAGTGTGCAGAAGATCGGGGTGCAGGTGGCTCTGGATGATTTCGGTACCGGCCAATCTTCGTTGACCTATCTTCAAAGGCTGAGCCCTGATGCCATTAAAATAGATCGAAGCTTTATCGATGGTATCGATGTAAGCCATGCGAATGAGGCATTGGTGGCAGCGGTGACCGAGCTTTCCAACCGGCTTGGTTTACGGGTTGTAGCCGAAGGTGTGGAATCGGAAGATCAGCTTGGTGTGTTGTACAACCTTGGATGCACTGAAATCCAGGGCTATCTCATTTCGCCTCCAATGCCTGCAAATGTTTTCACAGACTGGTTGAGGCTGTTTGATGAAAACAGAAGTTCTCCTCAGCAAATGCCGAATGAACGCGACCAGCCTGCGGAAAGCGTATTCCTTTGAACGGCTTGCATTACGAACAAGTGATTAAATCTTCGACCCACTAATATACTACATCGGCCAATTTTGTTTCTAAATTCAAAACCAGGACGCAAGAAACTTGCAAATTTTCTGAGATCACAAATTGCAGTTGTTTGCAATTCATTTTCAACGCCAATGGGGCAGATCACGTGACAACGGAGAGGCTTGTAACGCTGTGATTTTTGGATTTTCACTTGAATCATCTAATCAAACTCAAGAGTTCAGGTTGATACGGTAATAAGTAGACTTTGTATGAAATTTTACACCTGTTAATATGGGCATCGCGGGGAAAGGCCCAACACCAAGGGAAAATCTCACTACTGGATATTAAGTCAAACAAGTTTGTCCGAAATGGGTCATCGTCAGCGAGCAGCTTAAATTCGAATTATTCCATCAGCGACACAGCCGTCTTGGTGGAAATGGGCTCATTTCGGTCACTCATGAAGATTGAGATTGGTACATGTTTCACCTCCCTTCCAATCTTCGTCAAACCTCTGGCATGACAGACAAACTTCTCATCATCGCCATAGATGGCCCTGCAGCTTCGGAGAGGGGACCTTAGCGCGCAGACTGGCAGAGTTTTTCGATCTCCCGCAGCGCTTCATATGCAAATTTTATTCTGCGCCATAATCAGCTTAAAAAACTTCAAAATTTTATGCACAGACCGTTTCATTTAGCGACTTAATGAAACTACTGAAACCATTAACGCGCTCGCTTTTATCACCTTTTGAGAATTACCTGCGATAGAAGCGGTTGTTAAGCTGCGTTAACCATATGTTAAGGATATACAACAGGCTTACGTAAAGTCATGTTAGATTGTTCTCACACACAACGGGGGTTGAGTTATAATGTTTGATCAAATGCTACAAAAACTCCATGAGGAGCAAGGTCGGATTTCGGCAGAGTTGGACAAGATCCAGCGGGTGATTACAGAACTTGAAGAACTTAAGAGCATTCAGGAAGGCCGCGGAATTTCCGAGTCTGGTTCGAATGGGTCTTTGAACCGTGCTGGCCGAAAATTCGATGTTTTGCCAACCAGTAGTAATTAGGACCTTTATCTGACGCCACCGCTCTTAGTCCATCTAGCCGCTTCGGATTGATTTGCGATTTATCAACCCTCATTGACAATTAGCACGATTGAACCCGTTCGGACAGTTGAATTGTTCTCTCATTGTTTCGAGAAAGCCTTGACATTTACTATTCTTAGTAATCTGCAATTAAGCCTTTAGGTTGGGAAAGCTTAAACCACATTGTGCCAAAATCACATTATTTGACTTTGTGTGAACAGGTATCTCGTGAAACAGATCATATCCAGATTTGGGCAATGCGGGCTTGGAAGTGTCGCCGCTGCTGTCGGTGTGATGGCTGTGCCACTGATTATGGCGTGCGGTATAGCGGTTGACTATTCAAGCCTCGTTCGGATGAGGTATGCCCTTCAGGATGTAGCAGATGCAGCCGCTCTTTCAACAGTCAAAGATCCAGCATTGGCGACTACGACAAATGACGCAATTCTGGAAATAGCTTCCAATCATGTTGACGCAAGCCTAACAAAAGACCTGGAACTAAACCGTACAAAGGACGCGTTAAGGATTGAAACAGAAGTATCCGACTCCCGCAAAGCAGTAACTGTATCACTGGCATACACTTGGAAACCTTTAATAATCCATTATCTCTACAAGCCATCTTTACCTATTGAGGTAAGTGCATCAGCATCCCTGGCAGGCAATGAGCAAATTTGTGTCATAGCCTTGGATAATAAAAGTCCGGGCAGCTTCACTATGACCGGTAAATCATCGCTCACAGCCAGAGGGTGTGCAGTGTATTCGAACTCCACTTCTCCGAGTGGAATAAGTCTCGTCAAAGGCGCAGATTTAAATACTTCTAACACCTATACTGCGGGAGGATATGATGGACCTACGAGTAGTTATCGGCCTTTACCCATAGTCGATGCTCCGGTAATAGAAGATCCTCTGAATGACCGGGAAAGTCCGGATAGCTCAGTATGTGATCACACAAACCTAAAGTTCAAAGAAGATTTCATCCGTCTAAAGCCGGGAGTTTATTGTGGCGGAATCATAATTAAAAAAACAGCTCATCTGAAGCTCAAGCCAGGCACCTATGTCATGAAAGATGGTCCGTTGATAGTTAAGGGAGATTCCACACTTATTGGGAAAAATGTAGGATTTTATTTTACCGGCGACAATGCAACTTTCGATTTCGGACCTTCCACTCAGGTAAAGCTAACTGCGCCAAAAACTGGACCGCTGACTGGTCTATTGTTCTTTCAGGATCAAAATGCGCCCGACGGATATGAATTTATGATCCGCAGCCGTGACGCCATGAAATTTGAAGGAACTGTCTATCTGCCGAATGGCAAGTTTATCGTCGATAACAAGAGCAGGATTGGTAAACTATCGAAATGGACAGCAATTGTTGCAAAACAAATTGAGATAATGAGGGGGCCTGAATTGGTTCTTCGGGCCGATTATGCCGCGTCAGATATTCCTTTTCCTGAGGGAAGCGGACCAAACGGAGAGGTCCGGTTAACAAAATAGTCAAAATCTTCAGTCTAAAAGTTCTCCGCTTTAGTGAAAGTTAAATCATAAGACCTGCGAATACAAAACGGCCGCTAAGGGCCGGCAGTGAACCGGCCCGGGATATAGTCAGATCTCGACGCTTTCTGAAATAGACAGAGCATCTTCGAGTTCAACACCGAGGTATCGGACTGTGCTGTCCATCTTCGTATGGCCGAGTAGAAGTTGAACCGCGCGTAAATTGCCGGTTTTCTTATAAATTTGCGCCGCTTTGGTTCGCCGTAAAGAATGTGTTCCGTAGGCATTTGGCTCTAAACCAATCGAAGCAACCCAGTCTTTTACAAGCCTTGCATATTGTCTGGTCGAAATATGATGTGGCGCATGAAATCTGCTTGGCCAGAGATAATCACAACCGGTCATTCCTGGATGACTGATCCACTCTCGAAGTGATTTTCTTGTACCTTCAGCGATTTCAAACTGGACGGGCTTTCCGGTCTTGCTCTGCACAATAGATGCGCGTTCTTTGATCCTGCCAGCAGTAAACACATCTGACACTTTCAGGCAGACAAGATCGCAACCACGTAGCTTGCAATCGACTGCCATGTTGAACAGCGCAAGATCGCGATGACTTTCAGCCAATTCCAATCGAACACGGATTGCCCAAACATGTTTCGGTTGCAGAGGTCTCTTCTGACCGATTATTCGACCTCGGTTCCATGCATGCTTTTGCGGGATGACCATTGGAAGTTTGTGAGTATTCATGACTCATTCTCCTAACCATCCCTCCACACCTCACCATCAACACAATGCTGACATTCGGAAGTATACCGGCGATGAATGCTGGAAGACTGGATAGAGCCCAAAGCGGACAATACGGATTGGACGTTGCCCGAATAGATAACTCGACCGGGGCTGGTTCAAGCCAAAACGGGTTTTTCAGTATTTGTTTGTGTGAATGTGTCCTTGAGCACTTGAACCGTGATCTTCTTTACAGACAACGGTTTTGTTGAGCGTAGAATTGTGAATCTCTTCCGGGAGGTTGCCGCCAACTGCAAAATTGTACAAGACAGCCTTGGAGATGCCGTTTAACGCAGTGAAGATAAGGCCAAGAAACGCACCTGATGCAACGCCTAGTATCATCAAGGTGAGGGCAAGTTCGGAATTGCTTTGTTGCAGAAAGCCGGACAAAATAAACAAAAAGGCGATTGGCACCGCTGCCAATGAGCAAAGCGTGCCAAAACCTAGTTCCAATGTCGCTGCCTCGCCCCATTTTTGTTTTACAAGTTTTACCGACTGTTTCATGGCGCGTGTGGGCCCCATATTTTCTACCACTACCAATGGTAGAACAAATACTGTTACAACATTCCATGTGGTTTCAGCCAAACCTCCAACGGCTTTTTGTGCCCATCGGTTCTTGAAGAAGCTTTTGAGCAACGACACCAGAATACCGAATAGGGTTGAATACAATGACCAGCCAGCAATCTGTGGCATGCGATTTGCGGCAAGACCTAATCCGTAGCCAACCGTCGGATTATCTCCGCGCAAACGCTTAATTGCGGAAGCTACAAGCGCGCATTCAAAAAAACTGTAAATGAAATGGGCCGCATACATTGTAGCTAGAGCGATCCCAGCTCCGGAAATCCATTGGACATTTGTGTAATTTAAAACTGAATTTGCATCCAGAATACCGATGGCACGGAAATAGTAGTATGCAATAATCAATACGAACAGATTGGCAATTGTGGCGAGTGTCGGATAAACCAACATTTCTTTATCATACATAAGGACTTGCCAACATTCCTTGGCCAACACCCAGCTATTTGACAACGTTTTCACGATAATTCCTTCCTGCGATAATGTGTTTGTAACAGAAGGAATTTATAAAATTGTTTAGCACGCTGGTTTATGATGACTTAACAATCAGTAGGTATTTGTGCGTTGATTGTTTCGAAACCTCCCCACAAAGACTCCAATGACCGCTCTGAGCCCTTCTCAGCCATTGAAGTAATGTCGCACGAGAGTCGATTGAAAGCTGCTACCATGTCCACTTATGACCCAAAGCGGACTTCGGCAAATTGTTGGGAATGCCAGCTAAGCTGACGAAGTTGGTATTCAGGGGATTAAAATGAGAGTGTGCGCTGCCGCAAACCCTTAGTCGAACATATAATTAGTTGATTGGCGACAATAGGGCCGGGCTTTTGATGAGATTCCGCACGCCGTGTGCATGGTCTTCTTCGAATGGATTGTTAGTTAACCATGCATCAATCGATTTTATGTCGAGTTTCACGACATTGGGTCGCACGCTCCAAGTGACTTGGAAGGGAGAGCCTTTCTCATTGTAGCTCGGGCCGGTCGTTGAACCCTTGTAGATGACTGGAACACCAAGGTCGGTCGGCAGGTTTGGCACTTGGTTTAAGCCATTAATCTTTTCAATATGCGTTATCTCTGTAAAGTCAGCGGCGTTCAGATTGTTGACCAGAACAGCGATCACGGCTTCGACGCGCAACTGCGGGTTGCCAATGGCTTTGCTGAGACAAGTTCCAAGACTGTTGCCTAACGTTGCCTTTGCAGTGGAATACACGAAGTGGATCTCGATCGTATCGCCCGGTACTAGATCGCCGTGTTCGCTTCCTCCGATTTTGATGTTGACTGGTGTCAGTTCGGCCTCGGTCAACTCACCGTCATACTTGAAGCCGGTACCATAGCCGTGGCCATCACCGTTGCCAGCGTAGGTGGTGAAATTGCCACCTTTGTGCTCTGCATTTTCGTGAAAATGGATGTCACACAAAGCCATTTCAGTCACCGCTGGCGCAGTGCTGAAGGCACGGTTGTTGGTGCCTTCGTTCGCATTAATGTCACGCGGCGACTGCGGGCCATATCCGGCATTTTCGGTGGTTTCGGTCAGCACTGCGCGCTGCTTGGCAATCACCTCGTCAGAAACGCTATGGTCACCACTAGAGGCCATGACTTCAGTGCCTATGATGGTGAATACAGAAACGATCGCTATAAGCTGGTAAAATAAGCTGATCATTTCTTTCTCCAAATAAGTAACTAGAAGTACATAATACGCTGACCGTCTGACGTACAACTCAATTTGGCAACTTGTGTACCGGTTTTGGCGGAGTTTGCCTATTCTAGACAATATTTTCCAAGACAGCGGTCATACTCGAAGGTCTTGGTTGGACTTATAGCAGCCGTTTGAAATTTTCACCCGGTGTCCGCTTCTGGCGGTGGGTTCAACGGATAATTCCACCAATCAGATTATTCTTTTGTTTTGGAGGTAACGGGCTGGCTGACAGCATCGTCTACCAAATAGTTTGGATAATACAAACTAACCAACGTATTGATGAATGCGCGGGAGGCCGTGAGCGCGGCTCTTGTCTTCATCCACGTATGCGATTTTGGGGCCAAGCACCTGCATTGATTTCTTCATGTACCGTAGGTCGGACCTGGTGCCCATGGCCTGGTACATTCGGGCGGCATCGCCAAGTTCCGGTGGCGTTTCACTGAAGGGCATTTCAAGACTGGGCTCATCAGGGGCGGGGTTCTGCGCTTGCGCGGTGGACAACGAAGCCACGAGGCTCAGCAGCGACAGACACGCGGTTACGCAGACAATAGATTGCAACCTCATCTTGACACGGGTTCCCACGGTTCAACTCCTTTGCTTGTAACTGCTAACAATGTTGGCACCCATTTTATGCACCTGGTTTGCGTTTTTGGATGCATGTGCAAATTCCCATCATTTCGGGAATCTGAATGTACCTTGCATATTCTGACTCGTTCGTCAGCGAGCTGGGACATGAGTCGCAATTCATACCCCAGCTCCTAGGCATTTACTTCTTGGTGGCAATGTTACGCCGGTACCAGTCCGCAATAGTTCTGCCAATAATCTTAGGATGGTCCTCCTGAACGAAGTGGAGAGCGGGACCGATATACTGCGTTTGGTGGTCCGGCAATCGTTCGGCCAGCCACATCACGTCATCTACAGAATTGACATCACCCGGTTCGCCGTAAAGATGCAAAGTCGGAATTTCCTTGGTGGGAAGCCACTCGTTGATCGCGGTAATCACATCATGCGTCTCTTTTGGTTCCCCGTTGATTGGGATCAGAACAGGCCACTGTAGAAGGGGTTTACGGTGCTTCGGGTCTTTGAAAGGCTCGCGGTAACGGGTCATCTCCGCCTGCCGCAGCGTACGCAGAGTGTGGCCAGGTAGGGTCATCTCGATAAAGAGGTTTTGGACTATCACATCGTCGTAGCCTGCACCTGATTTGTTGCGCTCATACATCCCGATCACGCTCGGCTTCACCTTACGAAACGCCTCCGGATCATTTATCGGATAGGCCGGCATGATCAGCGTCTCCATCATGGCAACACCTTTCACGTTTTCCGGATGCTGCCTCGTGTAATCAAGCCCTATCACAGAGCCCCAGTCGTGAATCACGAATGTGATGTTCTTGAGATCGAGAGCCTCAATCCAACCCGCAAGGTGGTCGTAGAAGTCCGCATAGTTGTATGCAAGGTCCGCTTTCTCCGACTTGCCCATGCCAATCAGCGAGGGAGCCAGGACCCGACCATGTTTCTCCAAGTGGGGCATGATGTTGCGCCAGATATACGGAGCCTCGGGGTTGCCGTGCACGAACACGATCGGGTCGCCCTCGCCCGCCTCCATGTAGTGGATCTGGTGCCCCTTTACTGTGACAAACTTCGATTGGTAATGCGGCTGAAACTCTATGGCCGGAAGTTCAACAGAAAGTCTGCGAGCCTCGTCCCACGACCAGACCTCTTCCGCACCCGCGGTATTCACTAGTACACCCCCGAGTAACAATAAAATACCTGCTACTTGACCAACAACTCCAAATTTTTCTGTATGCATGTTTTTTCCTCCTAGATGCTATACATTCTTCGCCGGCGGCATGATCAGCGGGCCTAACGAAATCAGGAAAATCGGCCGGCCGTTGCATCCGAACTGCTAGCCCACGCCAAACTGTTGCACTTCGCGTTTGACCCTAAATGATAATACTTTATAGTATGGTCTGGCGGATTGTCAATTTACATGTGATGAATTGAACAGCGTAACCCATGGCGATTTCAACTCCGTTTTCGCACGCATGGTTCATGGCATTCTCACCAAACTGCTCATTGCATTGATCGGACTGCACGTGGTAGGTGCTTTATATCATCAATTCATCGTCAAAGATCGCTTGTTTGCCCGCATCTGGTTTGGAAAAAAGGCGCCCGTTCAAAGGGGCAATGACTGAACGCGGGTTTGTGTTTTTTGAAATAGTTTAGGAGATTAATTAAATGAAACGTCTTTCTCTGGTTTTTGCAATCATTGGACTGATGACAGCACCCGCTGCAGCTCAGTCGGACCTGACATCATCAGGCAAAGAATTGGCTGAGACAATTTTTGGCTCGATCACCAAGAACCCCGATGGTCGGTTGGATATGGGTGAGTTCGTAAATTTTGGAAACATGATCAAGGCATCAATGGATGCAAACGATGATGCGAAGATTGATTTTGAGGAATTTACGACATTCGATTTTGGTTTTCAGGAGATCGGTAAAGAAACTGGTCAGGAGCGGGCATTTGATACCGCTCAGAAAGTTCTTTTCGCATTCTGGGACCGTGACGGAAACGGTATGATCAGCGCAAGTGAATTCCACAAGTCGATGATCTCTGACTTCCAGCGCGCCGATGTTGATGATGATGCATTCTTGAGCAAGGATGAATTCCTACATAACTATGTTGTTAACCGTGCTTACAGGGCCGCGCTCTCCGGAAGCTGACTATTTGGTACATGAGTGGTGAATTCAGATGCTCACATGCGGTAGAATTCGGATTTGAAAATCTAGGGCAAGCTTGTAAGTGACTCTGAGCTTTCGTTTGGGAAATATTACCAATGACCGCTTCTGGCACATAGCTGCCATTTGACACCTCATAAATAGGCCCGTTTCTCTCCGTTTCCGATCCATTTTGTCACCAATTCGTGTGACCGAGAATGCTATTGATGACGGATTGGAGAAAGCGGTCATTGGGAATAATTGATGCGAATGTCAGGAATGCGGACAAAGCGGTCATTCGCATTGTTTTCTCCAATGTCGTATATGAAATGCGAGCCGAGAATGACGAGTAGTTGGCATCGGGTGACAAGCCGCTCTCTGCAGTGTTAAATTTCGGCCAAAGCAGTCCACGGGGGGATCATCAAATGGCAATTCATCGCGACAGCTTTACAAGCGTCGAGGCAGAGTTGTTCCTTGCCTATGTCGGCATGGAAACTGACCTGATCTTCACTCAAGGAATCGATCTGCCGGGATTTGCATCATATCCATTACTGGAAACAGAGGATGGGCGCGCGCTTCTGAAACGCTATCTGAGCGACATGATCCTTCTTGGGGCGGAAATGGGAACCGGGGTAATTCTAGAAAGCCCAACCTGGGTTGCGAACCGGGATCGCGGGGCCAAAATTGGGTATTCTCCAGACAAGATCATACAACTAAACCGGCAAGCGATCGCTTTGATGGCTGAAGTACGTGCTGAAGTCGGCGACGCACCAACTGTGATCAGCGCCAACTTAGGACCCCGTGACGATGCCTATGCTCCCAGCGATCAAATGAGCGCTGATGAAGCTGAGAAATATCACTCTGAACAAATATCGGCTCTAGCCGACACAGATGTTGATGTAGTTAGCGGCTACACCCTTGCTTACAGCACCGAAGCGATAGGCATCGTCCGAGCTGCGCGACGGTATAGGTTGCCTGTGGTGATCGCCTTCACGGTAGAAACTGACGGAAGGTTGCCCACAGGAAGTACTTTGGAAACAGCGATCTCAGAGGTAGACGAAGCGACCGACGGATACGCGGCTTACTTTATGATCAATTGTGCACATCCTGATCATTTCAATTCTGTTCTGGCAGATGATCCGTGGATGAAACGGATTAAAGGGATTGTTGCAAACGCCTCGCGGTGCAGTCATGCTGAATTGGATGAAGCCGAAGAGTTAGACGATGGTGATCCAGATGAACTTGGAAAGCAATTGTCCGAAATTCGTCAGTATTTTCCACACATCAAAGTTCTTGGGGGCTGCTGCGGAACTGACATGAGGCATATGAAGCAGATTGCAAAAGCCGCAAATGCAATGCCCGTTTAAGTGAAACGTCAGCGTGGTAAATCTGTTTGTTTAGAGGCATGCCGTGCCAATAGCAGACTGATGATGTCCGCTCCTGGCACATAGCGGAAGTCGTAGCTGAAAAAATCGAAGTCTGGTTTGCCTTCAACAGCAGACTTTTTTCGACAAACTTACTGGGTCTGCTTAGTGCCAGAAGCGGATATAAGCCGATTTAGTCCAACGGCAGCATCTAGCCCATCCATGTCGATCAAGTAGTGTCTCTGTTTGGCAACGTCGTTGACAATTGAAGGTCCACTTCTGACCATATAGCGGAAATCCGGCTACGTGCAACACCGCCTCTCAGCTGTTCGTTCGGGAGCCAAAGTATGTTCGGCTCCCGTTCTTGAACGAACACGATTATGCGTTTGCGGTTTCCGGGCCAAACGTGTTCTTGATCTCTGCGACGTGATCGGCAGGAAAGCCACCTTCTTTAGCATGACGATATATGTCGTCGGCGCTTTCGGCTTCATGCACGCAGTACAGCTTGTCACCCGCGGCGTATGTGTGATGCCAGGTGTAGGGTACACCCAGACCGTCAACCACGGCGTTGGACTTGGCCGATATGTCGCAAAGCTCTTCTGCGGTCAGTTTGTCGGCTCCTGGAACGTTTCTCTCTACGATGTACTTAGGCATTGTAATCTCCTTTGGTTTGAACGCGTAGATCGTGAGCCTAAGAGCTTGCGTATGGATAGTTTCGATACTGAAGCAAACCCGCTTTACATTGTGAAGTGGTGTTGGCTATCCCGGCTGTGTATGGTGGATGATGGAGGAAAACCGATGGCGACAAAACCTTACGGCCTGATTTGCCCCATTTCCCATGCTTGCGAAGTACTTGAACCACGCTGGACAATACCAATCCTGACTGAAATGTGGGCGGGTGCCACCCGCTTCAATGATATTCGACGAGGTGTCGGCAACATTTCCACGGCACTTTTATCCCGTCGCTTGAAGGAACTCGTTGAGCTCAGTCTGGCGGAGCGTATCGAAGACCCGGCGACCGGCCAGGTCGATTACATTCGGACCCAGCTTGCCATCGATCTTGAACCCGTTCTGGACGCTATGGCCAAGTGGGCTCAGTGCAATCTTGTGGCGGAAGAAGTGCTCGAACCCCTGACGGTTTCAAACCTGATGTGGCAAATGCGTACGTACATTTATCCGGAACACCTCCCCAATCGCCAGTTGGTTTTTCAGTTCCGGTTTACGGACCCAGACATTGAGTACAGCAAATACTGGGCACTTATCAGGCCGGGCTTTCCTGTCGAAATCTGCGTAACCATATCGGACTACGAGATCGATCTGTTCATTGAGACGAATTGCCTATCGATGTCTTCCATCATTCTCGGTCGCACGTCCATAACGCGAGAACTGGACGCGGGCCGTCTTTTCCTCAGCGGCGATGCCATGATTTCCCGGACCATGGACAGATGGTTCTATAAGCGAACAAAAGAAAGCCGTGAAGAAATCATTCAGATAAAGGATGAAGCTT
>JBPCWL010000010.1:0-7315 GCA_051009575.1 Rhizobiaceae bacterium
GTGCTCACGTCATTCGCTGAACTCGAGCATTCAAAAGAACGCGGTATTACTCTCGTGAATTCCAGCAATCTGGCTGAATACTCTCCACCGATCAAATTGCAAAACCTGGCCGGTGGAATGTGGGTGCCGGAAGTAATTAAAATTGATCAACGTCATGCAATAAAAATGTTTGCACAGTGGTTGTACGAGACAAAGAACATTGAATTTCAGTTCGCAACACAGGTCGATGCGATAGACGCACCTTTTGTGGAGACAACCACCGAAACCCTGGAAGCAAATTCAATCATTGTCTGTGGTGGCGATGAACTTGAAACACTGTTTCCGGATGCTTTGGAATCCGAAGGCGTTATCCGATGTCAATTACAGATGCTTCGAACACATCCCCAACCTGAGGGTTGGCGTCTTGGCCCATTCATATTGGGCGGATTGAGTATTGGTAGATACGCCGGTTTTCAGGAATGCGATGGCATTGCAGAACTTAAAAGACAACTCGAGGACCGCTATCCAGTTCATATTGAGAACGGGATAAATGCCATTGCGGTTCAAGAGTTGGATGGAAGCGTGACGATTGGTGATTCCCATAAATACGGAAAGCACTTTTCCCCGGATCGTTCAGAAGAGGCAGACCGGCTGATCCTTGATTATCTGTCCGAGCGAATTGATTTGGCTAACCCCGGTATTGCTGATCGATGGTTGGGTCATTATGCGTTTCACCCCCATGCCGATATAATAGATATCGAACCACAACCAAATGTGCGATTGGTTACAATGACCAATGGACAAGGAATGACACATGGCCTTGCGATTGCGGAAAAAAACATTCGGAATCTGTTGTAAAGGCCATCAGGCAAAACCTGCTTTATGCCGCCAGCAAAGCACCGCCCTGGCGGGGTTCGCCAATAACAGAATCATGGGTTTGCGGACAAAAGAAAGGGCGACCCGAAGACCGCCCCTACAATTAAATTCAGATGAGTAGGTAAAACCTACATCATGCCGCCCATGCCGCCCATGTCAGGCATTGCCGGGGCTGCAGGTGCGTCTTTCTTCGGAGCTTCTGCAACCATGGCTTCTGTTGTGATCAACAGCGATGCGATGGAAGCTGCGTCCTGAAGTGCATGACGAACAACCTTCACAGGGTCGATGATACCCATTGAGATCATGTCACCATACTCGCCAGTCTGGGCGTTGTAACCAAGGTTACCCTTGCCCTCGATGACTTTGCCAACCACGATTGAGCCTTCATCACCGGCGTTCTCGGCGATCTGGCGGATCGGAGCCTGAAGCGCACGGCGAACAATGTTGATGCCTGCTTCCTGGTCGGAGTTTTCACTCTTTGCAGAAATGGTTTTGGAAGCCTTGAGGAGGGCAACGCCACCCCCTGGAACAATGCCTTCTTCAACCGCAGCGCGGGTTGCGTTCAGTGCATCGTCTACACGGTCTTTCTTCTCCTTAACTTCCACTTCCGTGGCACCACCAACGCGGATAACGGCAACACCGCCAGCGAGTTTCGCCAGGCGTTCCTGCAGTTTTTCACGGTCGTAGTCAGAAGAAGTTTCATCGATTTGGCTTTTGATCTGACCAACGCGGCCTTCGATTTCTTTCTTCTTGCCGGCGCCGTCGACGATCGTGGTGTTCTCTTTCGAGATGTTCACTTTCTTCGCGGTTCCGAGCATGTCGAGAGAAACGTTTTCAAGCTTGATGCCGAGGTCTTCGGAGATAACCTGGCCACCGGTCAGGATCGCGATGTCCTCAAGCATTGCCTTGCGGCGGTCGCCGAAGCCAGGTGCTTTTACAGCAGCGATCTTCAGACCACCACGCAGCTTGTTGACGACGAGGGTCGCAAGCGCTTCACCTTCAACATCTTCTGCAATGATCAGAAGCGGGCGTGAAGACTGAACAACACTTTCAAGGATCGGCAACATTGCCTGCAGGTTTGAGAGTTTCTTCTCGTGCAGCAGGATGTAAGGATCTTCCAGATCAGCAATCATTTTTTCAGGATTGGTGACGAAGTACGGAGAAAGATAACCGCGGTCGAACTGCATGCCTTCAACGACTTCAAGTTCTGTTTCAGCAGTCTTTGCTTCTTCAACAGTGATGACGCCTTCGTTGCCGACTTTCTGCATGGCGTGGGCGATATCGTCACCGATCTGGCTTTCACCGTTTGCAGAGATTGTACCAACCTGTGCGACTTCTTCTGATGTCTTGATTTTCTTGGATTTCTTGACGAGGTCGGCAATGACATCTTCAACAGCCATGTCGACACCGCGTTTCAGGTCCATCGGGTTCATCCCGGCAGCAACCGCCTTTGCGCCTTCGCGAACGATAGCCTGTGCAAGAACTGTTGCAGTGGTTGTTCCGTCACCGGCTACATCATTGGTTTTTGATGCAACTTCACGGACCATTTGTGCGCCCATGTTTTCGAACTTGTCTTCAAGCTCGATTTCCTTGGCAACGGTAACACCGTCTTTTGTGATGCGTGGTGCGCCGAATGATTTGTCGAGCACGACGTTACGGCCTTTGGGCCCGAGGGTTACTTTCACTGCGTTTGCGAGTGTGTCCACACCCTTGAGCATGCGCTCACGGGCATCTGAACCGAATTTTACTTCTTTGGCAGCCATTTTTAGCTCCTGGTTTTAATTACGAATTACAAAAAAGGGCATCTGGCGGTTAGCCGATGATGCCCATGATGTCGGATTCTTTCATGATCAAGAGGTCTTCGCCGTTGATCTTTACTTCGGTGCCGGACCATTTGCCGAAAAGCACAAGGTCGCCTGCTTTAACGTCGAGCTCGACGAGCTTGCCGCTTTCGTCACGCGCGCCGGAGCCCACTGCAACGATTTCGCCTTCAGAAGGTTTTTCCTGTGCGGTATCGGGGAGAATGATGCCGCCTGCTGTTCTTTCTTCAGAGTCCACCCGACGGACAACCACGCGGTCGTGCAGGGGACGGAATTTGATTTTTGCCATGATTATATTACCCATTAGTTGGTTTGCGAATGGTTCGCTGTTCAACGATACAAATAAATTAGCACTCAGGATTAATGAGTGCTAACGGCGGGTAGATAAGGAGTGTTGACTACGAAGTCAAGATTTTTGCTGAGGTTTTTTGAAATTTATATGCGGGATCAGGGGGATGGTTAACTTGTGAGGTGGGGTATTGCTTAATGTGGTTTTGGGGGAAGCTGCCATTCGATCAATTCTACTCTAATGTCAGCCCTGTGGGCATAATCGTAAATACGAGAATGATTGGCTGTCCAGTTTACGACTGCCAATCGGATGATGGTGAGACACTTATTATCAAGTCTTTCGAGGCAATATTTATGCACCGAAAGAAACTATAGTCACCTACAAAAAGCTCGGTTGGTTTGAAAAAAGAATTTATCCAAATTGTGAAAACCAACAAATGCAAAACAGATCTTAAATAGGATTTCACTCCCAATACAAGGCACTGTATATTTTAAACAAACCGGGAGCTTTATTTGTCGACCATTTGTGATAATGGTCAAATACCGATAATCTCTCTCCGGTTGCTACATCTATCTCAACAACCCTTCCGCTTTGCGTATACACTGCAAGGATCCTCTTGCCATCTCTGGAAAGTGCGAGACTCCCTGCTGCTGCAGTGTATTCGGCTTTATCCACATCATTAGAACTTCTGGAAAACAATACGCGTTCGACGCTGGAGTTAAGGTCAATTTCCAATACTCGTGATGCAAGAGAATCTGCTGAACTGCCCATATTATCGAATAAAGTCATCTTTCCATTACCTGAAAAATGGGCGCTGTGTTGCACAACAAAACTTCCGCTAATGACGCGTTTTATCTTGGTTCCATCTGCACTGATAATTGCAACAGTGCTTAGCCCTCTCAGTGACACCATGATGTCCCCCTCTTCCAACCAAGTTGCGTCGCCTATATCACTCGAGACTGCGACATCAATGTAATTGAGATGTAGTGGGTCACACTTATTGATCGTCTTAGAAAGGATGGTGCTAAAACGTGGATCCTGAACAAACAATTTTACCAGATCGATCTTTTTTTTTATTTCTCCTTGCGGAGAAATAACATGGATCAAGTCAGCGTATTGTTTTCCAGGAGCTCTGCACACGACGTAATTGCGGGTATCTATGAGGCCCTCAGCATATTTCTCGCCTACTCGAATCTCGTGAAGTGGTGAATATATGTTCCCATTGTTCGCAGTTCTTGCCCAGTGATGGTAGTGGTCGCGGTGGCGCCAAACAACCGAACCATCAGCTGCAATTCGTGCAATTCCCCAACTATAGGGAAAACTGTTGCGAAGAACAAAAGTGACGAGCAATTCGTCTCCCGGCAAACGATCTATGCCACCTATAGTAATATCATTCAGAATATTAGATCCAGCGTAAGCGTACTGCCCCTCACTGAGCGCATTTGCTTCGGCATATTCTTTGAGTTTTAAAGGCCATTTACGGATTGGTACTCCATGACGATTGAACAATACGGCAAGACAGCCGGGCTCCCCACACAAATCTTTAAATGTTCCAATACCTCCAGCAACCAAAATTGGTGGCCCTTCGCTTGCCAATTTTGGAAACAGCTTACTATTCGGCGGGAGTTGTCTTCTACCCGCCCGTATTAGATCTGGTGGATTGGTACTGCGCTCGAGCTTCTTTCTCGCCTCAAGTGCCAAAACTCCTTCTTTGAAAAACTCATAACTCTTCCAATTTTTATGGGCTGACAAAAGACCAAAAAAATGTGCCGTTAAAGCTAGAAGAAAAAGAGCTGACACTATAGATATTAGTTTCTGCATTTATCACCAAAGAGGGTTATCGGGATGCAAAGGAATTTTATCAAAGTAGGTGTACCTTTAACCGGAATAAAGACAATAGCCATTAGGTTTGTGCTCACATTTTTATCATCTACAGCTATATCCAGCCTCCTTTTCGTCGATTATGCGTTTGCATATCTTGGCCCCGGTGCCGGACTAAGTGCGCTGGGCTCTCTTTTGGCTTTAATTGGTATTGTCGTGTTGGCAATCGCTGGTTTTCTCTGGTACCCGATCAAACGCATGGTGACCCGGAGCAAGACAAAAGAAAAAAAGAATGATGATAGTTAACATCTTACTTCTTGCTGCCTCTTCTATGCTTTTCGTTTTTGGATTGAAGAAAATCAATCTATGGGCTCGAACAAAAGCAGCTATACAGGAGGTTCGGTGTGCCTTTGTTACAATCAGCGATACAAGTGCTGACGATCTGTTAAAGGAAGAACAAGCACGCAAAACAACATTCAGTTTAATAAAATTTTTATCAATCGCGGTGCCTTCGATGATTGGAATAGCTTTTTTGGCTCTGGCTCCATTGCTTGCTGGCATATGGTTTGGCTTTTCTAATTCATCGAGTTTGTTTGCTGCTGCAGTTTCATTGCCCGGTATTGCAGTTGCTTTTGTATCATTTCTGATAGTTACAAAACTGTGATGTCGAGTGAACCTAATAATTTTACTTGGATCGACAAAGCGTTGCACAGGCTAGCGTTCGCTAAACCAGTGCGCCATGTTTTAAACGATCTGGAGAACAGCATTTATAGAAAGTGTTTTGAGAGTGAGGCCATTGCTTCAACGATATATGTTTGCGGTTTACCACGTGCTGGAACAACGACTTTACTGAATGTTTTAGCGGCATCACCGGACACAACATCGCAATCTTACCGAGATATGCCATTTATCCAAAGCCCTCTCCTTTGGAGAAAAATTTCGGCACGCTTTCGTAAGACTGCTCGCAAACGACTTAGAGCTCACCGAGATGGTGTTAGTTTTGATGAGGATAGCCCCGAAGCATTTGAAGAAGTGCTTTGGCTGGAACATTTTCCTGAGAAATACCACTCACACCATATAGAATTGTGGTCTGAAGCTGACTGGTCAGATGACTATGTGGTTGATCTTCAAAATCACTGCAAAAAGCTTTTACTCATTAACAAGCTAGATGGAGGCAATGCCAATAAAGTTCTAATCAAAAATAACGCAAACGTCAGCCGGCTGCAGTTTCTGAGTGAAATCCAGCCAAAAAGCTTGATAATTGTGCCGTTTAGAGATCCCAGCACACATGCCAATTCATTGTGGCAACAGCATAAGCATTTTTTGAAGTTTCATGCCGAAGATAAATTTAGTCTTCGATACATGAGTGATCTTGGTCATTTTGATTTTGGAGCAGGTTTCAAACCTATCGACTTTCCAGGACTTCGCAATTCTGGTTATGACGATCCCACCAATATTGAGTATTGGATGTTACTCTGGACATCAGCGTACACTCACATTCTTGAAACATTGCCTAAAAACGCTGTGCTTTTCGACTACGATTTAGCTTGCGCTGACTCTACTGTTGCCGTTGATGCATTGCGCCAAAAAACCGAGATCAGTATTCCTGTAGGAATGAATACTGTGTTTAGAACTCAAGAAAGGAATGCTCCTAAAGCGCCAAATCTTGCTCTGGATCTGTGGTCTGAATTGAAGAGGTCCGATAGAAACTTGATCAAAGTGATTTAAGTTTTGGTCAATATGCAACGCATCATAAGTGTTCAGGCCTTTCGTCAAAAATCTCTTTGAGCTGCAAAGTTCATACACCTTGAGCGCGGAGCTCCTCGACAAAACACTCGCTCTAGTCATAGATAGGCCCAACCAAACAAAGCGCTCCCACAGCAGTTGGCTAACTGGCGAAATGTTTCTAGGATGCTCCCAACAAGCAGCTGTAATTTCCGATCCCGGGAGGAGGACTTCATGAAACAGGAAGTGATCGAACCGTTCAGTCTCAGGCGCCGCAATCTTGATGGCGGTACCGAACCGCTTTCCAACTGGGGTTTCAAAAACGAAACCGACCCGCTTACTGATGTGCTTCTTGGGTCACCGGCACATCTCATGCACCGGGCAACATCCAGCCTGTCGCGCAAGCACTTGCGTGAAGCGCCGTGCAATATCCAGCTCGCCCAGGCACAGCATGCCGAACTGGTGGATGCCTACCGTCATTTCAACGTCAATGTGCACATGCTGGAGCCGGAGTCTGAACTTACCATGCAGGTTTATTCGCGCGATTCCAGCGTAATGACCCCGTATGGCGCATTCATCACCGCGATGGCGAACTGGTGGCGCAGGGGCGAGAATTATGCCGCGATCCGTGCCTACGAAAAACTCGGCATTCCGATTTATGACATGGTCACGGCCGGCACGTTTGAAGGCGGCGATTTCAACGTGATCGAGGAGGGCTGTGTGCTCATCGGTTGCGGCGGAGCGCGTACCCAGGAAGAAGGTGCACGCCAGGTTGCCGGCTGGTTTGAAAAAGAAGGCTGGGAAG
>JBPCWL010000011.1:0-89655 GCA_051009575.1 Rhizobiaceae bacterium
CTGCATCCATTGATGCCCCTGACGCTGATGCTGTCCGAACTGCTCTGTCGGAAAAATCCTGGCATCTAACCCATATCCTTGTGACGCATCATCATTGGGATCACACACAAGGGATTGCAGATCTTAAATCAGAGACCGGATGCAACGTAATCGGACCGAAATCGGAAGCATCAAAAATCTCGACTCTCGATGAAATGGTTTCCGATGGTGACAGTTTCGAGTTTGGAGGCGACAGCGTCAATGTAATTTCAACACCCGGTCACACGCTTGGAATGGTCAACTTCCACTTTACCGGAAATGGCGTTGTTTTTACCGGTGACACGCTATTTGCACTGGGATGCGGAAGGATATTTGAAGGAGACTCGCAAATGATGTGGGATTCCCTGACCAAACTCATGAAACTTCCTCCGGAAACAACAGTTTATTGCGGGCACGAATACACACAGGCAAACGCTGATTTTTCCCTCACAATTGACCCCAACAACCAGAAACTGGTCGATCGGGCCGGTGAAATTGCGAAATTGCGGGCAACTGGTAAGCCAACCCTGCCAACAACAATTGGAATGGAATTAGAGACCAACCCATTTTTACGAGCCAGTGATGCCGGAATACGGAAAAATCTGTGCATGGAGAATGCAAGTGATGCCGACGTTTTTACAGAAATACGTCATCGCAAGGATAATGCATGAATCTGCATTCCATCTGCACATAAACCGTTCCCGCAGGTGACTTTTGTGTGGTAAAGACACTCGCACTTGCACGAGGTAATTTGGCGTTATGGATTCACTGAGCACCAAGTCATATTTGTTGGAGCCACTCCCTAGAAAACGAACTGTGGCAGTTCCAGTAGGTAATGTTAGTGTCGGCGGGAAATCTCCAGTCGTTGTCCAGTCAATGACAAATACAGATACTGCTGATATTCCCGCTACGGTGGAGCAAGTGTCCGCACTTCACAAAGCCGGCTCTGAACTAGTGCGAATAACTGTAGACCGGGATGAATCGGCAGCGGCAGTGCCGCACATTAGAGAAAAACTTCTTGCAAAGAATGTCGATGTACCGCTGATCGGCGATTTTCACTATATCGGGCATAAATTGCTGGCTGACCATCCCGCATGTGCACAGGCGCTCGACAAATACCGGATCAATCCAGGTAATGTTGGTTTCAAGGAGAAGAAGGACAAACAGTTTTCCCAGATCATCGAAACTGCGCTGGAGTATGACAAGCCGGTACGGATTGGTGTGAATTGGGGTTCTCTTGATCAGGCATTACTGACCCAATTGATGGATCATAATCAGGAAAATGGTTCGCCAATGACTGCGCGGGAAGTTACGCGTGAAGCAATGGTACAATCCGCACTTCTTTCAGCCAATCTGGCTAATGATATCGGAATGGCAAATGACAAGATCATCCTGTCGGCCAAGGTCAGCCAGGTCCAGGATCTTATCGCAGTTTATTGTGAGCTTGCACGAAGAAGCGATCATGCCCTTCATCTTGGCCTGACGGAAGCAGGAATGGGTAGTAAGGGAATTGTTGCCTCCTCCGCAGCGATGAGCATACTTCTGCAACAGGGCATCGGGGACACTATTCGTATCTCCCTAACTCCGGAACCGGGTGGAGACCGAACACGTGAGGTCCAGGTAGCCCAGGAACTGTTACAAACCATGGGCTTCCGCTCATTCGTGCCGATTGTGGCGGCCTGCCCAGGCTGTGGAAGAACAACGTCCACCGTTTTTCAGGAACTTGCCCAGAATATTCAGGAACAAATCCGCCGAGACATGCCCATTTGGAAAACAAAGTATCCTGGTGTGGAAAGCCTAACAGTGGCTGTGATGGGATGTATCGTCAACGGCCCAGGTGAATCCAAACATGCCGATATCGGAATCTCTCTTCCCGGCACCGGTGAACAACCGGCAGCCCCTGTTTTTATCGATGGTAAAAAGGCACATACTCTGCGCGGCCCAAACATAGCTCAGGATTTCCAGAAGCTTGTTCAGAAATATGTCGAGCAAAATTTCGGCAGCAAATAGGCTCTAGATTAATGATCTTAACGGACTCTGGTATTATCCGGATCATATACACATTTATCTATAATCGTGGCCGGGACCTCTTCTCCCAGGATCAGTGCCGCAAGACCATCTGTTTGATCAACATCCACAAATGCATAGGCCAGATTCTTTGCAGTCCGATAGCCCCAGCCTGCAGAAGTGACAGTTCCGACAACCTTGCCTTTGCTCAGAATTGAATCTCCTGGATGAGCGGGCGACTTTTTATCATTGATTTCCAGTGAAACCAGCTTCCGTCGGGGGCCTTTGCCAATTGAAATTTCAAGCGCCTCCTTGCCAATAAACTCCTTGTCCATTTTGACAAACCGCTCAAGCCCGGTTTCAAATGGGTCATATTCAGTAATGATATCTGCTTTCCAATGCAGGTATCCCTTTTCCAGTCTCATTGATTCAACAGCCCTCAAACCGAAATATCCAATTTCGTGTTCCTCTCCTGCCGACATGATCAAATCATGCACAAGTAGCAGATTTGAATTCGGGACATGTAATTCATAAGCCAGTTCCCCTGAAAAGCTCACTGCCATGACAATTACGGGAACTTGGCCAAGCATGATTGATTGAACACTCAGCCAGGGAAATGCTTCCTTCGAAACATCGCTGCGCGGTGCGGCTTTTGCCAACACTTCACATGACTTTGGACCTGCCAACACTAAAATCGTGTAGTCATTCGTAAGGCTTTTGATGCAAATGGATCCATCATTTGGCAAATGTTCACGCAACCAGTCCATATCATGAAATTCAGACGCCGCGGCAGATCCGTACCACACTTTATCCTCATCAAGGTTTGCGATGGTTGCTTCGCCTTTCACCATGCCCTGATTATTGAGAAAATAGGTAAGCCCGACTTTGCCTGTCTTTCTGGGCACACGGGAACACATAATTGTATCCAGCCAGTCATGCACCCCATCACCGGATATTTCGTACCGGTTGAACCCATTTACTTCAGCGAGCCCTACGCCACTCTCGACAAGCGCCACTTCCCTGCCGACTTGCTCGAATGTGTTATTGAAGTGAAATGAGTGCTCTTCCGAAAAGTCGGATAACGGTTTGACAAAATCCATTCTCTCCCAGCCGTTGACCGGTGCAAATTCTGCACCTGCTGCCTTGAGTGCGGGATATAGAGGCGTCGTTTTTGCCAACCGTCCAGCAGGACGGTGTTCGTGCGGTATGTGAAACCGGAATTCGTTTTGATAATCCTCAATCGCCTTCAGTGCTGCATACTCTTGTGTTGCAAAATCAGTGAACCGGCGAGGATCCAGACACCAGGTATCATAGCAGGCCTCACCGTGGGCAATTATTTGGGCGAGCAGCCAGCCATGTCCGCCGCCCTCTCCGAGACCGGCACGCAGTCCTGTAATGCAATAGGCATTACGCTTTCCCGGAATTTTCCCAACTAACGGAAGCCCGTCCGGTGTGTAGGTAATCGGACCGTTTATGATTGAATGAATTCCTGCTGTTTCAAGACAGGGCAGACGATGAAAGGCACCCTCCATTACATCAACAACACGATCTAGATCATCAGGACATAAAGCGTTTGTGAAATTCGGATCAATTCCATCAAGTCCCCAAGTCTTGCAATCTTGCTCATAAAATCCGATCAGGAGGCCCTTTTTTTCAGCGCGTTGATAGAAATCAGCCTCTGGACAGCGAATTAGCGGAACGCGGAAATCATCGCCCAACGCCTCTATTTCAGGGAGATTGTCCGTCAACATGTACTGGTGCTCCATAGAGGCAACCGCCAGTTCTACATCCATCATCGCACCAATTTCATTGCAACGGTATCCGCCTGCATTGACGATCTTTTCGCAGTGAATGTCTCCCTTCTCTGTGCGAACGACCCAGCTGTTGTCCGGCTTTTGGGAAAGACCAGTCACCGGGTTATGACGGTAAACTTCTGCACCGGCCTTTCGGGCGCGCCTCGCTAAAGCCTGACACAATTGCGCCGGATCTATATCTCCGTCGAGCGGGTCCCAAAGAGCTCCAAGCAGTCGGTCAGTCGTTATAAGCGGGTGGCGTTTCTTGCATTCGTCGGGATCAATGACCTCAAACTCAACCCCCATTCCTTTGGCCATTGACACAAAATGGTTATACCCATCGAGATGCCATTGCTGGGTAGCCAGCCGTAATCCCCCTGTCGCATGATGATAGTTGATCGGGTAATCCGGGTCTTCTGCAAGCTCCTTGTAGAGATTTATGGAATGCGTCTTGAGGCCAACCATCGTCTGGTTGCCGCCAAAATTCGTTACCTGGGCCGCTGAATGCCAGGTTGTGCCAGAAGTCAATTCATCGCGTTCCACCAGCACGCAATCTGCAATGCCTTCCTGCGTCAGATGATACAGCGTTGAGCAGCCGCCTATTCCACCGCCAATTACAACAACTTCGGTTTGCGTTTTCATTGCAATTCTCCGCTAGTTCAGCAAGACATTGAACGCTACAAACCAAGAGGGTCAAGCCAATCGAGTTATTGCAGAAAAATCGAATTTAAGTTTAGGACTCTCTCAACGTTTGGAACCTTGGCATTTCCTGGATGAATGGAAATTTCTGCTTGAGAGGACCAACAAAACTTTCATCCATGGAATCTCGTAAAATTTCTGCAAAAATTCCGGGCAAATCTCCAAGCGCATCACGACGGGCATAAAGCGAAATGCACCGATTGAATGATGGTATAGGTAACGGGCAGGCGTGAAGGGCCGCCGGTTCCGTGATGATCCGGTTGGTAAAGGAAATGCTGGAAAAGGCTGAAACCGTTGTAATTGTCCACCCACCCAATGCTTCCACCATCGAAAACACCGCCTGATTACTCGAAAATTCATGCTCTCGGTTTGGAACGAACTTGCTGCGCCGAAGATGTGCTTCAACTTGTCGGCCCATTAATTGCTCCCGGGAATATCTGACGAAAGGAAATTTCATCAGATGCTCCATTTCGTCTGAATTCCTGATCCGGTTTGATTTCACAAGAATATAGGGATCATTGAGAATTGGGTGATCTTCTACCCAGTCTGTGGCTTCCGTGGCATCGACCGCAACAATCATGTCGGCGGCCCGGTTTCCAAGTGCGGCATGACTTTCATGACTTGGTCCGCTTTTTATATGAAACCTGACATTGGGAAAACGCATCTTGATTGATTTCAGCCACGCTGGGATCACAAGCGCATCAAAATCTTCAATCATCGCCAGTTTTAGCAGCATGCGGGGCGAGAGGCTGGATTTAGACAGAACTGCTGCAGCAGATGTGACCTCATCCATGATACGCAATGCACGTGGATGAAACAGTTCACCTGCCGTAGTCAGCGCAAATCGCTGGGATGAACGTTCTATGAGTTTCGCACCAAGTACGGACTCCAGATTTGACAGTTGAAGTGAAATAGCTGATGGGCTGGCTCCCAGACGTTTGGCAGCGCCGGTTACCGCTCCTTCTTCCACCACTGCAATAAACACTTCGATGGCCCGAAAAGAAAATTTGGAGTTGGCATCCTGAAACACAGTAATCCTCAATATTAAATTCGAAATTGTAAAAGGGAAATTATCTTCTTGTGATCGGCCATGGCAAGAGTAATGTTTGAGATCGCATAGGAGGGAACATGACGCAGAGGAGCTCCAGAACTGGTGGCCGTGAAGGCCGGATTGCCAGGCGGCAAGCTGAAGTTAAGCAATACCAGCCTGCAGCTGCGGGCCAAACAGGCGGCCAGTTCAAACCGCTAACTGATCGCGAACTATCAGATATTCTGGATACGGCGTATAAAATTCTGGAAGATATCGGATTTTCAGAAGTTCCGGACGTGGTTATGGAGACTGCGCTAAAACAAGGCTGCCGCACAAACAATCTCGGTCGCCTCTCCTTTCCCCGCTCGTTCGTGGAAGACATTGTCTCCGGCGCCTGTAAAAAATTCACATTTTACGGGCGCGATCCTGATCACACCATAGAAGTCGGAGGGGATAAGGTTTATTTTGGGACTGGTGGAGCAGCAGTTCAGACTCTCAACCTGAACTCCGGTACTTACCGAGCCTCAACACTGAATGACCTTTACCAGTTCACACGTCTGATAGACAAACTTGAAAATGTCAGTTGGTTTACACGCTGCTGCGTTGCAACGGACATGACCGAAAACTTTGACCTAGACATGAACACGGCCTTTACGTTGATGAAGGGAACGCAAAAGCCGGTCGGCACAAGCTTCACAATTGGAGATTATGTACACCCTATTGTCGAAATGTTCGACATGGTAGCGGGTGGGGTTGGAAAATTCGCCCGGGCGCCATTTTGCAAGGCACATATTTCGCCGGTTATTTCGCCGCTTCGTTATGGAGAAGACGCAGTCTCCGTAATGCTCGCATGTATGCAGCACAACATGCCGATTAATGCGATTATTGCAGCTCAATCCGGCGCGACAGCTCCCGCTCCTCTTGCCGGAATGCTCGCCCAGACAACGGCCGAAACGCTAGCCGGACTTGTTCTCGTTAATCTTTTCAAACGAGGTTATCCGGTGATTTTTTCAAACTGGCCGTTTGTAATTGATTTGCGAACGGGCGCGTTTTGCGGTTCTGGTGGCGAAATTTCAGTCATGAATGCTGCAGCGGCCCAGATCGGCAACCATCTTGGTCTTCCAACTGGTGTCGCCTCCTCGATGGCTGACGCAAAAGCGGTTGACGCACAAATGGGCGCAGAAAAAGCACTTTCTGCTCTTGCTTGTGGGCTTGCCGGATCTAACATGATCTATGAATCTTCGGGAATGATGGCTTCACTTCTCGGTGTTTCCTTTGAGGCATTCATTCTCGACAACGAGATGCTTTCAAATGTGCACCGCACCATTCGTGGTGTTGAAGTAAATGAAGAAACTCTTGGTTTCGAGGCGATCAGGGAAGCTGTGACTGGTGAGGGGCACTTCCTCGGTGGCAATCACACCATGAGCGCAATGGAGAGAGACTATTATTATCCGGCATTGGCCAATCGCGATTCCCCCGCAGTTTGGAATGAAGAAGGCACACCTGATGCCTGGTCGGTTGCGCGTCAAAAGGCACTGGAAATTCTCAATGCCCCTCAACCCGATTATGTTTCGAAATCAGTCGAAGATGAAATCCGAAGCAGATGGAAAATCTGTCTGTAGGTTCTGGGACCGGATTACCGGATTGTCCTGCGCTACCTGGTTTCTAAAGTCCGCAGAACTCTGTCACCAATTGCTCGTAAATTTTACGCTTAAACGGGACGATTAGTCCGGGCATTTCTTCCAGGTCTCTCCATTCCCACAAGTCAAACTCCGGATGTGAGCCATCCGGGGGTTCAGAAATATTGATTTCATCCTCATCCCCATCAAACCGGAACGCGTACCACTTCTGGGTTTGCCCACGAAATTTTCCTTTCAGGCCGATTCCAAGAAGTTCATCAGGAAGATCATAATTGATCCAGCCTGATGCCTCTTTCATTAGAGTGATCGACTGGATTCCCGTTTCTTCATACAGTTCGCGCTTCGCTGCCGGAAGCGGATCCTCACCTTTGTCGATGCCGCCTTGCGGAAACTGCCATCGAAAATCCAATGGGGTCTCTGAATTTTTTAATCTTCTCCCCGCCCAAACCTTACCTTCACTATTAAAGACGACAATGCCAACGCATGGGCGATAAGGCATGTTTTCACGATTCCAGGCTGCACTCATCTGGCCGGGTCTTTCACAATGGACGCAAGAGGGGTTATTTCAATTCCGTTTTGCTTTGCCTGACGGGTATACTCAGCCACCAATGCAATTGTATCCGGAAACGCATTGCCGACACCGATGGCCAGCCCTTTACGCTTGGCCTGCTCCGAAAGCTGGTTAAGCTTTTCAAAAATTGCCGATCTGGAACGGATGTTATCGATCAAAGTGTCAGCACGCGCATAGGGCAACAATTCTTTTACTGCCACGCCCTCGCCAACTGAGTTTTTGACTGTTCCGTCTTCAAAGAATAAAAGCCCTCGCTGGGAAATTTCTGCAAATATCGGAGAAAGGCTTGCGGGTTGCTGAAGCATCTTGTTGCCCAGATAATTGGTAATCCCAACGTAGTTCGTAACGCGACTCATCGACCAGTGCAGATTGGCAAGGTTTTCCTCTAGATCGGCCGCAGCCTTCAGCGTATGGGGACCAGGATTATTTTTAGGATAGTCAATCGGCTCCATTGGCACCTGCAGCAAAAGTTCGTGTCCGCCTTTGCGGGCCTCCTGCATCCAACGGGTCAAGGAGTTGCCATAGGGTGCAAATGCAAGTGTTACACTTCCCGGCAACTCCCTGATAGCTTGTTGCGTACTGGATTGGCTGATACCCAGTCCGCCGATGACAATGACAACGCGCGCAACACCGAAACTCCCTTCAGTATCAGGCTGACGCGAGTAGACATCCATCGCTTTCAAACCATCTGCGGATTTTTTCGGGATAACACCAGTAGCCCCACGTTCGATTAGGTCAGGATCAGGCAAATGCGCCAAAGACTGCTCTTGCCGGCGCAACGGTTGAACATCAGGAATATTTCCGGAAGCTGGTTTGACCGGTACAAGTTCGCCTTCAGGTTTGACCTCCTGGATTTCACCACCATCCGGATCAAGTTCATATTCCTGCTTGGCTTCGGGGATTTCCTTGGGGTTTGTTTCCTCAGCCTCCGGTTCCGGTTTTTCAGGTTTTACCGTCTTGGTAGCGATGATCACCGGCTCATCCTGTGTGAATAATGACCCAACTTTTGCCCAGCCGTCATAAAAATGAAAAATCGGAAGCCCGAAAAGAACCACAATCAGCAATCCAATAACAATACTCCGATTGCGGCTTGTGACGCGGTCCGGCGAATACCCTTTCAGGGGCTTTTCGTACTCATTGTCGTAGTTCATCGGGATGCCGCAATTGTTTTTCGAGCAAATAAAATACCCTGGGAATCAATTGGGGAGAGCATAGCCCTCCCCAAGAAAAATCCAAGTGGCTTGTCGGACAATCCTTTAGTTTTGTGTTGGAATTGCAGCATCCGGATCTGGCGGGAATGCAGCATGCTGCTTTAAACCATGCAACAGGTCTTTTGCATATTGCAACTGAACATCATCTTTTGGATCTGGCGGCACATAGGCAATTGAACCAGAACCATTGTCATCTTCTTCATTGCCTACGATATGTCCGCGCAAATTGGACTCGCCGCGGGCTTCCACCCTGCCTTGCAGGTCTTCCGGCAAGGGCTGGATAATTTCAATATCCGGTTCAATACCCTTTCCCTGAATGGAGCGGTCAGCCGGCGTATAATAAAGTGCAGTAGTAAGTCTTAATGCACCATTTGCACCAAGCGGAATGATAGTTTGCACGGAACCCTTGCCAAATGAACGGGTTCCGACAATGGTTGCACGTTTGTGATCCTGCAAAGCGCCAGCAACAATCTCGGACGCCGATGCTGATCCGCCATTGATCAGGACAACCACCGGCTTGCCACCGGTAAGATCACCGGGACGGGCAGAGTGTCGTCTGGTTTCATCTTCATTACGACCTCGGGTAGAAACAATCAGGCCACGATCCAGGAAGCTGTCAGAAACACTGATTGCCTGATCCAGCAGACCACCCGGATTGAGGCGCAAATCAATTACAAAGCCCTTCAATTTGTCGTCGCCGACTTCCTCACGGATCTTCTTGATACCAGCTTCAAGGTTATCAAATGTCTGCTCGTTGAAAGCATTCACATCCAAAAACCCTATATCATCATCCTCAACACGGTAACGTACTGACCGAACCTTGATAACATCACGGATAATCGTGATTTCAATTGGTTTGTCTGCACCCTCCCTGGCAATCGTGAGGACGATTGGCGTGTTGACTTCACCGCGCATTTTCTCAACTGCTTGTTGAAGGGTTATTCCCCGAATACTTTCACCATCAATTTTTGTAATCAGATCGCCGGAAAGGACTCCAGCTTTCGCAGCGGGAGTTTCATCTATCGGTGAAACCACTTTGACCAATTCGTTTTCCATGGTGACTTCGATACCCAATCCACCAAATTCACCACGGGTCTGGACCCGCATATTGGAAAAGTCCTTCGGGTTAAGATAACTCGAATGCGGATCCAGTGAGGTTAACATTCCATTGATCGCACTTTCGATAAGCTCTTCTTCGGAAGGTTCGGTCACATAAGAAGAGCGCACACGCTCAAAAATCTCGCCAAAAATGCTCAACTGCCGATAGGTATCAACACCTGCAGCTTGCGCGGTTGCCGCATGGTTTAGCCCGGATATTACAGTTAACACTGACAGGGCACCGATAGCTGCACCGATTAGCAATAGGCTTAGTTTACGAATCATTTGATTCTCTTTCCAAGTTTGTGTCTGCCCACCATGGGGTAGGATCAATTGATTTCCCGTCCTTGCGGAACTCAACATATAAAATGGGCTTTGTTGTGGAAACATCAACCTGACCTATACTTGCAACTCGTTGAACTCCCATTGAACCAACAGGTTCTCCAACAATCACAAATTGGCCAGGCGTGACATTGATTTTTTCCATTCCTGCCAGAACAATATGATAACCTGCTCCTGCATTGATGATCAAGAGTTGACCGTACGATCTAAACGTTCCGGCGTAGACAATCCACCCGTCGGCAGGCGTAATTACCCTCGTGTTTTTGGAGGTTGCAAAAGACATTCCGTTGCTGGTGCTTTCTGCACCATCTTTCTCACCAAATGATGACACCAATTCACCACTTACCGGTAACGGCAGAAGCGTTCTGGCTTGGTCAAAAGAAAGGGCTGGTACAATCCTGCCGGGATCGGCAAATACTTCTTCCGTGGTATATTTCTTTGCAGCTGCAATCCGCTCCTGATCGCGCAGTTTGCGCTCCTCCTCGGCGACCTTCGCAGCTTCAGCAGCTTCACGAACACTGGCAATTTGTGTTTCAAGATTTGAAATCAAATCATCCAGGGAACTGGCTTTTGCAGCCAATTCAGCAGCTTTTGCACTTTCCTGTGCCAAATCCGCAGTTGCAGTACTGGCCAACCTCTGTTTTTCCTCCAGAAGGAGATTGAGCCGCTCCTCTTCCTGGGCAAGAGAAACGAGATCCGTGCTCAAACCCTCCCTTTGTTCTAAAATCTCGCGGGAGATGCGAGTAAGTTCCTGCAATTCACCAACCAATATCTCAGTTTCTGACCGCATTTCCGGAATGACTGATCCCAGGAGGATCGCCGAACGCACAGACGATAATGCATCATCCGGTGTTACCAAAAGTGCTGGAGGTGGCTTCCGCCCCATACGTTGCAAAGCACCAAGAACTTCCGCCAACAACGATTGTTTTCCGCTCAGGGATTCGCGAACCCCGCTCTGTTCATCGCGTAATTGTGATAATCGGTTGCCGGATTTTTCTATTCGTTTTTCAAGCCCACGTGACTTTTTTGTCGTTTCAATCAGTGTCCGGTTAATGGTGGTCCGGTCTTTGTCCAGTTCTTTGATCTGGCCAAGCAATTCGTTCCTGCGCTGTTCACTCAACTCAATTGCGGCTCTCAATTCGTTGAGTTCATGCCGGGTCTGGTCGCGCCTGGATTCCAATTCCTGAGGGATTGCAATCGCGACCGGCAGAAAAACTACCAATATAACAAGCAATGATTTGAATGGATGACGTGGCATTCTTCTCATGAAACCGCTGTCGACGTGATTCGGCTGCCTTATGAGATGAAACTACAGGAAAACATCCGCGCCGTGAAGACGGTCACCTTACCTACTCCCGGTGATAAGGATGTCCCGCCAGAATTGTGACCGCCCGATAGAGCTGCTCCACAAGCATCACTCTGGCAAGTTGGTGTGGCCAGGTCATGGAACCAAAACGGATCACATGATTTGCGCGGGTTTTAATTTCATCTGAATGGCCATCAGGACCGCCCATCGCCAGCGCGATTGAGCTGTTGCCCGCTTCCTGTCTGGATCTCAACAATTCCGAAAATTGTTGGCTGGACATATCCTTGCCACGTTCGTCCAGAACAACAAGCGAAGCTTCTTTGTCCATCCTGGTGAGCAGTTGTTGGGCTTCTTCCTGTTTACGATTTCCAGCATCTGGAGAACGGGATTCGATTATCTCCGTTAGAAAGGGACCGGTTAGATGCAATTGTCGCCCGGCTTTTGATATACGGTCGGCATAGCGGTCGTAGAGTTCCCTCTCCGGCCCGGCCTTCAATCGACCTACCGCCAAAATTTCCAACCGCATGAAACAGGTTCCTAATTCACTTCTTCAGAAGCAGGAACCTGCCACATCTTCTCTAGCGCGTAAAATTCACGCACTTCGGGTCTGAACAGGTGAATAATTATATCACCTGCATCAATTAGCACCCAATCAGCACTATCCATTCCTTCAACCTTTGCTGTACCTGCTCCCAGATTCTTGAGTTGGCGGAGCAGATGATCTGCAATGGCACTTACATGGCGACTAGACCGCCCGGAGGCGATAACCATGTAATCTGCAAGTGCGGATTTATCTTTGATGTCGATCATGACAAGGTCTTCTGCCTTGGAATCTTCCAAGCTGCTTGTCACAGTTTTCAAAACATCATCAACTGCCAAAATCGCGGTCTTTGATGTTTTTGCCGAGGTGCTTTTAGAGGCACCTGCACTCTGCATTGCTATAGTCAGTGTATCCCTCTTGCTATGCAGTTTCACCGAGGCCTTACGGCCGACACCTATAGGATACCGCTGATTCTGTGATGTTATCAAGACAAATTCCTAAACAGTCGTTAACCATTCGTTAGCATTTTATGGACGGCCTTCCAGATTCCTTGCCCTCAGTGCTGTTGAAGAAAGCGAATTGCGTGGTCCGTGAAGAAATGTCCAGGCAGGCGGTTGCATATTAGCAAGCATCCCGGAATCATCTTCACCCACCCGAAATCGCGACAACGCAAGCGCCGCTCTGGCAGACCTGTATGAAAGAGTGGAACCGGGACGGTCAACAACGGCAATCGGCAGCATTGAGGTGATCTTTTGCCAATCCTGCCACTTGTGAAAGTCAGCCAAATTGTCAGCGCCCATTAGCCATACGAAACTGAGACGCGGACGCAATTTCAACACAAGACTTACAGTGTCCGCCGTATAACGGGTCTTGTATGCTGCTTCGAACGCAGTCACCTTTATTTTGGGATTTTCGATGATCTGGCGACAGAGCTTAACCCGATGTGCAAGACCGGGCAGATCTGAAGTGTCTTTCAATGGATTACCCGGAGTAACCATCCACCAAATGTGATCAAGCTTGAGCTTTTTTATCGCAAGATCACAAACATTGAGATGCCCTTCGTGCGGTGGGTTGAAGGAACCGCCGAAAAGACCAATCCGCTGGCCATCTCCGGCCGCCGGAATACGTAAGACATCCTTCAATTCGGATTGTTCGCTCAAGGACGGGTCTGCCCATCTCCGCGAACCAGATACTTGAAACTGGTCAACTGCTCTACACCTACCGGCCCACGCGCATGCATTTTCCCGGTCGCAATACCAATTTCGGCACCCATTCCAAACTCTCCACCGTCGGCAAATTGGGTAGATGCATTGTGCAGCAGGATAGCGGAATCGATTTCCGAGAAAAATTTATCCACGACAACCTTATCATCCGCGATGATCGACTCAGTATGGCCAGATGAATATTTGCGAATATGCTCAATCGCACCTTCAATACCATCAACAAGTTTTACGGAAAGGATGGCATCAAGATACTCAGTTGCCCAATCACTTTCAGTTGCCGGAGTTGCATTTGGAAACACCTCAAGGACACCATCATCTCCACGCAATTCGCACTCGGAATTTTTCAACGCTTCCATCAATGGATCTAGATGGGTTTTTGCAGCCGACCTGTCGACAAGCAGCGTTTCAGCGGCGCCACAAATCCCGGTCCGGCGCATTTTTGCATTAACAATGATATCGCAAGCCATCTGAATATCAGCGGACCTATCAACATACACATGGCAAAGTCCTTCAAGGTGGGCAAAGACCGGGACCCGGGCTTCAGCTTGAACCCGTTCCACCAAACTGCGACCGCCGCGTGGAACGATGACATCCATGTTCCCATTGAGGCCTTTCAGCAGTTCTCCCACAGCGGCACGATCAGTCGTTGGCACGATCTGGATCGCATCCTCAGACAGCCCGGCTGCTTTCAAACCTCTCGCCATGCAGGCATGGATCGAATGCGAAGTGTGATGGGAATCAGACCCACCCCGCAGGATTACCGCATTACCGGATTTAAGACATAGGGCCCCCGCATCAACTGTAACATTGGGGCGGGATTCAAAAATCACACCTATGACACCCAGAGGTGTTCGGACCCGCTGTACATGCAGGCCGTTCGGGCGATCCCATTCAGCTATGATGGCTCCAACCGGATCCTCAAGTTCTGCGATCGCATGCAGGCCATCCATCATGCTTCGAATACGCTCTTCATTCAGCTGTAACCGATCCAGAAATGCAGGTGTTGTTCCGTTTTCCCGGGCTGCAATCATGTCTTTTTCATTTTCTGACAGGATATTTTCCCGGGCTTTCCAAAGTTCATCGGTCATGGAAATTAATGCTTTGTTCTTGGCATCAGTACTGGATGTCGCAAGGATACCGGCTGCAGCCTTCGCCCGCTTTCCGAGCTCAGCCATGACAGCTGGAACATCCATTTCAGAGACTTTATCAAGCATTGCTATTATCCAAACTTGCTACCGAACTTCTCAGTGCCAGGTTATCACGATGTATCATGGCTCCGCGACCCGTGATGCCAAGAATTTTTTCTATTTCATCGCTGCGACAACCGACAATTTTTCTGGCATCATCGGCATCATAAGAGACAATACCACATCCCAGATTCTCCCTGGAAACCGAAAACACTGCCACGACATCCCCGCGCGAGAATTCTCCCACAACCTCGGTCACGCCAGCAGGGAGCAGGCTTTTGCCCGATCGAAGGGCATTTGCAGCGCCGGCATCAATATTTATCTGGCCTCCCAATTCAATCTGGCCGGCAATCCACTTCTTGCGGGCAGTGACAGGATTGTCTTGGGCATCGAACCAGGTTGCCACACCGCCTTCGAACAAGGCTTTTAACGGATGCGACTCCCTGCCGGATGCAATAGCCATGGCAGTTCCGGCTGAAGTAGCAATTTTGGCGGCTTCAAGTTTTGTTACCATCCCTCCGCGCGACAGTTCAGTTCCCGCGTCACCCGCCATTGCTTCTATTTCCGGCGTGATTTTGAAAATTCTGTCAATTCTCTCAGCATCTGCTTGTTTACCTGGAACGCCAGAATAAAATCCGTCGACATCCGAAAGCAGAACAAGCAGGTTCGCACTGATCATAGAGGCGACCCTTGCAGCCAACCGGTCGTTGTCTCCATAACGGATTTCGCTTGTGGCAACCGTATCATTTTCATTAATGATCGGAATGGCGCCAAGTTTGAGAAGTGTTGAAATCGTTTCACGTGCATTGATATATCTGCGGCGCTGTTCGGTATCTCCCAAAGTAAGAAGTACCTGTCCTGCCTGATGTCCATATTCTCCAAGTGCCTCAGAATAAGCCCGCGACAACAGGATTTGTCCGGTGGCAGCAGCTGCCTGACTTTCTTCAAGTTTCAGTCCACGCTTGGGTAAATCAAGATTACCCCGCCCAAGCGCAATCGCGCCCGAGGACACAATCAGAACCTCGCAACCCTTTTCCTTAAGCATTGCAACATCACAACAAAGGGAACGCAGCCATTCCCGTTTCAACCCGGTTTCCCCGTCTACAAGCAAAGATGAACCGATTTTGACAACAATCCGCTTATATTGTCCGATTTTCACCATGGTCGCCATCCGTCTTCTGCGGCGTCGGTCTGCTCTGCTTCGCGTTCACGCCTAATAGCAGATACCATCACACGCAGCGCCTCTTCAACGCCTTCATGACTAACTGACGAAAGCTCGATTGGTTTCTGCCCGCAAGCCTTTTCAAGATCCGCCAATTTCTGTTTTCGATCTTCCGGTAAAAGCGTGTCCACCTGCGACAGGGCAACAAGCTCCTGTTTTTCGTCAATGCCCTCACCATAAGCTGCGAGTTCACCACGTATTATCTGATAGGCATCTGCAACATCCGCTTCATTGGCGGAAACAAGATGCAGCAGAATTCGCGTCCGCTCTACATGTCCGAGAAACCGGTCACCGATTCCGACCCCTTCATGGGCACCCTCAATGAGGCCTGGAATATCAGCAATTACGAATTCACGGCCATCGATGCTGGCAACGCCGAGATTTGGGTGCAGTGTGGTGAAAGGATAATCTGCGATCTTGGGTTTTGCAGCGGTAACACTTGCCAGAAAAGTAGATTTTCCGGCATTGGGCAATCCAACAAGCCCAGCATCGGCGATCAGCTTCAATCGCAGCCAAATCCAGCGTTCCTGACCTTCAAGTCCGGGATTCGCATGACGAGGTGCCTGATTTGTAGAGGATTTGAAGTGAGCATTTCCAAATCCGCCATTGCCACCCTTGGCGATTAGATACCGCTCGCCCAGTGTGTCCAGATCGACGATCAGGGTTTCGTTGTCTTCTTCATAAATCTGGGTTCCGACCGGGACCTTGAGCACCACGTCTTCGCCCATCGCACCATTGCGATTTCGGCCCATCCCGTGCATGCCCGTCTTTGCCTTGAAGTGTTGTCTGAAGCGATAATCAATGAGCGTATTGAGTCCATCAACAGCCTCAATCCAGACATCGCCTCCCTTGCCACCGTTGCCGCCGTCAGGACCACCCATGGCAATGTATTTTTCGCGGCGGAAAGATACCGAGCCTGCACCACCATCACCTGATCGGACAAAAACCCTGGCCTGGTCGAGAAACTTCATTACGCATTACTCCCGACCCGGCATCCTCTACGCAGCGACTGCGCCCATCCAGTTTTCGCGGGTGATACGGAAGTGATCTACCTGCATTTCTTTCTCAAATATGGAAGAATAATTGGTATCCTGCTTCCAGAACCGTCCGCCACATTTTTCAATTACCCGTCGGGAGGCTGTATTCGTAGACAATACAGACATCAGGAGTTGATCTTCAGTACCGACTTTGAAAAACAGATCGACAAGAGCCCGTGCTGCCTGGGTCGCATAACCTTTGCCCCAGAACTCTTCTCCGAGCCAATAGCCCATGTGAGGCAGATCGTAACGCCGCTTGACCAAATGCAGGCCACACATGCCCATCAGTTTTCCGGATTCCGCGTGGGTAATCGCAAATACACATTCACCCGCCTCAGGTTTTGACACCTGCTCAATAAATTCTTCCGCATCCTTATCATAATAAGGATAGGGCATGGATTCCAGCATTGATGAAACTTTGCGATTATTGGCAAGCGCGGAAATCTCCGGAACATCTTCCTTTGTTGGCGCACGCAAAACCAGGTCCTGGGCGGTAAGGATTTCACAAGCAAAAACCAGACTTTGTGCCTCGTTTTTCTGATCCTCTGTCATGACGTTCTCCATTGACCATCTTTGATGGCAAAAAGGGGAGTTGGTTACTCCATCTCCCCTGACTAACGCTTGATATGGTTGGCTGGGTCGATGATTGCCAGCCTAATTGTGACTGGTTACTCGGCGGCTTCGGCCGGGATCACGTTTACGTAGGTTCGGCCATTTGCCTTCTTCTGAAATGCCACCCTACCACCGGTGAGAGCAAAGAGCGTATGATCCTTGCCCATTCCAACATTGTTTCCCGGATGCCATTTGGTGCCACGTTGACGGGCAATAATGTTACCTGGAACCACAATTTCGTTACCGAATTTTTTGACGCCAAGGCGTTTTGATTCTGAATCGCGACCGTTTCTGGATGAGCCGCCTGCTTTTTTATGAGCCATCTCGTTAACTCCTGAATGTTCGCTTACTTGGTTTTTTCTTTGGCCTGTGACTGCCAGTCTTTGATCTGGTCTGCACTAAATGGCATATATTCGTCAATCTTGACAATCTCTTCTTCAGTCAGCGCAGCGATCTGGGCAAAGGTAGTGATGCCCTGTTCATTCAGCTGGCCTTCTGCAACCGGACCAATGCCCTTGATGTCTGTCAGCTTGTCAGGATCACCTTTCGGCGCCTTGAAAAGTGGAGCATCAGACTTGGCTTCAGCCTTTACTTCTTTTTTCGCTTCCTTCTTCGGAGCTGCTTCCTTCTTCGGAGCCTCCTTTGCCGGAGCAGATTTCGCCTCTTCTTTTGCCGGGGCAGCTTTCTTCGGGGCAACCTTTTTCTTGGAAGGCTTCTTCCCATCTGTAAGGATTTCGGCAATCCGGACTGTAGTCAGGTGCTGACGATGACCGATCGTACGGCGGGAGTTTTGCCGGCGCCGTTTCTTGAATGCAATAATCTTGCGGGTTCGGCCCTGCGTGACAATTTCAGCAGAAACACAAGCACCATCCACTAGTGGTGCGCCTACAGTAGTATTACCACCTTCTCCAACCATCAATACGTCGGAAATTTCTACAAAATCACCAGCTTCACCAGCAACTTTTTCTATCTTCAACACATCTTCCGGCGCAACGCGATACTGCTTGCCACCGGTTTTAATGACTGCGAACATCTTTTTTCCTTCCAGTGTTCAGCATGACTCTCGACAGGAATTAAGCTCCCGTGGGCCATCTTCTTTCAGTCTTCCGAATGGGAATACAAACAAAAAGCGGGAAATTCCCGCCTGATAGGCGCGATATACTGGAAAAATACAAGAATTGTCAAGGGCTATTGGTGACTGGATTTCCAGGCAGCAGTAGAAATATGATGCAATCCGGATACATCCCGGACCGGTCATCAGATCAAAACGGTTTCGTCAGTGGTGTCAGTGTTTTCCACTTCCTGCTTAGTCCAGGGTAATACTGCCAGCGGCATGCCATAAAGACTGCCCTGAAGGTAATCGAAGCCCATGGCTTCCAGTTCCACAGCTGCTTCAACATCTTCAACCCACTCGACGACGGTCCTTACATCGAAAGCATCAGCAAGGCGCTGCATTGATCTGAGAAAGACACAATTGCGAGGGTCTTTCCTCAGGTTTTTGACAAAACTTCCATCGATCTTGACCATGTCCACACCAAGGTCGCGTAAATGCGCAAAGGATGTATATCCTACGCCAAAATCATCAATTGCAACACGACATCCAAGGTTCTGGATATGGTGTATAGCTTTACGGGTTTCCTCAATATCGCCCGGCAAATGCGATTCCGTCAACTCTACAATCAGCCGTTCCGCCAATCCCCTGACATTGTGCAATCGCTTCACAAGTGTTGATATCCATTCGCCGTTTTCGAGGCTTTCGTGGGTCATGTTGATCGATAAAATCGCTTCCGGACAGGCTTCAAGCACGTCCAACCCCATTCCGAGAGCCTTTAGATCGAGAATTTGCATTAAACCCAGGTCTTCAGCAAGTTTAATGAAATCGGCATTTTCGGTCACTTCCTCCCCGATCCCATCCATTCTCAGAAGAGCCTCATGAAATGCCGGCTTGCCGGTTTTGGGGTCGAACACCGGCTGAAATGCAAGGTGTATGGCATCCTTCTCCATAACTTCAACAAAACGGGTCAAAAGTTTGGAATCTTCTTCCCGCTTCCGGATTGTTTCAGGTTCTGGATCATACAGAAACACTTTTCCTCCAAATTCATGCCGGGCATTGCTCAACGCAGAGGTAGCAGCAGCGACTGCTTCAACATCCTTTCGGGCGTGGAACGGGAGTAAACAGGCACCAATCGCGATTTTCAAAGCGATAGGGCCGCGGCTTGTCTTAATAACTTTCCCATTGATTTCACTGAGCAAACGGTGCGATGCAACATGAATTTCAGCGCCCTTGCAATCTGAAATCAACAATCCAAATTTGGCTCCGGAAAACCGGGCCACAAGATCATCCAGACGCATGTGTTCCTGCAACAGGTCTGCTACCTGCTTCAATACCTCATCTCCGGCTGCAAAGCCGTAGGTATTGTTCACTCTCTCGAAATCAAGCAAAGACACGAGCAGGAATGCAGCAGATTTGTTATCGAGAAAGCATCGTTCAGCGCACTGGTTTATCCGATCCTCAAGGAACCTGCGATTGGCAAGCTCCGTGAGTTCATCCACTTCTGATTTGCGTTTAAGATTTTCTTCGCGTTTTCGGCGTTCATTAATGATCCGAACGATCCCTTCAGCACGAACCGGCTTGCCGTTTTCATCAGGATACCACCGCCCAATATCTTCAAGCCAAAGGGTAACGCCATCTTTCAATCGGGATGGGCTTATGGCGTAAACACACTGATAAGTCTGGCCAGACTCATCAATTTCCTCCTTATGACCTGACTGGATAACTGCAAAGCGGGTTTTTTGGCTGTCCGAACTCAACAATTGCTCGAATTCGCGATCAGACGAGATGTCAATATCCGGCTTGAAACCTGCAAGTTCATAAAAATTGTCACTCCAGGAAATCCGCTTGTCCGGAATATTCCATTCATAACTTGCCTGACCGATTGAAGTCAGAATCTTGCTTGCATCCGGCATCAAATTATCCATTACCACCTATATCAGGTGAAATGGATATCATCGAAGCGTTAAGAATCCTCAAAACCCTGCCGCATGTCCATCTTTCCTGGGATCAGAGCCGGCAACAAGTACACCGCTTTCATGATCTATCTGGATAATCTGGCCACCACCGTGAACCGCCTTAGGCAAACATGCATGTCCAAAAGCTTCAAGTCCTGTTTTGACTGCATCTGAAATGCCCGGCTCCAAAGTAAGTTCACCGTCATCATTCCAGAAGATGCGCGGATCATCCAGCGCTTGCTGCGGATCCATTCCAAAATCCAGCATATTTGACAGGACATGCGCGTGCCCCATCGCCTGGTAAGATCCGCCCATCACACCGTAGGAATGGGTGACTTTCCCGTTCTTGGTCACCATTGCCGGTATGATGGTGTGGAGGGGTCTTTTCGAAGGCCCGATTGCATTCCCATGTCCACGCGTCAGATTAAACCCGCACCCACGGCTTTGAAGGGCAATACCGGTATCCATGGTAACAATCCCGGTTCCAAACCAGTCAAACAGCGAATTGATAAACGAAATCGCCATTCCGTCGCTGTCCACTACTGACAGATAGACGGTGTCGGAGCCGGCCGGATCAGGTAAGGCTATATTGTTGTTACGCTTTGTAGCGTCATAAAGCCCGGCCAGCGAACTGATATGAATATCGGATAACAGTGTCTCCAATGAATGCTGCATGGTAGCCGGATCGGATATGTAGGCATCGCGTGCGGTATAGGCGATACGGCCACATTCAGCTTCAAGATGAGCTCTTTCAATTGATATCGGATCACTGGAAACACCAAGCTTTTTCAGCAGTTTCACCAGAATAATAGCAGCAAGTCCCTGCCCGTTCGGCGGGATTTCATGCAAAACGTGCCCCCGGTATTCGGTGGAGATTAGATCGACCCAGTCTGCAGATACACCTGCGATGTCTTCCTCCGTGAGGAACCCACCGCCGTCCTGAACGGTATTGGCGATGTCCCTTGCAATCTCGCCTGCATAAAATGCATCAGAACCGCCGGTCGCAACCTTCTCCAGTGTTTTTGCCAGTGCGGGCAATGTCACCTTTTCACCTGCCGATGGAGATTTGCCATTTAACAACAAATGCTCCCTGCCTCCTTGAGTGGCGGAGAGCTTGTCTACTTTGAGTTGCCAGTCAGCAGCAACTCTTGAAGCAACCGGAAACCCTGTTTCCCCGTACCTGATTGCATCAGCGAAAAGCCGGACAAAATCTGTTCTTCCGAATCGTTGGTGCAGTGTTTCCCAAGCTTTAACTGCACCTGGAACAGTAACAGCATGGGCAGAAACTTCAGGAATTTCAGTAAACCCGTTATCGATATACCATTCCAGGCTGGCACCTTTTGCCGACCGCCCCGAACCATTCAACCCATGCAAAGTGCCATCTGGTTCTCCAACAATTGCAAAACAGTCACCGCCGATCCCTGTCATGTGGGGCTCGACAACACAAAGGGTTGCCGAAGCAGCGATAGCTGCATCCACGGCGTTTCCACCTTCCCTCAAAATTGCCATGGCAGTTGCAGTTGCTAGCGGATGTGAGGTTGAAACGGCGCATTCACTCGCCATAACAGGTGAACGGCCGGGTAACGCGAAATTTCTTTGCAAGGTTTTTACTCTTTGGTTGGAATTGGGTGAGACAATAGGCTATCTAGGCGCGCTAAATCAATTGACAATCCAGAGACCAGTTATGTCAAAACTTTCTCTATCCAGAGCAAATCGACTGATCAGTAATGCCTTTGCTCATTCAGCAACACAGGGCTTTAAACCTCTCGCAGTTGTCGTTCTTGATGCAGGGGGAAATCTGAAGGCATTTCAGTCTCAGGATGGCACATCAAATAACCGGTTCGAAATGGCAAAAGGAAAGGCAAAGGGCGCACTTGCGGTTGGCAAGGGAACGCGCTGGCTGAATGCTCAGGCAGAAACCCGGCCACATTTTCTTGCAGGAATGGCATCGATAATCGAGGGTGGCATATTGCCTGTTCCAGGTGGTGTTATTGCCCGTGACAAACAGGGGAACATAGTGGCGGCTTTGGGTATCTCGGGCGACACCTCCGACGCAGACGAAGCCTGTGCCGTAGCCGGTATTGAAGCAGTAAATCTCGTCGCTGACACCGGCGCTTAATATTCGCCATAACTTCCGCCATGTCCGACATTGACATCGCGGGTAGCCGAGCGAATTGAGACCGTGAAACCGGCAAGAACATCAACCAGCGCGATCATCATCAGGATGAAAAAGACAGAATGTGCTGCACTTTCCACCAGTAGGAATTCAACCAGGAAGGCAATGAAAACAAACGTCGACAAGAGGTGGTCGATGATAGTGTTTGCGCCGACGCGCGTTGCCTTGATGATTTCGAAGAAAAGCAGAAAGAGGCCCATACAGATCATCAGGTCCCCCATGCTCATAATCCAAGGCTTGCCGGAAATCATGTTCAGCTCAAGCACATGCCTGTCCCATATCCCAATACCTTCTGCGGCAAAAATAATCTGGATATTGTAAACGATGAAAGGAACAATAAGCAGTGGAACATTGGTCAGCATCTAAACTCCCCCGATAATGGCGCCCTATTGATCATTGGACTAAAAAATTGTCAAAAAAAAGGGCCAACCCAAGTCAGCCCAGATACTCATTTGATTTTAAAACTATACAGAATCTTTTGGCTCAAGAACCTGACGGCCACGATACATGCCTGATTTGAGGTCAATGTGGTGCGGACGGCGCAATTCACCTGAGTCTTTGTCTTCCACATATGCCTTGGCTTTCAACGCATCTGTTGAACGGCGAAAACCGCGCTTCATGCGTGTGATTTTACTCTTTGGTACAGCCATGATGCTCAACTCCAAATTCATTAAAAAAGGGCTCTTCAAAGCGAGAAGGATCAATCGCGAGAGCCCTGTTACGTTTTCTGGACGGTCATATACATATTTTTCTCCCGTTTGGCCATAGGGAACTGCAAATTTTTATTGATTCTTCTCAAGACATCCAATGTAGGCACCAGATGCCCTGGCACGCGCACGTATGGTCCCGGCAAGCGCATTCATTCTGCGGCTTGGTTTTGCTGGATTCCGCCCCCTTGGATTGGGCAGTGTTACAGCAAGCAGGGCAGAATGCCTCGGCCCCAGTTTTCTTGCAGAACGGTTGAAATAGCGCCGGGATGCAGATTGAATGCCAAACACGCCTTCATCCCATTCAGCAATGTTGAGGTAAATCTCCATTATCCTCTGCTTGCCAAGAATTGCCTCCGCCATAAGTGCATAAGGAATTTCCAATCCCTTTCTTACAAAAGACCGATTCGGCCACAAAAACAGGTTTTTCACAAGCTGCATGGTGACTGTACTTGCTCCACGGGTTCGTTCCCCATCGATGGCATCATCAATTACCTGATTGAGCGCATTCCAGTCGATGCCATTGTGAAAGCAGAATCGCCCATCCTCTGACATCATTACAGACTGATAAAGCACAGGTGAAATATCCTCGAAATCAATCCATTCGCGCTTTGCACCCGGCCCAGCCATGCCATCCCGGATCATGAGTGTTGAAACCGGATGCACTGCCTCAATCCTGTAAATCAACAACAGGATTGCCGGCAGGAGAAAAACCGCCGCAAAAATTCCCAATCCAAACCGGACAAGAAAGGACATCTTGCTACGCCGGAATAGCGGCAGTTTTTTTCGCCTTGCGGTTATGCTTCCCTTCTTTCGCTTCGAAGGCGATTTCCGGTTGGATTTGCGTGTTGCCATTTTGATTTACTAGACGATCTCTATACAACAGGGAACTCTTCTTGACGCATGAATGTGTAAGTGCGACGAGAATGCGGACAATCTGCACATTTGGGGATTCATGCAAGACTTCAAATTATTGTTAAACAGCCATGCCAGCCTGATCGAGAGAAAACTGGTCGAATTGCTGTCGGATCATGTAATGGAAAGAGAAAATGCCCGACCGGCACGGCTCGTGCGGGCGATGCAGCATTCAGCGTTGGGTGGTGGCAAACGGATACGTCCATTTCTGGTTTTGGAGAGTGCAGCCGTATTTGGTGTTGCAACCCGGGATGCCATCCATGCAGCTGCAGCACTTGAATGCATACACTGTTACTCCCTTGTCCATGATGATCTGCCGGCCATGGATGATGATGATTTGCGGCGCGGGAAACCTACCACACATAAGGCGTTCGACGAGGCAACAGCCATCCTTTCAGGCGATGCGCTGCTTACCCTGGCTTTTGACATTCTTTCACGTGAAGAAACTCACGGTGATCCCAGAGTTCGTGTTGAGTTGGTAAAATTGTTTGCCCGTAGCGCAGGGATTGGCGGGATGGTTGGTGGGCAAATGTTGGATCTTGAAGCCGAAACCAGCAATCCTGATGCTGAGGACATCTCACTTCTTCAGTCCATGAAAACCGGTGCGCTATTGCGGTGCGCGTGCGAGACGGGCGCAATTTTGGGCCAAGCTGATCTGAAAACCCGTGACGCTTTGCTCCGTTTTGGAGGATATGTCGGAAAAGCGTTTCAACTGGCTGACGACTTGCTTGATGTCACGTCCGATGCGAAGACCTTGGGCAAACAGACCGGCAAGGATGCGGGTAGAAGCAAGGGCACGTTAGTCAACCTCCTTGGCCTTGATGAATCCCGAAACCTGCTGAAAACCTATCTGGAAGAAGCACTGGAAAGCCTGGAGTGTTTTGGAGAAGAATCTGACATGCTGCGCGAAACTGCAAAATTCATTGTTGAACGCCAACATTGAGTGCGCCACTCTTTCTAGCTGTTCACCCTTTTGCGTACATGATCGATAAGCGCATCCGAAACGACCCTAATTCTGTGAAGCTTAGCATAATCTTCATGCACAATGTACCAGAAGGTCCTGGTAAATGAGACTTCATCCGGCAAAACCTTGATCAGTTGCGGATATTTCCGTGCAATGAAATCATGGATGATACAAACGCCCCCATCTGCAAGCGCAGCCTCCAGTTGTACGTGAACACTTGTACTGGTGAGATAGGGTTTGATATCGGGTGAAACCAACGGAATGTAATCCAGTTCCTTGTCATAGATTAGATCTGACACATACCCGATGCCTCGCAATCTTTTCAGATCATCCACTTCTTTGACTTCCGGCCTTGAACCCAGATAATCGCGGGTTCCATAAAGATGCAGTGTGTAATCAGATATTTTGCGGTATTTCAGCCGACCAGAGGTGGGAGCTGAAACAGCAATTGCGATATCTGCTTCCCGTTTTGAAAGTGAAAACGTACGTGGCATCGCAACGATTTGCAGTTCCAGTTTGGGATGTTGATCACACAGTCGAACTGCGCATTCAGCCAACATGGATGTCGCCATCCCCTCCGGTGCCCCAACACGGACAACACCCGATACTTTATCAGCTTCGCCTGAAAATTCGGTTTGCGCAGCAATGGCACTCGTTTCCATGCCTTCCGCCATGGTAACCAGATTTTGCCCCTCATCAGTCAAAGAGTATCCCTGTGGGCTTCGGTCAAACAAGTGAATTTTCAAGGATTCTTCCAGAGCTTTCACCCGGCGCCCAACCGTCGCATGGTCAACACCAAGCTGCTGTCCGGCAACACTTAGTTTACCGGTGCGGGCCACCGCCAGAAAAAATCTGTAATCATCCCAGTTCAAACTTGTATCTTCTTGCGCTAACGTGGTTTCAAGTGGGCTGTCTTGTTGTGCAAATATGCAGAATAAGACAGCCTAAACGCATGTTGTATACACAAATTTAAACAGTTAGAAAAGCTGTAAATTCTCGGAGGACCTAATGAGAACGATTTCACATTACATTGATGGCAAACTTGTAGAAGGCAAATCAGGGCGGTTTGCAGATGTTTTCAATCCTGCAACTGGTGAGGTGCAGGCTCAGGTACCTTTGGCAAACAGCGCGGAGTTGAATGCCGCAATCGCAAGCGCAAAGGCAGCACAACCAGCTTGGGGGGAAGCCAGTCCCCAAAAGCGTGCTCGCGTAATGATGAAGTTTGTCGACCTTTTGAACCGGGACATGGACAAGCTGGCCGAGGCACTTTCCTCAGAGCATGGCAAAACCATTCCCGATGCCAAAGGTGACGTGCAGCGCGGACTTGAAGTAGCCGAATTCTGTATCGGGGCTCCTCACTTGCTCAAGGGCGAATTCACTGAAGGCGCTGGTCCAGGCATCGATATGCATTCTGTAAGACAACCGCTTGGTGTAGTGGCCGGCATTACTCCTTTCAATTTTCCGGCAATGATTCCGATGTGGAAATTCTGCCCGGCGATTACCTGCGGGAATGCCTTTATCCTGAAACCTTCCGAACGAGACCCGTCCGTTCCCAACATGCTTGCGCAATTGATGAGCGAGGCTGGCCTTCCCGACGGTATTCTGCAGGTGGTACATGGTGACAAGGAAGCTGTAGACGGAGTCCTCGACCATGAAGATATTATGGCCGTCGGATTTGTAGGCTCCACGCCGATTGCAGAATATGTTTACACCCGCGGTTGCGCCAACGGTAAGCGTGTCCAGTGCTTTGGCGGCGCGAAAAACCACATGATCATCATGCCGGACGCTGATCTTGACCAGGCAGCAGATGCGCTCATCGGTGCCGGGTACGGTGCAGCAGGAGAACGCTGCATGGCAATCTCGGTAGCAGTTCCGGTTGGCGAGGAAACCGCGGACCGGCTTATGGAAAAATTGACCCCTCGCGTGGAAAACCTCAAAATCGCGCCTTACACCGCAGGTGATGATGCTGACTTTGGGCCACTTGTCACGCAAGATGCGTACAACCGGGTGAAAGGCTATGTCGACGCAGGCATCAAGGAAGGCGCAAAGCTCGTCGTCGATGGCCGCGACTTCTCTATGCAGGGTTACGAGAATGGCTACTTCATCGGCGGCTGCCTGTTCGACAACGTCACCAAGGATATGTCGATCTACAAGGAAGAAATCTTCGGGCCGGTGCTTTCGGTTGTCCGCGCACAGAATTACGAAGAGGGCCTAAACCTTGCCATGTCTCATGAATACGGCAATGGCGTAGCGATTTACACCCGCGACGGAGATACCGCCCGTGACTTTGCCAACCGGATCAACATCGGCATGGTCGGTGTGAATGTCCCCATTCCGGTACCGTTGGCTTACTACACGTTTGGTGGATGGAAACGGTCCGGCTTCGGCGATCTCAACCAACATGGCCCCGATGCATTCCGCTTCTATACACGGACAAAGACCATAACGTCACGCTGGCCTTCAGGTATCAAGGAAGGTGCGGAATTCTCAATTCCAACGATGAACTGAACCCGCTCGGGAGGAGCATATGGATTTCGCACTGACAGAAGAGCAAAACGCCATCTATGAGATGGCATTTGCTTTTGGCCAGGAAAACATTGCCCCTCATGCTATTGAATGGGATGAAAACGGGCATTTCCCGAAAGATGTTGTCAGGTCGGTCGGCGAGCTTGGCATGGCTGGGATCTATGTTCGTGAAGACGTGGGCGGGTCTGCGCTAACCCGTCTCGATTCAACATTGATCTTCGAAGCACTTGCCTATTCCTGCCCGTCTATCGGTTCCTTCATATCCATTCACAACATGTGTGCCTGGATGATTGATTCATTCGGGACAGAAGAACAGCGGCAGAAATGGCTCCCTTCCCTGACCTCAATGGAGCGCATTTGCTCCTATTGTCTTACAGAACCCGGTTCCGGTTCTGACGCAGCTGCATTGCGAACCAAGGCCGAAAAGGATGACAATGGTTGGAAGCTGAATGGCACCAAGGCATTTATTTCAGGCGGTGAAACCTCTGATCTGTACATCACAATGGTACGCACCGGAGATGACGGACCAAAAGGAGTATCAGCTGTCCTTGTAGAAAACCCGACTGAAGGTCTCTCATTTGGTGCAAATGAACGCAAGATGGGGTGGCGGGCACAACCGACCGCGCAGGTACAGTTTGATGATTGCAAGATTCCGGCGGACCATCTTCTGGGCGAGGAAGGCAAAGGTTTCAGTTATGCAATGGCAGGCCTTGATGGAGGTCGCCTCAATATTGCTGCCAGTGCTTTGGGTGCTGCACAGTTTGCTCTCGACAGAACGCTTGCATACGTAAAAGAACGTAAAGCATTCGGAAAGCCGATCGGTGAATTCCAGGCATTGCAATTCCGCCTTGCGGACATGGAAACAGAATTGCAGGCAGCCCGCATTTTTCTTCGCCAAGCAGCGTGGAAACTGGATCACAAAACTCCCGACGCAACCAAACATTGTGCCATGGCCAAACGACTGGTGACTGATCTTTCGTTCCGCGTCGCCAATGATGCACTGCAACTCCATGGCGGCTATGGGTACCTCGCCGACTATGGCATTGAGAAAGTTGTACGGGACCTGCGCGTTCACCAGATCCTGGAAGGCACCAATGAAATCATGAGGATGATCATCTCACGGCAAATGCTGGCGGAGGTTTGAGTGACAATCGCTGATGATATTCATGTGCGGAAAGTTGGACCAACAGGACGTATCACCCTGACACGTCCGGAGGCGCTTAACGCCATGACTTATGAAATGTGCATGGCCATCGGTTCTGCGTTGGAAGAATGGATCAGCGACAAGGATGTCAGGATAGTGATGATCGACGCCGAAGGTAGTCGGTCTTTTTGTTCCGGCGGTGATATTGCCGAACTTTACGACACCGGCAAGGCTGGTGACTTCGAATACGGCAGAAAATTCTGGGCAGACGAATATCGAATTGATGCGATGATCAAAAACTATCCCAAACCCTATGTGGCAATCATGGATGGCATAGTCATGGGAGGCGGGGTCGGAATATCCGCCCATGGAAGTCATCGCATAGTCACTGAAAATACCCTGTTTGCAATGCCCGAGTGCGGGATTGGTCTTGCACCAGACGTTGGCGGAAATTGGATTTTGTCACGCGCGCCCGGACACGTTGGTGAATACCTTGGTTCCACAGGTGCAAGATTAAAAGCTGCGGATTGCATTTATGCCGGCATCGGCGATTGTTTTGTTCCCGAAGCAAAAATTTCTGACCTCGTTGAAGCACTTGAGGATACGGCTGATCTTTCATTTATTGACACGTTTGTTGATGACCTGGAACCAGGCAATCTTTCTTTGGAGCAAGGAAAAATCGACAAATATTTCTCCGGGGAAACTGCTGCCGATATTGCGAAATCGTTGGAAGCATCCAAAGAAGAATGGGAAGCCGCAACAGCAAAGCTTATGCGCCGGGGCTGCCCGCTCTCAGTCGCCTGCGCAGTCGAAATAGTACGATTGGCGCGCCACGAAAGTACAATTGAGGAAATCCTTAAGCAGGAGTACAGATTTACGTACCGCTCCATGTCGCATGGCGACTTTATTGAAGGTATCCGGGCGCAGATTATCGACAAGGATAGAAATCCAAAGTGGAACCCGTCAACATTGGAAAAATTGGACAAACATCAAATTTCAGCCATGCTGGAACCGCTGGGGGAGAATGAATTGGCCTTTTAGCAGGCCATATACAGGAGGAAAAAATGGCGTCCGTTGGATTTATCGGCTTGGGCAACATGGGCCTTCCCATGGCAATGAACCTGGTCAAGGCCGGGCACGAGGTAGCCGGGTATGATGCGGTTCCGGAAGCATTGGAAAAAGCTAAGGAGGCAGGGATCATCACCTGTGCCCATGTGACAGATGCCGTTGAAGGCGCTGAAGCGGTCATAACGATGTTGCCCAATGGCGAAATCATGCTGTCCGTGCTTAACGAAATCATCCCGGCCTGTTCTGACGGTGGCCTGTTGATCGATTGCTCTACTGTCGATGTTGAAAGTGCACGAACAGCCCACAACATGGCAACTGAAGCAGGACTTGGCTCAATCGACTGTCCGGTGTCAGGCGGAATTAGCGGTGCTGCCGCTGGCACGCTTACCTTCATGATCGGCGGATCGCAAACAGATTGCAAAAGTGCCGCCCCATTTTTGGACATAATGGGCGGCAGACAGGTAAGATGCGGAGAAGGGGGTGCCGGACAGGCCGCAAAAATATGCAACAACATGTTGTTGGCAACTACAATGATCGGTGTCGGAGAAGCTTTTTCCCTAGGCAAAAAGCTTGGGCTGGACGCGCAGGCATTATTTGACGTGATGTCCACTTCTTCGGGTTCATGCTGGTCAATCAATACCTATTGCCCAGTACCGGGCGTCGGACCACAATCTCCTGCTGACAACGAATTTAAACCCGGCTTTGCCTCATCATTGATGGTAAAAGACACAACGCTGGCTCAGGAAGCCGCAGAAAGTGTTAGTCAGGCAACCCCGCTCGGTGCCCATGCACTTGAATTGTACCGGCAGTTCTCTGAGGACGGTGGCGCAGACATGGATTTTTCAGCAATCATCAACTGGCTTGACGAAAAACAAAGGGGCTAATTCATGAGTGAGGTAGTTTTATCTGAAAAACGTGATGCTGTCGGGTTGATTACCATCAACCGGCCGGAAGCTCTCAATGCAGTAAATGCAGACGTCATGAGCGGTGTTATTTCGATTACAAAAGCGTTCGATGATGACCCTGAAATCGGGTGTATTGTTATCACGGGGGCAGGCAAGGCGTTTATTGCGGGAGCCGACATCAAGGAGATGCATCACAAATCCTATATGGACATGTATGTTGCGGATAAACAGTCCGAGTGGGAAGGTTTCGCAAATACGCGCACTCCGATAATAGCAGCAGTGAACGGCTTCGCTCTTGGTGGAGGCTGCGAACTTTCGATGATGTGCGATATTATATTCGCCTCGGAACACGCAAAATTCGGCCAACCCGAAATCAAGCTTGGCGTAACGCCTGGCTGGGGTGGTTCCCAACGCCTCACTAAGGCGGTGGGCAAAGCCAAGGCAATGGACCTGATCCTGACCGGCCGCATGATGGATGCGGAGGAGGCCGAACGCTCCGGACTGATAGCACGCATTTTCCCAGCGGATGACCTTGTTGAGGAAAGTTTGAAGATTGCAGCACAAATTGCTGAATTCTCAACGCCTTCCGTCATGATCGCAAAAGAACAGGTTAACCGGGCGTTCGAAACCACGCTTGCTGAAGGTCTTCGTTTTGAACGTCGGACGTTTTACTCACTTTTTGCAACAGAAGATCAAAAAGAAGGGATGGCAGCCTTTGCCGAAAAGCGAAAACCAGATTTCAAGAACAAGTAGTCCTTGGGGGATAAAACATGGATGATGTACTCAGTGAACTCGAAGCCCGCCGTGAACAGGCAAGGCTCGGCGGCGGAGAAAAACGAATTGAAGCCCAACATGCCAAGGGCAAACTGACGGCTCGCGAACGCGTTGACCTTCTCCTTGATGAGGGAAGCTTCGAAGAATACGACATGTTTGTTGCCCACCGTTGTACTGAATTCGGTATGGAAAAAACCAAAATGCCGGGAGATGGTGTTATCACAGGATGGGGAACCGTCAACGGCCGGATGGTTTACGTCTATTCCCAGGACTTCACGGTGTTTGGTGGTTCACTTTCGGAAACCCATGCCAAGAAAATCTGCAAGATCATGGGAATGGCGATGCGCAATGGCGCGCCTGTAATCGGGATCAACGATTCCGGAGGCGCCCGTATCCAGGAAGGCGTGGCTTCCCTGGGCGGATATGCGGACGTTTTTCAGATGAACACATTGGCTTCCGGCGTAGTCCCGCAAATTTCAATGATCATGGGACCTTGCGCAGGAGGCGCGGTTTATTCACCTGCAATGACCGATTTTATCTTCATGGTAAAAGACACATCATACATGTACGTGACCGGACCTGATGTCGTGAAAACCGTTACCAACGAAATCGTCACTCACGAGGAACTTGGCGGCGCTTCCACCCACACGAAGAAAAGCTCCGTTGCGGATGATGCATTTGAAAACGACGTGGAAGCTCTGGCCGCACTTCGCCGTTTCATCGATTTCCTGCCTTTGAGCAATCGTCAAAAACCGCCGACTCGACCGTTCTTCGACAAGATTGACAAACCAGACAGTTCACTTGACACGTTGATCCCGGACAACCCCAACCAACCTTATGATATCAAGGAGCTGATTTACAAAATCTCGGATGAAAGCGACTTTTTCGAGCTACAGCGCGACTATGCTGCGAATATCGTAACCGGGTTCATCAGGATGGAAGGTTCCACGATCGGAGTAGTTGCAAACCAGCCACTGGTTCTGGCGGGCGTTCTGGACATCAACGCCTCACGCAAGGCAGCAAGGTTTGTCCGGTTCTGCGATTGTTTCAACATCCCAATTCTGACACTGGTTGACGTGCCGGGTTTCCTGCCTGGCACAGCTCAGGAATATGGCGGCGTGATCAAACATGGGGCCAAACTGCTGTTTGCATATGGTGAGGCGACAGTACCGAAAGTGACGTTGATTACTCGCAAGGCTTACGGTGGCGCATATGACGTTATGGCCTCGAAACACCTGCGCGGTGATGTGAATTATGCATGGCCATCTGCGGAAATCGCCGTGATGGGTGCGAAGGGGGCGACTGAAATTCTATATCGTTCGGAACTCGATAATCCAGACAAGATTGCACAGCGTACAAAGAACTATGAAGACCGGTTTGCAAATCCATTTGTAGCAGCGGAAATGGGTTTCATCGATGACGTGATTTACCCCCATAATACCCGCAAACGCGTAGCACGTGCCTTTGCGAGCCTGCGCAGCAAGGATTTGCAGAATCCATGGAAAAAGCACGACAACATTCCGTTGTAAGGAAACAATATTGAACTCCATTTCAAGAACACTGGTATTGGCATTTGTCGCAGCCTGGTTTGGCATACTCCCGACCCAGGCCCAGTTTATTACGCATGAAGTGCCGTTGTGGGAGGGAGTTGAAAAAACTGACGACGATATCGCGAATGACACGGAACTCGTACGCAAGGCGATTGAGCGCGCCAATGGCGACCGTTTTACAGCTGTTCGCGCATTGGTTGATATCGGCTGGCAACGTATTGGTGCCGGTGACCCGAACCACGCCATTCGTGCCTTCAATCAGGCATCCCTGATCGAGCCGGAATTTCCGGACATATTTTGGGGACTGGCTGTTGCGACCCACATCCGCGGAGATGAACTGATGGTTGTGGAACGCTGGATTTCCCGCACTGAACAGGAAATCGGAAAAGATGCCCGCCTGGTTACAGATCACGGTAGGATTCTAGGTGAGCGAAAAATGCCGGAAAAAGCCAAGACTCTGTTTATGAAAGCCCTGGCAATCAATCCGGATTACATACCCGCTCATGCTGGCATGATCCGTGTGGCCCAAGATCTGAACGATAGACTGCTCGAAGAAAAACACCAGAAGAGACATGATGAACTGACCGGAAAGACGCAATAGGATGTTCAAAAAAATACTGATAGCAAACCGTGGTGAAATCGCCTGCCGTGTCATCAAGACTGCCAAGAAGATGGGCATCGCAACGGTCGCAGTTTACTCGGATGCAGACCGCAATGCACTGCATGTAAAAATGGCTGATGAGGCAATCCATATTGGCCCGCCACCAGCTGCGGAATCCTACATAGTGATTGACAAAATCATCGCTGCGATCAGGGAAAGCGGTGCAGAAGCAGTACACCCGGGCTATGGTTTTCTTTCGGAAAATCCAAAATTCGCTGTAGCTCTCGAAAAAACAAAAATTTCTTTCATCGGTCCTCCGGTAGGAGCAATCGAAGCAATGGGTGACAAGATCACCTCAAAAAAACTAGCTGCCGAGGCCGGTGTATCTACAGTGCCGGGGCACATGGGATTAATTGAAGACGCCGAAGAGGCCATCAAGATCTCAAATGAAATCGGCTATCCCGTAATGATCAAGGCCTCTGCTGGCGGAGGCGGGAAAGGCATGAGAATAGCCTGGAATGACGACGATGCACGCGAAGGTTTCCAGTCTTCAAAAAATGAAGCGAAATCCTCTTTTGGGGATGACCGCATCTTTATAGAAAAATTTGTCACACAGCCGCGGCATATCGAAATCCAGGTCCTTGGCGACAAACATGGAAATTGCATATATCTCGGCGAGCGCGAATGCTCAATCCAACGCCGCAATCAGAAAGTAATTGAAGAAGCGCCGTCACCTTTCCTGGATACCAAAACCCGCAAGGGCATGGGCGAACAGGCAGTGGCACTGGCAAAGGCAGTCGATTATTCATCAGCTGGCACAGTTGAATTCATTGTTGATAGCGAGAAAAATTTCTATTTCCTGGAAATGAATACCCGACTTCAGGTCGAACATCCGGTGACCGAACTGATTACCGGAGTTGATCTTGTGGAACAGATGATCCGTGTTGCATACGGTGAAAAAATTTCGATCGCGCAAAAAGACGTCAAACTGGACGGATGGGCTATTGAATCGCGGCTTTATGCCGAGGACCCTTATCGAAACTTTTTGCCTTCTATCGGGCGGTTGTCGCGCTATCGTCCACCGCGCGAAGGTGAGGCGAAAAACGGCAATATAATTCGAAACGACACCGGCGTTTTTGAGGGTGGTGAAATTTCAATGTTCTACGACCCGATGATCGCCAAGCTTTGCACCTGGGGTAAAGACCGGACAAGTGCGATAGATTCAATGCGCAGTGCCCTGGACCAGTTCGAAATCGAAGGCATCGGTCACAATCTGCCCTTCCTTTCCGCAGTGATGGATCATCCCAAATTCCGTTCCGGCGATATCACCACTGCATTTATTGCAGAAGAATATCCGGATGGATTTAGCGGTGTGGAAATAGATGATGAAGCGCGATCGAAGATTGCCGCTGCAGTCGCTGTTCTCAACATGATCTCGGAACTTCGCCGTACCCGGCTTACAGGGGCTTTGGCAAATCACAAACGCAAGGTCAGCAAGGTCTGGGTTGCCGTGGTCGATGGAGTTCAAATACCCCTGGGTCTTCGCAAACTCCGCAATGAAGGCGCCACGGTAAAGTTCGGGCGTGAAAAAGTGGAAGTCGAGACAGAATGGCGTCCCGGAAAATCCCTGGCGCATGTTGAAGTAGGTGACGATGTCCTCGATCTAAAAGTCAATCCGACGCATACCGGTTTTCGTGTCCGCTGGCGTGGGGCTGATTTGGATGTTAAAATGATTAGCAAAAAACAGGCTCAATATTTGACCTTGATGCCGGAGAAAATTGCGCCGGACACATCAAATTTTCTTCTTTGTCCAATGCCCGGCCTTGTCGTTTCAATTGCTGTAAACGAAGGCGACGAAGTACAGGAAGGCCAGGCACTTGCGACAGTAGAAGCGATGAAAATGGAGAACATCCTGAGAGCTGAGAAAAAAGGAACCATAATGCTGATCCATGCCAATGAGGGTGACAGCCTTGCATTGGATGATGTGATTATGGAGTTTGAGTGACCCGATGACTAAACCGACCAAACGCGATTGGCTTGATCTTGCGTCGAAAGAACTGAAAGGCGGCAACCCGGATGACCTGATCTGGCAAACGCCGGAAGGAATTCCTGTCCAACCGTTATATTCCCGTGAGGATATTGAAAGCATCGAGCATATCGATTCACTTCCGGGTTTTGAACCGTTCCTCCGTGGGCCGAAAGCTACAATGTATGCTGGCCGTCCATGGACTATCCGGCAATATGCCGGATTTTCGACTGCTGAAGAATCCAACGCATTTTATCGTAAAAATCTGGAAGGCGGCCAAAAGGGGTTGTCGGTTGCCTTCGATCTTGCCACCCACCGTGGCTATGATTCCGATCATCCGCGAGTTGTAGGCGATGTCGGCAAGGCTGGTGTAGCGATCGATTCCGTCGAAGATATGAAGATCCTTTTCGACGGCATTCCGCTTGATCAAATGTCAGTATCCATGACAATGAATGGCGCCGTAATCCCTGTACTTGCTTCTTTTATCGTTGCTGGTGAAGAGCAAGGTGTTGACCGGTCCAAACTGTCCGGCACGATCCAGAATGACATTCTGAAAGAATTCATGGTTCGAAACACTTATATCTATCCGCCCGAACCAAGCATGCGAATTGTAGCCGATATAATTGAATATACAGCCAATGAAATGCCGAAATTCAACTCGATATCAATTTCCGGCTATCATATGCAGGAGGCGGGATCTAATCTCGTGCAGGAGCTCGCTTACACCTTGGCGGATGGTCGCGAATATGTCCGCGCCGCCCTTGCAAAAGGGATGGATGTTGATGCCTTTGCCGGGCGTCTTTCCTTCTTCTTTTGTATCGGCATGAACTTCTTCATGGAAGCCGCAAAACTTCGGGCTGCACGGCTGTTGTGGTCACGCATCATGAGTGAGTTCAATCCCAAAAACCCCAAAAGCCTGACGCTGCGCACCCATTGCCAAACATCCGGCGTGTCGTTACAGGAGCAGGACCCTTACAACAACGTAGTCCGCACTGCTTTTGAGGCAATGTCTGCCGTGTTGGGTGGAACCCAGTCGCTCCACACAAATTCCTTTGATGAGGCAATAGCACTGCCGACAGAAACCTCAGCACGGATTGCCCGCAATACCCAATTGATCCTGCAACATGAAACCGGCGTTACCAACGTAATCGACCCGCTTGCCGGATCCTATTATGTCGAAAGTCTGACGCAGCAACTTGCCGATGAAGCTTGGAAGCTGATTGAGGAGGTGGAAGCAGCAGGCGGCATGACGAAGGCGGTTGAAGCTGGCCTGCCCAAGGCACGAATCGAGGAGGCCTCTGCGGCCAAACAGGCAAGAATTGACCGCGGAGAGGAAGTGATCGTTGGTGTCAACAAGTACAGGTTGAAGCATCAAGATGACATCGACATTCTTCAGATTGATAATACAGCCGTGCGCAAGGCTCAGGTTGCAAGGTTGAATCGCATGCGTAAGACGCGCGATCAGGAAGCCTGTAACAGGGCTTTGGAAAAGCTCACCGAGGTCGCCGAAACCGGAAAAGGGAACATCCTTGAAGCCGCTGTAGAAGCAGCCCGGACACGGGCATCTGTCGGTGAAATCTCCGATGCCATGGAAAAGGCCTGGGGGCGCCATGTAGCGCAAACCCATGTAATATCCGATGTCTACGAAGCCGGATTTGAGGGCGACGAAACCTACACCCGACTAAAAAGCGATATTGCTGATATGAAGTCCACCCTAGGAAGGAAACCACGCATTATGGTGGTCAAAATGGGCCAGGATGGTCATGATCGCGGAGCAAAGGTTATCGCTACAGCATTTGATGACATGGGTTTTGACGTTGTGGTGGGTCCTTTGTTCCAGACCCCTGAAGAAGCGGCGGACATGGCAATCACGGAAAACATTGATGTTGTCGGAATTTCATCCCACGCTGCCGGACACCGGACACTTGCACCGATGCTGCTGGAGGAACTGGCAAAACGCAATGCAGCTGACAAGATAGTCATTTGCGGTGGCGTAATTCCTGCACAGGATTACGAATTCCTGAAAGAGGCAGGAGTAACCGAGATTTACGGGCCGGGCACAAACATCCTTGAGTCTGCATCAAGCTTGCTCGGACATATCAAGGAAAAGTTCCGGGGCCGCAATTTCGCTGCAGAATAGACACTGATCCTACTCATTGGATCGTTTCATAATACCAAGCTTGAAGCCTTGCTTCCGGTAAACAGGGAATTTGGGAATGGACACCGAACTACTCGTTGACACAGTCAAGCAAATAGCAATTGACCATCCTGAAAACCTGATGGCAAGCCACTTTGACGCAAAATATTTTCTCGGCCTTAAGAGTCGTTTACAAAAACGGCTGGAAAAGATTATCGCGTCTGGTGTCAAAAATCCGGATAGCCAGATGGGGGCCTATGCCATGAACCCGGATGACTACGACGTATTCGCTCCTCTCCTAGACCCCATGATCAGGGATTTTCACGGAATCCAGGCAAAAAAGATCATTGAACAGAACCATGACTGGAATACCCACGCCATTAATTGTGACCTTGGTGAAATCGATGAGCAGCTTAAAGATGTTTCGATGCGGGTACGGGTGGCGCGAAATGTCAGGACATTTCCATTGCCAGGCGCGATGAACAGGAAGCAACGCATTGATTTTGAAAATTTAGCTGCGCAGGCGTTTTTAAAGCTGACCCAAAATGCCGGTTTTGGTGGAAAGTATCTCTCTATAACTCCCGGTTCCCCTTTTGAAATTGATCCTGCTGATTACCGAAAACGGGTGGAGGCACATCAAATGTTCAAGGACATGAGCAGCGACCGGTATCTGAATGTAGCAGGAATTAGTGGGGATTGGCCGCATGGCCGCGGCATGTATGTCTCCGAAACGGAAGATTTTCTGGTTTGGGTAGGAGAAGAAGATCACCTGCGGATCATGTCCATGCAACGTGGTGGCAACCTCAACGCATTGTTTGAACGCCTCCGTTCCGGGCTTGAACTTCTCCAGAATCTTTTGCCGGAATTTGCAACATCGCCAACCTACGGGAACGTGACCAGTTGCCCGACAAACCTGGGAGCAAGCATGCGGGCCAGCCTGCACATGCGGCTACCGGTTCTCACCTCAAAGGGGCGGGATCTTGAGCGAGTAAAGCAGGAAGCAATGGCTCTCGGACTGGCTGTTCGGGGCGCCGGTGGCGAACATTCAGATGCAGGAGCAGATGGTCTGGTTGACATTTCTCCGAGTGCCCGCCTTGGCGTCGCGGAAATGGAAATCATGAACCGGTTATATCAGGGTGCCGCAGCGCTTTGGGGTATTGAAAAAGCCTGAATCAATCAGTGCTCGTTATTCAATGCTTCAACCGCTGGAATTTCTTGTTCTCTGCGGGCAATGTAGTCACACAAAGCATCGTCGACCGCTTGATCGAGTTTCGGTTCCACATAGGCATCCAGCAAGGATTTGACATGATTGAGTGCGCGTTCGTTAATCTCGACCGATCCTTCCGCAGCCCACTGCTCGATTGAGTTGTTGTCGAATAGTTCGGGCATGAAAAACGCTTTTTGAAAATTAGCCTGTGTATGCGCATGCCCTAGGTAATGTCCGCCAGGACCAATGTCCCGGACCGCGGCAAGTGCCTCATCAAAATCATCCCAATTGATCCCCTCAGCCATTCTGTATGCCATTGCACATTGTTCGGCATCAACAACAAACTTTGCCAACGAGCAGTGCATACCTGCCTCGTTCCACCCGGCAGAATGCCAGATGTAGTTAGCACCCGCCATCATGACGGCCATCAAAGTCGTGGCACTTTCATATCCAGCCTGCGCGTCAAATGTCTTGGCTCCGCCCAATGTATTGGACGTCCGCCAGGGAACGTCGTAGTACCGCGCCATCTGCCCGATCATGAAATTCATAAGGCTGATTTCAGGTGTTCCGGCCATGGGGGCCCCCGACTTCATCGACACCGTGGACAAATAGTGCCCGTAGATTGCCGGACAGCCCTTGTTGACGACCTGGGTATAGGCAAGGGCCGATAATGCTTCCGCATTCAGTTGAGCAACAGCTGGCGCCGTCGATGCCGGTGTGTTTGCGCCGCCAAGTACGAACGGCGAACACAAAACAGGCTGGTTGCGTTTGCAGAACGCCCGCATCGCGCCGAGCATGACTTCGTCCCAGACCAGCGGAGAATTACCATTACAGTTTCCGGTGACAACCGGGTGCGTATCGATATAGCCGCTGCCAAAAAGGATGTCGCACATGTCCATGACATCTTCAGCATTCTTTGGACTGGTCGTCATACCCATGAAAGTCTTGTCTGAGTGCTTCATCGAAGAATAGGTGATCCGCAGATGTCGGTGTGAAATCATGTGATCCATAGGCTCGACAATGTGATGGGCTGATGAGTGGATAGCCGGGAGCATATGGGAGAGCTTGTGAAAGTTAGCGAGGTCATCCAGCGTTGGGCCTCGACGTACATCCTCAAGGTCCCGCAGATAGGGCGCACCGGTCATCGGTACGAAGATCGAGTGATCATGGCCAAACGGAAGATTGTTAGCCGGATTCCTGGCGTGATAGGTAAAGCCGGAAGGAATGGTCGAAATCAGTTCCCGGATCATCCCCCGGTCAAAATGTACGCGGTCATCTTCACGGATATCAGCTCCGGCCTTTTTCCAGTCGGCAATTGCAATCGGATCTCGGAAAACAACGCCAACCTCTTCGAGAATACTCAACGAAGCATCATCAATTTTCTCGATTTGTTCCTGATCCATCGGCTCGGTCAAAGGCAACTTCCGCTTGAGTGCAGGTAGCATTTCAGTTTCATGGCCCGAACGTAACTCACGCCGCGCACCACGTCCGCCACGCCTCGTCTTGCCGATTTCTGCCTGCTCACTCATGGCTGATTTTCCAGATTTAGGTCATTTAAAAAGTATCACCAGCCTCTATATCTACAAACAATAATTGCGACCCGCTTTATGACGGATTTGGACAATTGTCCTGGAGCTGGCAACAAACGTGAATTTTGCCTTTTCAGGGGTCTGTTCCATTGATAAACCTGAAGGGGTCAGGATTTACCAATTTAGGAGTTTGACCGTGACAATTGAACTTATCCTGGCTTTCAATCTGGCTTTGCTTGCAGCCTTGGTAAGTCCGGGCCCAGCCCTGCTAATGGCGATACGGACTAACCTTGTAAAAGGCCGGTCGGCGGGAATCCGCTTTGGTGCGGGTGTCGGTCTGATGGCGTCGGTTTGGACAATGATGGCCCTTTTGGGCCTTGATAGTGTCTTTGCACTCTTCCCATGGGCCTATGTTTTCATGAAGATAGTTGGAGCAATGTATCTGCTCTATCTTGCCTGGAACACATGGCGAAAAGCCTGTAAACCTCTTGATTACTCGGCCAGAGCCGCCAACCATGCATTTAGCGAAGGTTTCCTGCTCAACATGTCAAATCCGAAATCCGTGCTCTTCGCAGCAACGGTTCTGATTGTGATTTTTCCGCCTGATCTCTCCTTTCACGCCAAGGCGTTCATCATGGCCAATCAGTTCATCGTTGAGTTTGTTTCATATTCAATTTTGGCATTTGTGTTGAACACCCGCTCGGTAAGCGAACGGCTTCTATCAGCTAAAACTCACCTTGACCGTTTTGCAGCGTTCATACTTTGCGGCCTGGGCATCCGCTTGTTGTTTCAGAAATAGTCATGCGCGGTCCCCTGAACTCTCTCAAGATTGTTGAAATGGTTGGGCTTGGACCCTGCCCACTGGCCGGACAATTGTTGGCGGACCTGGGTGCGGAAGTGATCGTAATCGACCGGAAATCTGGCCTGGATGTTTCGCGGGACGTAAACCGGCGAGGCAAGAAATCAATTGCGCTGGATCTTAAAAACCCGGAAGGTGTAAAAACTGCTCTCGAACTGATATCCGGATCCGACATTTTGATCGAAGGATTTCGGCCCGGTGTTATGGAACGGTTGGGCCTTGGTCCAAATACTTGTTTGAATGCAAACCCGGCGCTTGTTTACGGAAGGATGACCGGCTGGGGACAAGAAGGCCCGCTTTCCCATTCCGCAGGGCATGATATCAATTACCTGGCGCTGACCGGCGCACTTCACGCGATGGGCAAGGACGAAGAACCCCCTGTTCCGCCCTTGAACTTGGCGGCAGACTATGGCGGCGGTTCGATGTTTCTCGTTATGGGTGTCCTTGCTGCAATCGCCGAACGCGGCGCATCAGGAAAAGGCCAGGTCATTGATGCTGCCATGATTGATGGTGTGCCAGCAATGATGGGATTGATTCAAACCATGTTTGCAAGCGGTCAGTGGACCGCAAAACGTGAGGACAATTTCATTGACGGCGGCGCCCCCTACTATCGTTGCTATAAAACTTCTGACGGCAAATTTGTTTCAGTAGGCGCCATTGAACCTCAGTTTTTTGCCGAACTGGTTGCATTGCTGGAGCTGGACGATCAATTGCTTGCAAACCAGAACAACAAAAACGAATGGCCTGCCATGCACAAGCTGTTTGAAGAGAAATTTGCTGCCAGAAAAAGGGATGATTGGGCAGCGCTGTTTGAAGGAACTGATGCCTGCGTTGCACCGGTATTGGACTTTGATGAAGCCACAAACCATCCTCACAACATTGCCCGGAATACATTTTTTGAGATTGACGGAGTTTCACAAACAAGCGTTGCACCAAGGTTTGGCCGGACCACCCCTGAAACACCACAATTTGCTGGTTTGACGGGCGAGGACGGATTTTCAATTCTCAGCGAGGCTGGATTTGACCGCGACCGTATCGAAGACCTTGCAAGTTCCGGCGTTTTGATTTGAACTGCGCCTGAACGGAGGAAGTAATGCAAAGCAATGTCCTTGAATATTCAGTGTCTGACGCCATTTGCACCATTGCGCTGAACCGCCCCGATTCTCTCAATTCATTTAATCACGAACTTCGCATGGACATGCTGAAGGCAATTCGGACTGCAGAAGGCGATCCGGCGGTCCGGGTTATCGTGTTCAAGGGAAACGGCAAGGGGTTTTGTGCGGGGGCCGACCTTGCGGAAGGACTTGACCGGGATATTGAGGAAGAACTCAAACAGGAATACAAACCGTTCCTTATGGCAATTCATGATTCCCCAAAGGCGTGCATTGCCCGGGTTCACGGATGTGCGGCCGGGATCGGTGCCGGTCTCGCAATGGTCTGCGATCTCGTAATAATGTCCGAAGATGCTTATGTTTACCTGGCATTTGCCGCAATAGGATTGATACCGGATGGAGGCCTGAACTGGCATCTCCAAAACGCCCTTGGCCCGCGAAAAGCCTTTGAAACGATCGTTGAAGGCAAAAGACTTACGGCAGATCAGTGCTTGAACCACGGCATTTGCAATGAGGTTGTACCTCGGAAAAACCTTGACCAGGCAGTTGGCGAACGTGCGGCGAAAATAGCTTCCGGTGCGCCGCTTGCCCAGGCAGCCGCGAAAAAAATTCTCCGGCAAGTCGGCCAATTGTCCCTGTCAGAAGCAATCAACCGGGAAGCAGAGTTTCAAAAACCACTTTCGGAGAGCGAGGATTGCCGTAACGCTGTCGATTCCTTCTTCAAAAAGGAAAAACCCGAATTCAAGGGAACATGAATCAATGAAAACTGCTACCCAACTTGGCCGCGAGATTGCTGCCGGAACAACCAATCCTGTTGAACTTGCAGAGGCCACGTTTGAGGCTATTGAAAATCATCCAAAACGGGATACCATTTTTTCCCGCCTGACGCGGGAGCGCGCACTCTTGGAAGCTCATGCATCCAGAACCCGACAGAAATCCGGTGAACTGAAAAGCCCTCTGGATGGCGTTCCAATTTCCTGGAAAGATCTGTTTGACACCGCAGGAGTGGCAACGGAATCGGGCTCCAAACTCCTGGCCGGACGCATCCCGGACAAGGACTGCATGGCGCTGGCAAACGCCACAGACGCAGGATTGGTTTGCACTGGCAAAACTCATTTGTCAGAGCTTGCTTTTTCAGGACTTGGCATCAATCCAAGTACAGCTACATCGCCAAATATTCACGGTGACCATCTGGCTCCGGGGGGCTCATCATCTGGTGCCGCAGCATCAGTTGCTCACGAATTGGTTCCCATCGGAATCGGTTCCGATACCGGTGGATCAGTCCGTATTCCGTCTGCCTGGAATGATCTTGTCGGGTTCAAGACAACGCATGGTGTAGTTTCAAATGAGGGAGTTGTTCCATTATGTTCAGGATTTGATACCGTCGGTCCTCTGTGTACCAGCATGGAAGACGCATGGTTGATGACCGCGATCATGGCAGGTCTGCCTCCCGAACTGCCGGAGGAAAAACCGGTCAGCGAATGCAAGTTTCTGGTCAATGAAACGATCATGCTTGATGATCTCGGCACGGAGCAACGCGAGGGTTTTGAACTCGCACTCGAGGCGCTCCAGTCGGAAGGTGCCACTATCGTCCGGAACAAGATTCATGAATGCGAGGAAATCCTGCCTTTCGGGCCTGTCCTCTTCCCTTACGAGGCATGGCAGCAATGGGGCGAAGAGATCGAAGCACAACCTGACTTGATGTTTGAACCGGTTCGTAACCGTTTCGGGTCAGGAAAGAATATTACTAGAGAACAGTATGACATCGCCTGGTCGGCCATGATGGAGCTTCGAAATTCCTATGACAAACGGACCGGTGTATATGATGCGGTTCTGACTCCTACCGTTGCGATAGCGCCTCCGGAAGTGGCACCGTTGTTGGCAGACTACGATCTGTTCGGTGAAACCAATATGATGGCTTTGCGGAATACCCGTTTTTTCAATATGTTTGGATGTTGCGCGTTCTCTTTGCCAACCCCACGGCCTGCTTCCGGCATCATGATAGTGAAATCAGGTGGTCACGATCGGGAGCTGGCGGCTCTGGGTATGGGAATCGAAGCAGCGCTGGTCTAAACCGTTGCATCGTTTGACAATTTCGCTACTGTAACCGCAAAGAAATTCAGGGAGGAAACCATGAAAACCCGCGCCGCTGTTGCTTTTGAAGCCGGAAAACCACTTGAAATATGTGAAGTCGATCTGGAAGGTCCAAAAGAAGGTGAAGTCCTTGTGGAAATCAAGGCAACCGGGCTTTGTCACACGGATGAGTTTACCCGTTCTGGCGCGGATCCTGAGGGTATTTTCCCTGCAATCCTCGGCCATGAGGGCGCTGGCGTTGTAGTCGATGTTGGGCCCGGCGTGTCCAGTCTGAAGAAGGGGGATCACGTTATCCCGCTTTACACTCCGGAATGCCGTGAATGCGATTACTGCACTTCCGGAAAAACCAACCTTTGCCAGAAAATACGCGTAACCCAGGGACAGGGGCTTATGCCGGATGGCACATCGCGGTTCTCAATCAAAGGCGAGAAGGCCTTCCACTACATGGGAACATCAACTTTCGCAAATCACACCGTTGTGCCGGAAATCGCCCTAGCGAAGGTTCGTGAAGACGCTCCGTTCGAGAGCATTTGCTATATCGGCTGTGGGGTCACCACAGGCATTGGGGCAGTGATCAATACCGCCAAGGTACAACCGGGTGACAACGTGGTTGTCTTCGGTCTGGGTGGTATCGGCCTCAATGTCATTCAAGGAGCCCGACTCGCAGGCGCCAACATGATTGTCGGCGTGGATATAAATGCGGAACGCAAAACCTGGGGTGAAAAGTTCGGAATGACCCACTTTGTGAACCCGACCGAAGTCGAAGGGGATATGGTAGCCTACCTCGTTGACCTCACCAATGGTGGCGCAGACTATTCTTTCGAATGCATCGGCAATGTAGATGTCATGCGGACAGCCCTCGAATGCTGCCACAAAGGTTGGGGAACTTCGATCATTATCGGCGTTGCAGGAGCCGGGCAGGAAATCTCAACCCGTCCATTCCAGCTGGTTACTGGCCGTAACTGGCGTGGCACTGCGTTTGGTGGGGCGAAGGGGCGTACGGATGTTCCGAAAATTGTCGACTGGTATATGGATGGCAAAATCCAGATCGATCCGATGATTACCCATACCATGCCGCTTGAGGACATCAACAAGGGATTTGACCTGATGCATCACGGCGAAAGCATCCGCGGTGTTGTGAAATTCTAATATGACAAAACCAAAGTTCATTGGCATTAATCACGTGGCTCTGGAAGTCGACAATATCGATGACGCTCTGGAATTTTATGGGCGGTTTTTTGATTTCACCCTTCAGAACCGAAGTGAGACAATGGCGTTCATAGAAATGGGAGATCAGTTCATTGCCCTCTCATCGCCACGCAAGCAACCACGCGATGATGCTAGACACTTCGGATTGGTTGTAGATCAGCGAGAAGGATTGCGGGAAAAACTGGAAGACGCAGGTGTAGAAATCGTTACGCCAAAACGCCTGGATTTTATGGACCCTTGGGGCAATCGCATAGAGATTGTCCCATATGAAGATATTCAGTTTGTGAAGCAGGCCGGCGCCCTGGATATGCTTGGAGCCGGTGATTTGCGAAAAACTGAATCTGCAAAGCAGGAACTACTCCAGAAGGGTATCAACCCGCCGGCTGGAATTTAGTGAAAAGATTCCTTTTTTTTACCGCTTTGGTGGCACGATGAATATCTATGTTGACGCGGATGCCTGTCCGGTAAAAGACGAAGTGGTCCGCGTTGCCGAACGACACAATATTCAGGTTATCATGGTAGCGGACGGGGGTTTGCGACCTTCTCGCGACTCGTTGGTTCGTATGCATATTGTCCCGCAAGGCGCAGATGCAGCTGACGATTGGATTGCGGAAAACATAACCATTTCAGATATTTGCGTGACGTCAGACATTCCATTGGCAAAACGTTGCCTTGACAGGGGTGCCGTTGCCATCAAACCGAACGGCAATTTGTTTAATGAAGCCAATATTGGCATGGCACTCGCAATGCGGGACTTGAAACAACACATCCGCGAAAGCCAGCAAACACAGACCTATAACGCGTCTTTTACCAAATCGGACCGTTCAAATTTCTTGCAAGCCTTGGACCGCCTGATACAACAACGCTAACGACAAATTCGAGGCTTCATCCATGGAAACCGTATCCACCAATAATTCCCACGGCGGAGTTCAGGGCGTCTACAGTCACGTCTCTTCAGCCTGTAATTGCGAAATGAAATTTTCTGTATTTGTGCCGCCGCAGGCTAAGTATGGCCCCTGCCCTGTTCTGTATTATCTTTCCGGTCTTACCTGCACCCATGCCAACGTAACTGAGAAGGGCGAGTTTCGTGCTGCGGCCAGTGAACACGGTATTATCATTGTCTGCCCGGATACTTCCCCGCGTGGCGAAGGTGTTCCGGATGAGGATGTCTATTTCTTCGGAACAGGTGCCGGATTCTATGTCGATGCGGCCGAAGCTCCCTATTCAGATCATTACAACATGTATTCCTACGTCACCCATGAACTCCCGGATGTAATTGCAGCCAACTTCAATGCCGACATGACCCGGCAATCCATCTTCGGGCACTCAATGGGAGGGCATGGAGCCCTCACGATTGCGCTCAAAAATCCCGACTCATATATTTCCGTGTCTGCCTTTGCTCCAATTTGCGCACCTTTGCGGGTTGAGTGGGGCCGTAATGCCTTTACCAAGTATTTGGGCACCGATGAATCCATCTGGCGAAACCACGACACAGTTGCATTGATCGAGGACGGAAATACTGTTCCCGAAATTCTTGTCGATCAGGGAACCGGTGATGAATTCCTTGAAAGTGGCTTGCGCCCTGATCTCCTGGAAGCAGCATGTGAAGAATCCGGGATTTTTCTCAAGCTCAACCGCCATGACGGCTATGATCATTCCTACTATTTCATCTCAAGTTTCATGGCAGATCATATTGCCTGGCACGCGGCACGTTTTGGATAGCCACACTTGACCTCACAAACACCCAATCAGGAACTGGGGAGTTGGCGTGCCTGGTTGGTCTGGTCACTTTCTGCTCTGGCCTTCAGTTATGCCTTTTTCCAGCGCGTAGCACCGAGTGTCATGGTCTCGGACTTGATGGCGGAATTCGCGATAGGAGGAGCAGTTCTGGGAACCCTTTCAGCGCTCTATTTTTATCCTTATGTTTTGCTGCAAATTCCTCTCGGCGCTTTGATTGACCGCATAGGTGCCCGCAGGTTGCTCACAATAGCGCTTAGCATTGCCGGTATCGGATCAATTATTTTCGGAACCGCCGAGAGCCTGTATGCAGCCTATTTGGGCCGATTTTTAATCGGGATCGGTTCTGCCGTCGGATTCTTGGGGTCGTTGACGTTGGCATCCCGCTGGTTTCCACCTCATCGGTTTGCTTTTCTTTCCGGGTTGGTCATGTTTTTTGGTATGAGCGGCGGAATACTTGCCCAGGGACCACTCGCTGGCATCCTTGAATATATTGGGTGGCGAAACGCAATGTGGAGCTTGGGCGCATTCGGAATTCTGCTGGCCATAAGTATATTTATACTTGTTCGGAATGCCCCGGAAAGCACCAATAATCAAAACAAACCAAAAGAACCGTGGTCCCAACTTTGGAATGGTCTGGCAAAGGCCTTTTCCCGTTTGGAAGTCTGGAAAATCGCGATCGTGGCATCAACCATGTCTGGTGCCATGCTGACCATGGGTGGCTTGTGGGGAACCCCCTATTTGATCACCACCTATGGACTTGACAAAACTTACGCTGCATCCTTTGTATCTCTGATATTTGTGGGATGGGCTTTTGGCGCTCCATTCGCAGGCTGGCTATCAGACCGGATCCGCAAAAGGAAAGTCCTACTGGTCGCAGGCTCATTGGTTCTTAGCAGTTGCCTGGGCTTAATCTGCTTTGTTCCTTCACTATCATTGTGGCTCACCGTTGCAGTATTGGTGGTTTCCGGCATTTCCGGCGCAGCCATGGTCGTGTGCTTTGCATTGGTCCGCGAAAATTCCCCTGCTGACATTGCTGGCTCCGTTTCTGGAATTGTCAACTCGCTGACCGTGGCATCAGGAGCCGTACTGCAACCGGGGGTAGGGTACATTCTGGACCATCTCTGGAATGGTACATTCGAGGGCGGTGCCCGGGTCTACACCAGTGATGATTACCGATCCGGGTTTCTTCTGATTTTAGTCAGCTGCCTGATCGGTTTTTTGATCACACTCACCTTGCGTGAAAGCAAGTTTACAAATGTCCCACAAGATTGAATTTGTATATGTCTCAGCTAAATTGACGTTTACGGAAGAACCTTATACTTTCTAAAACATAACATTGCCCCCCAGACACAAAAGTTCTGATACTTAAGTCTGGGTCGGGTTCCATATTCTTGGAGGGGAACTACATGGCAGCCAAAACGCCTGCAAAGAAGCCTGCCAAAAAGGCAGCAGTAAAGAAAACACCAGCAAAATCAAAAGCGGCCAATAAAATCTGGCTGGATTCCTATCCGCCGGGAGTTAATCCCGAAATTGGAGAATTACAGTACGCTTCTGTCGCAGCATTGATCGAAGATGCCTGCCGCAATTATTCTTCAAATCCTGCCTTTACCTGCATGGGTAAGACAATCACCTATAGTGATGTAGAGCGCCTGTCTTCGATTATTGGCGGATGGCTTCAGTCAAAAGGTCTTGAAAAAGGTGATCGCGTTGCGATCATGATGCCCAATATTTTACAATACTCCGTCGTCCTTCCGGCAGTTTTGCGGGCTGGCTACACGGTAGTGAATGTGAACCCTCTTTATACGCCACGTGAGCTGGAACATCAGCTGAACGACAGCGGAGCGAAAGCAATATTCGTTCTTGAAAATTTCGCAACGACTGTCGAGGAAGTTCGCAACAAGGTTGGCGTCGAACATATCGTTGTGACCAGCATGGGCGACATGCTGGGCGGCCTCAAAGGTATGCTGGTGAATTTTGTTGTCCGGAAAGTCAAAAAAATGGTGCCAGACTGGTCGCTTCCCGAACACCATTCACTCAAGGATATCATGAATGGGCCAACTCAGTTAAAACCGGTTGAAGTAGGTCATGACGATGTTGCGTTTCTGCAATACACCGGCGGCACAACCGGAGTTTCCAAGGGAGCCACGTTGCTTAACCGAAACGTTCTGTCGAACGCAGCGCAAAACGATGAATGGATGAAGGCGATTGACCAGATGCCGGCTAATCCGATCTATATTTGCGCCTTGCCGCTTTATCATATCTTTGCACTTACCGTGAATTTGATTATGGGAATGCGCCTTGGCGCGCATAACGTCCTGATTCCAAATCCGCGGGATATTCCCGGATTTGTAAAGGAGCTTTCCAACTGGAATTACCACGTACTTCCAGGCCTCAACACGCTATTTAATGCGCTGTTGAACAATGATGATTTCTTGGCCCTGAATTTCAGCAATTTGAAACTTACGCTAGGCGGAGGTATGGCGGTTCAACAACCGGTAGCCGAACGCTGGACGGAAGTAACCGGTTGCAACGTTTCTGAGGGATATGGACTTTCTGAAACCTCTCCGGTTGCAACAGCAAACCGGTTTGACGCTGATCGTTTCTCGGGTACCATAGGTCTGCCGCTTCCATCCACCGATATCGTTATTCGTGATGAAGACGGAAAGGATGTCAAATTGGGTGAAGTCGGTGAGATCTGCATCCGCGGTCCACAAGTAATGGCGGGTTATTGGAACCGTCCTGACGAAACTGAGAAAGTCATGTCTGACGACGGCTTCTTCAAATCCGGTGACATGGGATTCATGAACGAAACCGGCCAAACCAAGATCGTTGATCGCAAGAAGGATATGATCCTCGTTTCCGGATTTAACGTTTACCCAAATGAAGTCGAAGAGGTTGCGGCCACGCATGATGGTATTCTTGAAGCTGCAGCTGTCGGCATTCCCCACCCGCATTCTGGCGAAGTTGTTAAGCTATTCGTGGTGAAATCAGACCCTGAACTTACGGAACAGAACGTCAAGGACTGGTGCGCGAAGGGCCTGACGAATTACAAGCGTCCTCAGCAGATTGAGTTTCGGGATGATTTACCAAAATCTAATGTCGGGAAAATACTGCGCCGCGAATTACGCGACGAATAAATTCGCCCTGCAGTAAAAATAAAGGCCTGTCATCAAACAGAAGGCGGGCTTTTTCATTTAAGTTATTCCGCAATCAGAAACAGTAACCGAGTTTCTGACCCGCAGGACCTAATCAGATTAAATGTTTATCGCTAATTCAGGCAAACTTCTGATTTAGTGGGAAGAACTTCCGGTGGCTACCCGGATCGCCTCACGGCTTTCCTCGAGTAGATCCAGTGCAGACTGTGCTGCAGCCTTCTTTTCATCAGTATCAGCATCAGCCACATCTTCGCGAGCATCCTGGATTTGCGATTCCAGGTCATCCATATTGAAATCAGCCAGGGAAACAGCTTGTTCAGCCAAAAGTGTGAAGCCGGATGGAGAAACATCAGCAAAACCGCCACGCACAAAAATCTGACTTGTTTCACCGTCCGCCATTTTTACATCAACTACGCCCGGTTTGACAGTTGACATAAACGGAGCATGGTTTGCCAGCACTGTGAAGTAACCTTCAGTACCAGGGACAACCACTTCAGACGCTTCACCCGAAAGCACCAGTGCTTCCGGTGAAACAAGTTCAAATGAAAACGGCTCAGCCATAATTCAGTTCCCAGTTAGCCTGGAAGCAGCGCAAGATTACGCAGCTTCCGCGGCCAGTTTCTGTGCTTTCTCGATAGCTTCATCCATGGATCCAACCATGTAGAACGCAGCTTCCGGCAAGTGATCAAATTCACCGGCCACAAGACCCTTGAATCCGGCAATCGTATCCTCAAGCGCAACAAGCTTGCCTGGTGAACCGGTAAAGACTTCCGCCACGAAAAACGGCTGTGACAGGAAGCGTTCAATTTTACGGGCACGAGCAACTGCAAGTTTGTCTTCTTCCGAAAGTTCGTCCATGCCAAGGATCGCAATGATGTCTTGCAATGCTTTATAGCGCTGCAACACTTCCTGAACCTGACGAGCAACTTCATAGTGTTCTTCACCGATAACAATCGGATCCAACATACGTGAAGTAGAATCGAGCGGATCAACCGCAGGATAAATCCCTTTTTCAGCAATAGAACGTGAAAGAACCGTCGTTGCGTCAAGGTGAGCAAACGAAGTCGCTGGCGCAGGGTCAGTCAGGTCGTCCGCAGGCACGTAAATTGCCTGAACTGAAGTAATCGATCCCTTGGTAGTTGTCGTAATCCGCTCCTGCATGGAACCCATGTCGGTTGCAAGTGTCGGCTGATAGCCCACAGCGGAAGGGATACGCCCGAGAAGCGCAGACACTTCGGAGCCAGCCTGCGTAAAACGGAAGATGTTGTCGACGAAGAACAGAACATCCTGACCCTCATCACGGAAATGCTCCGCAACTGTCAGACCGGAAAGGGCAACACGCGCACGAGCGCCCGGAGGCTCGTTCATCTGGCCGTAAACGAGAGCGGCTTTGGAGCCTTCTCCGCCGCCTTCCTTGTTCACACCGGATTCAACCATTTCCCAGTAAAGGTCATTACCCTCACGTGTACGCTCACCAACACCGGCGAAAACAGAATATCCACCGTGCGCCTTAGCAATGTTGTTGATCAATTCCATAATCAAAACGGTCTTGCCCACACCAGCACCGCCGAACAGGCCGATTTTACCACCCCTCGCGTAAGGCGCTAGTAGATCCACGACCTTGATGCCGGTTACAAGAATTTCGGATTCAGTTGATTGTTCCACGTATTCAGGAGCTGATGCATGGATCGGGCGACTTGCTTTGGTTTTCAACGGTCCGGCTTCATCAACCGGTTCACCAATCACATTCATGATGCGGCCTAGTGTTTCATCACCCACAGGAACCTGAATGGGAAGTCCTGTATCGACTACTTCCTGACCGCGAACAAGACCTTCGGAAGAATCCATCGCGATTGTGCGGACTGTGTTTTCGCCAAGGTGTTGTGCCACTTCCAGCACCAGACGCTGTCCATTGTTGGTTGTTTCCAGAGAGTTCAGAATCTCCGGCAGATGATCGCCGAACTGCACGTCAACAACCGCGCCGATAACCTGCGCAACCTTGCCGGTTGCACCTTTTGACGCAGATTTCTTGGCAGTGGCTCGTTTCGCCGGTGCCTTCTTAGTTGTAGCTGCTTTTGCCATTTGCTTACTCTCCAGCTTTAAAGCGCTTCCGCGCCCGAGATAATTTCAATAAGTTCTTTTGTAATTTGCGCCTGACGCTGGCGGTTAAAGCTCAGGGTCAGTTTGTCAATCATTTCGCCAGCATTACGGGTCGCGTTATCCATAGCAGACATACGCGCACCTTGCTCTGACGCGCCATTTTCCAGGATTGCCCGGAAAATCTGGATTGATACGTTGCGCGGTAAGAGATCCCGTAGAAGTTCTTCTTCGTCAGGCTCGTATTCATAGGCGACATCACCATTTGAAGACGCTTCATCTTCTTCAGACGTGACGTTTGCCGGAATCAATTGTTGCTCCGTAGGTATCTGGCTGATCACCGACTTAAATTCGGAATAAAACAGCGTGCAGACATCAAACTCACCCTCATCAAACATTGAGAGGATTTTATGCCCGACCATATTGGCTTCGTTAAAACCAACATTCTTGATTTCACGGAAAGTGATCACCTCATGCATGATGGAATTGAATTCCATCTTCAATGCATCGAAACCCTTTTTCCCAACGCACAGGATAGCAACTTCCTTGCCTTCGCTTTTAAGCTCACGAGCCTTGTCACGTGCCAACCTTGCGATTGAAGAGTTAAAGCCGCCACAAAGCCCACGTTCTGCAGTTGCAACAACCAGAAGGTGTTTTTGATCACTGCCCGTTCCCGTCATCAGACGCGGAGCATCATCACGGCCTTCCATTCCAGCGGAAATGTTGGCAAGCACTTTTGCCATCCGTTCTGAATAAGGTCGTGCGGCTTCAGCGGCCATTTGCGCCTTGCGCAATTTCGCCGCTGCTACCATTTGCATCGCCTTCGTAATCTTCTGGGTGGCTTTCACAGAAGCAATGCGATTTCTGAGATCCTTGAGACTTGCCATATTTGTTGTCCGTTAAGGCTTTCTTTCTAGATCAGGTTACTTATGCAAAGCTCTTTGCAAATGCTTCGATTGCCGACTTCAGTTTGTCGGTCAGGTCATCATCAAGAGCCTGCTTTTCAGCAATGGCATCAAGCAGATCCTGATGTTCGGTACGCAGCGATGCCAGAAGACCGGCCTCGAAAGCACCAACTTGGCGAACCTCCAATTCATCCAGGAAGCCGTTTACACCTGCAAAAATGACTGCAACCTGCTCTTCGGTTTTCAACGGAGAGAATTGGGGTTGCTTAAGCAATTCCGTCAAACGGGATCCCCGGTTCAGCAAACGTTGGGTCGCAGCATCAAGGTCGGAACCGAACTGCGCAAAGGCGGCCATTTCACGATACTGGGCAAGCTCACCCTTGATGGAACCTGCAACCTGTTTCATCGCCTTGACCTGAGCGGCAGATCCCACTCGGGAAACAGAAAGGCCGACGTTCACAGCCGGGCGGATACCCTGGAAGAACAGATCTGTCTCAAGGAAGATCTGGCCATCGGTGATTGAAATCACGTTTGTCGGAATAAATGCCGAAACGTCATTACCCTGTGTTTCAATAACCGGCAGAGCTGTCAGGGAGCCAGCACCATTATCTTCATTCATTTTCGCAGAACGCTCAAGAAGACGGGAATGAAGATAGAAAACATCCCCTGGGTAAGCCTCACGACCCGGAGGACGGCGAAGCAGGAGCGACATCTGACGATAGGCAACAGCTTGTTTGGAAAGATCATCGTATCCGATCAATGCGTGCATGCCGTTGTCGCGGAAGTATTCACCCATAGCACAACCGGCAAATGGTGCGAGAAACTGCATAGGAGCGGGATCAGAAGCCGTCGCTGCAATAATCACAGAATATTCAAGTGCACCGCGCTCCTCGAGAACTTTTACAAACTGGGCAACGGTAGAGCGTTTCTGTCCGACCGCAACATATACACAATAAAGCTTGTCATTTTCCCGGCCGGCATCATGGGCAGGTTTCTGGTTCAGGAAAGTGTCGAGAATGATAGCAGTTTTACCGGTCTGACGGTCGCCAATAACCAGTTCGCGTTGTCCACGGCCCACCGGAATTAGCGCATCAATCGCTTTCAACCCTGTTGCCATTGGTTCGTGCACGGATTTACGAGGCATGATACCCGGTGCTTTTACATCCACACGGGAACGTTGTTTTGCCTTGATTGGTCCTTTACCATCGATCGGGTTGCCAAGCGCATCAACAACACGACCCAGAAGTTCTTTACCGACCGGCACGTCAACGATTGAGCCGGTTCGTTTTACAGTGTCACCTTCCTTGATGCCACGGTCATCACCGAAAAGCACCACACCGACGTTGTCGGTTTCCAGGTTAAGTGCCATGCCGGCAATACCGCCCGGAAACTCTACAAGCTCACCAGCCTGCACATTATCAAGGCCGTAAACACGGGCGATACCGTCACCGACGGAAAGCACTTGGCCGACTTCTGAAACTTCAGCTTCTTTGCCGAAATTCTTGATTTGATCTTTGAGAATTGCGGAAACTTCCGCTGCACGAATATCCATGTTAGCCGACCTCTTTGAGTGCAAGCTTTAGTGAAGAAAGACGGGTCTTGAGAGATGTATCAATCTGTCTTGAACCGACTTTCACGATCATTCCGCCGAGTATCGACGGGTCGAGGGTTGCATTGATAGCAACCTCTTTGCCAACCACACTTTTCAGTGCGGCTTTCAATTCTTTACTTTGTGCTGTTGAAAGCGCCTTGGCAACTGTTACATCAGCGGTTGTTTCGCCACGATGTTCCGCAGCCAGCTTTCGATAAGCTGATAGCATTCCGGGCATGGCAAACAGGCGACGGTTCTTTGCCACCACCCGCACAAAGTTTCCAACCAATCCTGTGATTTTCGCCTTGGATAACACTGCATCCACAGCACGGAATTGGTCATCAGCGGAAAAAACCGGAGATACAACCAACCTCTTCAGGTCGTCGCTTCCATTCATTAGCGCTTCAAACCGCTTTAGGTCTTTTTCTACAGCCGGAATTTTTTTCTCGGACAACGCAAGATCAAACAACGCTGAAGCGTATCTTGCAGTTACCCCGGAAGTAATCGATTCGGAATTGGCCACTGAAATATCTTTTCTGCCGTGACTTCAACAAACTCTAAAGCATATCCCTGCCTTCGGAAATTTGTTGAAAATATTGATCTTTTTCGATTTCTGGTGACCCAGGAAAGCCATCAGCCCCTGCCTAGGTCGCGCTCCACCTAGCACAGCATTTTTGGACTCGCAACATGGCCGTAAAAAATAGTTTGGATTCGATTGTCGCATTCAACCAATGGCTAATGTATCAGCTCAAATCAGACGTAGAACAATTGCAAGGATGACGATGCCGATTCCGCCTTCAAAAAGTGCTGCTGCCATATTGTAAATTGCCCATCCGCGGTCAATCGCGACCGAGAAAATCCGGCCCAATCCGGTTAAAAACCATGCTGTACCCATCACCAGAACAACAAAATCTACAGGTTGCGGCATCATCAGATAAACACTCCCGATGGCGATATAGAATCCTGCCAGGGTCCCTCGCGTCTCCCCTTTTGCGAACGGCATGTTGACCCGCGTCTGGAGTTTGAGAATTCTAAGTGCCGTATCAGGCAGAAACAAAGCAATCAGTCCAAGAACAAGGGTTAGCAAGGCCACCAGCAGCAAAATCAGATCTTTGAAGGAATTGGGAACCATACAAGATGAAAGGGTTTCTTCGATACAAACAAGATAGGGTACATCCGTAACACTCCAGGCAAGAGCAGATAATCCTGCCGCGATGAGAAAACGAGCCTGGATCCGTTTCCGCCGGAAGCCGGAATCCAGCAACATTTGAAGAAGACGACCAATTGCAGCAACGGTCCAGGCTAAGGCCAGCATCAGATTGAGACCCGGTTGCAATGCAATTGGATCCTGTAACAACAGGCAACCTAACCCGATTGCCAACACAGCACCGGCAAAACTGGAGCGCCCTTCTCCCATTGCTTCTGGATTGCCCGGCACCGGCTCCAGTCCCATGAAATGCAATATCCGACGGGGCATCGCCGCAAACGCAAGTCCCAGCAGGATCGTCAGAGCCGGTACAAACATCACGAGAAAATCATGCGCATTTTGGGGAAAGGTGAAAGTCATTATGAATTGATTCGGACATTTCTCATCCGTGCTGATATCAAAACAATCAGCCTGGAACAAATGAAAGCAGCCAATTGGACAGGATCACCAAAATCGAAGATGTTCAGCATGGATTGCAGGAACTGTTAAAGCAGGACCAGAACCTCGTGCCGGTCGCGAGGCGCGCTGGCTCTCCGCCCCTACGCCTGCAAAAACCGGGGTTTGAGGGCCTTGCTCGAATAATCATTGGCCAACAGGTCTCCCGCGCCTCCGCATCAGCAATCCATGCAAGATTCATTGAACAGATTTCTCCCCAGACACCTGATGCATTTTTGAAAGCAGGCGAAGCAGTGTGGATCGCTATTGGTTTGTCGAGGGCTAAACAAAATACCCTTTCCAATCTCAGCGAGGCCATCCTTGCCGGCAATCTGTTGATTGACAATTTGACGGACATGCCGGCGCAGGACGCATTAAACCAATTAACGACGCTCAAAGGTATTGGGCCATGGACCGCCGAAGTGTATCTTCTGTTTAGTGTCGGCCATCCTGATATATTTCCAGCCGGTGATCTTGCCCTGCAGGAGGGAATTCGCCATGCTTTCAACCTTCAGGAAAGGCCAAACGAAAAAGAAACCAGGAACATCGCTGAAAAATGGAAACCTCTAAGGGGTATAGCCGCGCGGCTTTTTTGGTCATATTATGGGGTAATAAGAAATGGACAGGATGCACTGCCACTTTGAATTCAATGCAATGCATTATCTGGAAAGGAGAAAACGCTTTCAAGACAAATAGTTACGCGAGTAATAACACTGTCACAATTTCCTGTGAAACAGGATCCGCAATCCCATTGCGATTCGGTTCGGGGAGGGATCAGTGTCAATAATGTCATCACCGGAAGCACATCCGGCCCTTGTTTTGAATGCGGATTTCCGGCCATTGAGCTATTATCCACTTTCATTGTGGTCATGGCAGGACGCCATTAAGGCGGTATTCCTGGACCGTGTGAACATAGTTGCAGAATATGATCTTCAGGTTTCCAGCCCTTCCTTTGCCATGCAGTTGCCAAGCGTGGTCAGTCTCAAGAGCTACATCCGGCCTTCCAAAACTCCCGCATTTACTCGTTTCAACGTATTTCTGCGTGACAAATTTGAATGCCAGTATTGCAGTGATACCGGTGAATTGACATTTGACCATGTAATTCCCCGCTCAAAAGGTGGCATTACCTCCTGGAAAAATGTCTGCGCTGCCTGTTCGCCCTGCAATCTCCGTAAGGGAAATAAAATGCCAAAAGAAGTTGGCATGTTCCCGCGGCAGAAACCGTATATTCCAACCGTTGAAAACCTTCACCGCAATGGTAGGAAGTTTCCGCCCAATCACCTGCATGAAAGCTGGATGGACTTTCTCTACTGGGACACCGAACTCGAACCATAAGACTTGTGTGGTGTAATTAATCTGGGCAGTAGTCGTTCAAGCTGACAGTTTTATTGCATCAGCTTAACAGTTTTCGTTTTTGATCAGCAGGAACTAATTAGTAAATTGGATCAGCAATCCACGACTTATACACGAGTTGGACACTCGGACGTTGTACAACCATGTCGGCAATGCGTTTGACATTTGGGAATTCGTCAATGTCTGGATGACCTTTGGCGGGCCTCAGCCAGGTGGTCAGCATGAACAAATATATATCAGCAGCACTAAAACAATCGCCAAGCAACCACTGATTGTTTCCGATCTGGTTTTCAATTACCTGCCACGTTTCTTTCAGCCGGCGGTTTCCACGCAACTGTGCGCCTGTTTCATTGGCAGGGGTATCGGTAAACCGATCCGGGTAATAGGTGAGTTGAAATGCATTTTGTACAGAGTTTGAAAAGTAAACGAGCGTCTGCAGGTATATCGCACGTTTTGGATCATCAATCGCAGGCGCAAGACTCGCTTCTGCATGCCGATCGCACAAAAAAAACGTGATAGCTGCGCACTCATACATCGCACCGTCTTCCCATACCAGAACCGGAACCCACCCGTTGGGATTGATGGCCAATTGTTCTGGAGGACGGGGCTTGTCCATTTCTACTGACGTCTGAATGAGTTCATAGGGCGTTCCAATTTCCTCCAATATCACCCGAATTCCCATCGATGCGCTCTTTAGAGCATAGAAAAGTTTGTACATGTTTTCGCGCTCCTACCAGAGCCAAATTCCGGCTTGGATTCTTGCTTCAACCCAGTATTAAAACTGTCAGACTATTAACAAAATGGCAGCAGGGTACAAGGGAGGACCAACAGCCTACCCATTTAAATTTCCTGAATGGAAAATTCTTTCGCAAGCGCGGCCTTGCATCTTGGGCATCACGTCTCCGTATCAGGCCACGCCAGACGAAAGATCGAGCGAAACACCATCTGCAATCGATTTCAGCGATTCCTTGTCAAGAACCCCGAGAAATGCCTTTCTTGCGTTTCCCATCACGCCTTGCAATTTGCATCCGCCTGCGAACACACAAGTAGATTCCCGGTCGAGCATACATTCCACAATGGCAAAGTCAGCCTCGATAACCCGCACCACTTCGCCAACTGAAATGGTCGCCCCATCTCGCGCAAGGCTTACACCACCTGACCTGCCCCGCCGGGAAGTCAATACTCCCGCTTTCACAAGCTTTGCCACGATTTTCATGACGTGAGATTTTACCAGCTTTAAACGCTGCGATATCGCATCAACCGTGAGTGGCTTTTTTTCACGACACAAAAGCATCATGATCCTCAATGCAAAATCACTTGCCTGATTTAAACGCATGACAAATCCTATAATCATTCATTTACAATGTTGCAATTAGCATTAATCTCGGCTAGTTAAAAGATGCAAATAAAATGAATTATTACTTTCACCATGACAGAGTTTCCCGCCCGCCCTGCGAGTTTTCGCCGAACCAGTGTTCACCCGACCATTACGGAAAACCAGATTTCCGCATTGGTTGACCAGTTTTATACCGAGATCCGCAACCATTCTGGCCTTGGGCCAATATTCCAACTACACTTGGATGGACACTGGGATGAACATCTCGACAAGATGAAATCCTTTTGGCGGTCGGTCCTTTTGCGTAGTGGTGAGTACAAGGGAAAACCGGTTCCTGTTCATCAGAAACTGGATGGAATTGGAGTTGAGGATTTTGGGGAATGGCTCACACTTTTCGCCCGGGTCAGCCGCGAAATTTTCGAACCCGACGCAACACCCCTGGTTGTTCAAGCCGCAGAAAACATAGCCACCAGCCTATGGTTATCAAGAACAAATGATCCTTTTGCTTCACCACCGGATTGGCCACACCTCACACAATTCCCTTCCAAGTAAGCGAAATACAAAACTGAAAGACAAGTCATATGAGCACAATTTTCCAATACCTGATCCAAGGTTTCCTGTTCCCCGGAACTCTTGTCCTGAAGAGGATGGGCGTTGATATCGAGGATGATGGGGGAATATTGCGTTCATTCATCAATATGTGCTTTTGGGGCACACTACTGGTACTCATGGTCCTGGGATTCAGGGATTAAACAGATACTATTTGAAAAGCCGTTAAAACCGGTTCAACGTTCGATGGAAATCCCCAGGGCGACTGCCGCAAGTATAGCACTTGCAACTGCATTCCATCCTGCAAACGAAAGACCCAGAACCCTGAGAGCCGCATCCGTGCACGAGGGCGGAACAGATTGCTCGAGTTGGCTAAGGAAATTATCCGTTGTAGTAGCAATCCCCCCTTCCACGACGCCACAGTCCGTGGGGCCTTCCCACCAGCCCCATTCCACTCCTGAATGAAATGCGGCCAGATAGAGAGAATAAAGCAGGACAATCCCGGTCACCAACATTGCGCCGCGTGAAATGTACGGTGGCCATTTTAAAAACATGGAAATGGTGGCTATCACCATCAAAGGAATTCCCAAATACCAAGGCCCGCGCTGCTGGAGACAGAGTTTACAGGGCTGGTATCCTCCGATGTGCTCAAACGCCAGTGCGGAAAGAATCACGGCGCACATTCCAGCCAAAACCAGGATGTAGAATTTCTTGTGAGTGTCAGGAATTTGTTTGTTCAGCATCGCGATTCTCAAAAAACAAATTTGACGGCAACAAACCCACCAATTAGCAGGACCATTCCGAGCGTAAACATTAGTCCCAGTCTTTTTTCAATAAACTCGCGAACCGGCTCGCCAAACTTGTACAAAAGCGCTGACACAAGGAAAAAACGCAATCCCCTGCCAATCACACTTACCACAGCAAACACTAGTAGATTAAGGCCGGTCGCGCCGGAAAAAATTGTCAGGACCTTGTAGGGAAAAGGAGTAACGGCCGCAAACAACACGCCCCAACCTCCCCAGGTGTTGTACCACTCACTGACCCGGTCAAAGGAATCGGCCTTGCCATAAAACTTTAATATCGGCTCGCCAAGGGTTTCATACAAAAATGCGCCGATAAAATAACCCAGAAATGCTCCCACCACGGAAGATAGGGTACAAACAACTGCATAAAATATCCATTTGTGCCGCTTAGCCAACACCATCGGGATGAGCAGCACATCAGGAGGTATGGGGAAAATCGAACTTTCTACAAAAGAGACTCCGGAAAGTGCCCATGTCGCCCGTTTGTGCCGGGCCAATTCGAATACCCAGTCATATAACTTCCGGATCATGGCTACCTCTTTTTCGGCTCGCAACTTCTTTGGCGTGTTCATCGCAATCTGTAAAGAAGATAGTCATCCCTCAGCCGCTAATTTTTAATTGACCCGTGCCGCCCCGTGACTATAGTCGCGCCAGTTCCTTCAGCCCCTCTGGCGGAATTGGTAGACGCGCGGGATTCAAAATCCCGTTTCTTCGGAAGTGCCGGTTCGATTCCGGCGGGGGGCACCACTTTCTCATCCTATATAGTCCTAGAAAGTCTAGTAAACCCATGCTATGTTGGGTTTTTGGGCAGTAAGTGGTCCAATGGCATCCATATTGATGCGGGGGTATCCTGATGAATTGGGGGTATAATAAGGGGTACAGTTGAGTTTACACAAGTTAGATACCCCCAAAAATATGGGACAACACCAATGGCTCTTACAGACGCTAGAATCAGAAACCTGAAACCTAAGGAAAAACCATATAAGACCGCTGACTACGACGGTTTGTATGTACTCACCAATCCGCACGGGTCAAAGCTGTGGCGGTTCAAGTATCGACTGCGGGGAAAAGAGAAGCTGCTATCCATTGGCGCTTATCCTGAGGTCAGCCTGATTGAGGCTAGATTTGCAAGAGATGAAGCCAGAAAACAGCTAACTCAAGGTATCGACCCGAGCGAAAGTAAACGCGAGAAGGTACATCAAGCCAAGATCAGTGACGGGTGCACTTTCGGTAGTATTGCAGAACAGTATGTAACCAAACTTACCAAGGAAGGCCGGGCAGAAGTTACATTGAGGAAGCTTGACTGGCTTATAGGCATGGCGAATGCGGATCTAGGGCGCAGGCCAATTGCCGAGATTACATCACCTATGGTGCTGCAAACTCTGAAGAAAACCGAAGCCAAGGGCAATTACGAAACCGCCAGACGGTTGCGGTCAACCATTGGCGCGGTGTTCCGGTATGCAATTGCCAACGGCCTGGCAGAGAACGATCCGACTTTCGCCCTTCGTGATGCCTTGATAACTCCGAAGGTTAGATCGCGGGCAGCTATTACAGACTGTCGGCAGCTTGGCGGCCTAATGAGAGCCATTGATGGATTTGACGGCCAGGCAACTACCAGAATAGCACTTGAGTTCCTTGCCTTGGTTGTCACGCGCCCGGGTGAAGTGCGCTACGCGCGTTGGGAGGAATTTGATCTGGAGAATGCAGTTTGGACAATTCCAGCTGAACGCATGAAAATGCGCCAACCCCACAAGGTACCGCTTTCGAAAAGAGCCTTGGTACTACTTGAACAACTTCACACCCTTACCGGCTGGGGCGAACTTCTGTTTCCATCCATAAAATCAGCCCATCGGCCAATGAGTGAGAATACACTCAATGCAGCTCTTCGCCGCATGGGATATACTGGCGATGAAATGACCGCGCACGGGTTCCGGGCAACTTTTTCCACTATCGCCAATGAAAGCGGGCTATGGAATCCTGATGCCATCGAACGCGCCCTTGCCCATGTTGAGACCAACAAAATCCGAGGAGCCTATGCCCGCGGCCAATACTGGGATGAGCGGGTCAAGATTGCCGATTGGTGGTCGGAATTATTGCTGAATCTACGTTAGGTAACAGCATTTAGCCCATTCGAATCGCTTTCTGAAGCTGTCAAGATGGAAAAAAGAAAAGATTCTTGTGAAATACTAATAACGTAACCTATTGTTATATATGTATTAAATATTTTTCTTCCTGTGGATTATGTGAAAAACCTGTGGAACCTGCCAGAAACCCTTACAAACCAGATTTTTCCTTCTATCCTATGCCTAGTTGACCCAATCTGAGTTCAACCGGATGACCTTGAAAGGCATTCTCAACCTGCGAATGAAAAAGCCGCCAAGACTCACGCACGAGTCTTTAGCGGCTTGTAGGACTAGGTCCCAGCTCTTTGTGTCGAGCAAACCTACCCTACGATGCTTGGAGAAATATTCAACTGGTTTTTTATGATCAGTTGATAACTTTCTTTAAGCCATTCGCCGAAAATGAAAACAGGCGAATTCAATGGCTGAAAATAGTCAGAAACCTTATACCTCCCATCCATTTCCGAAATCCGGCTTTGTCCGTCTATCTCATATCCTTGGACCAACTGGTCCCATCCCTGTTTCCAAGTCTACCTGGTGGCAAGGAGTCAAGGATGGACTGTTTCCCAAACCACAAAAACTGGGCCCCCGCACAACCGTCTGGCGTGCAGAAGATATCCGGGCATTGTTTGAGGCAGGGGACGGTCAAGATGACAAGACGTGTTAATCTACGGAAGATAAAGTCAGGGCTCCCCTATACCTGCGAGGAAGCAGCGGAAGCACTCAATGTCACGGTTCAAACTGTGAGGAGTTGGGAAAAGCGTGGTTTGCAAATCATGAAATCCCAACGCCCATATCTGATTTGCGGTGCGGTGTTACGTGAATTTCTGGAAAAGAAACAGGAATCCAGAAAGCAGCGTCTCGCTGACAATGAGCTATATTGTACCAAGTGTAAAAAGCCGAGAAACCCCTACGGCGATATGGCTGACTATATCCCTTTGAACGACAAATCTGGTCGTTTGGTCGGTCTTTGCTCCTTCTGTGAAAAGTACTGCCAGCGTTTTGTCAGTTTAGGCCAACTACCAAAACTTCAAGCTCATATAGAAATCGTGATCAGGGATGGTTCGTAAGACTAATAGATCTATTCACCCCTCCCTTAAACCATCACTTCGAAAGGCATGATGTATCATGAGAAAAATCAACGAGGAAAATGAGCGGATAAAGCGTAAATTTCTTCTCTACAAACGTGAAGCTGATGGAAAAGACGCTGCAACCATCGCAAAGATTGCAAGTGCCCTTTTACGATTTGAAAAGAGTATCAATTATAAGTCATTCAAGTCCTTCAATCACGAGCAGGTAGCAAGCTTCAAACGCAAGCTTACTAGGGAAAAGAACGAGAGGACCGGCAAACCTCTGGGCAAATCAACGATAGATGCAATCCTTCGGGAGCTACGGAGTTTCATCCGGTTTCTTGCGGGTCAACAGGGTTACAAATCCAGAATTGCCTATTGTGATGCGGCATACTTCAACAACAATGCGAAAGACAGCCGAGTTGCCCATGCCCACCGGAATACACGTTACCCAACCCTGGAACAGGCCAAGCATGCATTCAATCAAATGCCCGCGGAAACTGATATCGAATTCAGAAACAAGGCGCTGTTCGCATTCATCATGCTGACCGGCGTCCGGGTAACAGCGGCATCATCATTGAAACTGAAACACATAGATCTGACAGATGGACATGTCTTTCAAGATGCAAGGGAAGTGAGGACCAAAAACTCGAAGACTTTCACTACATGGTTCCTGCCAATCGATAGCGACTACAAGACCTGTTTCTACGCTTGGGTGAACTACCTTCGTACAGAGAAATTATTTGGAAATGATGATGCACTTTTTCCCAAACCCGATATTCAACACGTTAAGGGAAAAGGCTTTCAAATCGTTGGATTTTCTAGGGATTGCTACGCCGGTTCAACCAAGATCAGAGATATAATCAAACAGGCATTCAATAATGCAGGACTGACCGCATATGCCCCACATTCATTTCGAAAGACAATTGTTTCCTGGGGAACCAAAGCCTACCCGGATCATATCTCGTGGAAAGCATTCTGCTTGAACATTGGTCACAACGATACAGCAACTGCTATCCATTCCTACCTGCCAATATCACCGGAACAACAGGCAAACCTGATTAAGGGAAAACAAAATCGGAGATGAAGGCTGAACACATTGTCTGCTGCGAAGTCCGAAGGATGTTTAGCAATTGACAGCAAAATCATTTTCACTGCCTGCAATCCAACATCCATTCTTGATCCTTTGGAGACAATACAGATCCTGCATCTAAGGTCAGCTATGCGGACAAAGTGGACATTCAAAAACTTATACTGAACGTCTGTATTTGGCCCATAGCGGAAATTCTTTGGTATCTATGGTCACTCCGATACATTCTCAACATACCGGCGTTCAAACGTGACAATTTTGCTTAGGCGAATTATGCTGGAGAAATCAGCGGTAATTGAGTTCTTCTGAGTGGAGGGTACATAATGTTTCGGCGTTTTGACATATTTGTGAAGCTGCTGGTCACCATCGGAGTATCAGTTTTATACGGCTGCGTTACGGAAACTTCGAGTAATAACAATAGCACAAAAGACGATACGCTCGCTTACTCAACTCCTGCAGAGTTAGATAAGGGAGAACCGGATGAGGTTCGTGTCGCTGACGTTATCAACCGATCGAAAGCCCACGTCAAACGTACCGGCGAGATTTATTTGATGCGAGGTCTTGCCAACGTCTTTTCCCGCCGGATTGACGATATGGCAACCCAACTACGTAGCAGGGGATATGACGCTGCGAATTTTTCCTATAAACAATGGCCGCAGGTCGCCAAAGATATTGTGCTACGAGCAAGCCGCAAGAAAGTATCATACCCGGTGATCATTGTTGGCCATTCGCTTGGCGCCAATGAGAGCAGTAAATTTGCAAATAATCTCGCATCCAACAATGTTGAGGTTGGATTGGTGGTTGCTTTTTTGACCCGGTGGAAACGGGGAAAGTTGGCAAGGGCATCGATAAGGTTGTGAAACTATTATCTTCCAAAATCGGAAGATAGACGGCTTGGGTGGCGCACGAAAGCCGATGATAACACCATTCATGCGGCCAGTGACTTTAACGGCAGCCTGAAAAACATAGACGTTTCAACAGAACCCAACATTACCCACGTAAACGTCGACTAGTACCCGCCCTATCAAACTGCAATACTAAGCAGCATTGAAGGACTGACCAAGAAGATAAAGAAGCCTTCTTCAAGACCACCGTCAAAAGAGAAGAAAACCGTTAATTGCTTTCATATGGATGAAGACTCCAGCGCTCATAGAGCTAGGCGTCTCGTGTTTTCCGCACCTAGTGCAGTATCTCTGATTACGATGGCCAGGAAACGTTATTCAGACGATGGGTAATGAAGCTGCTGCGTGCGATGGAAATTAACTTGTCCTTTAGCAGTGGATATCTCCAACTCACGCAGCAGCATCGGAATTCATAATCCACTTGCATGCAAGAACAACCATGAACTAACATTTAAACTGGACCAGTCGAAAGGGCTGATCAGCCCTCGCTGAATTTGAACGAGAGTGAATAGGATGGTTAGAAGTAGAAAATTGGAAGCTGACGTGGCAAAACTTAAAACAGGCTTGCATAAACCCCCGGCTTCCAATCGGCCAACCAGGAGGAATACCTCAAGAAAAGGCGCCTCTGACAAGAAAAATGAAGCCAATAGAAACAAAAGTGAAAATCCAGACAACGCTGAGCTTCAATTGAAAGACATAGAGCACGTGTTGAGGGAGCATGGGGTGAAAATTGAAGATTTGAAAGGTTTTTGGGATCAGATCTCTGCAGAACTAAAAGACCTACCCACGAAAAAACCGCTAGTGACAGCTTTGGGGGCTTTTCTTCTTGGATTCCTCGCTGGTCGCCTGAGCCGAAAGTAAGGATGAAGTGAATGGACAAAATTAGTCGAAATATTTCCATCGCTCTGCGAGCAGAACGTTTGATCGCGCAACGACAAGTCGAAGTAATACGCACCAAAACGGTCCTAATAGCCGCTGCTGGTCTGGTCGCCGGAATTGGTCTGATCATGCTCAACGTTGCAGCTTACTACGCTCTAACAACTAATTTTTCGCCGCAGATAGCAGCGCTGATCGTTGCATTGGTAAACTTGGCGCTGGCGATTATTCTGGGGATTTATGCTGGCCGTATCAACGCTGATTCTGACGTGCAAGGGGCCACTGAAGTTCGGAACATGGCTATTGAAGATCTCAAGTCCGAGATAGGAGACGTCTCACGGGAAGTGAAAGAAATCGTTTCGGAAGTGCGCCAATTTGCAAAAAACCCGCTTGGTGGCTCCTTGTCTGGCATCGTCGGGCCGTTCGTCGTTGCTTTACTGAGGTCCAGTAAAAAAGGAAAAACGCCGGAAGAAAAATCGTAATAGATATGTTGATACAACGCTGCATAATCCGATAACAGGACTTCAGCTATTTGTACCCTTGGGCATGCGCAGAATTGCTGTCAATTAGCATGGAAAAGTTAACATGGCCTATCAGCTTTCTCTGTATTCTGGACAATTTGGGTCTAGTCTGTAAGGGTAGTTACCTTGATAATATGAAAGCACGACTGTGAAATTCGATACAGGCAATTGGCCGATTCTGCTCCAGCCAATTGGAGACCGCTTCAATAGTTGGTTGAATTTGAACGATCAGCACCCATTTCTATGGTCAGTATTAGGCATTGCTCTGGTATTCGTTTTCCGCAAACAGATTTCAGCAAGGATCGTAGGTCTCATCCAAAGGCTTTTGAAACAGTTTTCAGTTTCCCTATCCGAAGAGACAACTACACCGCTAACTAAGGCCGTAGGAATACTAGCTGTAACATCTACTGTTTATGTCACGCTGCAAATCTTTCAACCTCAAGAGATTGCTGCTGAATTTTTAATTCGAGTACTTAAGTCAATTGCCATAATTACTGTTTTCGCTACCTGGTTCCAACTGAGCGGTCCGTTTACATCACTGCTTCGGACTAGCAAGTCCGGTCCAATAAAGGTAGAGACGGATTGGATTCAGAGTGTCACCAAGTTTGCCATTGTCATATTGGGTGTTACCGCACTATTAGAAGTTTGGCAGGTCGATATCAGCGGTGCTTTGACTGGCGTTGGGGTCTTGGGCGCTGGTTTGGCAATCGCCGCCCAAGATCTGATTCGTAATCTTATTGCGGGCATTACAAATTTAAGCGAGAAGCGATTTGAAACCGGCGACGTCATCCAAATCGAAGGGCAGTTTTTTGGCACTGTTAAAAGGATTGAACTGCGGTCAACGCTGATTGTTGGGTTCGACCAGATACCCCGACATGTTCCTAATTCTGCACTGTCAGATTCCGTGGTCCTCAACCTATCCGAGCGGAAGCAAAGACGGTTAATGTTGAAAGTACCGCTCGTTCTGTCATCCACTCAAGAACAGATCGAAGCTGTCCGCGACGGCCTCAAGGATTACCATCAGAGTTGCGGCGACTTTGACCTTAGCGAAGATGCTTCCAAATATATCTATGTAAGCAATCTTGGTTCAAGTTCGGTCGATATTCTGATCTACGTTTGGACGACAGGACCTGACTACGATCAATTTCTGCAGATCTCAGAACGCCTTACATTGGCCATATTGAAAATTGTAAAAACTGTGGGGACACGCCTTGCCTACGCAACCCAAACGATAAAACTGGATGGTGAACCAACAATGCCGTCGTCCGAACTGGATCAGGCCCCACCAGCATCGTGAAAATTCAGCAATCAGATTGCACCGCAAATTCTGAATGTTGCAACCCGATGCGCCTTCAAGTTATTGCTTTCTTCATACGATCGTACGCAGCTTTCATTTTCAACCCAAGCTGCTGCACCGCTTCTCCCACTTCATCAGCGGATTTGTCGAGCTCGGACCGAGACAGGAACTTGCCCCACTCCGACATTAGTTCCTCCCATTCGTCTTCGGCATCGTTTGATGCAAGATGAAGCTGCAACTTCAGCTTGTCACGGCGTTGCTGAAGTTCCTTCATAATCTTTGTAATATCGGCCAAATTTCAGACCTTTATTTTTATCGTGATCACAGCGTACACTTGCGGTGCTTGCGAAAATTAATTTGAAAGCGGCTTTTAGGACCTCCTCGTGCGTGGGCATTGACGACCTCGACACCGCCTCGCTTTAATGATTGGAGGTATTTCTTCGAGAGTTTTGCGCACCCAACTGCGTCATAGATCAAGCGGACTTTGATCCCGCTCTGCGCGCGTTCAACCAGAACATCGCTCAGTCGCTGTCCAACTTTGTCGTCGTTGATAATATAGGATTGGGCGAGTATATAGCTTTTGGCTTTTTGCATAGCGTCGAAGATGGTGCCAAAGGTCTGTTCGCCGTCAATCAGCAACTCAATATCATTACCTGAAACAACAGGAACATCGCTGATTTTTTCCAATGCTTCGTAAATACGCGCGTTTTCTGTTAGTCTTGGCGGATACTGCTTTTGAAAATCCTTCAACCCGCTAATGACTACATCACTATCACGCCGACCAGCTAGGTAGTCTTCAAACTTGAAATTCCCAAAAAATAGAAAGACCGGAACGGCAATAATTGGTAAGACGACCAGAAATACTACCCATGCAGCTGATCCTTGAGGTGTACGTGCGCGGTGTATTGCCAACATAGCGCAATATAGACCTATCGCTTCCAGGACGACGTAAAACAGGGTTGCGATCGAGAAGTGCAAGGTGAAAATCAACTTTAATCGTGTGCTCTTGATGCATATAAAGTAGCGCGATTAAGTCGCTAAACACAAATGGCTTGTCTTAGAAGCGATCCAATGTCCACTGACAAATTGCATGTCGATGTTCAACTAAATATGGACAAGGATCTTTTCCTCACACGGCTGTAAAGACCAAGTTTTGCGAACAGCTTTGCGTCGACAATTGTCAGGAAATCATAGGCTACTTCGTTTGGATGCATGATGTTTGTCGAATCCTGCACCGTTTCATCCGTTGTCGATGACAAGCTAAATCCACACACTATTCCAAGTGTTTCAGGGCCAATATTGGGATCACGACCACCTGCGTAAGAGCGATGGTCTTTCCCACTGAGCGACGAGCATTTGCAGATCAACTATTGAAATAGCACATGTTCTATGGCTTCATCGGCCCACAGCTACATTTTGACCAATCGAATTGGCTATTAGAAATTAAGGGGATATGAAAATGAGCAAATCGCCTCAACCAAAGAGACGTGCAACGACTAATCAGGCTGTCCCGTCTTGGTTTCTCACACTTGTAACACTAGTGATCCTGCTTGGATTGGTATGGTTTGGCCGTGGATTTCTAATTCCGATTGTGATTGCTACCTTTTTCTTAGTGCTAATTGTGGCTGTGAACGAGCGGTTGGAATCAGTCACAATTGCAGGGCGTTCCGTACCCAATAAGGTCTCTTACGCAATTACAATTCTTTTCATATTTCTTGTCGTTATTGGTCTTGGCAATCTCATTTCGAATCAAGCGGTGGCGATCAGCGAATCTGTACCGCGTTATGAAGAAAGGGTTGCGAGTCTGAAGGGGCAGATTGATGGTCTTCTTGGAGCAGAACGTGTCGCTTCACTTGAGCGGGCAATAGCAAATGCTGACATAAATAGTTTGCTTGCAAAGTTTGCTCAATCTGCAGCAGGTGCCTTTGGAAACGCAGCTCTTGTCCTGCTGTATCTGGCATTCATGCTTGCCGAGCGGGGCGCTTTCATTGCAAAGCTGCCAAGTCTTTGCACAACAAAAGCAGAAGCAAATCGAATGAAAGAATCCCTGCGATCTATCTCGTTTGGTATTCGGCAGTATGTGTGGATAAATACTCTTACTAGTTCCATGAGTGCAACGTTGGCATTTGTTGTGCTTAAGATCGTGGGTGCAGATTTTGCACCCTCGCTTGCATTGCTTGTTTTCCTACTGAGCTTTATCCCGACTCTAGGGTCTGTTCTTTGTATTGTAATATTGGTTCTGTTTTCATTGCTCCAGTTTGATACCATTACTCCGGCACTTATAGTAGCGGTAGTTTACGGCGGAGGAGACGCCATAATTGGCAACGTCTTGCAACCAAAGCTTCAGGGAAAATCGCTCAATATGAGCGCGTTGATGGTAATGATGGCGCTATCATTTTGGAGCATGGTGTGGGGTGGCGTCGGTGCGTTCATGGCTGTTCCACTAACCGTGGTAATCATGATCGTTTGTGCACAAATTCCTATTCTGCGTCCATTTGCTATACTTCTTTCAAGTGATGGGGTTGCTCGCGGAGATACGAAAAACAATGTGAAGCCAGCGATTGAGCAGGGGCCAGATAAGCTGGGAAAGTCCAAAGTCCAACCGGAGGGCCCGGCTTTGTAAATCAGGATCGGCCATCCACTAGCAGTTCTCAAATGGATGCGGAGGTGGCGGTCCTAAGGCGGGAGCTTGAAAAAGTCAGACTGTCTGAATCCTCAGTCAAATGGTCATTCAAAGAAACCTCAAACGAGCTTCCATTAGCGTACAGCGCACCCCCAGGAGGCAATCCCGCAACTGGAGTTGAAGCTGGGCAGGGCCAGCGACAGAAAACCGATCGGACGCGAGCCAACAAAGATTTTCAGATTTCTGAGTATCAACTGCTCCCGGCGCTTTCTGCCTTTCTATTAGGATACCTTCTGGGTCGACGCCGCTAAGTCGACTGTTCCCGATTTTGCGAACAGCAATTCCTACATTCCTGGAGCTGTCGGAGGAAAAACGCCCATAACAAGGGGGCTTTACACACTTGCATCCAAGGACAACCATGAACTAACATTTAAACTGGAAGAATAATGTGGAACTGATCAAACAAGCATGTCGCAACAAAGTAATTTTCGGGTTCCTGTATCTGTTACTATCGCTACATGCTTTGTGACTCTTGTGGTGTTGTTGCTTGGGTCGGTTGTATGGTTGGGTTACAAGTCCAGTCGAGCCAATGCAGTGACATTGGTTGCAAATCAGGCTCAACAATCAATTTCCTTTGTTAGTGATGAAATTCGAGACCATTTGGATCCGGTCGTTGAGCAGGCCAACTGGGCAGCTCAGCTAGTATCATCCGGTGAAATTGATTTAGCCGATCAAAAACAGTTGGGATACATCCTGCTGGCGGCAGTCGCCGCCACTCCACAGGTCACAGCTTTGGTATTTGTTAGTCGAGAATCCCTTGTAACGCGGGCGTATCGAAGTCACGCTCTCGGCGGCTGGAAAATTGACACACAGCCACCAATAGATTCTGCATTTGTTCAGAGGACTTTGAATCGGGCTGAACAAAACCAACTGGGAGTATGGAATGAGATTCTTTTTAGCGATGTACAGCTGAAATCCTACGTCAATTTCATAAGGCCAGTTTGGCGGGGTAATGAATTTCAGGGTGCAGTATTAGCAGCTGTGTCTCTGAATGAATTGTCAGACCTTGTCAGTGACATTAGCACCAACTTGTTGGGTACGATATTTATCTTGGATGATAGGAACCACGTTATTGCACACCCCAACTTAACCACCAAACACCCTGATCTATCAAAGAACACACCGCTGGTTAGTGTAGATCGCGTGGGTGACATTGTCCTCTCAAAGTTTTGGTCCGCAAAAACTCATCCAGTTCTAACCAAACAAGGAGCCGATGGCCTAGGGATCCGTCAAACCGAAATTGCGGGTCAACGCTTTGTTTTTGTTTCTAAACAGGTTTCTGGTTACAGCCAGATGCCATGGACTGTAGGGGCCTACATAGATGCTAAAACGGCGGAAGCTCCCTTTGAAAGTGTTCGCAACTCACTAATAATTGGCCTCATTGCGATTGCATTTGGAGCGACAATAGCGATCTATTTGGGACGCTCAATCGGCCGACCGATCCGAGTTGCGAGCACAGGAATTTCAAAAATCGCTGAACTTGAAATCGAACAGGTCGAAAAATTGCCAGGTAGCCAAATCGCCGAACTCGATGCGCAAGCCAGTGCATTCAACAAGATGTTGGGTGCGTTACAATTGCTAGCAATATACATTCCCAAATCACTGGTTCGGCGACAAATTCGACTCGGCGGCGAAGTTCTGAAATCCGAACAAAGAGCAATCACCGTGCTATTTACAGATTTGGTGGGTTTTACTTCCGCCTCGGAAAAAATGTCCGCGAGTGAAACGGCAAGGTTTTTAAACCACCACTTCACTCTATTGGCGAATTGTGTGGAAGAGGAGGGTGGCACGATAGACAAGTATATGGGAGATGCTCTCATGGCATTTTGGGGCGCCCCTGAGGTTCAAACTGACCACACAGAGCGGGCGGTTCGAGCCGCTTGTGCCATGGCACGGGCGGTAACTGATGACAACGAACGGCAAATCGGAAAAATGCCACGGGTACGAATGCGAATTGGTATTCATTGTGGTCCCGCCCTGGTGGGCAACATTGGGGCCCCGGGGAGGATAAATTACACTGTTGTTGGGGATACCGTGAATACTGCACAGCGCATGGAACAGCTAGGCAAGCAAGTGGCGCCGAATGCAGAAACTGTTGTACTCGGGACACAGGATGTTGTTGCCGCAATCGATCAAAGCATAAGTTACGACGCTGTTGGTGAGATGAAGGTCAGGGGAAAGACGAAACCTGTCAAAGCATTTCAATTGACCAGCCGTGAAGCGTTTTCTTGAAGACAAGGCCTTTGGATTTTTCGAGTGGTTTGATGTTAATTTTCATTATCTGATCCCCAACATGATGAAATTTCTGTTTCGATTTCGCCGCGTGACCGACAGTAGTAATGCCGAGAATGCTTCACAATTGCTTTTGTATAATTTCGTGGATTCAGGTTATTAATTAAGGTTAGATATAGTTTAGGGGTTGTAATCGGCGTTAATATACGCGTCTCCAAATATCCCAATTCGTATAAATACTTTCGCGTGTTATCCCATTCAAATAGTTTTTCGAGTTCAAGCGCGTCAGTGAGGCCGACGCGGAAGATTGCCCAACTTCCAATGTTGCCGAACGCGGCTGACTGGTATTTTCCGAGTTGGTCGAGGTATTGGCAGGTGAGTGTGAGGGAGACCGATCGTTGACCTAGCGTTGCCAACATCTCCGCTAACATTGAGCCCATGATGTGCTGGCTGTTCGGTAAATAGACATGGAAGGGGAGCAGGCCTTTTCTCTGTTGAGCTAAAGCATTGAATTGCGCCATCATAAGGCCAGCGACGGTTTTGGCCTTGCCCAATCCAAATTCGCTTTGCGGGATTTTGAGCAAGATGACCTTTCGATTTTCAATGGCTCGCTTGAAATCCCAGAGCGGTTTTTCTGACCCAGGCAGTTTCGGATGCGTGCATCTGAAACGAAGCGCTCCAGCTTGTTCACGGTGGATTTGGTGACAAAGCCTTGTTCCTTTGCATCAAGGGAAGGAAATGTCTCCTGCCAGTAGTGTCTGACAACCGCATCTTTGACTGTAGCCGCCAATTTGGTTCTGGCCTCTTCTGAAACCAGCATCCGGTACATATCGAGAATAGTGCCACCTGGAAAATCGAGCGTTGCTCTGGCGGTATTGTAGATGGTGCGATCCATGTCCGGTGTTGCGGCGTCTTCGTATCCCCAGATCGATTTGAAGGCATCGACGAACATGTCTGCGATGGTTGCATCGTAGTTTGTACCCGTACCGTGGAAGGGGTTTATGGCAACCGGAAATTCTGTATCTGCAAGATCAAGCAGAACAACGTCTCTGATCCTTCTCTTTGGAACTTGTGAAAGAATTGTATCGGTGACACTTCCATCAAGATCTACAAGAAAAATCCCGGCATCGGCTTCAATGTCGTTTTGTATCTGTTGTACGGTAAGGTTCGAAACTCCCGATCCAGACTGTCCAATGATCAGAGTGTGCCGAAACCGGGATTTTTGAAGTTTCGAAATGTACTTGTGCATAGTTTGCTCAGGTCAGCACCTAGACTGAGCGACACTCCGTTTGTCCGCCAGAGTGCATCAACCAGGATGCTGACATGAAAGAACTAAATCTGAATTCAGTATACAAGAATTGGGAATATATGAGTGTAACTGTTCCGCTCACTGTCGTCTGCAAGCGAAAGCGCCATGACTGCATAGAAATAAGATTACGAGGGTGTCCGAGTATATCCGCAAGCCTTGTCCTTAATTCATAAGGCAAGGTTTTTATATGCAGTCATGACGCGAGCCTGACGACATGTGATGCGGAATGTACAGGTTTGTAGCTGTATTTGTACACACACGGCATACACATACTTACCGTGTTGGCGTGTATGTAGATGAGTCGACAAGCTTCAGTCGTTATTTTGGAAGTTTGGGAAATCATGTCCAGTTACTTCCTCTATGCATGTAATGATCTCAATGATCTCCGGTTCCTTCCCTCCATTTTGGGTAACCAGATCAACAACACAATCCACAACTCCTGTAAGTTCTGCAACCGGACATTGGAGTTCAATTGCCAATTGGACAGATTCCAACGCCAGTGGGATTCTGTCGTCAGGATCCAATTTGGTAATCTGGGATGAGACCATCTTTCCTACTTTGTTTCCTGCTGCACCAAAGGCATAGGCACATCGATCGGGCAACGTTTTCGCGGCTGCAAAACTAGGCAGACTGTTTGACGTGTTCATTATCGAACTTAGCATTGCAACAATGGCAATAAATTGTAGGCACCTCATACTAAAAATTTTCATTCCTAAGCTTCTCCTGAATGCCGATATATGACTGAATTCAAGTTTACCTGTTCAACAAGAACAATCCAAACACATTCCTGGCCATATTTTTTCAGTGTAATCCGGTAAGGGCTCAGGGCAGCCGTTGGACTCCATGGCCTTGCGGCCGATAAGTTTGGGTGGTGCACCCTTCGGTTGCGTTTCCTCCAAGTCGTGGTTCATGTGAAATTTGCCCTGGTAGGTCGAATAATAGCCCAACTCACGCATCATATGGCCCAGCGTCGGGATGTCGGTGGAAAGGCTCTTGATCCAGAGAAAACCTACGTTGTCGAACATACGGGTCTGAGTAATGTGTTGGCCCGTGTAAGTATTCGATCGTGAAGAGGGGCAGACGCAAGACGCGATTTGGTGAATGCTAAATGTAGTGCCGAGTTGCTCGAGGTGCTCGCGGCCAGGGAGCGAATAGCCCTCCGGCAGCTTGTTGATATAGCGCTCTTGATCGTTAACGATGAGTAGGATGTTGGGGCCTCGTTTTCCAGCGGGTATCGCTGGAGTAACCTGGGCGGTAGCCGATGTTGCTGACGAAAATATGAGATCGAGTTGAAGGGCAGATAGACCTGCTGCGGCTAAGAAATCACGACGCGTCGGAGCCCAGGAAAATTCATTATGCTTTTCTTTCATTTTGGATTCAAAAACCTCTTTCGATTTCACTGATGTCAGCTCCTCAATCTACAATACGGAGCAGTTCGTGAAGGCTCCACCGGATTTACCTTAAGCCAATAGGCGGCCGTAGTTAATGGTTGCGGGCCTCAATGACTTGGGTTGTCCGTAATGAGGGTAATCCAACAGAATGGTTGGCTACGGATTCGTAACAGTGCGGACAGATTGATTAACCCCAAATTGAAATTACACATAACGGCCAAAAGTCTGCTCTTTGCAACTGTAGACAACAGACAGGGCTTTTGCCGGCAGGGCTCAGTGAACTAAATGTAGGCTAATTTTCAGGCACTGAGTATCTGAAGAAATCGCTCAAATGCCCAAAAGACGGCGGTCATCCCACATAATGCCGCGATCGTAAAGCTGATGTATACCCAAGCTTTCTGGTTTAGATTTCGGAACAGATAAAATATTGGCCAAGTCAACGCAACTATTGCAAGTTGGCCGAGTTCAACACCCACATTGAATGCAAGCAGGCTCTGCCAAATATCTGGCGATGTTACTTGCAATATTTTATGAAGTACGAAAGAGAAACCTAATCCGTGAAGGAGACCAATGCAACTGGTGACGGAGAAAATGACCAACTCACTACCGGTCTGTCTGGCGTTCGGGCTCACCGCGATAATTGCAGCATAGATGATTGAAAGTGCAATTCCTGTTTCTACGGCAGGAACAAACCAGCTGCCCTGAGGCACGATACCAAAAAAGCCGGTAGTCAGTGTAATGCTGTGCCCTATCGTGAAGCCGGTTATACGCCAAAAAAGGGCTTTCAGTGTCTGAGCGCCAAGAACAAGACAGATAACGAATAAAACATGGTCAAGGCCTTCCAGAATATGTCGAATGCCCTCAAGGATGAAAGTGTAGATTGCAGCAAATTGAGATCTGTTCACATCAACGGGTTCTGAAAGCAATCCGCGAACACGATAGATTTTTGTCCCTGACGGACCGTAATCAAGCAGCAAATTCGCGGTGTTCTCTTGATCTGTGAGCCCCGGATTGAGCGAGCTGGAGACTTTGTAGGAGTAGACGGGGTTGACGGATCGGTATCTCAGAACCACATCCACGACGGTATCCCCAACATACAGTGGTTGATATCCAGAGGTTGCGGAAGCTGTACTACTGAAGACTTTTTCTGCTTCTTCCAAAGTTGCGAAAGGCGGCTGGTTTCCAACTCGGTGAATTCGCGCATCGTCTACGGAAGCCAACAATTCACTGCGGCCACTTATCAAAACTAAGCCATCTGCTGCAAACTGCCCGATACCCTTTGGATCTATACCAATCTGCTCCAAGTCCACATAGTGGACGAGTTTTCCACCTTCCATCCTGTTGCTGGTGAACGGTGCCGGCTCTGGCAAACCATCGTCCCCCACCGATCCAAGACGGTCAGCGACTAGGTAAGGCATCGGTGTTCGAAGATATATTCGTAGTCCATCAGACAAATGCTCTACATGGAATATCCGCACGTTCAAATTGAGATTGAAATGGCCCAATGCCGGAGAGGAAAAAGGTAAAAGCAGCAGCGCGACAATCAAAGGCAACCAGCACTTTCCAGCACTGGCAATCGAAGGGAGATAACTTCGCCGCAAGCTACAGTTGTTTAGCATCGATCACGGTGATCCCGGATAACTTCCAGGGGCCTTTCTCATCTGTCAACTCTATTAGTGCTCGGAACTCAAATCTTCGTTTATGCGGATGGCCCCAATGCCCGGCGCTGGCATCCACACGCCAACTGGCAATCGTCCTGAAACCGGATTTACTTTCCAGGGCTTCTATATTCTGCAGCTTCAGTTCTTCCGTTTCACGGAGTGATGCAGTCCCGCCCCCAGCGATCTTGATCGCAAGCGATCTTCCTATTTCGCTCTCAACCTTATCGATTGAAGCGGGTTCAGCCACCACAGACATGGCCTTTCTGAATTCGATTGGATCCTTCTCGATGAAGGCCGCACTGATGTTGTCCAGCACTGCTTTGACTACCAGCCCACCTTCAATTTGGTCTGGAGGTCCAAAACGCGGTATGGGGACTTCAACCTGCAAAATCTTGAAGAATCCAAAGATCGCGAGAACACATCCCGCAAAAGCCGGCACCCAAATATTTCGTCGTTTGAAGAACCCGGTAAAAAAGCCAATAATTATGAAAAGAGCAATTGCAGAGAATCCTGCGGAAAGCACCGGGACATTCAACTTGGTCCTCAAGTCGATATTCACCGGGGATACCTTGGGTTCTTGGTACTTGAGCAGAAAATTCTTCCACTCGAAGGTGGGGTTACTTTCTTCGACAAAACTGCGATAGGGGCCAGCAGGATCGATTGACGTGGTCGGAATGCGCTCAATCCGATCATCGAAGAATTCCCAATCAACGGATACATGCTGCGGCAAATGATCAATCGGATAGGTCAGAATAACCCCAACAATCCCGGCTACCGGATCTATTGTTTTTTGTTCATCCACCTCCTTTAGGCCAGTAAGCGACACTTCGAGAAACTGCGCACGAACTGATTTGGGCAAAGTTGAAACACCGTCAATTTTCACCGGGTTGCTTTTTTTGAGGAGTTTGCCTGCACTATCGAGGATTTTCGCGCGGTCATCAGCTGAAACTCCGGCTTTGCCGTCAACTCCAAAGTCAAACCTTTCTTGCAAGTCCCGGAGCCGCATCAGCATTTCATGCCGCACTTCTCTTGGCTCTACGTAGAGGAACGACATCATTGCTGATTGATGATGACGCTTCAGTACCGGATCTGAAAATCCGGAGTACCAAGGATCGTCCCAATCCAGAATTAGTTTTGCATCCTTGGTGAGAAATCTGAAATCGATCACAGGCACTGTCTTGTGATATACAATAAATCCAATATTGACTGCGGAAACACCACTTTGGGCCTTCGGTGGTGAAAAGGTTACTACCCGCGGCTTGCCCTGAAACAGATATTCCAACTCGGTAAAAAGCACCCTTTTATCTTCTGGTGCCCCCGGAACTGGCCGGCGGGTTTGAGGGTTTATCATTCCAGCAAAAGGAGAGTATCTATCCTTCCTCTGGCGCGGTTCGGCGCGGATCAATTGCATGGGCAATGGCTTACCAAACTGGTCTTTGACGCTTAGAACGTTCTCGGCAAAGTGCCTCAACCTCTCTCTAATTGGTGGTCGAGCTGCCCCAGCATCTTTGAACAATTTATCTGGAATCAAATCCTCAAATGTTTTCAGGTTTCCGATGAAAATCTCGAACTTAATGTTAACTCGGTCGTCCAGAACTGTGATCTCAGCGATGTTTGGTGAGTTCTCTGCCCCGGAGAGATTTATCCAGTCGGCATTAGCTTCGATAGCGAATGACATCAGAAATAGAGTCACAGTAAGCGTACAATTCTGTTTGAGCGCAAACTTGGTTTGTATGGACGCAAGCATAATTTTGAGAAGCACAGAACAAATCATCCGATCACGAGCCAAGGTTCTCAATTAGCCATCAGATAGTTAATCCAAGCATCCATCCGAAGCATGATTGCATCGGCCTGAGGATGGTGGCGATCGCGCGCAATACGCCCGGGCATTATTGCCAAGACAATCCATATGGATACTACAGCAATTGCCAGCACAAGGAGTATTACCAAGGCAAATATGTTCAGTTCATCCACGCCTAGTACTCCGGTCTATCCGGATGAACCGGGGATAGATTTGTCCCGGTTCAGTCCACTATCTAACAATTCATTCAGATTTGTACCACGGTTTGGATGGTCTCCAATCCTGTTCTTCTAGTCCATATTTTTTACTATGCTTATCGAGCATGTCGTTCTGGGCATTGAAACCAGGCGCCCATTCACCATCCTTGATAAAATCGCTCATCGGATCTGGATAATCACTTTGTGGTGGCGGTTGTCGAGTAGGACCCCGAACACCACTAGCTCGATCTGGTGAGACGGCCATCCTTTCGATTATTCGATCTTTTGTGATGTTCCAAACCATCATATCATTAGCAATGGACAATGCTCCCTCGTAAGTCTCCCTAATACCGGCTCGAAGTTCAGGAAAAGCTTCTTCCATAGTATGGTAAGCCACGGCATGGCGTGGAGCGACTTCGCTCATAATTTTTCCGAATGAGGGGCCTGAAGTATGAAACTCACAACAAGCTCTCCAGGCCAGTTGCGGGGGTTGACCATAGTCCTCTGTAAAAAACCCAGGAGTCGCGAACGCTTCATGGATAGCAAAGTCAGCGCCTTTCGCGTATTTTACAAACCACCTATTTGGCGATGTATCACCGCCAAAAACCAATTTCAATCCAGCATATTCAATGATGAAACTAACCGGGCCGTCGCCTGCATGAATGGCAGGGATCGAGCGGATTACAATATCGTTTTGATCGAATATTACCTCGTTTTCAGCCTTGTAGTCGAATTCATGCACGGTGATTTGACCTGGCACCGGCGAAATCTTGAATGCGCGGGTTTGATAGTCCCAATTGTATGCTTTCAAAAAACTATCAATAGCATAAGCTGTGCCCATCTCAGGAGTCTGTCCCGATGGACCCCATATCTCCAAGGGTGTTGGCCGTCCGGCGGTCCAACCCCCTGCCCAAAGGGAATCCAAGTCCCCCCAGTGATCTGTATGCAAATGGCTGATGAATAACTTGGTGAGGTATTCTGAGGGTATCATTAGCGAATTGAGGTTGCGCATCGACCCGGAACCAATATCGAAGATCAACTTCTCTCCGTTTCCAAATTCAAACAGGAAACAGGCTGATGCCTGACCGCGTCGCTGATCCGGCATTCCAGTTCCGCAAGCGAGAACGCGGACCTCGTCCTTTGCCAACACCTCAGTGCCTGGGTAGTAAACGTAGCGATCCGGTGCTACTTCGTTCGGACCGGAAACTACTCCTCCTGCCGCGTTGGCTGCCGTCAAAAAAGGAGAGTTGGAAAGCCTTGGTATTAGTAATGAAACGGCAATTGTACTGAGAGCGAATACAAGGATAAATGCAAGGGATTTCAAATCTGAATTTCTCATAAAACTACTCCTATTCGGGTGCATATTTTCAGCAGGCTTACGACCACATTATAATGATAATACAAAATGGTATGCTTATTTCAATCCGCAAAAAAGGTTTTTAAATTTGGAAAGAAAGTGGGGGAAGATTATAGTGAGGATGTATAGGGGCAGAATTTGTAGTGGGCTTGATTGATGAAAACAGCAAAAAAGAAGCGGCTCTCAAAGAATGATTGGCTCTTAGGCACGCTGTATTTCGTCGCGAAAAATGGTCCGGAGTTTCTTAAGATTGATAATATTTGTAAAGCGCTTGGAGTAACCAAAGGTAGTTTTTATTCGCATTTTAAAAACCGTGAAGAATTTCTTAGAGAGGTAGTTCTATTTTGGGCCTCTGAATACACAGAATCAATACAGAATATTGTCAATAAGCTTAAATATGAACCGCCTAAGGATCGTCTTTTGTCCGTGGTTAAGGCAATAACTCTTCTTCATGCACACTCTTTTGATCTTAGCATTAGAGCGTTGGCATTGCATGAAGTTATTGTCAAAGAAGGCGTCGAGAAAGTAGACAAAATGAGGTTAGACTATCTCACAGAAATCTTCTTCGAGATAGGATTTAGAGGAAAGGAACTTGAAATGCGAGTTCGTTTATTTGTAGTGTATTTCAGTTTTTTTGACCTCGTTAAAAATTTTGGCAATTCCGGAGACCTTGATAGAATCGCAGAAATGATTGTCGAATTGCTGTCCCATCGGGACTAACCATTATTCTCGCTGGATTGAGGTTCTTCAATCTGTTGAGTAGAAAGGGGTTCTGATTCATTTTCCGGCTTCGTGGCAGATAAACTCGTTTGCACGGATCCTTTTGGTGGATAATCGAGGCTGTCGCTGATCGTCTCAATGTCTTTTGGGGTGATGTTTGGAAATGGTAATTTGCCTGATTTCCGCCAAGCTTCTACTTCTTTGATCGCGATCTCACCCTTGTCTTGGTCTGGGTTTTCGTCTCGAGCCATATATAACGTCTGCGAAGGGAAAGCGAATCCGCTTGCAGATTCGTCGATCAGTTCACCGATTCGGAGTAAGATATCTTCTTGTACGGCATAGAATTCATTCCATTGTCGGGTAAGAGCATAGACTCGAACTTCAATATCCAGTGATGAGTTTCCATAGCCCACGAAGCACACCCTGACAGAATCATTTCCGATCTTGGAATGCGCAATACAAAGCTCGCGGATTTTCGCTAGAATAAAACGCAACTAGTCTAGCTTTGTTTCATAGCGCAGTTGAAGCAATGTCATGATCAGCATTCGATCACAACGGGCCCAATTTACAATTTTCATGTCCGAGAATGCCGCATTTGGGATGGTAATGATTGTTCGGTCTCTTGCGCACACTTGGGTGGATCGCGGGCCAATCTTTTCAACAGCTCCTGAAAGTGTCCCTGTTTGATCTGTTTGTTGCGACTGTACCGTTGTCGAGAGGAGAAGATAAACGGCAATATGGGAGCAAATTGTTATGAGACAGCTCACTATTTGCCATCTGGTATGAGCCGTTTTACGCGTTTGATTAAAATTTAACTCATCAGTTGCTGCGGTATACTTCGCCGTCAAAATATGAGGAATTCGATCTCACCGCAGGACTAATCCGTCTTGCAGCTGGATTACAAACCTAACTGAAGTGGTTCGTCCCAATTGTCAGGCAAAACAAGAATCCCATTACGAGATTCACGCCAACTGTCTAACTGTCACTTCGAAATTGCACAACATTCGACAGTACCATATTCCGCTAGAACTGATTTAGCCGCTAACAACCTCCAACAGACATGGCAGGGCAGCCTTTAAGTAAATTTGAAACGACGTTTGGAAGGATCGGCGTTATTGAAAAAACAATAGACCACTCGTCATTTAATGGATCTGAAGAATCATATGAAAGATTGTATCTTCCCTCAAGTCCATACTTTACTGGCATCACCTTACCATCACCCAAATCATACATTTGGGTTTTTGTGATTCCTAAGCCAACCGGAGTGATATGAACATCGGTATCCAGGTTAAATGTCATTAAGGGCGCTCCGCCGATCTGCCAACCGTCATCAAGGTTGATATAATAAAATGGCTGAACGAAAATCCGGTCATAATCCACAATTGCATCGCCAGTGGACGCAAAATCATACTGTGATTGCGCCAGCGCACCAAGGATACCCTTTTCGCCAATAAATGCGGCAACGCCAGCCGGTCCAGCGGCCCAAGCATTGGTGGTAAATTTATCTGATCCGATCGGTATATTTAGGCTAAAACCTGCAGCCAAAACTAGATCACCATTTCCCAACAGCTCATTGTAGGAAGGCGTTGAAGTACCAACCAATGAAAAATGTGATACATCTCCAAATCCCGTAGCATTTTCAAAATTAAATTTTGGTGGTCCATTAACTAAGTCTGGTGAAGTTGGAAAAGGTGTATCCCATATGAACGGAAACGTGGGACGATGAACGGCAATCCAATTCGGGCCCATGCGATCTTCCAAACTAATTGGAATAACTGGCTGAAAGATTTGGGTAATGCCGTTTCTTTGCTTTGTTGTAGACGAGCCATTTTTAAATGAAAATGTCCACTCGTTAATTAGCGGCATAAAATCACCGCCGAGCGGGTTTGAGGTTTTGCGAGCAGCCTCTGACGCATCTTCAAACTGCTGAGCAAATGAAGCGGGACTCAACGACATCACTATACAAAATGCGACAACTCCTGATAATCTCATAGCTGAATCCTCCATTCAAAAAAATTCACAATCATTTAAGTTCGAGAACGAACCTAAGCCAAGGCCCAATGATACAAAATGGTATGATTATTTCAATCTGCAATGACATGACTAACAGATTTTTTTTCTCGCGTTGCATAATTGCAACAAATGATTTCGTTGGCGTGTTTCCGTTGCCCTCGTCCTGGGCGCAATACGCGGATTCTCCGATGGAGCGTAAGATCGAGCAATTTTATGTCGACAAAAACTAGGTACGATAGCGAGTTGTTTATAAGCCAACTTTAGGGGTCATATCAGCACTAGAGCAAGAGTGTAAGAAGAAGTTCATGTAAGTCTAAAGAGGTGGCCGCATGTCCCAAGGGTAGCCATTTTTTGCTTGCTCGTAGGCGAAATTATAAAGCCTTATCATGAAATCTTGATCGAATTGCCCACCATCAGATGTATCAAATTCTGGTGAGATATATGCCAACCTGTATTCTGCTTTGGAATTTCGCAATCGCGAATAAATTGTTCTTAAATCTCCCGTTCCCTGAAACTTGATAAGAGTACCAACGGAACGAGCGGCAATTTTTAAGAGACCATTTTTAGTAACCAAATACTCGGGCTCAATTTTACCGTTTCTGATAACATAAATTCGACTGGTCGGCTTGTATCCCAAACGATGGTAATAACGATCTGGATTAATCTGCGTTGGATACATGAAAACTTGTTGAGTTACACCACCATCAACGTGATACTCTGTGTAGCTCTTACCATCTACAACAACATCAATCCTAGTTGGGGGGAAAGCTCCTGGAATCGCTGAGGAAGCAAGTAGGATATCACGGATTAGTTGTAATGCATCCGGATGGCCTGTGCTTGCGATTTCACCGATATCCCAGATTACTGGACGCTGGGCATCGAGATTGGTGGTTCCAATTAACAACCGATATCCCATGCTGTGCCTAGCAGCTATCTCTGCCAACATGTCTTCATCAAGAAATCCTGCGATTAAGTTTGCAAGAGGCTTATTGCTCGCAATGGAAGTTCCTGGAAACGGTGCTGGCCTGAATATGTTCGTTGCCTTTATTGACGTATATGCTTGCTCGAGTTCGTCATCCCACGCGGAACCTAGATAGGCAAAAGGGGCTATTAAAGCTCCTGTGCTGACCCCCGTAACAATTTCGAATTCGGGCCGAGATCCGTGATCTGACCAACCGTTAAGTAGACCGGCACCAAATGCTCCTTTGTCACTGCCACCAGAAATAGCGAGCGAGCTTGTAATGCGTGGTCGTCCTGATCCATAACTACGCTGCTTCATCTGTGCAATTTTTTTAAAAACAATTTCATCAAAATTTTGCGGAAGTTCATCGCCCCAAATTCGGATTGATGAAGGCATACCTGCTATATTAGCCGCATCAGCAAGGTGGCCAGGAACAGCATTCCGGGGCACAGATCCGCTACAAGCAACAATAAAACTACAGAGGAAAATATACGAGAAAAATTTCGCTGCATTTGAATACAATCCAGCACCTAGAAAACTTATCGATCGCATACTTTGTCACCCTTATGAAATGAATCGTTGTTCTCAACCGCAAATTCTAATTATTCTAAAACAGTTGAGAATTCAAGAATTCCGCTAGTTCGCAAGATCGCAATCATTATCATAGCCGCCCATAGGGTTTCGTCATGCTGGACAAATCTCGTTCGTTTTTTACCAATATTCTTATTCGCAATTGTGCAATAGTATTGACTGACTCTGAGGTGCTAATTTCAGTAAGCCAACCAGCGCAACCCAACAAAACACAGGTGAATTCGAAATGGGAATATGCGATCTGAGATATGTGACGAAGCCCACCAAAGAAACCATATGTTGCAATTATTCAACCAAGATTTAAAACATTTGTTGTCCATTTCATTACGTATTGAAAAAAGCGTACTATTTGGTACTATTGGAATATGGACATGGTACCTTTTTTAAGCGTAATAGCGATTTACCAGTGCTTCCGAGGTGGACCTTGGCGTAGGTCCATTCTTGAACCCAAAAACCGTTGTATTTCTAGAATGGAGTGCCAAGTTTGAAACTACTAGGGATTGTTACACTTTGTGTAGTGGTGTCGTTGGTTTGATTTGAAATTGTGAAGAAGAAGGAACATTGAACATGCGGTCAAGGCTTTCCCGGGATCAACATAACTCAAGGTCGGCCGTCAGTTTACCGGTCATCTATGGCGCTGTAAGGCAGCAAATCGGGCCAACCGCGGCTGCATTAATGGTGGTTCTATGCATCGGTGTGTTTCCATTGTCCCCATCTTGGGCGCAGGACGCGGATTCTCCGATTGAGCCCGCTGCAGAAAAAGTCATTCGCGAGATGAGCGACTTCCTTGCAAAGAAGGACTCGTTTTCGTTCGAAACCGAGGTTCTTTATGAAAACGTGTGGGCTGGCCAAGATGGAAACTGGGACCTGCCGGCTGAAAAAACCACTGCAATCAGGACCGTTAAAACCACGATACGCAGACCAGACCGTTTTTCAGTGACTATTCGGGAAGAAGAAAATCAGGTGGACTTCCGGTATGACGGGAAGACGCTTTTGTTAGCCGACAGCGCCGCCAAAGCATTCGTAAAAAAGGTAGCTCCTGCAAACATAGATTTGACCATTAAGTGGCTTCGTGATCTCTATAATTCAGACCCGCCGATATCCGATTTGATGGAGAGCAATCTTTACGAAACCCATATGGAAGATGTCATAGCTGCTTCGTACATCAGAACTACTAGGCTGCGCGGAAAAGACGTGCATCAAATAGCTTTTGCTGCCAATGACATGGATTGGCAGGCCTGGATCACGGTGGACGACGAGCCAGTACCAGTGCTCTTACAAATAATTCACCGGGATCAAACGTACTGGCCAGTCTATCAGGCCTGGTTTTACAACTGGGAGTTTGATCAGGAAATCGCAGATGCGGTCTTTGAGACAACAATACCAACTGACGCATTTGAAATGAATTTTGTGGAAGATGAAAATTGGGAAAGAGAGGCCTCGGAATGAGACGAGTCAGCTTATTATCCAGGAGTGCCTTTAAGCTAATTTGCTGCTTCGCTGCATCGTTTGTGTTGGTTTTCACAGACGTAAGCTCGTACTCTCTGATTCAAGACAAAGGCCTCGATCGATTCTTTACCAACATATTCTTGGTCGGGACGGCGGAGGCAAGGCCGGGTGGACGTGGAGGTGGCGCCCATAGAGGCGGAGGGCGCAGAGGTGGCGCGGCACGTCACGGACACCGAAATCCGAGGCATGTTGCGCCAAGACACAAAAGTGCCCATCGAAAGGCGAATCGAGGCGATGATCGACGCCGCGTTGCTCGTCGTAGACATGCATTAGGTTTCTTATACGTAGCATCATTACCAAGAGGGTGCTCCTCTGTGGTCTATGTTAGTGGTGAGAGATACTATACTTGTGACGGTGTTTATTATCGCCCTTATGTTGATGGTGGAACTACCGTGTATGTGATTATTGAATGATGCTTCGACGAAATTTTTACATGAGGATATTCAGGAGGTTCAAATGAAAAATAGATCAGTAAGGGCGGGTATCTTAGCTGTCATAATTGTCAGCATTGCAGCAGCGAGCGAGTGGATAACGCTAGGCGCAATATCAGACGCCTGGAAACTGTCGCTCATGTCAGAAGCTACCGCCCAAGAGGATTCCGCAAGCAAACCTGCTGCCTGGTATCCACGCACCGAACAACTCGGTACTGATGAAATGTTCGTTGTAGCTCTTGGCACCGGAATGCCCACGCCTATCACCCGCGCCCAGAAGTCAGCGGCTTGGTATGTCGAACTTGGTAACGGCGACATCTTCCTCTTCGACGTCGGCAGCGGGTCGATGGAGAACCTGTTCGCGTTGCGACCGGACATGCACCGTGTCGACAAGGTTTTCGCGAGCCACTTGCACACCGACCATGTCGGTGACGCCGCTGCGCTTTGGGTGGGTGGCTGGCTGAGCGGGCGTTTTACGCCCTTGCATATTTACGGGCCTTCAGGCTCCAAGCCTGAGCTCGGGACTGCCGCTTTCGTGGATGGGCTTAAAAAGACTTATGCCTGGGACATCGCTGGTCGCTCGGGTATACTTCCCGACGCTGGCGGCCAACTTGTTGCGCATGAATTCGACTACAAGCAGGTCGGCGGGGTGGTTTATGAAGAGAATGGGGTCAAGATCACCTCTTTTCCAGCCGTGCACGTTCTTGATGGTGCGGTCAGCTATCGCCTCGACTGGAACGGCTTGAGCTTCGTTTTCGGCGGCGACTCGGCACCCAATAAGTGGTTTATCGAGCGTTCGAAGGGTGCCGACTTCGTCATCCACGAATTGTTCTACACGCCCGCGGGGTTGGAGAAAGCCTTGGGCTTCCCGCCGCGTCAGGCGACCATCGTTTCATCATATATCCACACACCACCAAGCGGTTTCGGCAAGATCATGGCTCAGGTAAAACCGCGACTGGCAGTGGGTTATCACACGATTCGACAGCCCGAACTGGATCAGATGATGCTCGAAGAGGTCCGCAAGGTCTACGACGGCCCGCTGGTGATTGCAGATGACTTGATGGCGTGGAACATAAGTAAGGATCGGATTATCCAGCGCGAAGTGGTGAGTTCAGAGCGCGTCCAGGCACCTCCAACAACGATGGGATACAAGAATGCCAAACGCAGCGGCCAGGCCAGTTATTCCAAGTTTATCGATGACGGCAAGTGGGAAGGCTACACGCCTCCACCACTACCGGCAAAGTGACGCCGGACGGAATCAGCACAATTGCAGGCGCCATCATAGCAAGCCCAAATCTATCAGCGTCGCCTACGTTCCCAAGACAATTGGAGATGCGGAGAGTTTTGGGGTGATGCTTGAATGTAACCTTGAATTCAATGATCTGGTAAATAGCATTTAAGATGTCTTCGTCTGAATAACGCTTCCGAGCCAAAACAAAACTCCCAATCCTTAATAGAGAAAGCCAATTTATATGGCCCAACTATAAGGGGGAAGGACAACAGGGATCAAACTGTCAAAAAGTGCCAGAGGCGGACAACTGCGTAAATTTGTTTCAGGCCGTTTTCACACCCACAAAAGCTTCATCCTTTATCTGAATGATTTCTTCACGGCTTTCTTTTGTTCGCTTATAGAACCATCTGTCCATGGTCCGGGAAATCATGGCATCGCCGCTGAGGAAAAGACGGCCCGCGTCCAGTTCTCG
>JBPCWL010000012.1:0-79421 GCA_051009575.1 Rhizobiaceae bacterium
TTATTAAGGCGATATGGGGTGGCTGGGAAAGTTCCGTGCCGCAAAATTAGAGAAAGATGAGCAGGAATGATTGAAACTGCACTTTTTGGCGTGTCAGCAGCTTTTGCCCAAAGCATCGAGGGATCCGAGCTGGGTGAGACGGCTGATGTCTCCATCCTCGGATTGTTTCTTGAAGCTTCTTTTACGGTTCAACTTGTGATGGTTGGTCTTTTGTTTGCCTCAGTATGGAGTTGGGCCATTATCTTGGACAAATGGCTTTTGTTTGCACGGACAAAACGGCAACTGAACCGGTTTGAAAAAGTATTCTGGTCCGGCCAGTCGCTTGAAGAACTCTACCAGACCTTGTCTGATCGCAATCCAAGCGGCATGGGTGCGCTTTTTGTTGCAGCAATGCGTGAGTGGAAACGCTCTCATGAACGTGGCGCCAATTCCCAAATTGGATTGCAAACACGAATTGACAAGGTGCTGGATGTATCCCTCTCGAAGGAAGCTGAAAAACTGGAGCGCCGGTTGATGTTTCTTGCGACTGTCGGGTCTGCAGCGCCTTTTGTTGGCCTTTTTGGAACGGTGATTGGTATTATGACCTCATTTCAGGCAATCGCGGGATCGAAATCAACCAACCTTGCGGTAGTGGCTCCTGGTATTGCAGAAGCCTTGCTTGCGACGGCCCTGGGGTTGTTGGCCGCCATTCCCGCAACGGTCTTTTATAACAAGCTTTCTTCGGATGTAGGGAAGATTACAACCCGGCTTGAAGGATTTGCGGATGAATTCTCCGCCATACTTTCGCGCCAGATTGATGAGAAAAACAACCAGGCGGTGCAACAACGAAGAGCCGCTGAGTAACCGGACGGGTGAACTGACATGGGAATGTCGACAGGTGTGGCACAGGCAGGTGGTAAGCGCCGCCGCAAGAAACGTCACCAACCAATAAACGAGATTAATGTTACGCCCTTTGTGGACGTAATGCTGGTCTTGCTGATCATATTCATGGTGACAGCACCTTTGTTGACTGTCGGTGTTGAAGTTGATCTTCCGGAAACTTCGGCAGCCCCTGTAAATGTTGAAACCAAGCCGTTGGAACTGACGATTACCAAGGATGGTAAAATTTATCTGGGTGGAAATTCCGAAAGTGCAGGAAATGCCACCGAAATTCCACTCAATGAACTAACCCCGAAGTTGAGGGCGGTAACCGATGCAACGGTTGAAAAATTCGAAACCCGGATTTTCATTAAGGGGGACAGTGCTGCACCCTACGAGATCATTGCACAGGTGCTCGGGCAAGTTTCCGCTGCCGGTTACAAGAAGTTCACGATGACAAGTTTGCCGCAACAGTGATCCATGTATTTTAGCAAAACACCGGGTAACTGATCCATGAAGTTTGGCGTAGCAACATCAACAATTTTACATGCGGCAATCCTCAGTTGGGGATTGCTGAATCTGTCTTCGCCCGAACTCCAGCAAATTGAACTTAACAATGTAGAGATTGACTTTGAAACCAGCACCGAAAGCACGCCGGTGAGAGGCGACAAAGAAGCGGATGTTGCGGAAACACCAGCTCCAACGCCGACCAAGAAACCGGAAATCGTACCGGAAGCCCAAAACGAGGGTGAAGCCAAAACTGATGAAAAAGCCGAAAACAAGGAAAAGCCTGCTGAAAAGGCGGTAGACAAAACCGCAACTGCTCCAGAACCAGACCAGGCTGTTGATAAACCGGACCCGGTTCCGGCAGAGAAGCAAAAAGAAGAACCGACCCCCGCAACAGAACTTGCAGCGCTGAATGATCCGGCGACACCTATTGCTGAAGAAACGCCAAAAGAAGACCAGGCAGAAGCATCAGAAGCTCAGTATCAGCTTGCCAACGTTCCGAAGAGCTTGCCCACTCCGACCACGAAGCCATCCCGACCCAAACCCAACACTGCGAAAACCACGGAACGTAAAAAACCGGATGACGATCCGTCAAAGAAGACCAGTGATGCGAAAAAGAGTGAAGAACCTTCGGTTAGTGACATCATCAAGAATAACAAGACAGTTGAAAAGGCAGCATCCGGCGGGCAAAAGCAGTCGACGCAGACTGCAGCACTGGGAACCAATACGGAGAGCTTTGCCAAAACGCTTTCGCGGCGCGAGGAAGATCGGCTGATTTCAGAAATTAGCCGTTGTTCAACCGGGCAGGCAGGGCAAAGTATTTCGGAAGATTTGCGTGTAATGATTGTTCTTGAACTTAATCCCGATGGTAGTTTCAAGATCAATCCCAAAGGCCGTGCTTTCGGCGGTACCAATTCCGAGAAGAACAAATTCACCCGTGACGCGTTGCGCTATGCAATCCGTTGTGCCCCTTATGACTTTTTACCGAAAGACAAATATGAAACCTGGAAAGAAATACAGATCACTTTCCACCCTTCCGCGATGTTCCAATAGGATGAGACACTTTCCAATGCGATATTTTATGAATCAACTTACACCGAAAAATCTGTTGCTCTCATTTTGTTTTATGTTGATGGCCGTGACCCAGGCTAATGCGCGCGTGGAAATTGATATCACGAAAGGCAATGTCGAGCCGTTGCCGATAGCGATTATGGATTTCGAAGGCGATCAGGTGGCCAGGGACATTGTTTCTGTCATTGACGCGGATTTGCGCAATACCGGATTATTCAAACCCATTGAGAAAGCTGCATTTATTGAAACCAGTCTCGGTGCGAACAGCACTCCCCGGTTCTCAGACTGGCGCCAGATCAATGCACAAGCCCTGGTCAATGGGGCGGTCAGCCGATTACCAAACGGCAAACTTCGCGCCGAATTTCGGTTGTGGGACGTTTTTGCCGGCGACCAGCTTGAAGGACAGAGGTTTGACATAGATCCGAAACTGTGGCGGCGGCTGGCGCATATCATTGCAGATCGGATTTATGAATCCCTTACCGGCGAAAAAGGGTATTTCGATACCCGTATCGTGTTTGTGGACGAATCCGGCCCCAAAGACAAAAGAGTGAAACGTCTGGCAATCATGGATCAGGATGGGGCGAATATTCAAAACCTCACGAACGGAAGCGATTTGGTCCTGACACCGCGGTTTTCACCAACTAGGCAGGAAATCACTTACATGTCTTTCGCTGGAGGTCAGCCCAGAGTGTACTTGCTCCAGATTGAAACGGGGCAACGCGAAATTGTCGGCAATTTTCCCGGGATGACGTTTTCCCCTCGGTTTTCGCCTGATGGTCAAAAAGTTGTCATGAGCCTTCAACAAGGTGGTAATGCCAATCTGTATTCCATGGATCTACGGTCAAGGAACACGACCCGCCTGACTAGCGGTGCGTCAATTGACACAGCACCATCCTATTCTCCGGATGGTCAGCAAATAGTGTTTGAATCTGACCGCGGCGGGCGCCAACAACTTTATGTTATGCCCTCTGTCGGCGGTCAGGCAAAACGGATATCCTTTGGCGCAGGCCGGTATTCCACACCGGTCTGGTCACCGAGGGGAGATCTGATTGCATTTACGAAACAGTCTGGTGGTCAGTTCCTGATCGGGGTCATGCGGCCAGATGGTTCCGGTGAACGGATTTTGACAGAAGGTTTCCATAATGAAGGTCCCACCTGGGCGCCTAACGGGCGGGTACTGATGTTCTTCCGCGACAGACCGGGTGCAAATGGTGGTCCCCAGCTCTATTCCATTGATTTGACGGGGTATAATGAGCGCAGTATCCGGACGCCCAATTTTGCTTCGGACCCTGCCTGGTCACCTTTGTTGAACTAAACTGATACGGTGAAACTGCCGTTGTTTTGTCATAATGACATGATCAATAGCCAGCGTAGGTGATTTGGTCCCATTGAGAAAGTCGCAGTTGTTCAGGCAGTGTTCAGTTAAGGTACTGTTAACCTTGATTTTTGAAGCCAAATTAACCTGAACAAGTTATTTACAGATCAACTAAAATTTTAGGAGTAATGGGGCAATGCTAGCTTCAAACCCGATTATCCGCTCACCCTATGTTGTTGCCCTTTTCTTGGGGCTGGCATTAGCGGGATGTGCAAAGAAAAACAATCTTCCCGACAATTCCGGTCAATTGGGATTGAATGGAGCCACGCCTGGGTCACAACAAGACTTCACGGTCAATGTTGGTGATCGTGTCTTCTTTGAAACCGATTCTTCCATCTTAACTCCAACCGCCCGTCAAACCCTTGACCGTCAAGCTCAATGGTTGCTTCAGTATCCAAATTATCCAATCACGGTTGAAGGGCACGCGGATGAACGTGGTACCCGGGAATACAACCTGGCACTGGGTGCAAGACGCGCGGCCGCGACCCGCGACTACCTGGCGACCAAGGGTGTCCCGACAAATCGTGTCAGAACGATCTCCTTCGGTAAGGAACGACCGGTTGCTGTTTGTAATGATATATCCTGTTGGTCGCAGAACCGACGTGCGGTAACGGTACTAGCGGCGCCGACCGGCTAACGAACCGGAAGTTCAAGCGTTGGAAAAGATTGAAAGCGGCTTTGTAAAAGGCCGCTTTTTGCAATTGTTAAGCTATGACTATAAACAAAGTTTTGACGCAGTTACGCGGTTAAAAACGCTGTGTCAGCAAATAATGGGCTTACACTTACAAGGCGCAAACATGAAAAGACTTTTGCTAACAATAATGTTGCTGGGAGGGCTATCGGTCCCTGTCCATGCACTTGATCCGGGGGCACCGGTCATAAAGGTGCAATCCAACAATACCGATTACCGAGTTAGTGTGCTAGAGGAGCAAATTCGCCAGTTGAACGGAAAGATCGAAGAACTGAATTTCCAGCTGCTGGAAATGCAAGAATTGATCAGGCGCATGCAGGAAGACAATGATTTCCGTTTTCAACAGCTGGAAGAAAAACGCGGTGATTTGAGTTCCGGCGGCACAGAAACTGCCAAGACTGACGAAGACGGATTTATCCGCCTGGAAAAGTCAGAACCGTCTGATCAAGAGGCCGCACCGGCCGGATCGGACGGACAACAGCAAACTGCTAAAAAACCAAGAACGATTGATGGTGTAGAAATTTACGATGGCGATTCATCCGTAGATGACAATCTTTCAAATAGCCTGGGTACCATCCAGTTCGATGAAAATGGCAATATCATTGATTCGACTGTGGGAAAACCGCTGGATTTAACGGCTGGCCGGCAAAATCCGAACCCGGGTGTTCCTTTGGAAGAGCTGCCGGGTGATCCAGATCAACTGTTTCAGGTAGGCTATGATTTTGTTCAGACCGGACGTTATGAAGATGCCGAACGGGCATTGCTTTCATTTTCCGAGCAACATTCTAGTCATCCAAGAATGCCGGAAGCTCGTTTCTGGCTGGGAGAAAGTTATCTGGGTCGCGGGGAATACAGGAAGGCGGCAGAAGTTTATCTGGATGCGCACAAGAATTGGCCGAACAGTAAATTTGGCCCGCAATCCCTTCTTAAACTAGGTGTCTCGGTGGCTGGGTTAAATCAACGTGAACTTGCCTGCGCCACATTTGCGGAAGTGCTGGAGAAATATCCTGATGCTTCCCGTGCTGTGAAGCGAAATGTTGCTTTTGAGCAACGAGCTGCAAAATGTGCCATCAATTGATGGTTGATGTCCAATGATGCAGAAAATTGATCCAGCAACTATCTTCCGGAATGTAAACGGCAGTAAGCGGGTAATTGTTGCCGTATCCGGTGGCAGCGATTCTATGGCTCTTCTTCATCTCTCGGCCCTGTGGTCGGGAATAAATAAGGTTGATCTCAGAGTTGTCACGGTAGATCATGGACTGCGTCCGGAGGCGGCAGCTGAGGCTGCATTTGTAGCGGGTGTGAGCGAGGGATTGGGATTACCACACGTTACTCTTGCCTGGGAAGGGATTAAGCCGTCGACCGGAATTTCCGAGGCTGCCCGAAAAGCCCGTTATCTGTTGATCGAAGAATTCGCCCGCGACATTGGTGCAGAAGAAGTTTTGATCGGCCATACAAGCGATGATCAGGCAGAAACCGTGTGGATGCGGAACTTGCGGATTGGTAATAGCCCTCAATGGCGAGGTCTTTCCGGTATGGCAGAACAGATGCTTCTTCCTTCCGGGGTCATGGTGTACCGGCCATTGCTTGCTATCGATCGCCAGACGTTGCGAGATTATCTGGCAGATATCGGTCAGTCCTGGATAGAAGATCCTTCAAATCTTGATGAATCCTACGAGCGGGTCCGAGCGAGACGTGATTTGTTGAAATCGGAAGTAACGAAAGAACAGATTTGCAGACTTGCCGATCTTTCAGGTCGACAACGAAAATTGGCTGCCGAAACGGTCACCAACTTGCTTGTCAGTGAACTTGTTGTAACCAACGGCCCGGTATTCGAAATTGAACGGGCACTATTGGGACACCTGGTTGAAAGTCATTGCGTTCTTGCGATCCAGTTGCTCGTTGCGATTGCCGGAGGCAAAGAACATTTGATTCCTGTGGATGTGGCTCGGGAAATTCTCGGTTTACATGCCAGTGACCGGCGAACCGCCGGAAACGCCATTGTTGAATCGCATGGCACCATCATGAGGTTTTTCCGGGAAAACCGAAATCTGCCGGTCGTTCACATTGGCCCTGGAGATCGCGCCATATGGGACAATCGATTGCTGGTCAAAAATCGTTCCGACAACACTTATACCTGCTCGGCGGTTTCAAAAGGGCAGCTAAGTGCCATGGAAGAGGAGCTTGGTGGGAAACTCGACGTAAAACCGAGAGCGGCGCTCCACTCAACACCTGTCCTTTCAGGTGGGGACGGTCGGTTGACCCTCCCGTTCGTCCTTGGTCGAGTTATCGATAATGATCTTGAACTCCGGTTCAAGGTTCCCGCAATTGAGAATTTCTGCTCACAATATGACTTTGCACTATTGCGACTTGTAGACCATGTCCGCAATAATCTGGATGCAACTATCGCGAAATCCGGGTAATGCTCGATTTGGAGTAACCAAACACGAAAATTTTTATGCCTCCTTACCTTGGCATTTAACCTTTGACTGCCTATTTTGATGTTACAGCTACGGCATTGTGTATGCCGTTGAGTATTTCGGGAAGATTAAATGAATTCCAATTTCAGAAATCTCGCTCTCTGGGCGATCATTGGGGTGATGTTGATTGCCCTTTTCAACTTGTTTCAAAATCCGACCCCACAAGGTCGTGCTGATGAAATTGCATATTCCAAGTTTCTTGATGAAGTTGAGAATAACCGCGTCAAGGCTGTTGTAATCTCCGGACAGCAAATTACTGGGTCCTATTCAGATAACGGTGGCCAGTTCGCTACGTTTGCACCGGAAGACCCGCAACTTGTGAGTAAACTTGAAGCGCGTGGAGTTGAAATTCAGGCGGCACCTCCGAATGAGGGATCTTCCGTATTGGGATTCCTGATCAACTGGTTGCCAATGTTCATCATCCTCGGTGTCTGGATTTTCTTCATGCGTCAGATGCAGGGTTCCAACCGAGGTGCAATGGGATTTGGTAAATCGAAGGCAAAAATGCTTACTGAGGCGCAGGGACGGGTCACATTTGAAGATGTTGCAGGTGTCGATGAAGCAAAACAGGATCTTGAAGAAATAGTAGATTTTCTGCGCGATCCACAAAAATACCAACGGTTGGGCGGCAAGATTCCACATGGCGTGTTGCTCGTAGGCCCTCCTGGGACCGGTAAAACACTCCTTGCGCGGGCCGTTGCCGGCGAGGCAAATGTTCCGTTTTTCACCATATCCGGTTCTGACTTTGTCGAAATGTTTGTCGGTGTTGGTGCAAGCCGCGTTCGTGACATGTTTGATCAGGCCAAGAAAAATGCGCCCTGTATCATCTTTATTGACGAAATTGATGCTGTAGGCCGACATCGGGGCGCTGGCCTTGGAGGCGGCAATGATGAGCGTGAACAAACACTCAACCAATTGCTTGTTGAGATGGATGGGTTTGAAGCCAATGAGGGAATTATCCTGATTGCCGCGACCAACCGTCCGGATGTGCTTGATCCCGCGTTGCTTCGTCCTGGGCGGTTTGACCGCGAAGTGGTGGTCCCTAATCCTGATGTTTCCGGCCGGGAAAAGATACTCAAAGTGCACGCCCGTAAACTTCCGCTTGCAGACAATGTGGATTTGAAAATTCTTGCACGCGGTACGCCCGGATTTTCAGGCGCTGATTTGATGAACCTCGTGAATGAGGCGGCACTGCTTGCGGCCCGGCGAAACCGTCGATTGGTCACACATCAGGAATTTGAAGATGCAAAAGACAAAGTAATGATGGGCGCCGAGCGCAAAACCATGGCCATGAGCGCCGAGGAAAAGGAACTTACCGCTTATCACGAAGCTGGACACGCAATTCTGGCCATGAATGTCCCGCAATCTGATCCGGTGCATAAAGCTACGATTATCCCGCGTGGCCGTGCTCTCGGAATGGTGATGCAGTTGCCGGAAGGTGACCGATATTCCATGAACTACACACAGATGACTTCGCGTCTTGCGATTCTGATGGGTGGGCGCGTTGCTGAAGAACTGAAGTTTGGCAAGGAAAGTATTACTTCCGGCGCTGCATCGGATATTCAGCAGGCGACCAAGCTTGCACGTGCGATGATAACCGAGTGGGGTTACTCCGATGAACTTGGTAAGGTCTCCTATGGTGAAAATCAACAGGAAGTCTTCCTGGGGCATTCGGTAGCTCAATCCAAAAATGTTTCCGAAGAAACAGCCCAGAAAATTGACGCAGAAGTCCGTCGGATAATCGACTATGCCTATGATACGGCAATGAAAATACTCAAGAAAAAACGCAAGGATTGGGAAACCTTGTCCGAGGCCCTTCTTGAATATGAAACGCTTAGCGGGGATGAAATCACGGATTTATTAAAAGGCAAGCGGCCAAATCGTGATGAAGATGCGGGAAAGCCGCCATCAAGGGGTTCTGCGGTTCCAACCACAGGTGCAGCTGACAAGAAAAAGGGCGACGAACCCGATGCTGGTGATATGAAACCCCAGCCCACTTGAACCGAGTTCTTAATGATCATTAACCATAAAGCCTGCATCTTCTTGAAGATACGGGCTATTTGGGCCGGAATCTGTTATAATATGATACAGGATGTGAATCCCGATTAGGAGTAATCTGCGGTAAACACCGGAAAATTGCGGACTGATAACATCAGGAGATGTTGTCGAAGGGGTTGATTGTATGCAGCGTAAGTATTTTGGAACGGACGGGATCCGGGGAACAGCCAATGCATTCCCGATGACTGCTGACGTCGCGATGCGTGTCGGTATGGCAGCGGGCATAGCATTTCGTAGGGGAGATCATCGCCATCGTGTTGTGATCGGCAAAGATACCAGGCTTTCAGGTTACATGATTGAAAATGCACTTGTGGCAGGGTTCACGGCGGCAGGCATGGATGTATTTCTGCTTGGGCCAGTTCCAACTCCTGCAGTCGCCATGCTTACCCGGTCTATGCGTTCAGACATAGGCGTGATGATTTCCGCCTCACATAACCAGTATCGTGACAACGGTATCAAATTGTTCGGACCGGATGGGTTCAAGCTATCCGATAAAATTGAGATAAGTATTGAAGCATTGCTTGAGGAAAACCTCAATTCGCAACTCTCTGAAGCCAGCGATATCGGACGCGCGACTAGAGTAGAAGGTGTCCATGCCCGGTATATCGAGTATGCCAAGCGGACGTTGCCCAGAAATTTATCTCTCGAAGGTCTTCGAATCGTGATTGATTGTGCCAACGGTGCTGCCTACAAGGTCGCTCCCGAAGCACTTTGGGAACTTGGTGCGGATGTCGTGCCGATCGGGGTAAAGCCTAACGGTAAAAACATTAACGAAGATTGCGGTTCAACAAGTACCGGTGAATTGCGCCGGAAAGTTAAGGAAACCCGTGCTGATATCGGTATCGCACTCGATGGGGATGCAGACCGGGTCATCATTGTGGATGAAAACGCCAAGATTATCGATGGCGACCAGATCATGGGTGTGGTTTCTGAATACTGGAATAAATCGAACCGGTTGTCCGGTGGCGGTGTCGTTGCAACTGTTATGTCAAATTTGGGGCTGGAACGCTTCCTCAATGATCAGGGATTGCAACTTGCACGAACCCAGGTTGGGGACCGCTATGTTGTCGAACACATGCGTGAACATGGATACAACCTTGGTGGAGAGCAATCAGGGCATATGATCATGTCCGATTTTGCGACCACTGGCGATGGGCTTGTTGCAGCTCTGCAGGTTCTGTCCGTTGTTCAGGCAACCAACAAACCTGTCAGTCAGGTATGCAGGAAATTTGATCCGGTTCCACAATTACTTAAAAATGTCCGGTACAAAAAAGGCAAGCCGCTTGAAGATAATCGGGTCAAGGAAGCTGTCGCTGATGCTCAGAGTAAGCTTGGCAATTCCGGAAGGCTGGTGATCCGTGCTTCGGGAACTGAACCATTGATACGCATCATGGCCGAAGGTGATGATGAAACTGTCATCCGCGATGTGGTTGATGAGATAGCGACGGTAGTTCATCAGGTCGCTGCCTGACACTTTTTCCAAATTTGGAATGCAAAGCCCGCAAGGGGATTTTTTATTTTTTGGCGGGAAATTAGGGACTGTAACACTCTGTTTACCGTGAGCCTTAACCTTAACAGTTACGGTTAAGGGCGTTTTAACCATTCTGCTTCAAAATCCTGATTACTGAAAATTTTAATTGCGCCTCGATGGCGGAAATCAGGAAGGAAGTTGTAATGCGCAGCTTTAAATCTATGTCTCTCGTTGCTGCTGCACTCATGGCATCTACCGTTATGGTTCAGGCAGCGGATCTGATCCCGGCACCGGATGATGATTATCCACCGGAAGTGGTTACCCATGGTGTTGCAGGCGGCTGGTATATTCGTGGTGATATTGGTTATGCCCATCTGGATATAGAGGACGTCACATTCTTCCAGGGAGCACTGCTTACTGGTTCATTTGAACAGCATGATCTGGATTCAACCTGGTTTCTCCAGGGCGGTGTTGGTTATCAGGTAACCGATTATTTCCGTGTTGATGGTACGTGGCGCTATTACGCCTCGTCAGATTTCGATGGTTCCTCTGCTCCAGCAGGGTCCGTGTGTAATGGACCGTTCCCCGGCAGCACATGTTTTTTTAATGACGATGCTGAACTGGAATCAATCAATGTATTGATGGCTAACGCCTATGTAGATCTTGGCACCTATAATGGTTTCACACCTTATGTCGGCGCTGGCATCGGTGGTGCGCATGTTGAGTATGGAACTCTCCTTAATGATCAGATTTGTACACCAGCTGATCCGCTTTGTGATGGCAACGATACGCGCCATCCAGGTGAAGACCAATGGCGATTTGCGTGGGCCATCCATGCCGGTGCGTCTTATGATATTGACTGCCGCTGGAAAGCAGACGCCGGATACACCTATACCCGCATTGAAGGCGGGAGAATGTTTGGCTCCGGGATACCCGTAGGCGGCGGTGCGGCAGTGGGCGGAAACGGTTATGACGATGAAATAGAAATCCATGCCGGATCAATCGGTTTGCGTTATCACCTGGATGATGGTGCATGCCACACACCACCGCCACCGGTTGTCTACAAATAGAAATCTCCGGGGAGATTCATTTTCCCCGGTTCTCCACCCCCGGAAACGGGTAATGCGTAAAAGGCTGAGGGCTAATGATGAAACGAAGCATCTTTACAACAACCGTAGCGGCAATTGCGCTGCTTAACGCTTCTACTGTCTTGGCATCGGATTATAATTCCGGTGTAGTCACCAAAACACCCAGCGAAGTGGAAACTCCTGTTGAGTTCGGAAGTGGCTGGTACATTCGCGGGGATATTGGCACCGGGTTCGACGGTGATGCGGATGTAAGTTTCACTCGGGCAGCGCGTAGTGGCGATGTCGATGCTGAATCTGATGCTGACTATACACTTGGTATTGGGTTTGGATATATCTTCAATGACAACCTGAGGGCTGACATGACATTTGACGTCTTCTCCGGGGGAAACTGGTCCGGCAGCGCTTCCGGATGTGGTGTTGACGGATTGGGTGTGCCTTACACCGGATCATGCTCAAGTTCCGACAGGGGTGAATTTGAGTCCCACAACGCAATGGTGAACGCTTACTTCAGCCTTGGGACTTTTGGTGGTTTCAAACCTTATGTGGGTGGCGGTGTCGGATTGGCTCATGTCCAACTGTCAGGAATCCGCTCAGTAGCAAGTTGTGCCCTGGATCCGGGTGAAACATGCGACCTTGGTGTAAACGGTGGTGCTACACCAACAGCGCTTACAGGCCCTTCAGAGAGTTTTCGCTCTGATGACAGCGTCAATCTGGTTTACTCGCTCGTCGTAGGACTTGACTATCGAATTGATGAATTCTGGACAGCGGATTTTGGGTATCGATACACAAATATTACTGATGAATCAGTTGTTGGAAGTCTGACAACAACGGATACGGCAGAATTCGATGGCTTTGAAATTCATGAGGTTCGCGCGGGATTGCGTTACGATATCTGGTGATCTTGTTAATTCAGATTGATCCGAAGGGCGGCCAAGGCTGCCCTTTTTTTGTTTGGCATTGCAGTTATCCCTTTCAAAGTGTCGCAGTTGCGAAAAATGATTGACCTTCAGCGACGTTTTCATTAATCCGGTGAGTGGGCCACCCCTCCCCAACGAGGGGCTCACTAGCTGGAAGGTTAGCCAATATGAATATGATTCAAGAACCGGGTACGCGCCCGGTAAATGCGCGTTTTTCATCCGGACCCTGTACCAAACGTCCTGGGTGGTCTCTTCAAAATCTCAAAAATGCATCACTCGGGCGTTCTCATCGTGCCAGAGAAGGTAAGGAACGGCTTAAGCATGCAGTTACACTTACCCGTGAAGTATTGCAGGTGCCCGACGGACACCGAATTGGAATCGTCCCTGCTTCTGACACTGGAGCGGTCGAAATGGCTTTATGGAGCCTGCTTGGTGCTCGTGGTGTGGACATGCTCTCCTGGGAAAGTTTTGGTGCCGGCTGGGTCAGTGATGTAGTCAAACAATTGAAGTTGGAGGATGTTCGGGAAATCGGCGCCGGATACGGTGTGCTTCCCGACCTTGATCAGGTTAATTTTGAACGCGACGTGGTTTTTACATGGAACGGCACCACATCCGGAGTTCGTGTGCCTGACGGGGACTTTATTCCGGAGAATCGCCAAGGCCTAACGATTTGTGATGCGACTTCAGCAGCCTTCGCTCAGAGTCTCGATTTCGAAAAACTCGATGTGGTGACATTCTCCTGGCAGAAAGTGCTTGGAGGGGAGGCTGCCCATGGAATGCTGATCCTGTCTCCGCGTGCGGTAGAACGGCTTGAATCCTATACCCCGCCGTGGCCGTTACCCAAGATTTTCCGCCTGACCAAAGGCGGCAAGCTGATCGAAGGCATATTTGAAGGTGCTACCATAAATACGCCATCCATGCTTTGTGTCGAAGATTACATTGATGCGCTTAACTGGGCAAAGTCATTGGGCGGGCTCGATGCATTGATCAAGCGTGCGAATGACAATTTTTCAGTGATTGAAACGTTTGTAAATCAATCCCCATGGATTGGATTTCTTGCGGTTGATCCTTCCACCCGATCCAACACTTCGGTTTGCCTATCGATCGTAGACAAGAAGATCACTGCGCTCTCATCTGAAAAACAAGCAATGTTCGCCAAAGGCATGACACAGTTGCTCGAAGTTGAAGGCGTTGCGTATGATATCGGATCCTATCGTGATGCCCCTCCAGGCCTGCGAATTTGGGCAGGCGCCACCGTTGAAACATCTGATCTGAAAGCGTTGATGCCTTGGCTTAATTGGGCATTTCACAAACAACTGGAATCTCTCGGTGGCGCAGAGGCCGCTTAAACCAACCGGAAACAATAATTTCGATTGAAAGGAAGCTGTCATGGCTCTTGAAGAAAAACCACGGGTACTGGTTTCAGATAAACTGTCAGAAACAGCAGTCAATGTATTTCGCAGTCGTGGAATAGACGTCGACTTTGAACCCAACCTGGGAAAAGACAAGGACGCGCTTTATGATGCGATCCACAAATATGATGGCCTTGCCATTCGTTCTGCAACCAAGGTGAACGAGAAACTGATCAACAAGGCAGAACGCCTGAAGGTAATCGGACGTGCAGGGATTGGGGTTGATAATGTAGAGATACCTGCAGCTTCCCGCAAAGGTATCATTGTTATGAATACTCCCTTCGGGAATTCAATCACCACCGCAGAGCACGCTATCTCCCTAATGCTTGCATGCGCCAGGCAAATCCCCGCTGCAAACCAATCCACTCATGAGGGCAAATGGGAAAAGTCTCGGTTCATGGGTGTTGAAATCACCAGCAAGGTGTTGGGATTGATCGGTTGCGGCAATATTGGTGCGATTGTTGCTGAGCGTGCAATCGGCCTTAAAATGCGTGTAATTGCTTATGATCCGTTTCTGTCGGATGCGCGTGCCGAGGTTCTGGGAGTAGAAAAGTGCGAACTGGATGAATTGCTTTCGCGGGCAGATTTCATCACGCTTCATGTTCCAAAGACAGACAAAACCCAAAACATGATCAACGCCGAGGCAATTGCCAAGATGAAGGACGGCGTGCGCATCATTAATTGTGCAAGGGGCGGGCTTGTTGTCGAGCAGGATTTAGCTGACGCTATCAAGGCGGGAAAAGTAGCAGGAGCAGCCTTTGATGTTTTTGAGGTAGAACCGGCAGAGGCAAGTCCATTGTTCAACCTGCCAAATGTTGTTTGTACACCACATTTGGGTGCTTCAACGAGTGAAGCCCAGGAAAATGTGGCCGTTCAGGTAGCGGAACAAATGTCAGATTATCTGCTGAGGGGGGCGGTTACAAACGCCGTCAACATGCCGTCTATTTCTGCCGAAGAAGCGCCGCGATTAATTCCTTTTATTCGCCTGGCCGGATACCTTGGCGCATTCGTCGGGCAGGTTACCGACAGCGCAGTCCAGAAAGTTGAAATTATTTTCGATGGTGCGATTGCCAAAATGAATACCCATGCGCTCACAAGTGCAGCGCTCGCCGGTCTGATCCGCCCGCAGGTTGCCGATGTAAACATGGTTTCGGCCCCGGTCATGGTGAAAGAGCGCGGCATACAGGTTTCGGAGACCACTCAGGACAAGTCCGGAATTTACGACAGCTACATGAAGTTGAACATAATTACAGCAAACCAGCGGCGTTCGATTGCCGGAACCGTGTTTTCCGATGGCAAACCACGCTTTATCCAGATCAAGGGAATTAACATGGACGCGGATGTTGGCCGCCACATGCTTTATACAACCAACAAGGATATTCCTGGTATCATCGGTGTTCTTGGCAAAGTGATCGGAGATGCAGGGGCCAATATCGCCAACTTTACCCTCGGCAGAAACAAGGCAGGCGGGGATGCTATTGCACTTCTTTATCTGGATGAGCCGGTGAGCCCGGGACTGGTTGACCAGCTCATGGCTACTGGCATGTTTCAGCAAGTGCGGCCGATTGGTTTTGATATTGACTAAAGTGCCCTGGGTGTACGAACTTTCTGGGCGAGGGCAATCCCGCCCAGAACGAGAACCAGACCGATTGCATGGTAGGTTTGAAATTTCTCACCCAAGATGGCAATCGCCAGCATTGCACCAAAAATCGGAACCAGGTTGATAAACAATCCCCCACGATTTGATCCAATCTGCTCAAGTCCGATCACCCAGAAGAGTTGCGATATGATTGAGGGAAACAACGCTGCATAAAATACCACGCCCCAGCCCTGCAAGTCTGGCCACAACAGTGTATCAACCGCAATTTCGTAGCCGGCAAATGGAATTGTCGCAAAAAATGCAGCGGTACCGAGCACGAACAGGAAGCTGAGAATATGAATATCCGGTTTGTTGCGCAGGAAAACCGAGTACATGCCATAAACCATGATGGCGCCGATCATGAGTATATCGCCGAAGTTAAGTGATTGTTCTCCGATGCTGAAAAGGTTGCCCCTTGTCGCGGTAACGGCCACGCCGATCAGCGTGATGATGAACCCGATTACCTGAAAAGCTGTGATGTTGGTTCTGAACAAAAGGTAGTTCAAAGCAAATACAATCAGTGGCATTGAAGCCTGTTCGATTGCTACGTTTATGGCGCTGGTGTGATTCAGCGCGAGATACATCAGATTGTTGAATACAGCGAATCCCGTTGCCCCCAAAGCCAAAAGGAAAAGCAGGTTGCTTTTGATGGCCGCCCAATCCCTCTTCAAATGGGGTAAAGCAAAAGGAAACAAGACCAGGCAGGCGATCGCCCATCGCAAGAGGGTCAACAAGAAAGGCGAGATATGGTCAACCGCAAGTTTCCCGGCGACAGCGTTCCCTCCCCACAACAAAGTTGTGATGGCCAACAATACATATGGGTGGGCGATTGTGGCTTGATTGGAGGGCATCGATTAGAACAGTATCCACACTGAAAACGAAGAGAAGGTTGATGTTTGCAGGTTTTTCATTCTATTAACAACCGCAATCTGGCATTCATTGAAACCAATGTTGCCGGTTTGCTGAAAGACTGGTCTTCGATCGATCAAATTGGTCTGAAAAAGCAAGGGCGCAAGATACTCAAATGACAAATGTAGCGGTGGTAGGCTCTCAATGGGGAGATGAGGGCAAAGGGAAGATTGTCGACTGGTTATCAGAGCGGGCAGATCTTGTCGTGCGATTTCAGGGAGGGCATAATGCTGGGCACACGCTTGTCATTGACGGAATCAGCTACAAGCTAAGCTTGTTGCCGTCAGGTGTAGTTCGTGATGGGAAACTTGCGGTCATTGGGAATGGGGTTGTAATCGATCCGCACGCCCTGATGGCGGAGATCGAGCGCCTTGGTGAGCAGGGAGTGAAAGTTACACCTGAAAACCTGCGGGTAGCGGAAAATGCGACACTTATCCTTTCATTGCATCGTGAACTTGATGGGATACGTGAGGATGCTGCCTCAAATTCCGGTACGAAAATCGGAACAACACGCCGGGGAATAGGCCCCGCTTATGAAGACAAAGTTGGTCGCCGGGCAATTCGTGTGCTCGATTTGGCAAATTTGGAAACCCTGCCACCTAAGATTGACCGAATTCTTACCCACCACAATGCACTTCGCCGTGGTCTAGGGCATGCGGAGGTGAAATTCGAGACTATTTTTGAAGAACTGAAGTCCGTGGCCGATCGAATGGTCCCTTATAGTGAGCCGGTTTGGCGATTGCTTGATGGTGAAAAGCGGAAAGGTTCACGAATTTTGTTTGAAGGTGCCCAGGGAACACTTCTAGATGTCGATCACGGCACTTATCCATTTGTGACTTCGTCCAACACAGTTGCCGGTCAGGCTGCTGCCGGCTCAGGAATTGGGCCTGGATCAGTCGGTTACATTCTCGGAATCACCAAAGCTTACACCACGCGTGTAGGTGAGGGACCTTTTCCAACTGAACTACATGATGAGGTTGGCCAGTTCCTTGGTGAAAAAGGGCATGAATTTGGTGTGGTTACCGGACGCAAGCGCCGCTGCGGCTGGTTTGATGCAGTCCTTGTCCGCCAATCTGTTGCGACCAATGGTATTACCGGTATTGCACTCACCAAGCTGGATGTTCTTGATGGACTGGATGAAATCAAGATTTGTGTCGGATATGAGCTTGATGGTGAGCGGATTGAATACCTACCTGGAAGCCAGGGGCGTCAGGCAAGGGTTAAACCGATTTACGAGACACTGGAAGGATGGGAGGGCACAACTGTGGGCGCTCGCAGTTGGAATGAGTTGCCTGCCCAGGCTGTAAAATACGTAAGGCATGTAGAGGAACTGATAGGTGCGCCTGTTGCGCTTCTATCAACAAGTCCAGAACGTGACGATACAATACTTGTTCATGATCCTTTTCAGGATTAACATGGTTTATCAGGGAAGGGTTGGATTTATCCGGGCTATTATAAATATGAGTTTTGATGCGGATTTGATGCGGCATGGCTGACTACTATTCGATAGTGAACAAGACAATATCGGGTCTTGCCAAAAACACACCTGAAGTACGACAGGCAGTTTATGGCAAGGCCAGAACTGCAATAGAAAGTCAATTGCGGCGTATGAGCCCTCCTCCGGGGGAGGGAGCTATTTCTGCGCAGTTGAATCTGCTGGAAGAAGCGATCGCTGTCATAGATTCAGAGTATGCTGCGAATGAATTGGAGCATGCAGATATCTTTGCTGCTCCGCTGGAAGAGCCTCCGACGGTTTCCCATATCGCGCCAGCACCGGAAATACCAACGGCTGCCGTGCCAATTGATTCACCGACGGCATCAATTTCAACTCATGCCCCTCTCGAGCCGGATGTAACAAGCTCACACCCGACACTGGATACGCCACTTGAGGCAAGGGGCGGAGCGAAATCCGGCGGCCTGGGAAAGGCGCTGACATATTTGGTTATTTTGGCAGTACTCGGCGCTGGTGGATACGGACTGTGGACTAACCGGGATACACTGCAGCCGATGGTAACCTCATTTTTCGATGAGTTTGGCGGTACAGCAAGTGATACCGGGCAGGAAACTGTTGCATCCAACAATACTGAAAGCGCCCAGGATGAATCTTCCGGTGAAACAAGTGAAGTACGTAACGCTGAAGATAACGCAGAGAAGGAACCAATTCGGCTGGGTCCAAACGGTGAAGACGAAGTTGCTGAAACTGAAAATACCGATCAGGCTGAACTGGAAACGACTGAAGTTCCCACTGTACTGGATCAACCGGATACTCCGGAAAATCAGACTGGAACTGAACCCGAAGTGGATCCGGTACAGGAAAACCAGACTGGCGAGGGAGAAGCTGAGAACGCGGTTGTCCCAAGTGCTTCGAATGCTCTCGGCGAAATTGCCTATCTATATGAAGAAGGAAGTGCCGGCTCAGGTGCAACCCGTTCAAGTGCAACGGTCAGCTGGTCTCTGGCATCGTTGAAATTGTTGGAATCCCTACCTGCTGAGCCCGTCATTGTCGGAAAAATGGAGATTCCCGAAAAAGGCGTATCCGTTGACATCAATATCAAGCGCAACATAGATCCGGCTTTGTCGGCGAGCCATTTGATTGACATCACTTTTGAGATTCCCGACGGATTTGTTGGAGGCTCAGTCGACAATATCGCCCGTTTTGTAATGAAGCCGAGTGAAGAAGCGCGTGGGGAACCCCTGGTTGCCGTGCCGGTCAAGGTCAGTGATGGCTATTTTCTGGTTGCACTTGATAATCTGGATCAGGCGATTCAAGTAAACACACAATTGCTTCTTAGTTCCGACTGGATTGATATTCCCATCAGCTACACCACCGGCAGACGTGCACTACTGACCCTTGAAAAGGGTGGGACGGGTGAACAGGTATTCAAGGAAGCGTTTGACGACTGGAAAAATCGTTAAACGACGTTATGGAGCGGCAGATTCAATTTGTGCAGTTGGTTTCGCCAATTCCTTTGCGGCAGCCACCACGGCCTTTTGAACTTTTTCAAAAGCCCTGACTTCGATCTGACGCACGCGTTCACGCGAAATATCAAATTCGCCGGAAAGTTCTTCCAGTGTTATCGGACTTTCTTCAAGACGGCGCGCGATAAAAATTCGCTTTTCCCGGTCGTTGAGAACTTCAAGTGATTTGCCCAACATTTCCCGGCGATTGTCCAGTTCGTCCTGTTGCACGAGCATGGTTTCGGCATCTTCTGATTCATCAACAAGCCAGTCCTGCCATTCACCACTTTCACCTTCTGCAGCCTTAATGGGAGCGTTAAGAGACGCATCTCCACCGAGTCTGCGGTTCATGGAAACAACCTCATCCTCGGATACACCAAGTTGGGTAGCAATCTGTTTGACCTGATCAGGATTCAAATCTCCATCATCAAGTGCCTGAATCCTGCTCTTTGCCTTGCGCAGGTTGAAAAACAAGCGTTTTTGATTTGCAGTCGTTCCCATTTTCACCAGCGACCAGGATCGAAGCACGTATTCCTGTATTGAGGCTTTGATCCACCACATGGCATATGTGGCAAGCCGGAACCCCTTTTCGGGATCAAATTTCTTTACAGCCTGCATCAGGCCAACATTACCTTCCGAGACGACTTCACCAATCGGCAAACCGTAGCCACGGTAACCCATAGCAATTTTTGCGACCAAGCGAAGGTGACTGGTCACAAGCTTATGGGCTGCATCACGGTCGTCATGCTCAAGATACCTTTTTGCCAGCATGTATTCTTCATTTGGCTCAAGCATTGGAAATTTTCTGATTTCTTGCATGTAACGGGCAAGACCGCTCTCACTAGAGAGTGTAGGTAAATTTTGGGCCATAAAGCACCCTTTCTCCTCTTTATAAGGTGTTGCTCCCGCTGATCGGCAAGCAACATATTGCCCTTAATATAGGCATTTTCAGGCTTCGTTTCATGAAATTTTGGTAAGGTTTCAAAAAATTGTGTAGACAGTCAAAAATTGCTCCATTTTAGTCAAAAAATGAAAATATTTTACTCAAAAGATGATAGTAATTGCTGAAAATCTACCGGTGAAGGTGCTTCAAATTTGAGTTTTTCTGCAGTAACGGGGTGATCGAACCCCAAAATAGCCGCGTGAAGAGCTTGTCTCCTGAACTCCTTGACGACACTTCGGGCCGGCTCAGGAAGAGTATTTTCCTTGGTTTGAAAGTGTTTTCCATACTCTTGATCGCCAAGAAGAGGATGGCCAATATGGCTCAAATGTACACGTATCTGGTGCGTTCTTCCAGTTTCCAATCGGCATTCAATCAGTGAGACAACCGGCAGTCCTTCTGCATCTTTTCCCAATCCGGCCAGAACCTTGTAATGTGTAACCGCCTTTTTTGCTTCTGGATGGGTTTCTTTGACAACAGCACGTTTTTTGCGATTGTTTGGCGACCTGGCTAAAGGTACATCAATGGTGCCGCTTCCTGTATCGGGTCTACCCCAAACAAGTGCAAGATATGCTCTTTGTAGCGAACCTGACTTTCCGTGATCCTTAAATTGGGCCGTTAATCCTGCGTGTGCCAGTTCGGTTTTTGCAACTACCAGTAATCCGGATGTGTCTTTGTCCAGCCGGTGTACGATGCCCGGTCGTTTGACTCCTCCGATTCCTGATAACGTGTCGCCGCAGTGGTGCAAAAGGGCGTTTACCAGTGTACCCGTCCAGTTCCCTGCCGCAGGGTGAACCACGAGACCGGCCGGCTTGTTCAATACCAGAAGATGGTCGTCCTCGTAGTATATATCAAGCGGTATCATTTCAGGCAAAGGTGCAGCTTCTTCCGGCTCGGGAATAACCAATGTAATTTTGTCGTTCAGTTTGACGCGGTATTTGGGAATTTCGCAAACCGATCCGTTCACGCTGACGCCCCGTTGTTTGATGATGTCCTTGATCCGTGAACGAGACACGTGCGGCGGCATTTGTGAAGCTACAAAGGCATCAAGGCGTTGCCCAATTGCCGCATCATCTGCAATGAAGGCTTCCCCTTTCTGTCTGTCTCGGCTAACAGTCATGACAGCTCCTGAATGGTTGGAATAATACGGTAATTGCATGACATACGATGACACAGAAGAACAGCCTCTCGATCCTGTAATGGAGCGGGTACGAAAGAAGATGATCCGCCTGATGATCATTTCCACCGGCATAATGATGATTGGCCTTCTAGCTGTCTTGTTCGCGATTATCTACAAATTCAGCAATCCTTCTGTCAAAAGTGGTGACGAAACAGCGCGAGTTCCGAGCGATCCGGTGGAAATCAACCTGGGATTGGGCGCAGATATCCAGATCAATTCAGTCACGGTCCATTCAGACCAAGTCATTTTTGATGTGGAGGAGACAGGTAGAAAACGGCGCGTGATAATTGTTGATTCCAGAACTGGCCAGATTATCAGCCGGATAAATGTCAACTAGAAATCTAAGATTGGGTACTGCCCGGGTCCCGTAGTGACCGGATTTCCCCAGCAAGGCTTGTCTCCTCACCTCCATCTCGACCGCTTGTATTTTCAACAATACTGTTGATCGGTGAATTTTCGCCTTCCAAGTCGGCCACAGAAGCCGAAGTTTTGGCGGCAAGATTCTGAATTTTCTTTTTCAGTTTCCGTTTTGTCTGTTGATTCATACCGTTTTTGGAGCCATTGGCTTTGGCGGTTTTCTTGATTTCCTCCACAAGGTCAGAATTTTCTTTTCCAAGACCTTGAGTATCTTTCAGAACTGTACCCGACCCCGTGTCATATTCCGCCGCAATCTCGGTACGGAGCATGTTTTGCGCCAGTTTGGCTTCAAGTTCCACGACTTTGGCGTTTTCCCTGATTAGTTGTTGGGTCAGGTCAGCAATTTCCGAGCGCAGCTTTTCTTGCTTTCCACCTGCTGATTTTGGGCTGTCGCTAAGTTTCTCGAGTTTGTCCTGTGCAGATTGTAATTTTTTCTGAACTGATTTTGCCTCAGCTTCTGATTTTGTAGCCTTTTTTTCCTGCTCGCGCAGGCTGCTTTTCAGACCTTCTATCTGGTCATACAGGGACTTAATTTTCAGCGTACGTTCTTCGTCAGTCAAGTTTACCGTGGATAGTGTCCCGGAGAGGCTGTCAATTTTACTTTCGCTTGCAACCAGGGTGATCTTTGATTTGTTGAGTTGTTCCTCGGTTCCTGATTGCCGAACACGAAGTGCTTCATATTTGTCCCGAAGGGATTTTAATTCTTCAGAAGTTTCATCCAGATTTTTTGTCAGGCTTTCAATTTTCTCGTGATTGTCTGCCAAATTCTCCCGCATTGATTCAGCAGCAGTCTCCAGTTTGCCAATTTTGATTTCACCTTGCTTACTCACGACATTGATACGGTTTGCCTCGTCTCTTTTGGAATGCAGTTCCACGTTTTGTTCCGATGCTTTTTTTCGTAACTCTTCAATTCCCAATTCCAGACGCCGAGTTGTCATCGCAAAATCGGCCCGCAGCTTGTCTTTTTCGGCCTGTATTTCATTTAAACTTAGGGGAAGAGTACTTTCGACTTTCTGTCGAGTAAGAACTACGGCCCGGTTCCAAATTGCCGGCGTAACGATCAGCATCAAAAGGACAGCGACAAGAAATCCCAGGGAAAAATAGAGAATGATTTCGAGTAACATGCCGATTCCGGGTTCAAAATGATTTGGTCAACTGCAATTTTACCCGTTTTTCTCAACGGGTTTAAACAGATGGTTTGTATACACGGTCTCTACCAATTTTAAAATGCAAAAGCATTCCAACGAATTTGGATCCTACACAAAAAAGGCGCCTTCGGGCGCCTTTTCTCTATATCTGTGCTGAATTAAAACGGGTTTATTCGGGGAGTTCGGCGCATTTTTAAATATCCCACGTTTACTCCGAGCCGGGCACCTACGCCGGTTCTGATCGGGACCAGATGGACACCTTGCCGGGTAAGTGCTGTCACGCCAACACCTCCGACAAGAAACGCAGATCCGGTAACACCCAGGTATCTGCGGTAAAGAGCATCAATGGCTGGAAGATTATATACCAGCATCATTGTACGGTTTCCGTCACCACCATAATCCCAGCCGATTGAAGGGCCTTGCCAGAATACTTTATGATCACCTGCATTTTTGGTGTAAAGGTAACCTTCTCCATAACGTAATCCGCCGATGAATGCGCCGCTGGCTTCTTCGCCAAGGATGTAGCCGTTTGGAAGGCCGTATTCTGCAAAGGTGCGTTCAAAAGCTGCTGCGAGACTTCCGGAAGTTGCTCCAAAAAAGCGATGGCCTGCATCAATGACTTCCTGGCTGGAATAATGCTGGTTTGCCTGAGCATTGGCATTGTTCACATTGAAAAGAATCGCAGCAATGAGTGCGAGGCTGATTAAGGTTGCGCTCATCAGCTGACTGAAAAGCGAATAGGTAAATTGTTTCTGTTCTGACATCGGATTGCCTTCGATTACATTCGTTGTTACTCGTCGAATTTCTCGTGATTATTAATGAAAACCTTTTCCGAATGGTGAATCAAACGTGACTTTTTTGGGGCAAATGATAATCAATCACCGGATTTGCCGTGGGGTATGGCAATTCGGGCTCAAAAACTCTTCCAATCTGTTCTAATGTTTGCTTGTGATTCGGAACCGCGGGTCATCGGAAACAAGCCAAAATGTCGAGGAAGAGAAATGGTCAAATTACCGGAGCTTGGGGGGCTGGATTTAGCGGCTTTGTTGTGTTCAAGAGTTTGTCATGATGTGATTTCTCCGGTCGGGGCGATTGCAAACGGACTGGAGTTGCTTGATGAGGGAGCCGATGAGGAAACCTCGGAAATTGCGATGGATTTAATTCGTTCATCCGCAAAAAATGCGTCTGCAAAACTCCAGTTTGCAAGGATTGCCTTTGGAGCTGCCGGTTCTGCGGGAGCTCATATTGATACGGGTGATGCAGAAGCGGTTGCCAATTCGTTTTTTGAAAATGAAAAGAAGACGGATCTGGAGTGGAACGGTGAACGCGCGTTGATAGCCAAAAACAAGGTAAAATTGCTCCTCAATCTTTTACTCGTCGGTTTGGCCGCCATCCCGCGCGGAGGTAGTGTTAAAGTTGAGATCACTGATCCCAATGGTGATGCGAGCTTTAAAATTACTTCGAATGGTATGAGAGCAAGGGTGCCTCCGGCTTTTCTTGATCTGCTAAGTGGTACATTTGAAGAATCAATTGATGCTCACTCAATTCAACCGATTTATACACTTCAACTTGCTGAGTCAGCGGGATATGCAGTTACAGCAAAACTTGAAGGTGAAAGCGTGGTTTTTGAAGCAATGTCCGCTTGAGCAGGATTCACTGATCGTTAACCCTGACAACATGAATCGTGCCAGTTGCACGTCATGAGGCAAACATTCCGAGTTGGTTAGTTCCTCTTTAAGGATGATCATGTAGTCTTTACCGTAGTATTGACTACTCGGAATGATGTCATGAAAATTTTTATGTTGGTCGATGATTCTCCGGTTATCCGCAAGGTGGCGAACCGAATCCTATCTGATGTGGGCTTTGTGGTGGTGGAAGCCAATGACGGATATGAAGCGCTGGAAAAGTGCAAAGGAAGTATGCCAGATGCTCTTATTGTTGATTGGGATCTGCCATCAATGACCGGCCTCGAATTCATCGAAGAATTTGTCAAACTGAAAGATGCTCAAAACGCGCGGCTGCTTTACTGTACAAGTGAGATTATGGTTTCAGATATGACCAAAGCCAAGCGGGCTGGATGCCATGCCTTTTTAATGAAACCATTCAACCGCGAAATTTTACTGCAAAAAGTCGTAGAAGCAGGTGTAAAATTCGACAATATGGAAGCCGCCTGATCGGCGCCGTTCGTTTTATCAACAAAAAACCCGCCATTTAGGCGGGTTTTTTATTTGGATATGCTGGGCTAAAAAATTCAGGCGATTTCGCGCATTTCAGAGCCATCAGGCTCGCGTAGAACATAACCGCGGCCCCAAACCGTTTCGATATAATTCAGGCCATCGGCCGCCGCAGCCAGTTTTTTACGAAGCTTACAGATAAATACGTCGATAATCTTGAGCTCTGGCTCGTCCATGCCGCCATAAAGGTGATTGAGGAACATTTCCTTGGTAAGGGTCGTGCCTTTGCGGAGCGATAACAATTCCAGCATCTGATATTCCTTGCCAGTCAAATGAACCCGCTGCCCGCTGACTTCGACTGTCTTGGCATCCAGGTTGACAACCAAATCACCGGTTGTGATCACCGATTGGGCATGGCCTTTGGAACGACGGACAATGGCATGAATACGTGCGACAAGCTCATCCTTGTGGAAGGGCTTTGTCATATAGTCATCTGCACCGAAGCCAAGTCCACGAACCTTGTCTTCAATTCCGGCCAGACCGGATAGAATCAAGATTGGAGTTTTGATTTTTGACAGACGAAGCGTTCTTAGCACTTCATAGCCTGACATGTCCGGAAGATTGAGGTCCAACAGGATAATGTCATAATCATACAGCTTGCCAAGGTCTACACCTTCCTCGCCAAGATCTGTTGTATAGACATTGAAGCTTTCCGACTTGAGCATCAATTCAATGCTCTGGGCCGTAGCGCTGTCATCCTCAATTAGCAATACACGCATCTTTTTCCCCTTTTGCCTGTCAGCACTGGCTTGTCTTGGTTGCCTCGTAAACCAGGGAACAAGCTATGGTTAATCTTTTGTAACCGACATGCTGATACATAATGGTTAACAAATTCTAATTCCATGATGCAACCTCTAAAATGGCGTTAGAAAAACATGCTAAATCAATGAAATATATAGATTTAGCTTTTTTTTGGATGTTGGGTCAGCTCGACAAAATGCCCAATTCAGCGAATCATCTGTTAATTTCTTGTCTTTTGTGTTGACGGGCATTTTCGATTTACCGTCCTTTAACATCCACGTCTTATAATTAAGAAGTCGAGTAAACGAATTATTAACGTGGGGGCAATTTCTTAATTTGAAATTAACCGGTTGGTATCCGTTCTTGATAGCCTGGCGCGTTTTGCCGGGGAGTAAAATCGGGCAATTTTAATGCCCTTTGCGGTTTACAGGAGTATTGAGTATGAAATCGCGTGAAAATCTTCTTCGCCTGAAACATTTTCAGGTTGAAGACAAAACCCGCCAATTGGCTCAAATCGACATGATGATTGCCGAGTTTGAAAAAATGTACGGCGATCTACAAGCACAAGTCGATATTGAGGAAGAAAAAGCTGGGATCACTGATCCGGGTCACTTCGCTTATCCGACCTTTGCAAAAGCGGCACGCCAACGCCAGGAAAACCTGGAAGGTTCTATCCGCGATTTAAAGGACAAGAGAGTGAACGCTGAAGCCGCTCTTGAGGACGCAGAGGAAGAACTGAAGAAAGCGCAACGTATTGAACAGCGTGACGGTGGTACCGGGTTGCTTGACGATGCGCTTGATGAAGTCGCGGAAAATCGCGCAATGATGATTGGCTGACAGTCAAACCATTGTAAATCAAGACTACTCCTGAAACGCTTGGCAGATTTGATCTGTGGAGCGTTTGTTGCTCAATAGTTTGTACTTTCAAAGCTTTTCACATCGTGATACCTCCCGGCAAAGCCGATGGGAGTTTTATATCCAATGCCAGGATTTCGACCGTTCTTGCTAATGATTGCCAGTGTTTCTTACGGATTGGGTATTTCCCTTCCGCTGATGCGATTCGAAAAGCTCTGGTTTTTTTCCGAAACACCCTCCCTGCTCACCATTGTTGGTGATTTGTGGCAACAGGAAGAGATATTTCTGACTCTGGTGATCGTGGCATTTTCGCTCCTGTTTCCCGCACTGAAACTGGTGACCGCACATCAGGCGGTGTTTACAAACAAACCTGCCAGCGGTTGGACCGCAGCGCTTGCAAAATGGTCAATGATGGATGTGTTGTTGGTGGCAATAGTGGTTTTTGCGGCAAAAACCAGCGGGCTTGCCAGTGCTGTTTCCCAACCTGGAATATGGTTCTTTGCGCTATCTGCGATAACGGTAGCAGTGGCTTCTACCGGCATAGGCAAGAGGTAGTGGGCTTCTGATAGCATTGCGGTTTCCGCCAAATTACCATCATGGAGTCGGCATTTCTCATTTGGAACTCACTGGTGTGGGCTCGGAGGTCTTTCCTTCAGCAATCCGTTTGCGGGTGCCTTCGCGTTGAGACTTACTAAACTCGGCAGGCATTTCGGCAGCCAGTTCGTCAATTCTCAGACGTTTAGTGACCGGGACGATCCGGCCCTCATCTCCCATACCGAGATGGCGGTCCTGAACCGCGAATTTCTTTCTCACCTGATGAGGTTGGTAGGTGTTCATGTCATCCGGTGTTACCTCACTTCCCAAGGTTAAAAACCCAGCCTTTTCAGCAGCTTCGAGTAATTCTAGCCCTCGCACAGTTCTTACAACAGCTGCGTTGGTGCCAGGGTCATCCATGCTTTCTTCACGGGTTGGGGACCCGCCCGGCCAGGTATCGGAGGCAGCTATGTCCGCTGCTTCACCAATCCCATCGGGACAAATTTTGCACCGGAAAGGTAATTGCCAGGCACTTTCATCTTCGCCCCAGAGATCCAAATAATGGAAATCCTTTATGCCAGTTTCAGTTTCGACGCGTGTTGGGCCAGGGCAACCGAGGCCGCGATAGCGGAAACTTTTGATATCCTGTGTACTTACTCCAGCCCGATTGAGAAACGCATCCAGGGAAGGTGGCGGCATGTACCCGCCGCAGACCGGTGTTAGCCAATATTTGACCAGACGGTCCACACGTGGGTCATGACGAGCCAAATTCCGTAAAGCAGCTATGTCACAAGGTTTGCCAATGAAAGCAAACGGCTGACCGCGATCAAGAACCTGGTCTACATCAATCAATGGCGCAGCAGGACCATACCTGGAGCCAGCCGCCTCCAGGACATCGGCATGATTGAAACTCAAATGACGTTTTCCAAAGGTCGGCTCTTTTTCAGAAGCCTTCACATGGAGAATGAAATTCACCCGCCCGTCTGCCAACAAAAAATCTGCAAGAGCAGTGAGGACGCCGCCTGTTGATCCTTCAAAACGAGTGTTTTTGTGTGCTGCCCATGCTAAAACCATTCTCAGCCATGGACCCCAGATTTTATCAATGTTTGTTTCAGTGCAAATTTCACTTTCCGGCAACCCTTCAATATGGGTTCCGGGACAAACATCAAATATCTGTTCAACTATTTCCTGATTAAGTTTATCAACGACAACGGGGCGTTCATAACCGTTGGCGGATTTGGTTACGCTGATCCGGTCTGACCCGGCAATGGCCTGACATAGACCACATCCGGCACACATTCCCTGTTCGGAAATTGAATTCATGCGATCTTCTGGTGACATTTTCATCCCTTGATCATCCCCGGTTACCAGTTCCAGATTGTCTTATGTCAGGAATCGGCACCATAATTCAGCAAAGCAAAAAATCACTGACAATTGCATTAAAAATCCGGGGCTTTTCCATATGAGCTGCATGGGAACATCCAGGTACTACAGCCAGGCTGGCACCGGGAATGGTGTTCCACAATTCCTCGATTTGCGGCCAATGATAAGTGCGATCTTTTTCGCCCCAAACTATCATTGTCGGGCAGGAAATATTCTGCAATTTGTCTTTGCGCGACCATACCTCCATTGCATTCAGGGCTGCCAACATTGCCTGGAGGGAAGATTGTTGTGCCAGGTTTGCACAATTTTCAAACTCGGCGGCACCCTCGTATTCCAGGAACCAAGTGGCGGAAATTCGTCTGGCTGAGTCTGCCACGCCATCAGCCATTACCCGTTGCCTTGAGGTTTCAAAGGTTTCGAAACGGTCAGGCAAGTTTCCCGTTGCCGCGGTTCCATAAAGAATAAGCTGCTTTATGCGTTCTGGTGCAATTGCAATCATTTCCTGAACAATCATGCCACCCATGGAATGACCCAGAAGCCTGAAATTGCTGATGCTGTTGTCGGTGAGAAAATCAAGAACAAAATTTGCAAAGCCGTTGATAGTATCGGGTGCCTGCAATTCGTTGTTCCGGCCAAACCCCGGCAGATCGACTGTGACGAGATCATAGTCATTGCCAAGCGCAGTTCTTTGTAATGCCCACTGGTCGCTACCGCCCATGAAGCCATGGACCAGCACCAAGGGTAAAGAAGTCATTTTCTCTGGCCCTGAACGATGCGGTCAAGGATCATGGCGCAGAAAAGGATCGAGAAGCCAGCCAGAATCCCCTGACCGACATTTGCATACTGAAGGGCTTCAAGCACATCCTCACCCAGACCCTTGGCCCCGATCAGGGAGGCGACCACAACCATGGCTAGTGACAGCATGATTGTCTGGTTGATCCCCGCGCGGATGGAGGGCCCTGCAAGTGGCAAATCAACTTTTCTAAGGAGATACCACTTGTTCGCGCCAAACGAGATTGCTGCTTCACGGACGCTTTCCGGCACACCGCGAAGGCCCAAAACGGTCAATCGCACAACTGGAGTTCCGCCGAAGATCATTGTTGTGACAACCGCTGCAGGTTTGCCGGTTCCAAAGAACGCAATCACCGGGATCATGAATACGAATGCGGGCATTGTCTGCATGAAATCCATTATCGGTTGGACAATAGAATATAACCGAGGCCTTCTGGCGCAGAACATGCCCAACGGAATGCCAATTACGATCGAAAGGCAAGCTGCTGTTCCCAATAATGCCAATGTTGTCATTGCCTTTTCCCAGAAACCGAGCAACCCCATGTAAGCAAGAAATGCAGCAGAGAATATTGCAGTCCTTGGTCCTGCAGATAGCCAGGTGAGCAGAATGATAAAACTGGCAACCACGATCCAGGGTGTCTGCACGAAGATCAGTTCAAGGGCATCCAGCATCAAACGAATGCCGTAAGTAATAAAGTCAAAAAATGCATCGCCATTGGTGACTGCGAAAGTGAAAAATGCCTCAACCCAGTCGATAGCTGTAAGTCTGATTTCCGGAGCTGTGGGAAATTCGCTCAACAATGTGTAAGTACCGGGAAAACTGTAGTGCAGCATGGCTGCACCGACGATTGTGACCATGAATATTGCACTCAAGGCGATATCGCGGGGTGGCATCGCATGACGAATGGTCTTGTCAGACAACCACTCTGAAAAACGGTTCTCGAGCACTGTGTTTGCCATAGTACTTTGAATCAATTTCACAATGATCAGGATTACCAGACCTGAAAGGGCTATCCAGATTCCATTTTCCTGCAACTGGTCTGCTTCAGCACGGATGCCGCCAATGGCGTCTTCGAGAGATTGTACCGTCCTTTTATAAACGTCGACCTTGTCAGATTTGGTTTCAATCGCAGAGGAGAGTTGCTGGCGGCGTAACTCCAAAGTGCCTTCAATGGAAGCAATCCGGTCTCTTGCCGCTGCTGCCAGATCGCCAAACAGACCCAAGGCAATTCGAACGAATCCGATTGCTTCTAGGATCAGGAAAGCAACGGCCCAACTCCACAATCCTCTCGCACCAAACCAGATTGGTCCAAACAGGCCAGCCATGAAGTTGAAGGTGGGAGTGAATTTGGATTCCTTGCCGATCACGTCGAACTGTCTGGTATAGTATTCCGGGTTTGTTCGTACAAATGTCTTTATATGACCCTGGCGTTCTGCCTCCAGCGCATCAGCGGCGGCATTTCGGGTATCAAGTGCGGGGTTATCCGGGAGCTTGTTCATGATACTTCCGTTCCCTCAATAACTGTCCGTAAAACATCAGCGCGTGTAATTACACCAACATCTGTTCCCCCATCTTCAACAATGATTGGCGCATCATCATCAATTGCCTTTTGAATGATTGTGCTCAGGGATTCGCTCTCATTGATCCGCAAATTGGATTTTGTAATCTTGCCGCCTGTCGACTTGAATTTTTCGATCGGTTCCATGACAGCGTGAGCACGAACCACTTTCAACCTTGATATGCCGGCAACAAAATCCGCCACGTAATCATCGGCAGGATTCATCACGATATCCTCGGCAGTTCCTATCTGGACAACACGGCCGTCTCGCATGATTGCTATCTGATGTCCTACGCGAACAGCCTCATCTAGATCATGGGTAATGAAAACGGTGGTTTTGTTCATTACTTTGGAAAGACCGATGAATTCGTCCTGCAGTTGCCGCCTGATCAAAGGGTCCAACGCACTGAAAGGCTCATCCATCAACAGTACGTCCGGGTCAGCAGCGAGTGCCCTTGCCAAGCCTACGCGCTGTTGCATGCCGCCGGAAAGCTCATGGGCAAACTTGTTTCCCCAGGCACTTAGTTCGACGATATCCAGGATTTTAGCGGCCTGGCGCATCCTGTCGTATTTACTGATTTTACGAATATCCAATGGCATCGCCACATTGTCCAAAACAGAGCGATGCGGCAACAATGCAAAGTTCTGAAAAACCATCCCGATTTTTCGGTTTCGGAATTCGCGCAATTGGATCGGGTCAAGACCCATTACGTCTACTCCTTCGATTTCAATGTTGCCTGCTGTAGGTTCAAGAAGTCGGTTAAAATGACGTACAAGTGTGGACTTGCCACTTCCTGATAATCCCATAACACAGAAGATTTCGCCGCGGGGTATATCAAGATTCACGTCGGCTACGCCAACAACAGCATTGAATTTATCAAGAATTTCGGCCTTGCTGAGGCCTTCATTTTGTACTGCTGCCAACGCGGCCTGCGCCTCAGCACCAAAAATTTTCCAAACACCGGAAACCTTGATCATACAGTTTTCATCTTCGTTCTTGACCACATCAACCCCCGGGATACCCCATTAAAATCAAATGTTTGGAAAGCGCGAGCGGTATCGCTGATTGGAAAATACCGCTCGCCTTACATTTGCTCGGTTCTATAGCCCCAGCCAAGCATCAACCCGGTCGGTATTTGCAGCGACCCAATCTTTGGCAACATCTGCAGGATCACGTCCCTTGCCAGAAATTTCATAAGCAAAGTTTGAAACATCATCCGCTTCCAGGTTGAAGCGGGCAAAGAACTCGGAAATTGCAGGTGAGCGGTCTTCCAAAGATTTTGACCAAGCAATCTGAACATTCTTCAGAGCGTCCTTGGTTGCGACTTTAGACTTGCTGTACCAATCCGGATCATCTGATGGTTGTACCATCACATAATTCGCCGGATCATATTTTGGTTCGCTCAACATTTTAACATCGAACTGGTACCAGATAGCGTGCGGCTTGTAGCAGTAAAATGCATACCCTTCGTCCTTGGCAATTGAATCTTTCACACGAGCGGTTTTCACGCTTTCTTCGGCGCGAACGGGCTCAACAAAGTCCAAAAGGCCGTAGTCGCGAACTTTCACTTCGTTGACGTTTGCAGACGCCCATCCGGGAGCTCCAATCCACATTTCGCCTTTTCCGTTACCGTCGCTATCCATTTTTGCGGCAACATCCGGACGTCCGAGATCAGCGATGTCTGTGATGTTATTGGCTTCGCCGAAGTTTTTGGATACACAAAAACCCTGATTGCCCTCATAAGGGTTGCTTGAGAGTTTAACGGTTCCGGCACCATCAACATATTTTTTTGTGAAACTTTCCTGGTTTGGCAGCCAGACATCCGGATGAACATCAATATCACCCTTGCCTTGATCCATTGCCTGGAAAATGGTGGCGTTGTTGCCCGGTACCAGGCCAGCCTCTCCACCGATACGCGATTCAACCACTTCTTTCAGAAGATGCGCAATAGCCTGGGCGCCGGTCCATGACGGCACTCCGATATTCACTTTTTCGGCAGCGAACGCCGTACTTGTTGCAAGACTTAGCGCCGTTGCCAGTGTTAATGTTTTCAGGGTGTTTTTCATATTTTTCCTCCGTTTGAATGATGATCCCCATTCTTAATTTGAAAATATGTGGGGTTTACTCCCCGACATATAAAGCTGATGTCCCGCAAGTATGCAAGATTACAAGCTTTTTTATGGTGGCATAAAAACTCCCATCCGGCGGATCAAAGGTATTCTCAAACACCGCCATGGCTTGGGAAAGATCTGAATTGAAATGGTACCCGGCCATCTATCCGGTCTTGTCTTGGCGTGATGTGGTAACGGTTTTTATATGCTCTGGTAAATTGTGCATGTCCTGAAAATCCGCATGCGATTGCAACATCAAGAATGGGAAGTTCTGTTTGTGTGATCAAGCCCCGTGCCCTGTCCAGCCGTGCCTCAAGGTAGTATCGAACCGGCGAAACGCCCGTGTGTTTGTGAAATATCCGGTCCAGTTGCCTTTGCGAAATGGCTACCATCACCGCAATTTTTCCTATGGTCAGCGGGTGCTCAAGGTTTCGCTCCATCAAAATGATGGCCTCGCGCAATTTTGCTGGCGCTGAGTATCCGACTGGTTCACGGGTGTCGGGAAATTGGCCCTCGTTGCCGCTGCGCAATCGTTCGTGGAATATGTAGCGGCTGGCTGCATTTGCCAATTCCATACCCTGTTGCAACCGAATAATCTCCAATGCAAGATCCGCGGAAGCCAACCCGCCACAACATGTCAGATATTCTCCGTCCATCGCATATATCTCTTCACCCATTTCGATGTTGGGGAATAACTCACGAAACGCGGCGATATGTTCATAATGCACGGCTGCCTTCCGGTTTTCCAACAAGCCTGCAAACGCAAGGACAAAAGCTCCTGTATCCAAGCCGCATAGAGTGGATCCCTTTAAAGACAGGTCCCGCAGCCAGTTCAAAAGTCGTGCTTCTTTGAAGCGCTCGGGGCTCCAACTGGTGTTGATGACGAGGAGATCATATATTTTGCTGACATCAGTGATGTTTGTAAGGCTGGCGACATTCAATCCGTTGCTGGCAGTCACGGTATTGCCGTCCAGCGACAAGAAATCCCATTCATAAAGTGTGTTTGCACGTAGATAATTCGCAGAGCGGAAGGGATCTACAAACGCTTGCATAGCCATTGAATTAAACCCATCCAGAAGTAGCATACCGATTTTGTATCGGGGAGTTGCCGGGATATCCGAGAATGATGTTATATTGACCATATGGCGAAAAACTAAAAGTAAACGGCTAAAATAGTCAATTAGAATCCGATTATGGAGGTAATCTTGATAAAAGCTCGAAATCGCTAGGAGGTTCTGTATGAAGCAGCATGTTTCTCCCGAGGATTTTCAAAGATTGTCCGGTGGATACGATGACAGTCCGGCAAGATCGTTTTCGCTCAATGCAGAAAGCTATGTAGACCCACAATGGTTTGGACTGGATCAAAGCGCGATCATTTCAAAAAGCTGGCAGTGGGTTTGCCATGTAGAGAAGGTCAGGGAGTCTGGCTCCTATACGACAACAAAAGTTGCCGGGAAACCGATTGCAATTGTCCGCGACAAGGAAGGTCAATTGCGGGCGTTCTATAATGTCTGCAAACACCGTGCCCATGAATTGCTAAAAGGGGAGGGAAACACAACCCGCATCATGTGCCCCTACCATGCATGGGTATACCGTCTGGATGGGCAACTTGCGCGCGCTCCGCATACCGAAAACCTTGAAGATTTTAGTACAAATGATATTTGCCTTGATCAGGTTCAAGTCGAAGAGTTTTGCGGCTTTGTCTATGTAAACCTTGATCCGTTGGCTAAACCGCTTCACGAGCAATCCGGTGATCTAGAAACTGAAATCAAACACTGGGCACCCGACATCGATCAACTCACCTTCGGGCATAGATTAACGTATGAAATCAAGTCAAACTGGAAGAATGTCGTCGATAATTTTCTCGAATGTTACCATTGCCCCACGGCACACAAGGACTTTTGCGAATTAGTGGACATGGATACCTACAAAGTGACGACCCACGGCATTTATTCAAGCCATATGGCGGATGCCGGTAACAGTCCAAATGCTGCTTATGATGTTTCAAATGCTACGGTGAAAACTCACGCAGTATGGTGGTTATGGCCAACCACGTGTTTGATGCGGTATCCCGGACGATCGTCCATGATCGTCCTTAATATTATCCCTGCAGGACCTGACCTGACCTACGAAACTTACGATTTTTATCTGGAAACTCCGGAACCTGATGAAACCGAAAAAGAAGCAATTCGTTATCTTGATGAAGTGCTTCAGGTTGAAGATATCAACTTGGTAGAAAGCGTCCAACGCGGGATGAATACACCGGCTTTCGATCAGGGACGGATTGTTCATGATCCGGAGGGTTCAGGCAAATCAGAACATGCGGTCCATCATTTCCAGGGTCTTGTATTGAATGCATACAAAGGGGCGCTGACCTGAAATGGGAATGCTTGATGGAAAAACCGCACTTGTGACCGGTGGCACCGGAGGGATCGGGTCGGCGATTTGCGCAAGATTCGAACGCGAGGGTGCTAAAGTAGTCGCTGCAGATCTGCAAGATGTCGAAGGTGCAGGGACGTTTCGCAAATTTGATGTGACTGATGAGCAAGGTATCGTCAACGTTTTCGACGATCTTTCTACTAAATGGGACAAGCTGGACATTTTGGTCAATGCTGCAGGAATCGAGATTGAAGAGACAATCGAAAACACAACGCTTGAACAGTGGAACCGGATTTTTGCAATCAATGTGACAGGTATGTTTTTAACGTCAAAACATGCGCTTCCATTGCTTCGCAAATCAGCAAGCAAAAACTCTAATGGCGCAAGTATTATCAACTTTGGTTCTTACGATGGATATATCGCTGATCCCGGTTTGGCGGCGTATTGCGCCACGAAAGGTGCGGTGCATGCACTGACTAAAGCAATGGCTTGCGACCATGGTCCGGAAGGCATTCGGGTGAACGCAATCTGTCCGGGTTATGTCGATACACCGATGCTTCAAAGTTTCTTTGAAGGCGATGGTTCCGGCGGCGGTGGAGGTAGCATTGAGACTTTACAGCAGGCTGTACGCGATGTGCATCCGATGCGGACATATGGAAAACCGGAAGACATCGCCAATCTCGTCAACTGGCTTGCTTCAGACGAAGCCCGATATGCAGCGGGGCAACTATGGGTGATCGATGGTGGATTGTCCGCACAAGTACAACAGATGAAACTTTAGGAAAACGAATGCAACTCAAGGGTAAAGCTGCGCTTGTTACCGGCGGGCGCCAAGGAATAGGCCGCGCGATTGCTGAAACATTTTTGAAGGAAGGAGCACAGGTCGCAACCTGTGGGCGGGGACCAAAACCGGAAAACCTGTCAGAAGCAATAAGCTGGTATCAGACAGATGTATCCAAAACAGAGGAGGTCGAGCAACTTGCTACTGCGTTTGGTGCTTGTGACATCCTGGTCAACAATGCCGGTATCCAGGTTGAAAAAACAGTTTCAGAAACTACGGATGAAGACTGGGATCTGCTGATGGGTGTAAATGCGAAAGGGGTATTCAACACTTGCCGCGCATTCATCCCAACAATGAACGAAGGTGGCTCCATCATTAATATTGGATCGATATCCGGCAAGGTCGCGGATCCGGGCATGGCGTTATACAATGCATCCAAAGCTTTTGTTCACGGATTGACACGATCAATTGCCGTCGATCATGGCCCGCAAATCAGGTGCAATGCTATTTGCCCAGGCTGGATAGAAACCGGCATGCTGGAAGCGGGTTTTGATTTGGCAAATGATCCGGCACAGGCAAAAGAAGACGCGCTTGCACGTCATGCCAGTCACCGCTTCGGCAAACCATCTGATATTGCAGCAATGGCGGTTTGGTTGGCATCCGATGAATCGGCGTTTGCAACCGGCCAATGCTATACCATGGATGGTGGACTGACCGCAGCTTCTCCACTTAACCCGGGGCTATTTTGATCATGGCAGAAGTAACTCAAACTGCAGTGATCGGAGCAGGAGTCATTGGGGCCAGTTGGTCTGCCCTGTTCCTGGCAGCTGGAATGGATGTCAATGTCTACGACCCATCGCCAACATTTCAAGAAGATGTTGAAGACTATGTAGATAACGTTTGGCCAACACTACTTGAGCTTGGCCTGGCGGTCGAAGGACGAAAGGGACGACTCAGGTATTTCAACAGTGCCGCAGGAGCAGTTGAGGAGGCACAGTTCATCCAGGAAAACGTGCCAGAGCGCATCGAAATCAAGCATGCCATTTTTGCAGAAATTGAACCCTGTCTGAAACCGGATGCAGTCGTTGCTTCTTCCGCTTCTGGGCTCATGCTCAAGGAAATGCAAAAGGGTTGGAAAAATCCTTCCCGGTTTATCCTTGGCCATCCTTTCAATCCTCCGCACCTCATACCTCTTGTTGAACTGTTGGCAAATGACAAGACAGCAGACGGTGTTCTTGAAATTGCGGAAGCCTTCTACGGCGCGGTCGGTAAAATTACAATTCGTGTCAACAAGGAAGTGCCGGGGCATGTTGCCAATCGTCTTCAGGCTGCTATCTGGCGCGAGGCCATTCATCTTGTCCATAACGGGGTTGCCTCTGTAGAAGATATTGACAAGGCGGTTTGGTCCGGCCCCGGGTTGCGCTGGGCTGCAATGGGTCCCACGATGCTTTTTCATCTCGGTGCAGGAGAGGGAGGACTTTCTTCATTCTGTGAACGCTATACGGAGAGTTTCAATCGGTGGTGGGATGACCTGGGTGACCTCAGATTGGACTCCGAAATTTCGTCTGAGTTATGTGAAGGTGTGGAGGCGGAAGCGAAGGAACAGTCAATTGACGCCCTGGCTGATGAACGGGATCAACTGATTGCAGCAATGCTTAATGCAACCAGAAAAATTCGCAGCTGAAGGCGCTCCATTAACCACAGTCAATATTTTTATACTATGCGGGGAACAAGCAGTCCGTTCTGTTCAATTCTTCCGAGTATTCCCTGATTCTTGGTGTTTTATGCCTGTTTAGCTGAGCAAATATTCTGCATGGTTCTCAAACTTTCTCGCCATTCGTGAAAATTTTAATATTTGTCCAAACCGACTGTTAAAAATTTGGCTTCATATTGTTTCTGAAATGTTAATAGCGAGGGCTGATATTATGGGAGCGTTTCCAATTTCATTTACCAACAAATACCGCAAACCCAACAAACAGGAAAAGCCAAAAGTGCCAAAGCGCCTGAGGCGTTCATACAAGGACACGGAATTCCAGAAGGGTCTGGCGGTCTGCAGTTACTTTGTCATGGTTTTTGTTGCGGTGTGCACATTTTCACCAGCAACGGTAGCTGGAGCTGCGGAAATTATTCAGGCGGTTGTTGCCTAGTTCTGCAGGGGAGAGCGGGCTGCGGTAATTATTCATGTTATTGAAACCGTGCCTATCGGGTTTCTACTGATAATTTGATTCGCCTCGCAGCATTGTCCGGATGTGCGGCAATAAAGGCAGGGTGTTTGTCACAAGACTTCCTGATTCTTGATATGCCAGGTGATTGACTGTAGTCCGCGCCCCAGCGATCCGCGTTATAAAGTTGCGGAATTAGACAAATATCCGCTAGGGAGGGGCGGGCGCCAAATGCGAATTTTTCGTCGCAGTTTTCAATCAACCTATCGAATGCGGCAAGCGCCGGTGAAATAAACTGCTTCATCCACTCGGTTTGTGCAGGTTCTGTTCCTTCAGTAGCATAGCAGACCACTTTGAAGGTACAGACCGGATGTAGGTCGATTGCTATTGCCATCGCGGCGGCGCGGACCTTTGCGCGTTCTGCTGGATCAGCTGGCAGCAAATCAAGAGTCCTTGTTTCGTTCAGATACTCGATAATTGCCAGTGACTGGGTAAAAGTTTGCCCGTCAATATCCAGTGTCGGCACCAGCCCTTGAGGATTTCGTTGCAGGTAAGATTTGGAAAGTTGTTCACTTTCCAGCAAATTGACTTCGACGGTTTTGTACTCAATTCCTGCAAGGTTGAGTGCGATCCGCACCCGGTAGGCAGCGGAAGATCGCCAGTAGTCATAAAGGGTAACTGTTCCGGGCAACGGGGTATTCCAATCTGCTTTGCACAATATGTACTTATTAAAGGCTGTGTATGAATTTACATCTTCCAGAGTATTGCAGTGCATAACCATCGTTGTGGTTTCTGAATTCAATCCACGCTATTAGTTGGAATTGTAACTATCAAGGGAGCCGACCTTGAATAATTTTGATTTGGAAGATTTCCTTCCTTACTTGCTCAACCGCGCTGCAGAACAATCGAGTTATGGGTTCCAGCAGATTTACAAAAACCATTACGGCATGTTGCGTATGGAATGGCGTGTCCTGTTTCATTTGGGTCGGTATGGCGATATGACCGCACGAGATATTTGTGATCGTGGCGGATTACACAAAACCAAGGTTAGCCGAGCTGTGAGCGCCCTCCATAAGAAGAGATTTGTAGCACGAAAAAGACAGGAAGAAGATAGGCGGTCTGAGATGCTATCCCTGACCAGTAAGGGAAAATCTGTTTACCGTGATCTGGAAAAACGTGCTGCAGAATTCCACGATACGATGACATCAGGATTTACTGAAAAAGAAAACCGAGCCTTGATTTCGCTGCTCAAACGACTGGCATCCAGTTAAGATTGTGCGGGCTGCGGGGTGAATAAAGTTCCGGGGCGTTCGCAAAAAGATCATACTGTTCAAACTTTTCGGAATACAAATATTGCCCACACAATGCATATGCACAGGGGCCACCAGAGCCAGGTGCTGACAAAGAATATCCAGGCTATGAAAATGAATGCACTTCCCAGTAATGAGAGGAACAGACGATCGCCACGGGTTGTGTCGATTGCAAATACACCTCTTCTCAGGTTTCCTCCAGGTGAGTAATATTCCCAGATGCCCATTGCGCCAATGCAGGCAAATATAAACATGAAAAAGGCGACTGTTGCGCGTGTCCAGGCCATCCAGGATCCTAGTGGTTCGGTCCACCAATCGACCGAAAAAAGTGCTGATTGCAACATGATAGAAGTCATTTCCTACACTCTCCCCAGGGCAAAACCTTTTGCGATGTAATTGCGCACGAAATAGATCACAATTGCGCCGGGTATAATTGTCAAAGTGCCCGCTGCGGCGAGCAACCCGAGTTCATACCCGGATGAAGAGGCTGTCTTTGTCATGGTCGCGGCAATCGGCTTGGCGGCAACGGCTGTAAGGGTTTTTGCAAGCAAGAGCTCAACCCACGAAAACATGAAGCAGAAGAATGCGGCCACACCTATCCCCGCACTGATCGTCGGGATAAAGATCTTTGTGAAGAAAACCGGAAATGAATAACCGTCTATATATGCGGTTTCATCCAATTGTTTCGGTACCCCCGACATGAAACCTTCCAGTATCCAAACTGCCAACGGGATATTGAAAAGAGTGTGCGCCAATGCCACCGCAAGATGTGTATCGAAAATGCCAATTGCTGAATACAATTGAAAAAATGGTAGCGCGAACACGGCTGCTGGCGCCATGCGGTTTGTCAAAAGCCAGAAAAACAGATGTTTGTCACCAAGAAATCGGTAGCGCGAAAACGCATATGCGGCAGGCAATGCAACCGCGACTGACAAAACCGTATTGATGGATACATAGATTATGGAATTGATATATCCGTTGTACCAGGTGGGATCAGTGAAAATAGTGCGGTAATTGTCCAGCGTAAAATCCTGTGGCCAAAGGGTGAATGAACCCAGGATTTCGTTGGTAGTCTTGAAAGACATGCTCACCAACCAGTAAATCGGCAACATCAAAAACACGATATAGATGGCGGGTATGATCCAGGCGTGGCGTTTCATTGATTATTGCTCCTCATCCCGGGTCATGGCCGCGTAAAACACCCAGCTGGTGAGTAGTATTACCAGGAAGTAAATCAATGACATTGCAGCAGCTGGTCCAAGGTCAAACTGCCCCAATGCAATCTTTACCAGATCGATAGATAGTAACGTGGTCGAATTCCCCGGCCCACCCCCGGTCAGGACGGAAGGTTCAGTGTAGATGTTGAAGGAATCCATGAACCGAAGCAGAATGGCGATAGTTAAAACGCGTTTCATCTTGGGCAGCTGGATGTATCGAAAAACAGCCCAAGAGCTCGCCCCATCAATTTTGGCTGCCTGATAGTAATCTTCCGGAATAGATACCAGCCCTGCATAGGCGAGCAACACCACTAGCGAGGTCCAGTGCCACACATCCATCAAGATCAATGTGAACCAGGCATCTCCGGGCTGACGCGTGTAGTTGTAGTCGAAGCCGAGCGTATTGAGAGTCTTCCCCATCAACCCTATTTCGGGGAGGCCGAAAATGTTCCACATCGCACCGACAACATTCCATGGAATGAGAAGTGGCATGGCCATCAAAACAAGGCAGACTGAAACCCATATGCCTTTTCTTGGCATTGCCAATGCAATGATGACGCCTAACGGCACCTCAATAGCCAGGATGGTCGCCGTAAAAAACAACTGCCTGCCAAGCGAGGCATGAAAGCGTTCAGAAGTCAGAATATCTTCAAACCATATCAGGCCGGACCAGAAAAATGCATTGTTCCCAAAGGTTTCCTGAACAGAATAATTTACGACCGTCATCAGAGGGATAAGCGCGTTGAAAGCGACCAGTATCAACACCGGAAGAACAAAAAACCAGGCCTTTTGATTGACGGTCTTGTTCATGATGATGCCTCACACAAATGCTTGTTCGAATAAATACGTGTAAAATTCGGATCGAAGGAGATTCTTGCATTTTCAGAAGGAATTTGCTGTTCTTCTCCAACCAGCATCTTGATGGTCATTCCGTGGCATATGACTTCAATGATCTTTGATCGTCCTACATCATTCACTTTGACCACGTTGGCAACCAGACCCTTTGAGTTGAAATTGATAAATTCCGGCCTCACACCGATTTCGGCGGTGGTTTCATTCCGGTCAGCCTTGTTGCTGGTCTGGACCGGATTGTCGCCGAGAAATGCTTTCCCGTTCTCCAGTTTACAAGGCAGAATGTTCATGCCTGGTGAGCCGATGAAATGCCCAACAAACGTGTGTTCAGGTTTTTCAAACAATTCCTTTGGAGTTCCAACCTGCACAACTTCGCCTGCATTCATGACAATAACCTTGTCAGCAAATGTCAGCGCTTCGGTTTGGTCGTGGGTGACATAAATCATGGTTCGATTTACCCGCGTATGAAGCTCCTTGAGTTTTGCCCGGAGTTGAAATTTGAGGTGAGGATCAATAACAGTCAGCGGCTCGTCAAACAGGATTGCATTGACATCCGTACGAACCAGGCCCCGGCCAAGAGAAATTTTCTGTTTCCCATCCGCCGTCAGACCTGAAGCGCGCTTGTTCAGCATTCCGGTCAAATCGGTCATTTCCGCGACTTCATGGACCCGCTGGGTGATCGTTTCTTCGGGGACTTTGCGGTTGCGGAGTGGAAATGCAAGATTGTCGTAAACACTCATGGTGTCATACACGACCGGGAACTGAAAGACTTGTGCAATATGGCGCTGCTCTGGTGTTTGATTAGTAACGTCTGATCCATCAAACAGAATGCGCCCCTGAGAGGGGATGAGTAAGCCTGAAATGATGTTTAGCAATGTGGTCTTGCCGCATCCGGAGGGGCCCAACAAAGCATAAGCGCCGCCGTCCTCCCAATTGATGTCGAGTTGTTTTAGTGCCCAATCTTCATCTTTGGTAGGTTTTTCGAAGTAGCTATGCCCGAGGTTGGAAAGCGTTATTTGTGCCATGGCTTAAACATCCACCAACTTGCCCGAATGATCAAAATACAGAAATTTGGAAGGATCCAAATGCAGCTTGATATTCTCACCACTTTCATGAGCATGAACACCATGCGACAGCGATATCCAGTCTTTATCGAAAGCCAAAAAATGAACCATGCTTTCCGAACCACTGATTTCAGCTACTTTCACGGTGCCGTTTAGTTCAACCGCACTTTTGGAGGGTTTTTCGACAGTCACGTTGTGCGCTCTAATCCCGACGGTGTATTCTCCATCAGGCAATTTGCTCTCCAATTTCCAAGATACATTTTCGTTTATCATCATCTTCGAACCCGCCTTCTTTGCAGTCGCAATATTCATAGGCGGTTCGGAAAACACCTGTGCGCTGAGAAGGTGAGATGGTCTTCGGTAACGCTCTCCAGTGGCACCGAAATCCACTACTCTTCCTTGATGTAGAGCAGCTGTTTGACCACCTAACAGCAAAGCCTCAGTCGGTTCCGTGGTGGCATAGACGACGACACAATTGCGTTCCTTGAAAATTTTGGGGAGTTCGTCGCGCAGTTCTTCTCGCAATTTGAAATCAAGGTTCGCAAGTGGTTCATCGAGCAGAACGAGGTCAGACTCCTTAACCAGGGCACGAGCCATTGCAGTACGTTGTTGCTGCCCGCCCGATAGTTCTGAAGGGCGACGGTCCAGCATGGCAGATATCTTCATGAGTTCTGCCATTTCACCGACACGCTTTTTAATTTCGGGTTCATTCGCTCGGATTACCCGTAGAGGCGATGCTATGTTTTCGAATACACTCATGTTCGGATAGTTGATGAATTGCTGGTAAACCATTGAGACATTGCGTTTTTGAACTGCGGTTCCGGTCACATCAGAACCGTTAAACCAAACTTCGCCGGCGCTGGGTTTTTCCAGACCTGCCATTAAATGCATGAGTGTGGTTTTTCCGGAAAGCGTGGTTCCCAACAAAATATTGAAGCATCCAGGTGATAAGATCAAATCGGTTGGGTGTATGTGAACATCACCTAGAACGGTTTTCTGAACATTCTTCAGTTCAAGCAAGGTCAGCCCCTTTGCTAACGCATGTAAGAAAATTGCAGGATGTCATTTTGCAATTCGTTGGCCCGGCATAACAAGATGCCGGACCATCGGTCTGGGAGAAACTGTTCTTTACTGCGCCCAGCGTGCGACCAACTCGTCGTAATTAACGGTCTCACCCTGTGGTTTCTCATTGTCGAGTTTGGCCTTTGCGCCACCTTTGCCAAGCCATTCTGAAGGATCTTTTTCCTCATTCAGCCGAGGGCCACAGCCACCATAGGTGCTGTTTGCCTTATCTGCCCGTTCCATGCGGCCCATGATGGTGTCCATTTCGCCGGCAAGACGGTCCATAGCTTCCTGAGGTGTGAAGGCTCCGGAATTCACGTCACCAATTTGCTGCCACCACAATTGCGCGAGCTTCGGATAATCTGGAACATTAACTCCGGTTGGTGACCAGTTTACCCGGTCCGGAGAGCGATAGAACTCGATTAGACCGCCGAGTTTTGGGGCCCGTTCAGTAAAGCTCTCGTGATTTACTGTAGATTCGCGAATGAATGTCAGGCCTGTATGGCTCTTTTTCACATCAACCGTTTTTGAAACCACAAACTGTGCATAAAGCCAGGCAGCTTTGGCGCGATCTGTTGGAGTGGATTTCAAGATAGTCCAGGAACCAGCGTCTTGATAACCAAGCTTCTGACCTTCTTCCCAATATGGGCCGTGCGGTGATGGTGCCATTCTCCACTGCGGATTTCCGTCATCATCCACGGTGTTGTTGCCTTCAGACTTGGGCGCAACCATCGATGCGGTGAAGGCTGTATACCAGAAAATTTGTTGCGCGACATTGCCTTGGGAGAGCGCTGGCAACGACTGATAGAAGTCATAATCAGCCGCCCCTGGAGGCGCGTACTGGCGAAGCCACTCGTCCCATTTGCGAATTGCGTAAACTGCTGCTGGTCCGTTTGTGCCGCCACCACGGCTTACGGAAGCTCCAGCCGGATTACACGAACCTTCCTCCATCCTGATGCCCCACTCATCAATCGGGCGGCCATTCGGTTTTCCCTTTGAACCGGCACCGGCCATTGAAAGCCACGCGTCAGTCATGCGCCAACCAAGATCCGGCGCCCGCTTGCCGTAATCCATATGGCCATAAACCCTGACACCGTCGATTTCCTTCACATCGTTTGAGAAAAATTCCGCGATATCTTCATAGGCTGACCAGTTAACGGGCACGCCTAGTTCGTAACCATATTTTGCCTTGAACTGTTCTTTCAATTCAGGCTTGTCAAACCAGTCTTTACGGAACCAGTACAAGTTGGCAAATTGCTGGTCCGGAAGCTGGTACAGTTTACCGTCAGGTCCGGTGGTGAATGACTTTCCGATGAAATCATCAACATCAAGGCCAGGATTGGTAACATCCTTACCATCGCCGGCCATGAAATCTGAAAGATTGATGGCCAGTTGCAAACGCGAGTGAGTTCCGATCAGGTCGGAATCGTTGATATATGCATCATACAAATTTCTTCCGGTTTGCATTTGGGTCTGGACTGCCTGAACCACTTCACCTTCACCCAGGAGTTGGTGATTTACCTTGATGCCGGTGATTTCTTCAAATGCCTTTGTAAGCGTTTGGCTTTCGTATGTGTGTGTGGGGATCGTCTCGGACAGAACGTTGACTTCCATTCCGGCAAATGGTTTGGCGGCATTAACGAACCATTCCATCTCATTCAATTGTTCTTCTTTAGAAAGGGCTGATGGTTGAAATTCGTCAGTAACCCATTTTTGTGCTTCTTCCATTCCCGCAAATGCCGAAACAGAACCGAACTGCAACGCGATCGTCGCGACGGATGTCATGAGCAGTTTTTTCATTCTGCTGTCCTCCTAAAATAGATTGTCACCGGAAAAGATCATTCTTTTCTGGTTCTAGATTAAGAAAATTACGAAAAAAAACGAAAGTCAATAGCAAAATACTTGATTAAAGTGAAAAAAAATCGCAAATATGAGAAAGAATGTATGGAGTTTAAGGTTGAATATACAAACACCGCGCCAGTTAGAAATTTTGGGAATTGCACGGTTAAAAGGTCATGTAACGGTTGATTTGTTGTCCTCAAGTTTTGACGTAACACCTCAAACAATCCGCAAAGATCTCAATGATTTGTGCAATATGGGGGAACTGAACCGGGTACACGGCGGAGCAGTATATCCGTCAACCACTGTCAATGTTGCTTATAAAGCAAGACGCGAAATAAATGCTGACGGAAAAAAACGAATTGGCGAAATTATTGCCACAATAATTCCTGACAACGCGTCTGTAATTCTCAACATCGGCACCACTACTGAACAAGTTGCTTTGGCTTTGCGAAAACACAAGGGCTTAATGGTGATCACCAACAACCTTAACGTGGCACATATTTTATCGGATGCGCCTGATATCGAACTATTTGTTGCCGGCGGCCTGGTTCGCAAATCCGATGGCGGTATCACCGGTGCAGCAGCAATTGATCTGATACAGCAGTTCAAGGTTGACTACGCGATAATCGGCAGTTCAGCTATCGATGAAGCTGGCTCCCTTCTTGACTTCGATTACCAGGAAGTGCGCGTTACCCAAGCTATCATTGCACAGGCGAAGAATACAATTTTGGCCGCAGACAGCAGCAAGTTTGAGCGGCACGCACCTGTAGAGATAGGTCACCTTGATGACCTCGACATTTTCGTGACAGATGAACAACCAGGCGATTCGATAATTGAAAAGTGTATAGATTCAGATGTCGAAGTCGTAGTTGCGGATGAAAACATTCTTTTACAAAGAGAACGATGACTTCAACCAGATCCGATGCTGAAAAACCCGAGTTTGATATTTTTGTTATTGGCGGTGGAATAAACGGCGCAGGGATCGCTCGTGAGGCCACAAGACGAGGTTATTCTGTCTTCCTTTGCGATAGTGGTGATTTTGGCAGTGGCACGTCTTCTGCATCTACCAAGCTTATTCATGGCGGGTTACGATATCTGGAGCATTACGAATTTAAGCTGGTCAGGGAGTCTTTGATGGAAAGGGAGGTGCTATGGAAAATGGCACCTCACATTATAAGACCAATGCGTTTTGTGCTTCCTCATCACAAGGGGTTGCGTCCGGCATGGTTGTTGCGGTTGGGACTCTTTTTGTACGACCATCTTGGGGGGCGAAAACTCCTGCCGGCCACCAAAACACTCGACCTTGGTCAGGATGCTGCTGGTATACCGCTCAAGAAATCATTCAAGAATGCGTTTGAGTATTCCGACTGTTGGGTCGAAGATTCTCGCCTGGTGATTTTGAACCTTCGGGTTGCCCAAAAACTTGGCGCAGAAATTATTCCAAGAACCCCAGTAAGAAAAGCGGTTTACAAGAAAAATCACTGGCATCTAAAGTTGGGCGATTCCCGCACAGTCACGGCTTCCGTGGTAGTCAACGCCACCGGACCTTGGGTTGATCAGGTATTGGGAACGGTGTTTAACATCAGCGATTCTCGGAATGTCCGCCTCGTTCGCGGTAGTCACATCGTGATAAACCAGAAATTTAAACATGACCGCGCCTACATTTTTCAAAATTCCGATGAGCGCATCATATTTGCAATACCTTACGAAGGTGATTTCACCCTCATAGGAACAACCGATACTGAACATTCGGACATTGCAAAAAAACCGGAGATAACGCAGTCGGAAATCTCCTATCTCTGCAAAATGGCGAGCGAGTATTTCGAAGAGCCAGTCACGCAAAATGATATTGTCTGGACTTATTCAGGCGTCCGTCCGCTTTATGATGATGGCGCATCTAAAGCGCAAGAGGCTACTCGGGATTATGTTATCCGCGCTGAATCAACCGTTGGCAACGACAGTCTGATCAACATCTTTGGCGGCAAAATTACAACGTTTCGCAAACTTGCAAGATCACTTGTCGATGAATTGGAAAAACGATTTCCCGGATCTGGCAGAGATGTAATCCCGGAGGAGCCATTTCCGGGCGGAAACTTCCCTATATCTCATTTTGATCAGCTGGTTGAGCAAATCCGAAATGATTTCCCTTTTATGGAGCGAGATATTGTTACCCGAATGGTCCGTACATACGGGACTGAAGTCAGAACAATTCTCAACAAGTGTGAGACGATCGACGACCTGGGTCAATATTTCGGATCAGGGCTATATCAGCGCGAGGTGGAGTTCCTGAAAAATCATGAATGGGCTCGTACTGCGGAAGATATCCTGTATCGACGTACGAAACTGGGGCTTCACATGAAGGAAGACGAAATCGTTGCTCTTGAGGATTGGATCAATCAGCACCAGTAAAGGGGCTCAGCAATCAATGAATCTTTGATTGCTATAAGGCGCAAAATCATTTCCTTACGCAATCAACCAAATTGATCCTGGCCGAGATTGTTACTATTTCAAAAGAAGATGTTCAGAGAATTATTGCGGTTGAATCGATATGTTCTAAACTCAAGCGGGCAGTTCAAAGCGTTGCAACCGTCCATTCCACCAGGCCAGAAACTTCTCTGACAAACAGGCGGTTGAAACTTTCAATAACATCAGCCTCATCCATTGAATTTGAAACTTCCTGAGATTGAAATCTATGTGAAAACAAAGTTCCTCCTTCCTCGTCAAGAATTTTAGCAACAAGGTCGACTTCCGTAATTGGATGGTCACCGTTTCGGACATGAAACCAGCGTATATCAACGGCAAGCCGGAATTGCGGATCGAGAATATCAGATGGATTTGCCAGCAAATCTCCGAAACCAGCATTTTCAAAGCTTTGAATAATCTTTGTTTGAAACAGATTTGGTACGTTGTCTGTCCACCGCGCTTCACCAAACGGCTCCCATGCAATTTCGGACACCTGTTCCTGAATACGATCAGTATTGAAGGTAAGGAGAATTGTTGGCTCGGCGATTACAAGTTGCCAGTCTGGTTTTTCACCTTCCAGTGGTGGAAATTCTGGAAGTCTGAGGTCGTAACGCTTGTTACCTGCATTGCTATCATCACCTCCGGTGAGCCTTTCAAGCCCGGAAAGAATGGTGGAGAGCCGTCCCCTGTTTTCGTGAAAGACGCTGTCAATACGGTTTAGAACCCGGCCTGCGCTCTGGGTCCAGCTACGGGAATCTTCTGGCTTCGCTATGATTTCCGGAATACCAGATCCACTTAACGGCAGTTCCTCAGCCACAGAAGTTCCGCCCGTCAATAAAATATTTGGGGCGCCTGTAATGCCCTGGTAATCAACCCCGGCTTTGGTATCAGCTCTGACTGGTGTCAGATCCTCCACAGAGATGAATGCAAGAATGTCTGACGGTTTTTCAGGATCAAAAGCGACCTTGGATATCTCACCAACTTTGAGTCCGTTGAACAAGACGTTTCCGCCTTCCGCAATTCCTGAGACCGGAACTGAAAACCGGACCTGATACTCGGCCCGCGTGCCAAACCCTCCCGCGTTGCTCAACCAATATAAGAACGAGAAAATGGCCAGAATTACCAGGACTGAAAATGTTCCAATAAGTGTATATCGAGCGTTGAATTCCATTACTTCTCCTTAGCTGGCAACGGCTTCTTTTGCTTGCCGGTTCTTTCTTGTTCTGCACCAAAGTAATCTCTTATCCAGGGATGACTGTGCCTTTTCATCTGCCTGATTGTGCCTTCAGCAATAATTCTGCCATCTGCAAGAACAGCTATCCGGTCGGCAATTGCATTCAGGCTCTTTAAATCGTGGGTTACGAGAAAAACGGTTAGGCCGAGCGTCTGTTTCAGGGTCTTGATTAGAATATCGATTTCAGTCGCTGATATTGGATCAAGCCCAGATGTAGGTTCATCCAGAAACAGAAACTCCGGATCAAGCGCCAAGGCCCGTGCAAGCGCAACCCGTTTCGTCATGCCTCCGGATAATTCTGCCGGCATTTTGGCCATAGTTTCAGGTTCAAGACCAACCATCGACAGCTTTGACAAAGTAATTTCTTCAAGCATTTCAGGCGACAGGTTTAGCGCTTCTTTAATCGGGTACTGGATGTTTTCCCTAACCGTTAGGGATGAAAAAAGCGCTCCTCTCTGGAACATGACGCCCCAGCGTTGCCGAATCAATTTCAGTTCTTCTTCATCCAGTGAATCGACATTCCTGCCAAAGAGAAAAACGGAGCCGGACGCCTTGGGCAATAAACCAATGATTGTACGCATCAACACGGATTTTCCGCTTCCAGAGCCCCCAACGATGCCAAGGATTTCTCCCTGCTTTACACGGAGTGACATGCCATCAAGAACCTTGTGAGTGCCAAAGCTCACACAAAGGTTTCTTACTTCAACCGGATGTTCTGAATAACTTGATGTCTGCACCATTGTTCACATCCTGATGGCTGAGAAGAATAACGCAAATAACCCGTCGAGCAGGATAACCATGAAGATGGATTTGACGACTGATTGGGTTGTGTGTTGCCCAAGGGAAATGGCACTCCCGCGAACGCGCATCCCTTCGGTGCAGGCAACAATTCCGATTACTGCACCAATGAATGGTGCTTTGATCATTCCGACATAGAAGTGGTCAAAGGATATGATATCCTTCAAACGATCAAGATAAAGCGCCAGGCTAACCTCACCATACGAAACTGAAACCACACCTGCGCCGAAAAGCGCAGCCATGGAACCGATGAATGTCAACACCGGCAAGGCAAAGACAAGCATTAGGATTCTTGGCAGGATAAGTACATTTACTGGGCTTTTACCCATAGTGCGCAAAGCATCAATTTCTTCACGCATTTTCATGGAACCAAGTTCTGCTGTAACAGCACTTCCCGAGCGTCCAGCAACCACAATAGCAACGAGCAGCACGCCAATTTCCCGAGTGACCAGGAAACCAATCATGTCGATTACATAAACTTCCGCACCAAATTGCCGAAAATGAAAGAAACCCTGTTGGGCAATGATGGCTCCAATGATCAGGGTAACCAGCAACACGATCGGGATGGCCTGCCAGCATATCCGGTCAAACTGGTTCACTAGTGATGTGATTTTAAATCCTGATGGTTTCACAAGGGATTTTCCCAGTTCTGAAATGAATGCTCCGAACACGGACACAAATTCGGTCAGTGATTGCCAAAGCGCCCTGCATCCTTCGAAAGCCCTTTGCAACGAAACTCCACCTTCAGCAATCGATGTCTGAAGTGCTGATTGCTGAAAATTAATCCGGCCTACAGCTTCCATCAATGGCAGGTTGCGTTTGCTAACCCCTTCCAATTTGAACGTTACCCTTGATGCCTGTATTTGCCGCCGGAATGTTTCAATCAACAAGGTTCCATATGTGTCCAGACGCTCAACCGTGGAAAAATCCACCTGAACATGACGAAATCTGTTGTCGTGAACCGGAATGGCCTGAATATTCCTGATGATCTGCTCAGCATTGGCAGCAGTCCAGTCCCCGCAAGCTTGAAATCTGGCTGAGGGAGGTTCTCCGTCGACAATCTTCAAGAACAGCGCTTGTTCCATGCAAACTCCTATCGCCGTTTCATGTTTATTTTGACGGTTTCGAGAGGGATGCCACGCGTCTCAATGGAAACTTTTTGTTTGTTCATAGAGTAGCTGACAATCATTTTACCCCACATGTTGCCGGCTATCCTGAAGCTGATTTTCTTCTCTGAGATTTTGCCTGAGATAGTACCAAGTGCCCGATAGGTTTTCTCTTCCCAGACCCCTCTTAAATGGCCTGCGAATTCGGAAAGTTTTGCATTCATCTCGATCTTGTTGAAGGAGCTGGTACAGTTGATTACCAATACCAGCTGGGTAGCTGAACCGGTATATTGAGACGTACAATTAAGGCGGTACCGAGTGCCGTCCTTAAGTGTCATGAGACCAGTGCCTTTCCACTTTCCGCGCAGGTCAGTAAAAGGATCATTAATATCTGCAAAAGAGCTTTGAATGGGCTCGAACGCGCAAATCATCAGCAGAAGAATTTTTGTCAAATTGGTAATCTGTTTTTTGCGATTGCGAACCATGACTTGTTGCATCAGCCTTTCAGTAGCAACTTTAATTGATGCAATACGTTATCCGTTTGAATTGTGATTGATTTGATGCGGATCAAGGGTGTCTTTTTTGGACGTTCTCATTGCTGCAGTGAAAACAGTTTGGTTGGCACAAAATAGCGGGCAGAGTTTAGTAATGGTAAGTCCGCTTCTGGTGCAAAGTAGACACTCATCTTAGGGCGCGAATGAAATGGCCATTCGTCTGCAACTGCCGTCACTTTGTCCGCATCGCGGACATTGGGCCTAATGTGAATGCATTTTGGATTTGATGCTCAGTTCCATAACGAGAAAACCCACCAAAGTTAGCTCCCGAAACAATAAAGTTATGCAGAAAATGATAGGGTTTCTGTGACCCATACGAGACCCAGAACCCTAGTAGTATAAGAATTGCCAGTCTAACTTACTGATTTTGTTGGTAGCGGGAGAGGGACTTGAACCCCCGACACGCGGATTATGATTCCGCTGCTCTAACCACCTGAGCTACCCCGCCAACCGGGCCTTCAATCTAAATTGTCAGGCGAGTGGGCATATAAGGTTCAACAGGCATGGCTGTCAATATGGAAAGACGGCTTTTGTCCAGCATTGTTACCAGAGCCATGCAGCGCCGCGGACGCCGGATGAATCTCCGTGTTTCGCACGCAAGACCGGCGTATCGAAAACATCACTGAACACATAGGGTTTCATCAGGGGTGGGACGTCCTCATAAATGGCATTTACATTCGACATTCCTCCACCAAGAACAATGACATCCGGGTCAATAATATTGACCAAAACAGAAAGACCCCTGGCCAGCCGGTCACAATAATCCGAATAACATTCCCTGGATTCTTCGTCATTGAATTCAAGTATTTCTGCTGCGTTCATGGTTGTGGGGATGCCTGTTCGAGCCTCATAATCACGTTGAAATCCGGTGCCCGAAATCCAGGTTTCGAGACATCCGCGACGGCCGCACCAGCACAGGCTGCCGGGATGTTCTGATACGGTCATCGGTGTAAGAGGGGTATGGCCGAATTCCCCAGCTATTCCATGAATTCCAACCAGCGCCTTCCCGTTAGTTGTCACGCCGCTTCCGCAGCCTGTTCCTAGGATGACGCCGACGACAACCTGTTGACCCCTGGCAGCCCCGTCCACGGCCTCGGATACCGTAAAACAATTGGCGTCATTGTGAATGCGGACCTTCCTTTGCAGTGCTGCCTGCATATCCTCCCGAAGCGGTTTGCCGTTCATCCATACTGAATTTGCGTTCTTCACCAGCCCGGTGGCCGATGAGATTGTACCGGGAATTCCTATGCCAACGGTGCCGGTTTTTCCGGTATGTTCTTCCACCATGCTCACCAGATTGCACACTGCATTGATGCATGCCTGATATCCTTCCTGCGGTGTGGCAACACGCTCACGCAGAAGCGTTTCACCCTTGTCATCAAGGGCGATGATCTCAAGCTTAGTGCCGCCCCAATCAATGCCGATACGCATCAGGCCGGAACCCTGTCGACAAGAACTTTCGTCAGGCTTGATTCAATTGAAGCTTCCCGTCGGGTGGAATCTATGAAGCCGCCTCCCAACACCCGAGTGTCTTCGCGGTCATCTTCATAAAAGACGCATGCCTGACCAGGTGCAATTCCGGCTTCACCATCAAGTAAATCGACGGCAATCCGATTGGCATCATCGGGTGGATAAAGCATTGCTGCAATCGGTGGGCGGGTAGAACGAACCTTGACGAACAGTTCCATGCCTTCAGCGGGGATGGCATTGATTGGCCCATCGCCCAGCCAGTTCACATCACGGAGAAACAAAGTCCGCGTGTCCAGTGCTTCCCTTGGACCAACAATGACGCAGGCCGATTTGGCATCCAGATGCACCACGTAAATTGGCTCACCGGTAGCGACTCCGATTCCGCGGCGTTGCCCGATTGTGAAATTGATTATTCCTTCATGGGTCCCGAGAGTGCGGCCGTCGATATGGCGGATTTCACCGGGCGTTGCTGCTTCCGGTTGCAGTTTGTTGATGATGTCAGAGTAACGCCCTTGCGGAACGAAACAAATATCCTGACTGTCTGACTTCTCCGCAACAACGAGCCCAAGTTCGCGCGCGATTTCGCGGGTTTCTGCTTTTGGCAAACCGCCCAGCGGGAAGCGCAGATAATCAACTTGTTCCTGCGTAGTGGCAAAAAGAAAATAGCTTTGGTCGCGAGCATGATCGAGCGGGCGGTAGAGCGCCCGCCGGCTGGTATCAGGGTCAGCCAGGTGGGACCGGATATAGTGACCGGTTGCAAGAGCCGCTGCCCCAAGTTCTTTTGCCGTGGTCAGCAGATCAGCGAATTTCACGGTTTGATTGCATGCCACGCAAGGAATAGGGGTTTCACCGGCAATATAGCTTTCCATGAACGGATTGATCACCTGCTCACGGAACTTTGCCTCATAATCGAGCACATAGTGAGGAATCCCGAGGGTTTCAGCAACCCGGCGGGCATCGTGTATATCCTGACCTGCACAACAGGCCCCTTTGCGGTGGATTGCTTCACCATGGTCATAGAGTTGCAGAGTCATTCCCACAACATCATAACCTTCCCGGGCCAATAGGCCCGCGACAACTGAGGAATCGACACCTCCAGACATGGCAACGACGATGCGTGTGTCTTTTGGATCACCCGGTAAATCGAGCGAATTGAGTTTTGGGGTAGCCATTTTTTTCTCCAAACATGTGCCGGTTAAGGCGGCACCGATGAATCTGATCGCGTTATAGTGTATGGATCAGCCCTTGCCTAGAGGTGTTCACAGGCTAAAAACACTTCATGAAATTCAATGTACCTGTCTTAGCCTTATGTATGATTTTGGCCCTGCCGGTGATGGCAGCCGAAAAAGTGTCAGGCTCGGAAACAGCTTCATGTTCACCGGTTGAAGGAATTTCTAAATGCGAAGTGATCTGCGTGCGGGAACTTGGCAAGCAATGTCTGGTGACTCACGTGAATTTTGAGGGATCTGGACTGAAGTCCGGTGCCGAATTGTGGACGGCACGTTTCCTGACATGCAGGAAGGCGGATTTGGATCTGCAGCTCAAGTCAGTCAGTCTGGAAACGAAAATTCCCGTGAAAACAGATGTGACCGGAATCGTCTCTGCCCGGGCGGTTTCGACAACGGGAGTTACCGGGACGCCCGAGGGGGGTGTTGACGTTGCGGCGGCATTGTCGCGTATCCCGTTTGATGAATTTCTGAATTCCGGAGAGAGTCATGTCGAAGCGTCAATGAAACTTTTAAGATGTGGCAGCGGAGCCGAAGACAACCTTTGCAATATTTCCGGAAAACTCGTTGCGGTTACCGATCCCAACATTCGTTGCAATTTTCATGATGTAACTGGTTCGGGTGCATTTCGACCGGCGAGCCTTCAAATTTCCCCGTTGATTACTAATAGCCAGCAACCAGTTGGGCGTATTGGTGAATAATCAAACAAGAGTTCAAACGCAACAAGGGCGGCCCCAAAAAGGAACCGCCCTGGCAAGTGCTCTTTAGATTCCGCGTTTTTTTAAGCGCGGTATTCCTGAATTCTTGTGGTGCGGAGTCCAGCCAGGCCATGCTCGTCGATCGAGCTCTGCCAGGAGAGGAATTCTTCAACAGTCAAGGTATATCGCTCGCAGGCTTCCTCGAGCGAGAGGAGACCTCCCCGAACAGCTGCTACAACTTCCGCTTTTCTGCGGATTACCCAGCGACGTGTTGATGCTGGAGGTAAATCAGAGACAGTCAGCGGACTTCCGTCCGGACCTATTACATATTTAACGCGTGGTCTTACCATATCGGTCATACTACTCACTACAAACAAGGACCAATTACCAGGCCAACCTACGTCACTAACCTTAAATTTTAACTAAGGCGATAGTTACAAATGGGTAAGAAAGGTTAAGGAATTCAGGAGCGGTAATCAGTTCCTGGCTTTGCCAATCATGGCCTGAAACCCATCAGGGGTTTCTGCCCAAACCAAAACGGTTTCTTCGTCGCGGCGCCCACAAAGCCTGATTTCCTCGTTGCAAAACAATGGTGATGTAGCCCGGTAGGAAAAATTGCGGATTGGTATTCCGTTGTTCAAATCAGTAGCAAGTCGCAACAACAACGTTGCTGTGAGCGGGGCATGGAATACAAGACCTTTATAACCTTCGACATTCCGGGCGTATTCCACATCATAATGGATGCGATGACCATTGAAGGTGAGTGCCGAATAGCGGAACATCAAAACCGGGTCAGGAGTAAATGATCTGATCAATTCAGCCTTTTGCGGTGGTGATGGTGGAGCAGGCCCCGGGACATCCGCCTTGGGGTCATCACGGAAGACGAGGTTTTGTTCTTCACGGATGCAAATTTTGGCGCCAAACATTATCTGGTGCTCAATCGTGACAATGCAAAGTGGGCCGCTTCGGCCGTTTTTTTCCTGAATGTCCTTTATTATTGATCGCTTGGTGTGTTCACTGCCGATTTTTACCGGCGCGACAAATTCAAGATTTCCGCCGGCCCACATGCGTCTGGGGAGTGACACCGGGGGGAGAAACCCACCGCGTTTCGGATGGCCATCCCGGCCAAGTTCCGATGCGGGGAAAGCATCATTATACCAGCACCAATGCCATAAACCGGGTAGATCCGAGCCGTTTTCAGGGACCGGATAACCAAGTGTTGCAGCCATCAGCTCCGCGACGCGATGGTCGATGGGCGCGGTACGTATCTGTTCTTTGCCAATCCAGGTTTTCAGATCTGTAACAGTCTGCAATGCTAAGTGTCCCAGTTGAACTCATTCTGCCTTTTTGATGACAGATTTCAGACCCAAGCGGAAGAAAAATTCTTCAAGGGGCTTTCGAAATGAGCACATCATCAAAGTTTTTAACACTCGTGGCAGTTGTATTATTGGTTACCGGAAACCAGGTGCTTGCAGCACAACAATGCGGTAGTGCGTCGTGGTATGCACTTCACTCCACAACGGCGTCGGGTGAACGTATGAACCCAAATGCGATGACTGCGGCCCACCGCAGTTTGAAATTCGGGACAAAAGTCAAGGTTACCAACCGCAAGAATGGAAAGAGCGTGATAGTTCGCATAAATGACCGCGGACCTTTTGCCAAGGGGCGGGTGCTTGATCTGTCAAAGGCAGCGGCGGCAAAACTTGGATACATCAGCCGCGGTCATACACCTGTTTGTTTCAGTAGGGTTGGTTAACCCCCAAATCGTGCGAAAATGTTTCCAACAGGAAAAAGGCTCTGATTTCCTTCAGGGCCTTCGCAAACTCTAAAATCCGTGTCACATTGCCTGTTCAATTCCAGTTTGATCAATTTTTCTGATCAGGTGAGATCATGTCGAACAATGCGATTGAAGGCAAAAAACCGATTGTTGCGGTGACCGGTGCCAGCCGCGGCATTGGCCATGCAATCGTGAAGCATTTTTATGATCAGGGTTGGGATGTCATCACCATGGCGCGAACCCCGTTCTCCGAGGTTTGTCCCTGGGCAGATGGAATCGTTCGCCACATCACCGTAGACCTCGGAGATAACAGTTCTATCATGGCAGCAGTTGAAAACCTTAAGTCACTGCTCGATGGTAACGGATTAAACGCATTGATCAACAATGCTGGCATTTCGCCCAAGAAGCCTGATGGTTCACGCATGACGGCAAGCGAAACAAGCATTGAAACCTTCATGGCCGTGCAGCAGGTAAATCTGATTGCGCCGCTTGTTTTGACGCAGCAATTGCTGGAACCACTGACTCAGGCAAACGGATCCATCGTCAATGTATCTTCGATTGCCGCTTCACGCATCCACCCTTTCGCAGGGGCTGCTTATGCGATCTCGAAAGCTGCCCTTTCCACGCTTACCCGGGAACTTGCCCATGAATTGGGAAACACGGGCGTACGAGTCAACTCAGTTGCGCCTGGTGAAATCAAGACATCAATCCTGTCTCCGGGCACTGACGAAGTGGTAAAGTCAGATGTTCCGATGCAACGCCTTGGAAGCCCGCTGGAAGTGGCTGAAGTTGTCTACTTCCTTGCCAGTTCACACTCATCTTACGTTACGGGATCAGAAATTCCCATAAATGGCGGTCAACACGTTTAAAGGAAACAATACCCATGAACCACATGCCAAATTCTTCAGAAGCACGGGACATCGCCTATCACTTCCACTCCTATACAAATGCAATTGCTCACGCAGAGGTGGGGCCGTTGATCATTGAGCGTGGCGAGGGTGTTCATGTCTACGATAACAATGGCAAACGCTATATAGAGGCAATGGCCGGGCTTTGGAGCGCCGCATTGGGATTCAGTGAAGAACGTCTGGTCAAGGCTGCCGCGGAACAGATGCAGAAATTGCCTTTTTATCACAATTTCACCCACAAATCTCATGACAAGGCGATCGATCTGGCTGAAAAACTCATCAGCTTGGCACCGGTTCCCATGAGCAAGGTGTTTTATACAAATTCGGGGTCAGAGGCTAATGATACCGTATTAAAAATGATTTGGTACCGTTCCAATGCCCTGGGCTTGCCAGAAAAGAAGAAGATCATCAGCCGGATACGTGGATATCATGGCGTCACCCTGGCATCAGGAAGTCTTACCGGCCTTCCCAATAACCACAAATCTTTTGATATGCCGATTGACCGAATTTTGCACACAAGCTGCCCGCATTTTTGGCGTGAAGGACAGGATGGGGAGACGGAGGAACAATTTGCAACACGATGCGCTGGAGAACTGGAGGCGATGATCCTGGAAGAAGGACCGGAAACGGTTGCTGCTTTTATTGGCGAACCGGTTATGGGCGCCGGAGGTGTCGTTGTTCCGCCAGCAACCTATTGGGAGAAAATCCAGGCTGTCCTCAATAAATACGATATATTGCTGATTGCTGATGAGGTAATTTGTGGTTTTGGAAGAACCGGAGAAATGTTCGGGTGTAACACCTATGACATCAAACCGGATGTCATGGTCATGTCAAAACAGATCACTTCCAGCTATGCGCCATTTTCAGCGTTTATGATCAATGATCGCTTCTATGAGCCCATTGCTGAAGAAACCGGCCGTATTGGTGTGCTGGGCCATGGATTTACCGGCGCTGGTCATCCGGTCGGTGCTGCTGTGGCACTTGAGAATATCAAGATCATTGAAGAGCGTGATCTAGTCACCAAAACCAAGGAAAACAGTGAGTTGCTTCTGTCAGGGTTGCATAAACTGTCCGATCATCCAGTGGTCGGTGAAGTGCGCGGGGTGGGTATGGTCGCTGCGGTCGAGTTAGTGACGGACAAGAAGGCCAAAACCGCTGGTGAGTACCCGGGTCAAATGGGAGCAATGGCCAATATGGCGCTCCAGGAAAATGGAGTGATCAGCCGCAACGCAATGGATGCAATTGCTCTGTGTCCGCCGCTTATCATAGAGAAAAGCGAGATCAACGATTTACTGGGTGCACTTGAGAAGTCCTTCGATCAAGTCCAGTCGCAACTCGGGCTGTAGGTTCGTAATTTCAATCAGCTGCGGGTGGTTAAATTACTGGTACCTTCTGTACAGGCGTCCCAACAGGGTTGGTGTAAGATACATCGGTATCTGATAGCAGGCGATAAACAGCAGGATTGGATCAGTGGTCGCAGCTGGAAGTGCTGCCAGAAAAATCGCCAGATTGCGATTTCCAACGCCGATTGAATAAGCTGCCCTTTCCGTAGGCAAATCAAACAAGCCCAGCGAATACCAGGTAAACACCTGCATGCCAATGTTAATGACAAATGCCAAAACAAGGGTCAGGATTATTGAGCCGGGTTCGTTCGCGGCTGCATCCGAAAAACCGGTCATCAGGCCGATGACAATCACAGCCATCATAATCGCGGTGAGGCCATCTACGGATTTGACTTCTTCATTGGAAAGTTCCGGTACAAAATACTTTCTGGCGGAAAACGCCAACAGGGACGAAACAAAGATCAACAAAAATAACTTGAAGGCGATCCACGCTATGGTTGTCGGGTCGTCAAAAGTTGGCATCAGCCAAAACGGAAGCAGTACCGTAAAAGGCAGAGCTGCTGTAGCGACCGTGAGCAGACGCAACGCCGGTTTGGAATCATTTCCGGTAATCATCGTCAGGCTGGGGCTTGCAGAAATCGGCGCTGACGATGCAACAAGCAGCAACGCAATTGCCATGGGATGCGTGGTACCTGTCATCAAAAATACAGATGCGAGGAGACAGGGTAAAAGGACTTGGAATACTGAGATAACAGCCACTACCGTTTTAAAATCCCGGTTCGTCCCCACAGCTTCAGATGGCTTTATCCGGAAGGCTGCAAGAAACAAAAGTACCGCAATGCAATATCCGATCCACGGTCGCACAACTGTTGCCATTGATGGAGACAAGATCCCTACGGCCAAGCCCAGCAGCAAAACCCATTTGCTGTTGTTAGCGGCAAAATGAAGGGTGCTTTGAAACGGCTTCATTACCGCTAACCCTGGCGAATGCTGTCGGGTAACCAGGTAGCCAATTCCGGAAACGCAATCAGCAGAAATACCATCAAGACCATGATGCCGAACATGGGCAAGGCTGCCCACGCAATGTAGTTCATCTGATGATGGGTCAGCCCTTGCATCACGAACAGATTGAATCCAATTGGTGGTGTAATCTGTGCCATTTCTATGACCACTGTCACAAAAATCCCGAACCATATCACATCGATGCCGGCTTCACGGATCATTGGCTCCACGATAGCCATGGTCAGGACAACCGCAGAAATTCCATCCAGGAAACAGCCGAGTATAATGTAAAATATGAGCAAAGCCATCAGAAGCTCAAACCGTGTCAGCTCCATGGTGGCGATCCAGTCCGCAAGTGCCCGGGGCAACCCGGTATATCCCATCGCTAACGACAAAAAGGCGGCTCCGGCCAGAATAAGTGTAATCATGGCTGAAGTCCGAACAGCACCCATCAAGGAGTCAGAAAAAGATTTGACGTTTAATGATCCCTGGATTGCTGCCAGCACAAGGGCGCCAATTACTCCAAAAGCAGCGGCTTCTGTGGCGGATGCGACGCCGTAATACATTGACCCTATCACTACAACAATCAACATTATAACCGGGATAAGATAGATTGAGTTGAGCAGCTTATCGATAAACCGCATGGGCGGGTCAGAAACCGGATTGTAATTTGGTGACACAACGGCGTAGATCCCGACATAGGCCATGAACAGGCCTGCCAGAACGAGACCCGGTACAACACCGGCTATGAACAGTTCACGAATGGACTCATTGATGCTTACACCGTAAACGATCAAGGTCAGGGAAGGGGGGATCATCAGCCCCAGCGTGGCGGCACCGGCCAGAGTTCCAATAACCATGTGTTCAGGATAGTTGCGTTTCCTCAATTCCGGGATCGACATCCGTCCAACAGTTGTCAATGTTGCTGCAGAAGAGCCGGAAACCGCAGCGAATACCGTGCACCCCACTATGTTGGTATGAACCAATCCTCCTGGCAGGCGTGCCATCCAGGGTGAAAGACCTTTGAACATATCTTCTGACAGCCTTGTCCTGAACAGGATTTCTCCCATCCAAACGAATAGCGGAAGAGCGGTCAGCGTCCATGAGGATGACGCCCCCCATATCGTGTTGATCATGCCGCCACCTGCAGCGCGCCCTGCAATGAACTCTATTCCGATATACGCGACGCCCATGAGTGATAAACCAACCCAGACCCCGCTACCCAGAAGCAGAAAGAGAATTCCAAGAAACACAGCAATGGCAACCAGTTGATCCATGCTTTACTCGGCCTCCGGTTCACTGATTTTGGTTTCTTGGGTATTGGGAGAGCCTGTCAAGAGCAGTGAGATCATGTTGTCCCAGAAACAGGTAGCCAACAGGATGGATCCTGCCGCCATGCTGAGTTGCGGAATCCAAAGTGGAGTCGCATCAAGTCCGGATGAAATGTCGTTGAATTTATAGGATTCGTAGGTGAATTTGCAGGCGTACCAGGCAAATATGGAAGTTATGGCCGTACCTATTCCATAGCACCAAACTTCGCCCCAGAACCGATGTTTTCCTAAAGCTGATACCAACAGGGATACCCGAATATGTGCTCCATGATTCAAGGCATAGGCAAAGCCAAGAAAGCTGGCTGCAGCCATCGCATAGCCAGCGTAATCTGGCCCGCCACGAAATGAAAATCCGAAATTACGGGAAGCAATCTGAAGAACAATCAATGTCACGATTGCAATGAGGCACAGGGCTGCGGCGATACCGCCTGCCAGGTACAAACCATCCAGCGTCCGCCTGATCAGTTTGCCCATGAAATCCCCTTCAATTCAGGGTGCAATTGGAAGGCACCCTTGGCGTTGTGCCGACCAAATATTCGTGCCTGCTTATTGTCCCTTGAAAGCTTCAACAATTGCTTTGCCAGTGTCACCTGCCGCATCCAACCATTCTTTTGTCATGACAGCACCGATGCCCTGAAGCTCTTGCCTGAGGGTATCCGAAGCAGGTTCGACCGTCATACCTCCCTCCCGCAATCCATCATAGGTGAACTGAGTGTAGTCTTTTGAAGCCTGAAGGCCCTTTGCTTCTGCTTCCGCAGCGCAATCCGTCAGGGCTGTCTTCTGATCATCAGTAAGACCTGAAAAAGCGTCTTTGTTGACCATCACGGTATTCCTCGGAAGCCAGGCATCCACTTCGTAATAGTTTGTTACGCCGGCATCGAACACCTTGCGGTCGTATCCAGTAGCACCGGAGGAAACCATGGATTCCACGGCATTGGTTGAAAATGCCTGCTGTACTTCTGCCGCTTCAATTTGTGTCGGCTGCATGCCTGCCAGTTCTGCCAACCTTGAGGTTGATGCGTTGTAAGCACGAAACTTCAAACCCTTCATATCCGCAAGTGAATCTACTTCTTTCTTAAAATAGAGCCCTTGAGGAGGCCACGGAACCGAGTACAGCAGTTTGAGGTTTTGTTCATCCAGCGCTTTTTCAAGTTCTGCCTTCGAAGTTTCAAAAAGTTTCACAGAATCCTCAAAGGACGTTGCCAAAAAGGGAACAGAATCAACACCGAACACCGGGTTTTCGTTTGCATGAGCTGATAGCAGACGTTCGCCAATCGGCGCCTGACCTGTCTGAATTGCACGCTTGATTTCCCCGCCCTTGAACAGGGACCCACCGGGATGAGTCACGACTTCAAGGCTTCCGCCAGTTTTGTCCGTTACACATTTGGCAAATTCAGCGCCGTTTTTTGAATGAAAATTGGATGCGGAGTAGGCCATGGGCATGTCCCATTTTTCCGCAAATGCTGCGGTTGTCATCGCCAATCCAGCGGCGGTACCAGCTATTGCTGAAGTAAATTTCCTCATTTTAATCTCCTCCGATTTTTCCTTTCCTATCGAAGCGTTTTACACCTCTTCGCGCAAGGGTTAATCTTTAGAAAAGTTGAATTGCGATGTCTGGAAACCGAAATGCCCCAGGATGAAAGCTTGCCGGTTGTGGGCATTTTGATGCTTGAATCAAGATTTCCAAGAATTCCGGGCGACATCGGTAATCCGAAAACCTGGGAGTTTCCGGTAAAATATGAAATCGTTCAGGATGCTACACCCTACAAGGTTGTGTGTGACCGCGCCAAGGGATTGCTGAAAAATTTTGTTGAAGCCGGGAACAGACTTGCTGAAGGTGGAGCAGGTGTCCTGACTACCAGTTGCGGGTTCCTGTCAATCTATCAAGAAGAACTTTCCCGCGAACTTCCCGTGCCTGTCCTGTCCTCTTCGTTGATGCAGGTTGGGCTGGTCAATCAAATATTGCCCCCGGGCCAGCAGGCTGGTGTCTTGACCATTTCATCATCCAGTCTGAGCAAAGAACACCTGCAGCTTGCGGGCGTCCCAGACAATACTCCTATCGGGACTACAGAAGGTGGGCAGGAGTTTACTCGCGTTATCCTCAATGATGAACCTGACCTTGATGTTGACAAGGCACGGCAAGATAATTTGGAGGCAGCACTCCAACTGAAGAACGAGAATCCGCAGATGGGAGCGATTGTTCTGGAATGCACCAATATGAGCCCCTATGCCCGTGACATCGCACTTTTGACAGGTTTACCCGTGTTTGGAATCGTCACGCTTGTGAACTGGCTGCGCGCCGGACTGGTGCCAAACAGCTTCAGATAATAAGGAATGCAGTTTGTATTCCGCTGGATTTCGGAGAAGGAATTTCTATCTGGCATTGCAATTTGTGAAGGTAAGGCAAGGTTTTGTTAACCCAATTAACAATCACAATATTAAGATTACCGAATTACCATTTCCGGAATTTCCGGGGTAAGTGATGTATATTCGAAGGCTTTTTCCATTTGTTGCAGTTATGGCTTTGGTTGGCTGTCAGGCCACTAAGATGGAAGATTTGTTGGCAAAAAATGATCTTTCAGAACAAGAAGTTAGCGAAAAAATTTCCGAATCTGGTGAGCGTGATGAACCTCAGGTGGATTCAGTAACTACCACGTCGATTGACAATTCTGTCTCGACTTCCAAAGAAACTTCCAGGGATTATGTTTCCAAGTATGTGCCACCAAGGCCGGGAACGGTTTTTACCTGGCGGAACAATTGGGCCAATTTGCCTGAAATCATCAGCTACAGGGTGGCGGGTACTGTAAATGCGGGTGACAGTGAGTATTTGAAATTCACATCGGTAAAGGGGTTCAAGAGTACAACCCACGCCTATTACAACGCTAAAGATTACAGCCTGAAGGGATACCGAGACCGCAAGGACAAGGCAATTGTGACTTACAAGCCTGTAGAGCAGCGTTACAAGTTTCCGATGGCGCCGGGTGACAAATGGTTGACCCAATGGAAATCACTTGATCACAAAACAGACCGGATTACGGTCGGTGGCGGCGTTGTTCATGCTATCCGGATGGAGACATTAAATCTGCCATTCGGAAAGATCAGAGCGATGAAAGTAAAAATGCCGGTACAGAAATCTGCACCGAAGGGCATTACACATTATGCCTGGTTCTCACCTGAATTGGGTGTAACGGTAAAGGAAGAGATTGGTGGCGGTATTCTCAACTGGTCCCAAGTGCTGGAAAGAGTGGAATTCCCCGAATAAACATCAAACAATTAAACTAGCTGCTATTCGCAACGGACAATTGCTTCTGCCGAGTAGTTTCCTGCCGGAAACGGATCCGGCCGGTTCGCCTCCAAGTCAACGGTCAATCGTGTAAAGCTGAAAAATGCGGCTGGTGTGACAACCACATTCCCGGGTTGTGTTGGGAAATTCAGTCCCCGGGCATTGAGTGCCTGTCCGGAATACCAAGCTGAGTAGGTCACATTATCATCGCCACCGATAGGGCGAGATGAGAAAAACGGCGGCGTGTCAACCGATATGTCATAGGGAAAGAAGGCAAAGACATCTGCAATCCCGGACTGGCCGCCTGGAAGCTGCGAGCTTAACTGGGTGCTGGTAACATTGGGAACGAATGTTCCGTTACGGCGAATGATAACAAAACATGCATTGTTGTTGGTGACGTTGGCTCCAAACAAAACATCATTTTGTGCCGAAGCAAGATTGTCCACGGACAGCAACGAATTCATGCTGACCGCCGCAAAAATGCCCAATACGAATTTGCTGAGATTGTGCCCCATTTTTCCCCAACGATAATAAATATAGTCAAGAATAATCGTAGCAATATTTTCTTTTTAAATTATGAAATTAAGCCGTAAAATTAATACTTTACCCAGTTTATTGCAGGACTTCTGGTGCTATAAATCGAACTTTATTCGCAGCGGATTGTCACTTCTGCGTTATAGTTTCCGGCTGGAAATACCGAACCGACTCGTGTGGCAACCAGATGAACATCTACCAAGGTGTCTCCCCGTCTCAGGCGTGTGCCAGTTGTTCCATCAGTTTCTCCAGTGTTGGTTGCTCCGGAAGTAAGATAACTGGCGGTGAAGGAAACACCGGTATCGCCACTGGTTGGCATTGCATTGAAAGTGCCGGGTGCATCAACGCTTACTATGGAGAATGAAGAATTTGTTGCTGTTATCCTCGCTTGCCCGGTTATACCTCCAGCCTGTTTGGAACTAAGTTCCAGATAGTCCGGGCTGGGTGTTATTGTACCCGTTCGTGCCAGAAGTATTTGGCAGAACTGCCTTAGTCCGACTACTGCGCCGAAAGCAACGCCTTCCTGCGCTGGATAGGTCTGTTGAACAGATGAAACCAAGCAAAGCAGTGACAATGTGACTGCTTTCACCCTAATTGGAAAAATCCCGTTTTGGATATAGTAACCTGGGAAGAATACCACCCCGCATCCAATCTTATTGTCATTCGCATCTTAACGTTACAGTTGCACTGTAAAATCCTGCAGGAAAAGGATTGCTGTCCGTTCGTGTTGCCGACAGATGTGTTTTAACAACGGTTAAACCCCTGCGCAGTCGTATACTGATATTACCCGGTGTCTCCGAAAAGTTTGTTACACCAGTACCGAGAAAGCTAGCTGTCATGTTAACGTTTGAGCTACCATTTGGCGGAGAAGTGCTGAAACCAAGCGGAGGATCCACGCTCAAGGTATATGAAGCATTGGTGGTGGACACTTGAGCGCCGCCCGGTCTTCCGCCCAAAAGTTTTGAATTCATTTCCAGATTTTCGATGCTGGATCCCAGAGTCCCAGGTTCGGTTACAAGAATAGTACAGGACTGATTGCTGTTTCCGTTACGCATTTCATTGGCGGTGTCAGGCAAAGGTATGAGCGTTCCGTTGTCGAGAACGGTTTCGCCGGTTTCTGATTGCTCACCGTCATCATTCTTATCTCGATTGTTGTTCGTTTGAGCGCGTGTATCGGTAAGTGAAATGCCAGCCAACAATACAACGCCAGCAACGGTCAGATTACGGGGAAAAAGCCCCGCTTTCCTGCTGGAATTGAAGATATAGGATTTAGCCAGGCCCAATTTTCTCACCACATTCCCCTAGAACACGGATCTATTGATTTAACCCGTTGGTTGTCCAACCATCATCAGCCCAGTTTTTATCGCTTGCATCTGCAACCTTAACGGTATCTGGTTTGGTAACGGTGTTCGCGGATGTTTCGATTTCATTTGGCACTGAACCAATTGATTCTTCAGCAACTTCTGAAACCGGTGCAATGCCGCGGTTCAAACCGAGTTCCATCAGTTTAAGTTCAATTTCGAGGCGGCGGACTTCGAGATTGTACAATTTGCCGCAATCAATCCGGTCTCTTTTTTCGCCAAGAGGGATAACGACACGAGTATATGCCGACACCGAACTATCGGTGGTTGATTGCTCCGGATTACCAATTACACCTACATCAACATAGGCGCCGTTTCCGGAAACAGCAGAACGGCAGGTCGTCCCGTCAGCTGCCCGAACCTCATCGTGTCCGCTTGGCAATGTCACGCCAGGAAGATTAAAGCCAGAGATGTTCTGGTTGATAAATGTGCTTTGAGCGTAAGCCTCGCCTCCCAAAGACAAAGCCGCTGAAGTAATTACTATGCTGGCAACTACTACTGAATGCGCTCTCCCAAAAATTTTCCACATACCTGAGCCTTTATAGTTGTTGTTTTTGACTGGCCTGGAAAAGGTACGGCTTCGGTGCAAACCCTGACTTTTCTTGTTTGTTGTCCTTCAAACGGGACAATTACGTTTACCGGGCGGGCAAAGCGACCACCCAGTGTAAATTCCGCTGGTGAAACCCTAGCACCGGTCACCGGACGGAAATTCTGATCATAGACTTTTACTTCCATGCGGATGCGATGGTTATAAGGATTTGCCGGATAAACCTTCAATGCAAAAGCATCGGCAAAACTCTTAACCTGTCCCCGCATCGGAGACATGGATTGTGCTGCTGCCTGTTGCGGCAGCAGCGAGAGTGCAAGGGCACAACCCAAAAATGAAGTTGCTGATAGTTTTTTAAAGTTCAGATAATCCATTTTCAGTTTGTCCCCCGTAAGTTTGGATTATTCGCAGCGAAGAACCACTGTTGCTACATAGTTACCGGCTTCGAATACATCGGCGCCAGCTTTTGCAGCAGCAAGGTTAATGTCTACGTCAGTGGTACCGTTGCTCAGGTTCTGAGCACCACTGTTTGCGCCACCGACAGCTGAACCGGAAGTAACGGTTGCGCCGGAAGTTGTATATGCGCCTGAGAATGTTTCAGCGGTTGCATCAGCTGCAGGCTCAGTGCCGAATGCAGCTGGAACATCGATGCTGACATCAAAACCATTACCCGTGGCAACGATTTGAGCTTGACCTGATTGGCCACCAGCATTTGTTGAATCAAGGTTTTGGAATGCTGCATCAGCAACCATTGTACCTTGACGGCCAACGTTGATAACGCATGTATGCGTAACTGTACCGTTGAACTGTACGTCGCCGGTAACAGCATTTGCGTGCATTGGAACGGCAGCAAAGCCGGCTACCATCGCAACTTTTAAAATGTTTTTCACAAGTACTCTCCTGTAACTTTTCTGTTTTGCTTTTTTAGACGCAAAGCAAAAGGTCACCCAACCTGGATATCGGTTTCGAGAATCAATATTCAAATTGTAAGGAGAACCAAAGTTGCCCCCTGCGTCACCGGCTTTTGTAACAGGCAGGGATTTCCAAAAAGTTTCCACCGCTGGTTAATTTAATGTGAAAAACATGTGCCATATTGAGAAGAAAATTGGACCAAATGATTAATATGGGCGCATTCTGTAGCAGCACGGTACAGATGGTGTGGTTTGCTATTTGCATATGAATTCATATGCTATTCCAACGTTTTGCCAAGATAATCATTTTTCTTTGTGTCTTCTTGTTTTCCTTTGACCAGGCACGGGCGGAAAGTATCCAGTTTCATGGATTTGTGTTTCCGCCATCGCAACAAGATGTTCGCGTGGTTGACCATCCAGAAAGGCTGGTAAGTTTTACCGACCAGGTTGCGTTGGCATTTCCACTTGATTTTGGAATTGATGGAAACATCCGAGTCTTCAATGATTTTGGGGACATTGTGCCGGGGCTGCAGCTTCTGTCTCTTGCAAGGGGTGAAGGTGTAACAACGCAGGTCGCAGTTGTGGACCTTACTCCGGGATTAAGGCAGACATTTTTACTTTGCGATGGAAATCGCTGTATTCGCTACAATGTGGTACGTAACTAAACTTCAATTTTGTTTAGCTGATTGTTTCAGGCTCGGTAGATTTGCCAGCTTTTGAACCCGAAGGTGAATTTGAAAACTGGTTCAGCAAGTCAGCTTTCTTGTCATTGGCTTTCTTGATAGCCAGCTCCTTTACCGGCCCAAACCCGCGAATATCGTCCGGTAATCTGGCAAGTGCTGTAGCAAAATGCCTGTTCTTTTCTGAAAGTTCCGGAAGCAGGTGGTCAATCGTGTCCTTGTAGTCGGCAATCAGTTTGCGTTCCAGTTTGCGCTCTTTGGAATGACCGAAGATGTCAAAAACTCCACCGCGCAGCCCTTTCAGCTTTGCAAGCTGGCGAAATGCGGGCATCATCCAAGATCCAAAGGCCCGTTTGCGCGGTCGTCCGTTTGGCTTTTTTCCAATTCCGATTATCGGCGGTGCAAGGTGATAGTTGAGTTTGAAATCGCCTTCGAAAGTGTTGGCAATTTGTTTTTCGAACTCGCCATTCGTGTATAGGCGTGAGACTTCGTATTCATCCTTGTAGGACATCAACTTGAACAAGTTTCTCGCGACGGCATTTGTCAGATCCCGGTTTTTGCCGAGCTTTTCTTCTGCGTGTTCAACTTTTGAAACAAAATCCCGATAGGTATTTGCATACCGCTCATTCTGATAATCAGTCAGGAATTTTTGCCGCTTGGCGATGATATCTGAAAGCGTATCGGGTTCGACTGGCGCAGGTTGCAGCTTGTCAAGAAGTTCTGAAAGTGCATTTGGTGAAGCTGCAAACTTGCGACCCCAGTAAAATGCCCGTTTGTTTGCCTCTACTGCAACTGCATTTAGTTCAATTGCTTTTTCTATCGATGCTGGAGAAACAGGAAGCAAACCTTTTTGGCATGCATAACCAACCATCATGATATTGGTGGCGATTGCATCACCACAAACGCTTTCAGCCAGTTTTGTAAAGTCCACCTGGCTGACGTCACCTTTTACATGTTCCTTGATTGTATCCACGACACCGATTTCACGGAAATCAAAATCGCGATCGAAAATAAAATTTGAAACCGGGCTGAGATGAGTATTGATAACTGCGTTGGTGTTTTCCGGACTGAACAAAGCGACAGAGTTTTGCGATGCTGCAACAACGGTGTCTGCTGCCAACAACAGATCAGCTTCGCCGGTGACGATTTGGGGTGCGGTTACAAGGTTTGGCGTTGGTGCAAGACGCACATGACTCAGAACTGCTCCGCCTTTTTGGGCCAGTCCGGCCATATCCAAAATGACCGCGGCATTGTCTTCCAAATGAGCTGCCATCCCAATGATAGCGCCGATAGTTAGCACGCCGGTCCCGCCAACACCGGTAATGGCAATGTTATAAACACCATCCAATTTGGGCGTGGAAACTTCGGGAAGGGTGGATACATCAAGTTCCGGCAGCTCGGGTTTTTTCAGGGAACCACCGTGAACAGTTACAAATGACGGGCAAAATCCTTCAACGCAGGAAAAATCCTTGTTGCAGGCGGACTGATTGATTTTGCGTTTGCGACCCCATTCTGTATCTAGTGGTTCAATGGAAATACAATTGGACTGAACTGAGCAGTCGCCGCACCCTTCACAAACCAACGGATTGATAAAGGCCCGTTTGTCCGGGTCCGGGGCCATGCCGCGCTTGCGCCGCCGACGCAGTTCTGCAGCACAGGTTTGGTCGTAAATGATGGCCGTACATCCCTTTACCTTGCGCAAATGGCGTTGCACTTCCTCTATGTACTCGCGGGATCTGACTTCGGTATCTGGTGCAAGCAGGGATTTGGGGTAGCGTTCGGGTTCATCCGAAATCAGCCATATCTCTTTTACACCTTCGGACTTTAACTGGTGTGAGATGGTTGGGGGATCTAGCGGGCCGTCATGTGCCTGACCACCTGTCATGGCAACCGCATCGTTGAAGAGGACCTTGTAGGTAATATTTGCGCCAGAAGCGACCGCAGCACGAATTGCCAAATAACCTGAATGGAAGTATGTGCCGTCACCCAAATTTGCGAACACATGCTCTTCATCCGTAAAATGCTGCAGGCCTGTCCAGCTGATACCTTCGCCACCCATATGGGAAAAGGTTTCGGTTTTTCTGTCCATCCAGACCGCCATGAAATGACATCCGATACCAGCCATTGCACGGCTTCCATCGGGAACCCGTGTAGATGTGTTGTGTGGACAGCCAGAACAAAAATGAGCGGTACGGGTTACCGGCGCCTCATGCTTTTGACGTATCGCTGCACGCTCTTCATAGTAGGCAAGTTTCTGCTTGATGCGACTTGCAAGGCCACCGGGCAAATCAAATGTCAAAAGGCGCGTGGAGATTGCGCGTACTGCAACGCCAGCGGTCATTTCCTCATTGAGTTTCAATATATGCCGGTCTTCATGGTCAAATTTTCCGACAATCCTGGGTCTGACATCTGCCCGCCAATTAAAGAGCTGTTGCTTGATCTGGTGCTCGATAACCTCGCGGCGTTCCTCGATCACCAGAACCTCTTCCAGTCCTTCTGAAAATTTCCGGATACCTTCGGGTTCCAATGGCCATGGCATTCGGACCTTGTAAAGTCGCAGTCCGATTTCGTTCGCAACTTTCTCGTCAATGTCCAATTGCCGCAGTGCTTCACGGACATTCTCAAATGCTTTGCCTGAGGCAACAATCCCAAATCTGGGTTTCTTGCTGTCGTAAACGATCTGATCAACACTGTTGGCACGTGCAAAGGCAAGTGCAGCGTAAGCTTTGTGTTCCTGAAGCCGCTCGTCTTGTTCGAGGATAGCATCCGGCCATCTCAGGTTTAAACCGCCTTCCGGCAATTCAAAATCTGTTGGGGCAGCAAACCGTCTTTTTTCACCGGAAAGGTCGACCACTCCGGTAGTTTCAATCGTGTCAGCAATAACTTTATAGCCCACCCAAAGCCCAGAATATCGCGACATCGCGATCCCCAGCAGCCCAAGTTCGATAAACTCCTGAACGCTGGATGGGAACAGCATTGGCATAATTGCTGACATGAAGGCATGATCAGATTGATGAGCAATGGTTGAGGATTTTGCAGTGTGATCATCACCGGCAAATGCGAGAACTCCTCCGTGTGGCGAAGTGCCGGCTGAGTTGGCATGTTTGAAAACGTCACCTGAACGATCTACACCCGGCCCCTTGCCATACCAGAAACCGACAACGCCATCTTTGTTGGCTCCCGGTGATGTATGCAATTGCTGGGTGCCCCATACTGCAGTTGCGGCCAAATCCTCATTCACGCCCGGTTGGAAAACTACTCCATGTTTGTCGAGGTGTTTTTTTGCGTTCTGCAATGCAAAATCATAAGCCCCAATTGGAGAACCCCGATATCCCGAAATGAATGCACCGGTATGCAGGCCTGCTTCCTTGTCGCGGCGCATCTGGACCATCGGTAAACGGACAAGCGCCTGGGTGCCGTTCATGAAAACCTTGCCTTCAGTCGCGGTATATTTGTCTTCCAGGGTTATTTGGCGTGCAGCGACAATATTTGCAGCTGGTTTAGTCTCTCCCATTATGGCCTCCGAGAGATTCTTTCCTTTTATTCAATATGGGGCATTTCAGGGAGAATTGCAGTTTAAAAATCGGAGGGAAATTCAAATGTAAGAAAATTCTGTCCTGTTTTTGAAAGCAAAATAGGACAATTTCGCCAAAGCAGCGGCAGTTGTGCGACAGTTATAACGGCAGACAAGTGGTATTCTTTATCTCGTTTAACGAAAAGTGGGAATTCATCACTCCTACATGTGGCAGTTTCAGAAGTTTGCCTTTTACCGTTTTTTCGTAATCCCTGACTGTCCTGACGACTACCCGCAACAGGTAATCAAATTCTCCGCTCATGGTATAGCACTGGAGAATTTCTGGTACTGACAGAGTTGCGGCTTCGAACTGTTCAAGCACTTCCGAAGAATGGGTGTCGAGCCGGACGAAAACGAAAATGGAAACATCCAGTCCAACTTTCTCAGAATCGAGAATGTATCGTTTTTCCTTGATGTAGCCCGCCTCTTCCATCTTCTTTATTCGTCGCCAGCAAGGGGTGTGGCTCAAACCAACCAACTGGCCAATATCATTTATATTCCTGTCCGCATTTTCCTGCAGGACGCGCAGGATTTTGATATCAATGTCGTCGAGCTTCATTCCACTTTACTTTCCTGAAATCGCCGATGTATCTCATTTGTTACGCAATTTGCTTCTGCAGAGTTCATGTCTGAAGACATAAGGAAAAGTTGGCGTTTTGCCAACTTTTCTGTATTGAGAACTTTCCACATTTTCTGAAACAAGGGCCAATGACCAAATACCTCGTAACTGCTTTTTACCACTTTGTGGATCTTCCTGACTTTGCTAACCTGCAGGTCGCTATTCTGGATTCAGCAAAATCAAATGATGTCATGGGCACGATACTTCTCGCGCATGAAGGTATCAATGGAACGGTTGCAGGACCGGAAGATGGTGTACGTTCACTTCTAGCTTTCATAAGACAGGACCCCAGGTTCACGTCTTTGGAACACAAGGAAAGCTGGGCCACAGAAAACCCGTTCTATCGAATGAAAGTGCGGTTGAAAAAGGAAATAGTAACGCTGGGTGTTGAGGGGGTCAGTCCAATCAATGATGTTGGCGAATATGTGAACCCTGAAGACTGGAACGGGCTGATCAAGGATCCAGATGTGATCGTGATAGACACCCGTAATGATTATGAAGTTTCAATTGGAACTTTCAAAGGCGCGGTTGATCCCAAAACGACAAGTTTTCGTGAATTTCCCGATTGGTTGAAATCACAGAAAAATCTCCCGAAGGACAAGAAAATCGCGATGTTTTGCACCGGCGGTATCAGGTGTGAAAAATCCACTTCGCTACTTAAGGCGGAAGGCTTTGAAAATGTGTACCATCTGAATGGAGGCATCCTTAAATACCTTGAAACCATTCCCGAGAAAAACAGTCTGTGGGAGGGTGAGTGCTTTGTGTTCGATCAAAGGGTTAGTGTTGGACATGGCTTGGAGCAGGGACCCTATGACTTGTGCCATGCCTGCCGTCACCCGATCACGCAAGAAGACAAATTGACGGATTTCTATGCGCCCGGTGTTTCCTGTCCTCGCTGCCACGACAAAATGAACGAACAACAACGAAGAAGATTTGCTGAGCGGCAGCGGCAGATCGAATTAGCAAGAAAACGCGGTGAAGCCCACATTGCAGTTGATCAGGTAGCCCAGAAACAAAAAAAGCGTCTGGCAAGAGAAGAACATGCCAGACGCTCAAATCGTGAAGAAGTTTAATCCGGCCATTTGGGCCGCTTTAGTTCGCCATTATCCGGTTTTGTCATGAGATAGTGTGTCGATCATTTCTTCATGTAACACAAGAAGGTTGTTGGCGGCGCTAAGTTCTACCTGTAACTCGGCCTTTTCCTGGTTTGACATCTGGATTTGACGCTTCAGATCGCGCACCAAATTCTCCAAATCATGAATTTTGCTGTAATTCTGACTTTGTTGATCCAGCCCACGCTTATTCAAGTCGTTGTATTTCGATTCGATATCGGCGAATTTGTCCCTGATTTCATCGTTATCCGTCACAACTTCGTTTAGATCGGCGACGAGCTTTGTTAGCTCCACATCCTTGTTTCGAAGTTTTTCCCTTGCAGTTGTTAAAGCCTGGTTTCCGTGCTGAACTTCCAATTCGAGTTTGCCAAGTTCCGATTTCAGGCTGTTTTTGTCGCGATTTGCGTCGGAAATACCTGATTGCAGATTGCCAATTTCCCGATCTCTTTTTCGCAACGCATTTTGCAATTGGGTTATTTCGTTCTTGGAACTCTCATGCGCATCCGCTGTATTTTTGCGAATTGCCTCAAGCATTTCAATCTGCTTTTTTTGCTTCTCAATCGTAGATTGAAACTCCTGAATTTGAATTCGGGACTGGTCCGAATTTTCCTCAAGTTCGCGAATATGGATACGTGCCCGTTCGAGATCATTTAGTTCCTGCTCCACTACTTCCAGGTACTCTGCCATCCCGCTGGCTTGTTCGATCATTTTCAAAAATACATTGGAGCTGTTCTTGATGTTTTTCGCCATCTCATCGCAGGTCCTGCGTGACCTTTGAATGTCACCGGCGCCAGAGCGGCTGTTGCCGAATGAAAACCTTTCATCGGAAGCCAAATCCTCATTTTTTCTCGCATCCGAATAGGTTTCCAAAGTGGTCGCTTTTGAAATGAACTCCGGTTCTTCTTCCAAATGAAGTTCCGAAACATCAGGCTCTTCTATCTCGATATGATCGATAGAAAGTTCAGCCTCCAGTTGGCTGGCCATCAATTTTTCAAGTCTTGCTGATTTGATTTTGTTACGAAGTTTTTCAATGTTCCGGTTGATAACTGGACTTTCTGTGTCGTTGTTTGGAACGAGTTCTTCGTCAGAAAGGTCTGTTACTGACTCTGCTGCCGCGCGCTTTACAGCTTGATGCATGGTGTCCCCCATAAATGCAGTATTTCGTTTTTCTGATCCCTCGCCGAATCAGTACGCGAATCACTATGTTGTTACATATATGCCAGTTGATTCTCGCGCACAAATCTCTTCGGACCTGTTATTCATCTCCTCGTTAATATATTTTTAACCAATGACTTATCGCGATTCTCCTATTTTATATTCCTTCAGGCGTTGCCCTTATGCAATCAGGGCGAGATTTGCGATTGCTTCCAGCGGACAGCGTGTTGAATTGCGTGAGGTCATCCTGCGTGACAAACCTTCGGAAATGCTTGCAGCCAGTCCCAAAGGCACGGTCCCGGTTTTGGTGCTCCCGGACGGCAAGGTTTTGGAACAAAGCCTCGACATTATGGACTGGGCGCTGGCACAGGAAGATTGTGAGGGATTGCTGAATTTTGCACCAGAGATTCTCGAAGAAATGCGCGATCTGATTGTCGAAAATGACGGTCCGTTCAAGGAAGCACTGGACCGTTACAAATATCCCGGCCGTTCTGATGGTATTGATATAAAAGCAGAAAAAAGGCTCGGCTCAATTTTTGTCAACAAGTTGGAACAAAATCTCATGGGTAAGAAATATCTATTCGGAGACCGGATGTCATTGGCGGATATCGCCATCTTGCCGTTTATCCGCCAATTTGCCCATGTCGACCGGGACTGGTTCTGGCAACAGGACTGGAAGAATGTCATTCGCTGGTTGGAGGAGTTTTTGGACAGTACGCGATTTTCGTTCATCATGAAAAAATATCCGCAATGGAATAACGGAGATGAACCGCTTGTATTTCAGAGGTCTGAATAAGCTGTGTACACAGTATATTTGAAATCGCTGCTGGCGGCTCTCATCACCAGTCCTGCTAATAGAACCGCATCGCGATTTGGCAATGAAACTATACGGAGGTTTCGCGGACAGCCCCATGAAGTTCACTATTTCCATCGCCTCGATGATCCCTACAGTCATTTGATGGTGCAAATTCTGCCCGCATTTCTCGAGAAATTTCGAGTGAAATTGGTGCCCCATGTGATTGCAAGGCTTGATCCAGATATGTATCCGGAGAAAAAGATGCTTGCATCCTACGCAGTTCAGGACTGCGTGCGGCTTGCAAGGCGGTTCGGATTAACATTTCACGAAAACAGGAATGCCGCAAAGACTGAGGAAAGCGCAGAGTTGGCTGGAGCATTGTTGGCGTTGGAGACCAACGGAGGGGACTTCCTTCAAAAAGCATTTGCAGCTGGAGAAGCTTTTTGGAGTGGCATGCCTTCAGATTGCATCAGGCATGCCCCGGAACAAGGAGTTGAAAATCTCCGTGCAGCGGAAAGGCTACTGAAACGGAAAAGGCATTATCTTTCCGCCACGCTTTTTTACGGAGGAGAATGGTATTGGGGGCCCGATAGGCTTTATCATCTTGAGGAGCGTTTTTCGGATATGGGGCTTGGTGCAAGCGCAAGTGGGCCGCTGCTTGAACCCGTAAAGCAAGAGCAGGCTGAGGCCCTGACCGGAAAAATAAGACATCTATCCTACTATTTTTCGGCGCGAAGTCCTTACAGCTATATCGGTTACTTCAAGGCAAGAAAGTTTGCCGCCGAGAATGAAATTGAACTTGATCTCAAACCTGTTTTGCCGATGATGATGCGCAATATGAAAGTACCGTCTGCGAAGCGGTTTTATATCTTGAAAGATGCAAAACGCGAGGCTGAAAAAGCGGGGCTTCAATTTGGCCGTATAGCGGATCCATTGGGAGAGGGTGTCGAGCGCATTTACGCAATTGCGTATTTTGCCAGGAAATCAAGCCAACAAGAGGCCTTCTTTGATGTGGCATTGCCGGCTGTTTTTGCAAAGGGAATTGATTTGGCGACTAACAAGGGGCTGCGAGGGGTGTGTGATGAGGCCGGTTTGAACTGGGAACGATGCGAAGCAGCACTTAAGAATCGTGATTGGGAGAATTGGGTAGAGAACAACCGCCTGGACATGGTTGCTACGGGCTGCTGGGGAGTGCCGACATTGCAATACGGCAATGTTTCAGCTTGGGGACAGGATCGTTTCTGGCTGATAGAAGACGCAATTTAGTCAGATCAAATATGGCCTAACACCGTGCCAATTTCACCATTGACGACACAATCTGAAAAACGGTCCAGTTCGGTCGGTTCCCGATTCAGAATTGCCATTTTTGCACCATTTCGTTTTGCATGAAGTGGAAGGGCTGCGGCGGGCTGAACTACCAGCGAAGTTCCGATCGCGATAAAAAGATCCGCCTGCTCAGCCAGCTCAAAAGCCCGGTTGGTTTCAGATACCGGCATCTTCTCACCAAACATGACGATATCAGCTTTTACCAATCCACCGCATGACTGGCACTTGGGGCTTTTACCGCTGCTCTCGAAGAGCGACCGGCAAAGCTCCATGTCATGATTTTTGCCGCAACTTATGCAAGAGGACGTGGTTGCGTTGCCGTGAATCTCGATTATCCTTTCTTGTGGCACGCCGCCGCGCTGGTGAAGACCGTCGACATTTTGTGTCACGAGACCCGTGCATTTGCCACTTTCGATCCACTCAGCAATCTTGGTGTGTCCGATATTCGGTTCTACCGATCCGATCTGGTCTTTCATGAAAAAGCGGCGTTGCCAGTCTTCAATCCGGGCTTCTTCGCTTTCGACATATTCACCATATTGGACGATGCGGAACTGCTCCCACAATCCGCCTGGAGACCGGAAATCGGGAACGCCTGATTCAGTAGAAATGCCGGCACCTGTCAGCACAACCATGCTGGATGCAACATCAATCAGATCTTTCAGTGTTTCGACACTATCCTTGTTGGCGATCATTAGCCCGGAGACATGCCGCGCAGTCTTTCTGAACGACGGCGAAGCATCTCGATAGTCGTAAGCAAGATGATCGACATGGTAACCAGAAGTGTCGCAACGGCCAGGATTGTCGGGCTGATCTGCTCACGAAGACCGGAGAACATTTGACGCGGAATTGTACGTTGGTCCACATCTGCCATGAAGATCACTGCAACAACCTCATCAAGTGAAGTGATGAAAGCAAACAATGCGCCGGAAATCATGCCTGGAAGGATCAATGGCATGATGACCTTGAAAAAGGTAGTCGTGCCATTTGCCCCCAAGCTTTGTGAAGCCCGGATCAATGAACGGTCAAAACCACTCAGCGTAGCCGTAACGGTAATGATGACGAAGGGAACTCCAAGGGTTGCGTGCGCCAGAATCAAGCCGAGATAGGTTTTTGCAAGTCCGTCCGGGTAAAATGGAATGACACCTTTCATGGTGCCGCCATAGAAGAAGAACATGCCGGTTGCGGTAATAACCAGCGGCACGATCATCGGTGAAATCAGTAAGCTGGTGATTGCAGAGCGGTATGGCATTTCAGGTCGCGAAAGGCCCAGTGCTGCCAATGTCCCGAGTGTGGTTGCGAGAATGGTTGACATAATCGCAAGGAAAAATGAATTGCGGAATGCCCGGACCCAAGTGGCGTTGTTCCACATATCAGTCCACCAGCCGCTCGCGGCATCTGGTGCGGTCATTCCAAATCGCACAATGTCGGCATACCAACGGAAAGAGTAAGAATCCGGGTCCAGTCTCATCATGCCTTCAGTGAAACTGAAGTAGGGTTCTGCGTTAAACGATAGCGGAATGATGATCAGAATTGGCAAAATCAAAAAAATGAAGATGATTGTGCAGACTGCCAAGAACACATATTTCCAGATTTTTTCGCTGGTTGTCGCGTAGGC
>JBPCWL010000013.1:0-16405 GCA_051009575.1 Rhizobiaceae bacterium
GTTGTCGCGTAGGCAGGAAGCGGGTTCATTGCAAACAGCGGAATGCCGAAAATGATTGCAAAACCGACTGTCCCTGCACCTGATCCCGTATAGAGAAGGAACAGCAAGGTAGCTACTGCAAGGGCGATGAAACCGGGGCTCTTGATTCTTTCTTGTAACGTCATCTTTGTTTCCTACCCGAATTTCAAGTTATCAACACCGACCAGCTTGTTGTAGACCCAATACAGGACAAGCACGACAGTCAAGAGAATGGCACCAAGTGCTGCACCGAGAGACCAGTTCAAGGTTTTTTGAATGTGGTTCGCGATCAGGTTGGAAATGAGTAGGCCATCATTACCACCAACAAGGGCCGGTGTGATGTAGTAGCCAATGGCGAGAATGAATACCAACAGTGTTCCTGCCGCCATTCCTGGGGTGGTTTGGGGGAAGTACACCCTGGTAAAGGCGTAGAAATTTGACGCTCCCATCGATTTTGCAGCGCGCATGTAACTTGGCGGAATGGTTTTCATGACCGAATAGAGCGGCAATATCATGAACGGAAGCAGGATGTGCACCATCGAAATTACTGTTCCCTGCGCGTTATAGATCATCTGGATGCGGCTATCGTCACTAATAAAGCCCAGGAAAACGAGCGTGTTGTTGATGATGCCCTCTTTCTGAAGCATGGCGATCCATGCTGACGTTCTCACCAGAAGCGATGTCCAAAATGGCAGCAGGACCAAAATCATCAACAGGTTTGATGTGCGTAGTGGCAGCGTTGAAAGCAGATAGGATACCGGATAAGCGATGATAAAACACAAAAACGTAATAAGAGCAGAAAGCCACAGCGTCTTCCAAAGGATCGGCAGATAGATGCGATATAACTCGTCCGCCTGTACAATGTTTTCCTGTTCATCAAACTTTCGGTCGGTTGCAGCCAGATAGAATGAAAGGGTGTAATCGCGCGTTGCCCGTTTCAGGGTTTTCCAGACATTCTGGTTTTCCCATTTTTTGTCGATTTCGATCAATGCATCGAGATAGGGGCCCTCGGTTATTTTGCCAGCTTTACGTGCGGTTTTGGTGAACAGGCTTCGAGTGCCTGGAATTTCATAGTTGATACGGGTTGCCAGATTACCAACCGTTTTGCCGACTTCCCGGACTTTCCTGGCGTTCGCGAGATCTTCAACAAACACTTTGATCATTTCATCGGGAGGATAGTCATTTCCATCCCAGTTCTGGATGAGTTCGGCAAAATTTGGAACCACATTTGAACCCGCTGGATTTTTGAACGAGCGGACCAACATGTCACCGATTGGAAATACAAAAGACAGCATCAGGAACAGAACCAGCGGCAAAGTTAGCAATAGGGCACGCATCCGCATCTTACGCGTGGTCTTCACAAGCTGCTGCTTTAGGGGCGTGCCATCATATGCAACGAGCGGTTCTTTGATTGCAGTATCTGCCATCTTGCTGCCAATCCTTCAATTAATCCCGGTCCCGGTTGCTATTTATCGTTTTGATTTTACCGGAAAAAGCGGAAAGGGCAGCCAAGCTGCCCTTTCACATTCATGTATTAGTTTGCCAACCAGGCGTTGAAACGTTCGGTCAACTGATCTGAATTGTCAGCCCAGAACTCGAAGTTGCTCTGAACAGCATTCGCGAGGTTTTCCGGCGCTGTTGGCATTTGTGGACCCATGTCGATGTCCTTGTTGTGATACTTGCCAACCAACGGTGCGGAAGACTTGCGAGCAGGGCCATATGAGATGTAGGAAGCCTGAGCTGCAAGCTGCTCAGTTGCTGTTGAGAAATTCAGGAACTCAAATGCAGTGTCCTTGTTCTTGGCACCTTTTGGGATAACCCAGAGGTCAAGGTCATAAACCTGACCGTCCCAGACGATCTCGAACGGCTTATCTTCGCCAGCAACCGCATTAAAGATACGGCCATTGTAAGCAGTTGTCATTGCAACTTCGCCATCAGCAAGAAGCTGTGGAGGCTGAGCGCCTGCTTCCCACCAGACAACTTCATCCTTGATTGTGTCGAGTTTTGCAAATGCACGGTCGACACCTTCCGGTGTTGCAAGCACATCGTAGACTTCTGCAGCCGGAACTCCATCAGCAATCAGGGCGAACTCGAGGTTCACTTTAGGACCTTTGCGCAGGCCTCGCTTGCCAGGGAATTTTCCTGTGTCAAAGAAGTCTGCCATCGTTGACGGACCATCAGTGATTTTTGTTGAATCATAAGCGTAGATGGTTGACCAGACGATGTTGGCAACAGCGCAATCATAAAGAGTTCCATCCAGGAAATCTTCGGTTGCAGGTGTTCCATCAGCGCCAGCTGGCAGTGTTGAATGGTCGATTGTTTCCAGAAGACCTTCATCACATGCGCGAATAGCGTCTGAAAGTTCAACGTCAACGATATCCCATGTCACGTTACCTGCTTCAACCTGAGCTTTGATTTCGGCAATACCGCCATTGTAGTCTTCTGAATTAACCTTTGCACCGGTCTTCTCAATGAAAGGCTTATGATAAGCTTCCACCTGAGACTTGGTGTAAGCACCACCCCAGGACACAATGGTTATCTCAGCAGCGTTAGCCGCTACTGAACCAGCTGCAATGGCAAGGCCAATGGCCGTACCAGCAAGTAGTTTAGTCATTTTCATAATTTTCTCCCTTTAGTTTCATGCTCCATATGAATGGAGCATCTCGTTTCGCACATCATTGCCCTCTGCAAGATAGTGCAAATTCTTTACCCTGAAAAATCCAGTGCTTTACAATCTTCACTGGCCCAGCCAATTTTCTTGGTTTCGCCTTCAGCCATATGAGGCCTGTTGCTGCGGTTCCGTACCTTGACGATAAACTCGTCATTACCTGCAACGTTCATGCGAACCCGGATGTGGTCACCCAGATAGATCAGCTCCTCGATCTTGCCCTCAATTACATTGTCCATGGATTTTGGCGGATCAAGTTCCACCCGTTCCGGTCTCAATGAGAGTGTTGATTTGTCACCAGCTGCAGAAACATTGACCTTCTTGGCCTTTACTTTCGTTCCGTCTTCCAATTGAATTTGACAAACTTCTCCCGATACCTTTGTCACAGTGCCATTAAGCTTATTGTTTTCGCCGATGAACTGGGCGACAAAAGAGTTTTGAGGATCTTCGTAAAGAGATTCTGCCGATGACAGTTGCTGAATAACGCCATCTTCGAATACTGCAACCCGATCAGACATTGTCAGGGCTTCAGTTTGGTCATGGGTAACATAGACAACGGTTACCCCGAGGTTTTCATGAATGTGCTTGATTTCATATTGCATTTGTTCGCGCAATTGCTTGTCCAACGCGCCAAGCGGTTCATCCATCAAAACCAGATTTGGCTCAAATACCAACGCGCGTGCAACAGCGATACGTTGCTGCTGACCACCAGAGAGCTGGGCAATTCTCCTGCCCGCCATTTGGGGCAGTTCAACCATTTCGAGAACACGGTTTACACGCGCTTCCTGATCCGCTTTTGACATGCCCCGTACCTGCAGGGGAAATGCCAAGTTTTCTGCGACCGACATATGTGGAAACAAGGCGTAGTTCTGGAAAACCATACCAATGCCGCGTTTGTTTGGCGGAACCATGTTGATGGGTCGGTCATCAAGAAAAATTTCGCCATGGGTTGCGGGTTCAAACCCTGCAAGCATCATCAGACATGTTGTCTTACCTGAACCGGAAGGCCCGAGCATCGTAACAAACTCGCCCTTCTGAATATCGAGATTCAGGTCTTTAACAACCAGTACTTCCCCATCGTAGCTTTTCTGAACGTTTTCAAAACGGACATACGAATTGTCCGTGGCTGATTTACTCACTGCCATGTTTTATCGCTCTACTCCCTGACGCGGACTGAGATTGCTCTCTAGTTCTCCGCATTTTCTCCAATGCATTAATGAACATGTTTGTTCTGCTAGCGTCAACGAAAAAGTCAAAAAAAATCACAATTGGTGAATGGATGAAACGTCATGTATCGCGATTGTGGAAAATAAATCCGAGAAAATTCAACAGGATTTGCGAAGCCAGAAATGCGGTGGACCCCGAATGGTCATAGTCAGGGGCGACTTCAACAAGATCCATCCCGACAACATCCCCGCGTTTTGACAAACCCTGTAGAAGTTCAAGGACCTCGTAATACAAGAAGCCACCATGGCTGGGGGTTCCGGTCCCCGGTGCAATCGATGGGTCAAAACCGTCAATGTCTATTGTGACATAATATCTTGCTCGCTCCGGAATGCGCTGCAGGACTTTATCGACGCCGAGATTTCGAAACTGGCGTACGGATAGGATATCCGATCCCATGGCCCGGGCGTCAGTATATCCTTCCTTTGCGGTTGAGGATACGTTGCGGATGCCAATTTGGCTTAGTCCGGTCACATATTCTTTTTCCGCAGCCCGGCGCATCGGATTTCCGTGACCATTACGAACACCGTGACGGACATCGACGAAATCCAGGTGGGCATCTATCTGAACAATATGTATGGGCTCTTGATCATCGAATGCGCGGATGCAGGGAATGTTGATTGAGTGATCTCCTCCCAGGGTAACCGGCAATGCGCCAGCCGCTAGAGCCTTTCGAACCCCGAATTCGATGTTCGAATGGCTTTTTTCCGTGTCCGTGTGGATGATGTCCGCATCACCCATATCCACGATCTTCACGCCGCCGGGTAAATAAGTTGCATCATCTTCATGGTCATAGGCACCGGCGTGGCCAAATGAAAACAAGGTCGAAGCTTCCCGGATCGCCCGCGGCCCAAAGCGAGCGCCAGACCGGTACTGGGTCCCGAAATCAAATGGTGCACCTAATATGGCAACATCCGCTTTTAAATCGTCCCAATCTTCCGACACCGGGTTTTTGCCGAATGTCGCAAATCCAACGAAAGGCAGATTCAATCTACCCGATTCATATCCATGGTCAGCCATTGTCCACTCGTCCACAAACAAAAAAGGCAGCATGAATGCTGCCCAATTTGAAATCAAGTTGAATTTCCGTTTAGAACAAGGAACTGAGTTTCATGGCGACGCCCATGTCGCCCTCAACCTTGATCTTGCCTTGCATAAATGCTGCTGTCGGATCCAGATCACCAGCGATCAGGCTATCCAGTGTCTCAGCGTCACAGATGACCGTGCAATCTGCTTCTGCATTGTCTTTGGACACCGTTGGTGGAGTTGCATTGCCATCGACAAAGATGGATCCGGAATCACCACAATCAAATTTAACGGTTGCGCCAATTCCACTGCCGCTTCCTACCTTGCTCGAAATTGCTTCAAATGCTGAATCCAGACTCATACGTTCACCTCCAAGGCTGGGATATTTTGTTTGTCAATTCGTATACAAGGTATGCGCAAAATTGCAACAAGTTACGTTCACGTAAAAGCAAATGATTGGTGTGGTAGAGACAATTGTTGCCCTGGGAGTGATTTCAGTATTATCCGATGGTGTATTGAGCCTAGGCCAGAAGACAGTCAGAAAATTTTTCCCGCAAATCCTTCTTGAGAATTTTTCCGGTAGCTCCGAGCGGCAATGCGTCTACAAAAATTACCCTGTCAGGAATCTGCCACTTGGCGATCTTATTTTCGTAGTATGCGATCAACTCCTCTTCCGAAACCGCAGCGTCTGTCGCTTTCACAGCAATGATTACTGGGCGTTCATCCCATTTTTCGTGTTTCGCTGCGATAGCGGCTGCCGTGGCAATTGCTGGATGGCCAACCGCAATATTTTCCAGCTCGACTGTTGAAATCCATTCGCCACCTGACTTGATAATGTCTTTGGAGCGGTCCCTGATAACCATGAACCCATCCTCATCGAGGGTTGCCACGTCTCCAGTGTGAAACCATCCATGCTGCAGAGCGGGATCATTCTCCGCCAGAAAATAATCACTCAATACCCAAGGTCCCCTGCAATGAAGATTCCCCTGGGTTTCACCATCATTGGGTAGGCGGGTGAATTCATCATCAAAAACGGCAAGCTCCATTCCATAAGGTGGCCGGCCCTGACTGAGCCGAATTTCACTTTGCTGTTCTTCTGATAATTCAAAATGCTTGTTCTTGAGATGATTGACCGTACCCAGCGGTGACATTTCTGTCATGCCCCAGGCATGGAGAACCTCGACACCATAATCGTTGCGAAATTTTTCAATCATGGACGGCGGGCAGGCTGAGCCTCCGATGACAGTACGGTTCATGTGTGGCAATTTGGTGCCACTTTCTTCCAGATACTGTATTAGCCCCGCCCAGATTGTAGGTACTCCGGCGGAAATTGTTACTCTCTCGTCATTGAACAAAGTGGCCAGGCTTTTACCGTCAAGTCCGGGTCCGGGCATTACCAATTTCGCACCGGTGAGAGCAGCTGCATATGGTGACCCCCAGGCGTTTACGTGAAACATGGGGACAACGGGTAACAGGCAATCTCTTGCGGAAAATCCCATCACATCGGGTGTCGCAGACATCATTGCATGGAGCAATGTTGAACGATGTGAATACAGAACACCTTTGGGGTTTCCGGTAGTTCCGGAAGTATAACAAAGGGAAGAGGCCCTGTTTTCATCAAATTCCGGCCAGTGATACTCTTCATCTCCGGTAGCGAGGAAATCCTCATAAAAGCCGATCCAAGGGTGTTCAGCAGCGATTTGCTCGTCTCTGGCCTCCATCAATATCCATTCTTCAATATTCGGCAACTTGTCACGGATGCTGTCAACGAGCGGAATGAACGTTGCATCGAAGAACATTATTTTGTCTTCCGCATGGCCCATGATGTAGACAAGTTCCTCGGGAAACAGTCGCGGATTCACAGTATGACAAACATATCCTGCTCCTGCGATCCCGTAATAAAGTTCAATGTGACGGTGATTGTTCCAGGCAAGAGTGCCAATCCTGTCGGAGTCTGAAAGATCACGTTTGACAAGGGCTGAAGCCACCAGTCTTGCTCTGTCATTGATGGAGTTGTAATTGGTCCGATGCTGGCTGCCATCTGTATTTACAGATACAATTTCGGTATCACCGTGGTAACGGGCAGCATGTTCGATGATGCTGGAAATCATCAGTTGCTTTTCCATCATTTGTCCGAGCATGGAAGTTCCTCCTACAACCAGAATTTGTTTTGTATATAGATCAGATTTATGGATGTGAACCAGGAAAAGAAAAGTAATGAACGAGAAGATAAATCCGGTTCGGGAAACCAATGAAAAGGCAATGTCCCTTGTCAGCACTTTACTGATTGAAGCCAGGTATGGGGCCTTGGGAGTGGAAGAACCGGAAACCGCTGTGCCGCTGGTCAGCAGGGTGGCTGTTGCCTGGTCGCAATCTACCGGTCTGTTTTTTGCCGCTTCTGACCTTTCTGTTCATTCAAAATCCCTGAAAAACAATTCCACCTGCTCAATCATGCTGGGTGAGGTGGGCAAGGGAGATGGTCTTGCTTATCCCCGTGTGACACTGGTTGGAAATACAGCGCGAATGTCGAATGATAATAAAAACCGGGCCCGGTACAGGTTGGTCTTTCTGGATAGTCACCCCAAGGCAAAACTCTATATTGATTTCGCAGATTTCGGTTTTTACCCGATAAATATGGTGCGTGCTCTCCTCAATGGCGGGTTTGGTCAAGCCTATCATCTCAATGAAAAAGATTTGTCACTGCTATCTGGTTGATCTGGCCACCAAATTCGCCAATAGTCCCGTGATGGAAAATTCGGATAAAAAACCCGGGCCCCTTTCAGGATATAAAATCGTTGACCTGACAACGGTTGTCCTGGGGCCATATTGCACCCAATTGCTGGCGGATCTCGGTGCCGATGTAATCAAGGTTGAAAGTCCTGAGGGCGACATAATGCGCCATGCCGGTCCGCAAGTGTCGGAAGGAATGGGGCCGATCTATCTGACGATAAATCGTAACAAAAAAGCTCTGACACTTGATCTAAAAACAGAAGGAGCAAAGGAGATCCTCGCGAAGCTGGTTGATGAAGCAGATGGTTTTATTCACAACATCCGCGCCGGAGGCATGAAACGTTTGGGGTTTGATTATGAAAATGTCAGGGAAATCAGGCCGGACATCGTTTACTGTCACGCTGTCGGCTACGGATCCGATGGACATTATGCAGAGCGCCAGGCCTATGATGATTTGGTTCAGGCTGCATCCGGTGCATCATTCATGATCCCGATGCAGGACGGATCAAGTGAACCGCGATATTTTCCCGGGCTTGTTGCCGACAAGACGACTGGCCTGCATGCTGCATATGCCATGCTGGCGGGTTTTCTCCATCGTGAGCGTACCGGCGAAGGCCAGTTTATCGAAGTACCGATGATGGAATGCATGGTTTCATTCACAATGGTGGAAAACCTTTACGGACATGCTTTTGTTCCACCACAAGAACCCATCGCCTATACGCGCTCGATCAATCCCAACCGCAAGCCCTACAAAACCAAGGACGGCTACATTGCCCTTATGCCGTATTCCAATGAAAACTGGAAAAGTTTTTTCGCCTTGGGTGGTATGGCCGAGCTGATTGATGATCCACGGTATTCAACCTACAAGGAGAGAACGAAAAACATTACCGATCTTTACCGGCAAATGGAGAAAATCGCGCTACAAAAGACCACCGACGAGTGGATGGAAGTTCTTGCAGAAAAAAATGTACCCTGCATGCGGGTACATTCGCTTGAGAGTGTACTTCAGGATCCACAACTTCGGGAAACAGGATTTCTTGAAGAGCGTGATCATCCGACGGAAGGACCATATTTATCGGTCAATAACCCGGTTAAGTTTTCCGGTTCGCCAACGGTCACTTTCAGAGAACCCCCACTGCAAGGTCAGGACAACGTGTCAATTCTTACAGATCTGGGTTATACAGAAGCGCAAATTGGAGAATTTGAAAAAGAAGGAATATTCGGATTTTGAGTTTTGAGTCTCAAAATTACAAGGCCGATACCCGAAGGTATCGGCCTTGCTTACAGAAGCTGCCAAACATAGTCCCGAAGGATTATGTATTAACACATCAGGGCTTGATAGGCTGGGGCACCCTGACCTTCCGCAACGTCAAATTACATACCCATGGTTGAAAATCAATCGGAGATTTCAAACTGGTTGTAATATAAATACACAAACCCGCAATCAAAGTCTCAAAATCAAAACTTTTGCTGATATTGCGTCAATAACTTTCTAGTTGACTGGAAATTTTTCCAAAATCGCTATCCAGAATGCTGATGATCCAATCGACCGTACGAATCAACAATGGATGTTCGCAAGATCCTGCCCACATCATGAAGTCGGAATATCGAAAAGGAAATTCGAACCGGAGTCAGGCAACTTCGAAAAGGCCAGCTGCTCCCATCCCACCACCGATGCACATGGTTACCATTACATTCTTCGCTCCACGGCGCTTGCCTTCAATCAACGCATGCCCAACCATTCGGGCTCCCGACATTCCGTATGGGTGGCCAATCGAGATGGCGCCGCCGTTCACGTTGTATTTTTCCGGATCAATGCCAAGCCTGTCGCGGCAGTAAAGGCACTGGCTGGCGAAGGCCTCGTTCAGCTCCCAAAGATCGATGTCATCGACTTTGAGACCATGAGTCTTGAGCAGTTTGGGAACAGCGAAAACCGGACCGATTCCCATTTCATCCGGGTCGCAACCGGCAACTGCCATACCCTTATAGATGCCAAGCGGCTGTAATCCGCGCTTTTCGGCCTCTTTTTCTTCCATCAATACTGACGCAGAAGCTCCGTCAGAGAGTTGTGATGCGTTTCCAGCAGTGATGAACTTTCCTTCCTTGATTTGCTGACCTCCCTTGAAAACGGATTGCAGGCCCTGCAGGCCATCAAGTGTTGTCGATGGCCGGTTACCCTCATCCTTGTCCAGTGTGACCTCGACATCTGAAATCTCTTTGGTCTCTTTGTCCATAACCTTCATGACCGATTTCATGGGAACGATTTCATCGTCAAGTTTACCTGCCTCTTGGGCTGCAGCAGTGCGCATCTGAGACATTAATGCGAATTCATCCTGGCTTTCCCGGCTTACATCATAACGCTCGGAGACGATTTCCGCGGTTTCGATCATGCTCATGTAGGTTGCAGGGATGTTTTCCATCAGCCAGGGATCGACAAGGCGGTGGGTGTTCATCTTTTCATTTTGCGTGAGTGAGATTGATTCCAGACCGCCGCCTACGGTGACCTGCATTCCATCCGAGATGATCTGCTTGGCAGCCGTTGCGATTGCCATGAGCCCCGATGAACACTGGCGATCCAGTGTCATTGCTGAAACGCTTGTCGGAAGTCCCGCCCGCAAGGCGCACTGACGTGCAGTATTCAGATGGGTTGAACCCTGCTGGATTGCTGCACCCATAACAACATCATCAATTTCAGCTTTGTCCACACCTGCACGTTCAACGGCATGAGCAATTGCATGTCCGCCAATCTCCTGAGCCTGGGTATCATTGAATGCGCCACGATAGGCTTTGCCGATCGGAGTTCTGGCTGTTGAAACGATAACTGCTGATCTCATAATATTCTCCCTGGCTATTCAGCCATTTGTACGACTTTTACGACATGTTCGGTTCCCGACTGAAACACATCCCGGTTTGACATGTCGGATATGGTTTCGAAATTTGCAGCTATTCCGTCTGCTGTCCTGTCTTCTTCCGACAAATGCAATCCGGCGCTTTCAGCAATTTCAAGGGTGGTATAACTTCCGGCTCCCGCAAACATCACTGTTCGGTTTGGTGCTTCCCTGGAGACCAGGAATACCGCTGCTGGTGTCACGTATTTAGGGTCAAGTTTTGCCAGCATGTCTTGGGTCAAAATATCCTCTGTCATTCGGGTTGCTGCTGTTGGAGAAATGCAATTTACCTGGATGTTGTTTTTGGCGCCCTCGATACAAAGTGTATTCATTAAGCCTACCAATCCCAATTTGGCTGCTCCGTAGTTCGCTTGTCCGAAGTTTCCATAAATACCCGATGTTGATGTGGTCATCAGGATTCGGCCGTAATTTTGCTCTTTCATCTGGTTCCAGACTGCACGTGAGCAATTCGCGGAGCCGTTCAGGTGAACGTCAACCACAGCATTCCAATTGGATATTTCCATTTTACCGAATGACTTGTCGCGCAGGATACCGGCATTGTTTATCAGGACATCAATCCGGCCCCATTTTGATAGCGTGTCAGATACCATTGTTTCACAGTCACCGAAATCTGCGACATTGGCGCCATTGGCGATTGACTCACCACCGGCTTCAATAATTTCCTGTGCTACTTTGGCGGCTGGCCCCAGCTCGCCACCAGTTCCGTCCCGCGCTCCGCCAAAATCGTTGACGACGACTTTTGCGCCGCGACGTCCCAGTTCCAAAGCGTGACTTCGGCCCAAGCCATTACCTGCGCCGGTGACAATTGCCACCTGTCCTTCAAATGAAATGGTCATGTATGTGTAGTCCTTGTTATTGTATGAATGTCAGTGCGAGCCATTCGGCAACCAGAGCAGGCTTCTCCATATTCTCGATTTCAACAGAAACTTCGTACTTCGAGAGATACTCGCCCGGTTTCCTTTCGGTGCATTCCATCAACCTGAAATTACCCCGCAAACGCGAACCCGAGGGAACAGGCATCAGAAACCGGATTTTCTCAAATCCGTAGTTTACACCCATTACAGCACCTTCGATTTTTGGCATGCAATCTTCAACAAACTTGGAAAGAAGAGACAATGACAGAAAACCATGGGCGATAGTTCCCTTGAACGGCGTGTGCTTTGCCATTTCTTCGTTTACGTGGATGAATTGATGGTCGTGGGTTGCATCCGCAAACATGTTGATCAGGTCCTGATCAACCTCGATCCAGTCCGAAGTTCTTTGCAAGGTCCCAGCCTGGGACATGAATTCGTCAATACTCATTTTGCTCATGGTCTACTCCTGTCCTCCAAACAGCTCTTTTCTCGGGCTGACATGCAATCCGCCATCCAATGGCAGGATTGCGCCGGTAACATAGGCACCGCCGCGTCCGCAAAGATAAAGGGTTGCGCCAGCAATATCTTCCGGTGATCCAATCCTGCCAAGCGGAACTCCGGTCCCTACTTTTGCCGCCTGTTCTTCCGTGGCAGTCGCGAATGCAGTCATTTTGCTCTGGAATGGACCGGGAGCAAATGCATTGAACGTAATGCGACGGTCGGCCAATTCCTTAGCCAGAATTTTTGTCAAATGATGAACGGCTGCCTTTGAGGCCGAATAAGAATATGCACCGTCTCCGATTGGTGAGGTTCCCATAACCGAACCCAGATTTATCACCCGGGCAGGATCTTCGTCGGAAGCAGCTTTTTCCAGTAATGGCAGCAATTCCTTTGTCAGGTGAAAAAGTCCGGTAATGTTGACATCCATCACTTTGCCCCAGGCCTGATAGGGAAATTCCTCAAGCGGAACTCCCCATGTGGTGCCGGCATTGTTAACGAGGATATTCAAGCTGCTCGCGCGTGATTTAACTTCTTGCACCAGAGCTGCAATTCCGTCTTCTGTGCCGACGTCTCCGGCAAATCCTTCGGCTTTTCCGCCTCCGAGTTTATTTAATTCGGATGCGACGGCTTCACAGGCGTCACCTTTGCGCGATGCAATCATAACATCGCAACCCGCCCTGATCAGTGCAGTTGCTGTCATCCGCCCAATTCCAGTCGCAGCACCTGTGACCAGAGCTTTTTTTCCGCTCAGCGAAAAGAGTTCCTCGAGGATACTCATTTAATTCCTCCGCAGTCGTGTTAAGACAGACATTGTGATTGACACGTTTCCCAATACAATGCTCAAATTTTGACGTTTTCGTAAAGGGAAAATTTTCCGGAGATTGAGATGCACACCACCAACAATGCAACTTCCATGGACCTTGGGATGTCTGAGCGGTTGAAACCCATCTATGAGAATGTTGAAAAGATGATCAGGGAGGAAATTCTTCCGCTTGATGAAGAATATTTGGCCGAGGTGGAAAAAGGAGGACGTTGGGAGCATACAGCACGGCAAACGGAAATTCTTGAGAGCCTGAAGAAAAAAGCGAAAGAACGGGGATTGTGGAATTTCTGGCTAACCGATTCAGACAAGGGGTATGGGCTGAATACTGTTGAATATGCCTATCTTGCCGAAGAAATGGGCAAATCGCACCTGGCTGCGGAGGTCTTCAACTGCAATGCGCCGGATACAGGAAACATGGAAGTGTTTGAGCGTTATGGAAGCAAGGCACACAAGGAAAAATGGCTCAAACCACTGCTCGAGGGAGAGATCCGGTCGGCATATCTGATGACGGAACCGGATGTAGCGTCTTCGGATGCAACCAACATTTCCATGGTGTGTGTCAGGGATGGCGATGAATACGTATTGAATGGTGAAAAATGGTGGTCTTCGGGGGCAGGGGATCCCCGATGCGCAGTTTATATCGTGATGGTTCATACCCCTGACGAGAACCGACACAAGCATGAGCAGCACAGCCAGATTTTGGTACCGGCAGATTCAGAAGGGATTACCGTGCTGCGGGCGATGGAGGTTTACGGCCACGATGATGCTCCACACGGACACATGCATATCCGTTTCAAGGATGTTCGGGTTCCGGCAGACAACATGCTGCTGGGAGAGGGTAGGGGATTTGAGATTGCCCAGGGCCGTCTCGGTCCGGGGCGCATTCACCACTGCATGCGCGCAATTGGCCAGGCGGAGCGCGCGCTTGAACTCATGTGCCAACGTTCAGTGCGCCGTACCGCATTTGGCAAACCGTTAGCGATGCTGGGCGCAAACTTTGACATCATTGCCGATTGCAGGATGGAGATCGAAAAAAATCGATTATTGTGCCTGAAAGCGGCATGGATGATGGACCAGGGTGATGCGCGCGCTGCAGCACCGTGGATCAGTGCCATTAAAGTTTCCGCACCGCTTATGGCCTTGAAGGTGATTGATGAGGCTGTGCAGTTGCACGGTGCGCAGGGGATTAGCCAGGATTTCAATCTTGCCCGGGCGTGGACTCATGTGCGCACACTGCGCCTAGCTGATGGACCGGATGCGGTACACCGCCGCCAGGTTGCCCGCGCGGAACTCAAAAAATACACGCAGGAGAAGGTTTGATGAAGGCAGTTGTCTGCGAGGAATACGGTCCGATCAGCAACCTCCGCGTTCGTGATATGCCCGATCCTGAGCCCGGTCCCAAGGAAGTTGTCATTGATGCAGAAGCGATTGGCGTAAATTTTCCTGACGGTTTGCTGGTTCAAGGTCTGTATCAGCATAAACCGCCAACCCCTTTTGTGCCAGGCATGGAACTTGTCGGAACCATTTCTGAAGCAGGTGCCGAATCTGGATACAAGGTTGGGGATCGTATTGCCGCGATCACTTCCATCGGCGCTTATTCTGAAAAGGTCAAGGCCCACAAAAACATGGTGATGCCAGTTCCCGAGGGCGTGAATGCTGCTGAAGTCACCGCCCTTTTATGCGGATACGGAACCGCACATTATGCACTCAAACAGCGCGCGCAGTTGAAATCCGGTGAAGTTCTGGCAGTTACCGGCGCATCCGGCTTGACCGGCCTCGCCGCAGTCCAGATTGGCAAGGCAATGGGTGCAAAAGTCGTGGCAATTGCTTCTACCGAGGAAAAACGGAAAATCTGCCGGGACAATGGTGCTGAAATTACTCTTGGTTACGACAACCTGAAAGATGAATTGAAAACGGCGACAGATGGTAAAGGCGCCGACGTTATTTTCGAGGTTGTGGGTGGTGATGTTTTCCATGCATGCTCAAGAGCAATCAACTGGGGTGGGAGGCTTTTGGTCATTGGATTTGCGGATGGTGAAATTCCGAAGTTCCCGATCAATCTTGCGCTGGTAAAGGGGTCGAGCCTGGTCGGAGTATTCTGGGGTTCCTTCATCCAGCGAGAACCGGAAGTATATGCACAAAACATGAAGGAACTTTTCGACTGGTATCAGAGCGGAAAGATCAAGCCCCACGTGGAGCGGACATTTGCACTCGAAGAAGCCGTGGCCGCTCTCGAACATATCCATAACCGCAAAGCCAGTGGCAAGATTGCCCTTGTTCCTTAAACCTGAAGGAGAAGAAAATGATGGCAGACAAGATGTTTGGACTGGTTTGCAGGCATGATGGTTTTTCCGGCAACATGGAAGGCCCGCATATTGATTCACTTGATCCCTGGTTGGAAGGTGCGGAATTGACTGTACCGGAACCTGGCGACGGTGAAGCCCTGGTCAAGGTTACCATGGCAAGTGTAAACCCCTCGGATCTGCATTTCATCAAGGGCGAATATGGCTTGCCCAGACGGGCCGGTGTTCCTGCCGGGTTCGAGGCAGTTGGGGAAGTTGTAAAAGCCGGTAAAGGTGGTGAAGCGCTTGTTGGGAAACGGGTTGGATTTTTTGCGTCCGGTTCTGGAGCTTGGGCGGATTATGCAATTGCAAATGTCCGCGCGTGTATTCCGGTCCTTGATGCAGTTCGTGACGAGGATGCAGCTGCCCTGCTAGTGAATCCGATGACAGCGGTTGCCATGTATGAGGAAGCTATATCCGATGGAAATGAATGTTTCATCATGACTGCCGCCGCCAGCCAGCTGTGCAAGCTGATCGCAGGACTTGCGAAGGAGGAAAGCAAGGGTGTGATTTCAATTGTCCGTCGTGATGAACAGATCGAACCTTTGAAATCCTATGGCTCTACGTATGTATTGAATTGCAAATCGGGCAGCTTTAAAAAGGACATTAAGGCATTGATCACGGACAAGAAACCCCGTGTCATGCTGGATGCTGTAGCCGATCAGACAGCTTCTGATATATTTGCAGCCATGCCACGTAATGCACGTTGGATTATCTATGGCAAGCTTTCATCTGAATCCCCTGTCCTGACACAACCTGGACAATTCATTTTCATGAACAAGCGTGTCGAAGGTTTCTGGTTATCCCAGTGGATGAAGGACAAGCCGGTCGACGAACAGATAAAGGCTGGAATGAAAGTCCAGCAGATGTTTGCAACAGGCAAATGGAAAACAGATGTTGCTGAAGTGATTTCGTTGCGTGATGCTCATGCAAGGTTGCCGGATGCACTTTCTGGAGCAATTAACGGTAAAGTCCTGCTTGCTCCCTAAATCCCGGTTATCCGTTCTGCTGGTACGGGGGAATTGGCCGGTGAAGAGGGAGAAGGCTTCCAGGGTGTTTTCTTCAACCAGCTGACCAGGTAAGCCACAGCAACCATTGCAACCATCCCGATGAGATTTACAAGGATCATCTTCGGCCAGCTTTTGCCGAAGATATCGAGAACAAATCCGGCAAATCGCGAGAACACGATCCCTGCCATGAAGGTTGCTAGCGATTGCTGTCCTACCTTGTGAACGACCTTGACAAAGGTTGTCCCGGTTTTTCCTTTGAAGTTCAGGTTCTTCCCACCTTCGCCGGCTAAAACCCAAAAC
>JBPCWL010000014.1:0-2908 GCA_051009575.1 Rhizobiaceae bacterium
CAACCAGTTCTCTCCGACCATTCCCGCAGAAATAAACACGGCGCCGCATACGGGCGGCGTGATCGTCGAAAGCAGGGCATACCAGAAGACAAACAAATGGGCGGTAAGCGGGGCAAGTCCGAGTTTCTCCAGGGCCGGGCAGGCAACGGAAATACAAATGACATAGGCCGCCGTTGTGGGCACTTCCATACCTAATAGCAAACAAGCAAAAGCCGTCAGGAGCAAAGCCGGCCAAAGCTGGTTGTTTCCCGCGGACAAAATCAGGGATGTAATCTTTACGCCAAGGCCCGTTTGTCCGAGGACACTGATGACAATGGTTGCGCACAGGATGATTGATGCGATCACAGCAATCTGTTCGCCAGCGGCAAGAGCCACACCTTTAAGTCTTCGTTGTGTTCTTTGAAAATCAAATCTCAGTCGGTCATCGAACGCCAGAAGAACGAAGGCGGACAGCATGGCACAGGCCGCTGCATATTGCGGGGTAAAGCCCCCAAGGAACATCCGTTCAAGCAAAACGAGAAAAGGTATGGCGAAGAAACCAGCCGTAATGAGCACGGTGCACGCTTTTGGTCTCTGGTCATGGGGCAAAGGCTTGAGATCATATCGGGAAGCAAAGGCGTTGATGCCGACCCAAACCGTTGCAAAATACAGGATAGCCGGCAGCAAGGCAGCAGCCATGATGCTCGTGTAGGCAATACCGGTTAGTTCCACCATTACGAAAGCACCGGCCCCCATCAGGGGTGGCATGATTTGACCTCCTGATGAGGCCACAGCCTCGACCGCCCCGGCGAAGGAACGGGGATATCCGAGTTTTCGCATGGCCGGAAGCGTAAGGGCCCCGGTTGAAGCGACATTCGCCGAGGCCGATCCTGAGATTGAACCAAACAAAGCCGATGATACGACCGATACTTTCGCTGCCCCCCCTTTCAATCGTCCGGCGGCAGCGGAGGCCAGGTTCATGAATCCCTGACCCGCTTCCCCCTGATTGAGGACGGCTCCCATAATGACGAATACGGCGACAATATTTACGGACACACCGGTCAGACTTCCCCAAAGTCCGCCTTCGGCAATGACCATGGTTCCGAGAAAACTTTCAACCGGTAAACCGGGGTGTCCGAATTCCCCGGGCAGGTGGCGACCATAGAGGCCATAGGTCAGGGCGAGCAGTGCAATCAGGGGGAGAGGCCATCCGATGGCCCGCCGGGCCATTTCAAGAACAGTGAGGAGAAGAGCCATGGCCAGGATCAGTTGAACAGGGCCCTCCAGCGAACCATACTGTTCAATCAGGATGGGTTCATTGAGAACAATATAAGCACAACACAGGAGCCCGATAGAGGTGAAAGCTATTCCGGTCCAAAATTGGGCCCGTGTCTCTGACAGAAACAGGAATATCCAGGGAACGGCCAGTGTCATGTGGATTGGACGGGCTATGAGGTTCGGTACTAATCCTGAAAAAATCAGCCAGATATGAAATGCAATGGATAAAGCACCAAGCCCGGCCCATATCCGTAAAGCCACCGCACTGTGTTCAATGTCAGGTTTCACCACAGGTCCCTGGGGCAGTCCGGAAAGATAGAAAGTCCCGGATCGTCTTTGATTGGACGCAGACGATTCAGGTATTCATGTCATTGCGAAGATCTGATCTCTCAGCACATCGGACTATCGAAGCGCATCCGGAAATTTGATACCTGTTTCATCATAATATTTAACAGCGCCCGGGTGAAGTTTGCCATAGACATTGCCCAGCATCTCTCCTGAAACACCATTCCACCATGCCGCGGCTTCGCCGAGGTCTGTTTTCTGTGACCAATAGGTCTTGGTCAGTTGATAGGCTGTATCATTGTCCATGGCTGTTGTTGTATGCGCGACGACCGGCAGGGAGGTTGTGACGATCTCTTTGTCAACACCTGCATAGGTGCCGGCCGGAATGACAAGTTTTGTTCGCTTGGTTTTTTTAATTTGCTCCTGGGCGAACGACAAGACTGTAATACCCGTGCTTGCGGCGGCTTCGATGACGTTGGGAGCCGGAAACGATCCAGCAGTCACAAAACCGTCGATCTGCTTGTTTTTCAAAGCCGGAACAGCAGCGTTGAGTTCCACATTGGCCAGTTTGACCTTTCCTTCGAGACCAAACAGTTTCAGATATTTCGCCCCTTCGCGGGCTCCGAATGACCCTTTGCCAAGCAATATCGTTTTACCCTGCAGGTCAGCGAAAGATTTGACACCCGTATCGGCCCGCATGACGAAATGCATCGTCAGTGACGGGATCGGGAAAAGCGCGCGGATCTCACCATATTTGGGATCGCCTTTGTCCTTGAACATGGCGAGCTCTTTTTGCGCCAGTCGCACCAATACCGGCGGTGTCGTGAAAACGTAGTTTCCAGTACGTTTGGCGGCTTCCTTTACATTCTGGACGGAGCCCTGGCTCTCCTCGACGGTAACAATCATCTTGCCGTCACTTCCCTTCTTGATCGCCTCTGCAATCTGAACGGACATTTGGTAATAGGATGATGTTGTCTTCGCCGATTTAAAAGTAACACGGGTCTGGGCGAAAGCGGAGGTCGTCGCGAGCGCTCCGGCAACCGCCGTGGCGACAAGAATTTTCACAAATTTCATTGGACTATTTACCTTCCCATAAGTTCTTTTGCGGACTAAATCGCATCCTGCCTGGGTTCCGTCAAGTTCGATGACTTGTTATCGGTTAAAATTGCTTGTCGAATATGTTAGCCACCGCCTTGGTTGCCCAAATGAGGCAGGCGTGTCAGGCAGGCCGGTTGGGCTCTCAGGCTTTTGGTCACGATCCCATTCCTGCCGCGATCCCAACCGATTAAAGACGCTCAGCTTCCGGTTGTTCGGCAGAAGCCACGACCTTTCGATACATATGCCAGGTCCCGTGACCGAGTACCGG
>JBPCWL010000015.1:0-7178 GCA_051009575.1 Rhizobiaceae bacterium
ACCTATACCTACCCCCACAACCATGAAACCCAACTGGTTGTTGAGAGAATAGGCAAGGACCCGCCGCAGATCGTTTTCAATTTCGGCAAAGAACACCGGAAATACTGTCATTACAGCCCCGATGTAAATCAAGATTTCAGTTCCGGGAAAGCCGCGCGCAAGCGCATACACCGCAAGTTTGGTGGTGAATGCGGACAAAATGACCGTGCCTGTGACGGTAGCTGCGGGATAGGAGTCCTGCAGCCAGTTGTGCAGCAGCGGAAACGCACATTTCATGCCAAAAGCTACAAAAATCAGCCAGGTTGCAAGACTGCCCAGTTGCATTTTGTCGAACGCCAATGACCCGGATTCACGGTAGAGCAGAACAACGCCCGCCAATAATATGACCCCTGATCCGATCTGGATCACGAGATAACGCAAACCAGTATAGAATGCGCCCTCGGTGCGCCTCGCCCAGATCAGGAATACTGATGCTATGGCAGTTCCTTCCCAGTAAATGAACAAGGTAATCAGATCGCCTGCAAAAACGGCACCGATTGCAGACCCGGCGTATGCAAGGGCTGCCACCTGCTGGACCGTGTCTTTTACATGCCAGGCGTAAAGATTGCCGAGAAAAGCAGCGAGGCAGAAGACCAATCCGAAAATGATAGAAAGTTTGTCAACGCGCATCATTTCCAGTGGCAAACCGAACAAGACTGCCTTGGCGCCAATCCCGGTATCCAATTGCCAAACCAATGCTGCGGCAAATACGGGAATCAAAATAGAAAGGGCAGACCGTATCCAGCCCTCCCGTGGCAAGATCGGCAATACCATTGCACCGAGGAAGAACAGGAATGCAGGTGGTAATGGATCAATCCATGTCATGATTGATCCTTTCTGTTTCCTCCTGCGGATACTCCTCGCGATCAATCGCCTTGTTTTGATAATAATCTTCCGGACGTTTGATCAAAGCCCGCAAGGCAGTTGCCGCAAAGATAATAAAACTAAAGGCAATAAACCCGTAAATGGCATAAAATCCAAGAATGCTTTCGGCGCTGTAATGTCCCTTGCCGGAATAGGTCAAATTCAACGCAATGAGGACCACACAAACTGCACCTAGCAGCCAGGTCAACTTGTTTTGCTCCCCTAACTGGTTGATCTTGTGGAAAATCCGGCCGAGCAATGACCAGGTTTGCGGATTATCATTATGGTTTTCTGCCATCACCTTACCTCCCCGATCGGCGCCAAAAATGCGCTTATTTCACCACCGTAAAAGAATAAAACCACACAACATACCGCTGTGAATACAGGCGGAGCAACGCACCAGAATGGCGCTTCAGAAATTCCATTTTTGGATAAACTATCATTGGTTATATCCTGCAGGAAAAACCCTCTTGCAATCGGTCCCAACAGATAAACCACGTTCAGCAGTGAACTCACCATCAAGACACCTATCATTACAAGGTGTCCGGTATCTGCTGCACCCACCATAAGCATCCATTTTGACCAGGATCCACCAAGCGGTGGCAGGCCGATAATTGAAAGGGCACCAATCAGGAATGCGCCATAGGTTATCGGCATAATGCGACCAAGCCCGGTCATTTGGCCAATTTCTGTTTTGTGGGTGGCGACATATATTGCACCGGCACACATGAAGAGTGTGATCTTTCCAAAAGCGTGCATGGCAATGTGCAGGCCTCCACCAACCGCGCCCATTGAAGTAGCAAGAGCCATACCCAGCGTGATGTAAGAAAGCTGACTGACAGTGGAATAAGCCAATCTGGCCTTCAGATTATCTTTTGTCATCGCAACAACAGAAGCGGCAAGAATGGAGAACGCAGCAAGCCACATCAGCCATTGCGATGCATCGGTCTTAGCAAGAAAATCAATTCCAAATATGTAAATGCCGACTTTCAGCATTGTGAATACACCGGCCTTTACAACTGCAACTGCATGCAACAATGCAGAAACAGGCGTTGGCGCGACCATCGCAGATGGAAGCCAGCGGTGGAATGGCATCAATGCGGCCTTGCCAATCCCGAAAGCATAAAGGCCCAACAAAATTGCGGTCATTCCGGCACCAATTTTGCCGTCCAGAATTCCTCCACTTTGAAAATCCAGCGTCCCGGTCAACACGTATGTCCAGATAATTGCCACCAGCAGAAATGCGATCGATGTACCCATCAAGATCCCAAGGTAGACCCGCGCGCCACGTTTTGCTTCTTCCGTTCCCTTGTGGGCAACAAGCGGATAGGTGGCCAGTGTCAGCACTTCATAAAATATGAAGAGCGAAAACATGTTTGCGGAAAAGGCGATTGCCAGGGTCGCTGCAATCGAAAACGAGAATGCCGCAAAAAACCTTGGGTGATTGGCCTCGTTGTTTCCACGCATGTACCCGATGGCATAAAGATGAGTAACGCACCAAAGTCCAGAGGCAATTAGCGCAAACAACAGTCCCAAAGGCTCAACGGAGAAAGCGATCTCCAGCCCGGGCATTACTGTAATCAATTTATAGGGCTCTGTTGCTGCGCCACCGGTTCCAATCAAAACGGACAGAACACAACCAAAACTGCCCAGAGCAGCCAGGAACGTGATACCATCTCGCAAATTGGGCCGGCTGTCCCCATGCAAAATGTTGCTGACGCATGCAATCAGCGGCAACACCATGGACAGAAGGATTGCGGTGTTGGTATCCATCAAAGATCACCCCCTGCAAGTAGTCCTTCTGCAGCCGTTCTGGCTGAGCCGATAGTAAGTTCTGTGTCTATTCCCAACCAGATACAGACAAGTGCAAGTATCCATATCGGAACAAGCATTGAAGCAGGAGCCTCTTTCACCTCAACACCATCTTCGGATTCCTGCATGTAAAGCAGTTCAACGATTTTCCAGATATAGATTATGGCGAGCAAAGAAGAAGCAACAATCAACAACGCCATCCACCACCAGCCCCTTTCAAGGGCTGCAGTCACAAGCACCCATTTGGAGACAAAGCCGACAGTTCCAGGAACACCGATAAGACTAAGGCCACCGACAACAAATGCAGCGCTGGTCAATGGCATCATCTTCCCAAGCCCGGCCAGGCGGCCGCAAAAACTGCCTCCCGCCCGCATTACGAAAACACCGACCACCATAAAAAGGGCTGCCTTGGTTACACCGTGATTAAACAGGTGGACAATAGTTGCGGTTAGCCCGGAGATATTTACCAGGCCTATGCCGAGCATCATGTATCCAATCTGCGCAACACTGGAATAAGCCAATAGACGTTTTAAATCCTGCTGAAATACCGCGATTACGGAAGCAGCAAACATGGCAGTCAGCGCCAAGGGAATGATGATCCAGTTCAGTAGATGGGTCTCAAATATGAAACTCGGTTGATACACCGAGAACATGAACCGGAGCAAAACATATACCGCCGCTTTTGTAGCCGTGGCAGCAAGGAACGTTGTCACGACCGATGGCGCGTAAGTGTAGGCACTCGGCAACCATAAGTGCATCGGATAAATCGCTGCTTTTAAACCCATTCCGACTACGATAAATGCGAAACCAGCCTGGACAGTTCGATTGTCGCCCATCCCTGCAATACGCTCGGCCAAATCTGCCATGTTAAGCGTACCCGTCGCCATATACAGAAAGCCGATTCCGATCACGAAAAATGTTGCGCCGATAGTCCCCATTATCAGGTAATCATAAGCTGCAGTCAGTGCACGCTTGTCCCGTTCTGCACCCATTGCAATCAAAACGTATGTAGATAGTGAGGATATCTCCAAAAACACAAATACATTGAATGCGTCGCCAGTAGCGACAACGCCGAGCAGACCGGCGAAACAGAGCAGATAACAGCAATAAAAGAGCGTGTGACTTACTTCCCTGATCTCATGCTCAACACTTCGCTTCGCATAGGGCAGCACAATGGTGCTGATGCCCGAGATCAGAAACAGTACAAACGCGTTAGCTGCATCGATCCGATACTCAATCCCCAGTGGTGGCGCCCAGCCTCCAAGTGCATATGAAATGACTTCACCATCCAACACCTGGGCCAACAGATGGGCCGAAAACACAAATGAAATGAGGCTTGCAGCAAAAGCCAGCAGCCACGCGACATTTCTGTTTCCGAAGATCACCACGAGCGGTGCTGAGAGCAAGGGCACTACTACGGTCAATAGTGGCAACTGCTCAATGATTGTCATTACAGGAGAAAAGGCACTTGTTGCCATCAGGCCCGGCCTCCCATTGCACTGCCATATTCAGCATTTTCCTTGGCCTGAATATCTCGTTCTATGTCGAGAATATCTTCTTCCTCAATTGAACCGTATTCTTCCCTGATGCGAACAATCAGGGCCAGGCCAAGCGCAGTGGTGGCAACTCCAACCACAATAGCAGTAAGGATGAGCACGTGGGGAAGCGGATTTGAATAAACAACCAGCGGATCTATTTCCAGATCTATCGGAAAGATTGGGGCAGTGCCTCCGGTTACCTTGCCAATAGAGATGTAAAACATGAATACCGAAACCTGAAATATGTTCAGACCAACGATCTTTTTCACATAGTTTCCGCGTGAGACAACGATATAAAACCCGGTCATCATCAAAATAATGAATAACCAGTAGTTTAGATGACCGAGGATGAAATCGAACGACATGATCTTACCAATCCTCATCATCAATGCGGGGAGGCCGGGCTGCAAAGGCATAGTAAATTGCGATCATGACAGATGCGACCGCGACACCTACTCCCAGCTCGACTGCAATAATTCCGTAATGCTGGCCATGTTCGGGATGATGGGCCAGAGCCGAATAATCAAGAAACGCCTTACCAACAAACAGGCTGACAACGCCCGTTCCGCCGTAAATCAACACGCCGACAGCCGCAAGTTTATGAACAAGCCATGGTGGAAAAACACGCTTTACTGTTCTCAAGCCATAAACGATGCCAAACAATATCAAGCCGGCTGCAAAGATTACGCCTGCCTGAAACCCTCCTCCAGGTGAATAGTCCCCGTGGAATTGAACATAGAGTGCAAAAAGTATGATTGGAGGAACAAGCAACTTCGTGATGACCCTTAGGATAAGGTGGTGACGCACTAGTCGGCCTCCTCTTCCCGATCCCGTCTGCGGGACAATCCGCCAATCAGGATCAAAACACCGACAGCTGCTGTGAAAACAACTACGACTTCCCCAAATGTATCGTAACCGCGATAGCTTGCCAGAATAGCCGTTACGACGTTGGGCACGCCGGTATCATGCGGCGTTCTTTCGAGATAATCAGCTGCCACATGCGTTTGGGCCGGTGAATTTGCTGATCCGAAATCCGGCATATCCAATGTGCCGTAGACCAATACGGCACCAGTCACCAGGACAACCAGCAACGGTAACACAGAAAAATTGCGAGGCATTTTTTCCTCGCGACTTGTCAGCGCCATGGTCCCCAACATCAAAACGGTTGATATTCCAGCTCCAACCGCAGCTTCAGTGAACGCAACATCGACCGCATCAAGTGTAACAAAGAGAAGAGCGGAAAGCAGACTGAACACACCTGCCAGCATTACCACGGCGAACAGTCTGCGCAGCTGCAATATGGCGAATGCTGTCGCAATCATCATGGCGAAAAGGACAAGATTGATGAATACATCCATTTCTTCTTATCCCTTCGTCTTTTTTTGTGATTTGGTATTCGTCTTGACCTTGTTAACGGCCTTGGACGGTTTGTTTTCAATTTTGGGTTTCTTTTGGCCTTGTGGCAGCATGCCCGAAACAAGTGCAGCGTTGGCCACCGCATGAGTAGCCGTCGGGCCGGTGATGAAAAGGAAGAGTCCTATCAGGACCAATTTGACTGTAACTAGGGTTAATCCCGAATGGAGAACCATCCCCGCTGTTAGCAGAATCATTCCGCCAGAATCTGTCACTGACACTGCGTGAAGCCGGGACCAGAAATCGGGGAATCGAAGAGTTCAAAGTGCGCCAATCAACAGGAAAGCACTTCCTGACAAGATCAAAGCCCAGGTGAGGATTTCAAGTAAGACTGTCAATTTCCCACCCCCCGGTCCTTGAGTTGACCCCGGTTGACCGGTTGACCCTGTGGAGTGGGAGAGGTGTCGCCGATTGCCCGGTAACGAAAGTACTTGAGAACAGCAATCGTTCCGACAAAATTGATCAGTGCATATAGAAGTGCAATGTCAAGAAAATCAGGCCTACCCATCAAAAATCCGAGAACGCCAATAAACAGAACTGTATAGGTACCAAACGAGTTACCGGCCAATACGCGGTCATACAATGTCGGCCCGGCGTAGAGGCGTACAAGGACAAGGGCCATCCCGATAAAAAGCGCGATTGTGGCCACGAGAAAGATCATGCCTCTGCGCCCGCCGCTGATGTCTCTATCTTCGAGACCCGCGCATCCATATCGCCGAGGGAGTCAAGATCGCCATTGCTGTAATCGAGGGCATGCACCAGAAAATGCTTGCCTTCAGTCTCAACCGTTATGGTCCCGGGTGTCAGTGTAATGGAATTTGCGAATACAACCTGACCCAGATCACTTTCTTGCGTCACGGGAATCCAGAACAGGTTTTGCCGATCCGGATTGCGGCCTGAAAGAATTACTTTGGTCACAGCCCAGTTAGATTTTGCAATCTCAATAAGCAGCCAAAAAAGATACTTTGCCGTAGAAAATACACCGATGGGATACTTCAATTGCTCGCCATCAGCCTTATCAAGCCGAAGGGCGATGTAAACAGAAAGAATTACAGAGAAAGCGCCGAAAATCAGAATTAGGGTTTTATCGTAAATGCCGGACATCAAAAGCCATAGAGCAAGGAGTCCGAATGCTGCAACGATGATCCTACCCATAGGCGCTAACCAATTATAAGTTTATGATCTTACCAGATTTAAATGATGGGGCAGGATTTTCAAGCAAAACTGGATTCAATCAACATGTGAGATTTCGAATCTCTTCGTATTCACGTTCCAGAATTGAAGCTGTTTCCTGCGCACCATTCATAGCAATTTCTGCGTTCTTGATAGTTTTTTGATCCACAAGATCGACCGCTTTTGCAAGTGTCTGCGGCGATAACCGGCCAGATTCAATATGAACTGCCAAACCCAAGCTTTCCATGATTTCAGCGCGCCGCAATTGTTCAGTTTCCCGACCACCGGTGTACGGATAAAGTACTGAGCCGCAACCTGCCCGCAGGATGTCCGCGACTG
>JBPCWL010000016.1:0-4824 GCA_051009575.1 Rhizobiaceae bacterium
ATCAGGAATTCAATTGCATCGGTATTGCCCATCGAAGAAAGAATACGGCGCAGGACGAAAATTTTCTGCAAATCGGCCTTCTCAATCAGCAGGTCTTCCTTCCGTGTACCAGATTTGAGAATATCCATAGCAGGGTAGGTACGTTTGTCGGCGACCTTGCGATCCAGAACAATCTCAGAATTACCTGTACCCTTAAATTCTTCAAAAATAACCTCGTCCATGCGACTACCTGTATCGATCAACGCAGTAGCAATAATCGTCAATGAGCCCCCTTCTTCGATATTACGGGCAGCACCAAAAAACCGTTTTGGCCGTTGCAGAGCGTTGGCATCAACACCGCCGGTCAGCACTTTGCCAGAAGACGGTACTGTCGTGTTGTAAGCTCGGCCCAGTCGTGTAATCGAATCGAGCAGAATAACCACATCTCGACCATGTTCTGCCAGTCGTTTAGCTTTTTCTATAACCATTTCAGCTACTTGCACATGGCGAGTTGCCGGTTCATCAAAGGTCGAAGAGATAACTTCGCCTTTTACAGACCGTTGCATGTCGGTGACTTCTTCGGGTCTTTCATCGATCAGCAACACTAGCAAATAGGCTTCAGGATGGTTGGTTGCGATGGAATGGGCAACATTTTGCAGCAGCACCGTCTTACCAGTACGCGGAGGCGCAACGATCAGGCCGCGCTGACCTTTCCCCAACGGTGCCACAAGATCGATAACACGCGCCGACAGATCCTTCGCCTCCGGATCGTCGATCTCCATGTGAAAGCGTTCTTCTGGATAAAGCGGAGTAAGATTATCAAAATGAACTTTGTGCTTGATCTTTTCAGGGTCATCAAAATTGACGCTGTTGACTTTCAACAGAGCAAAATAGCGTTCACCATCCTGTGGGCTTCGAATCGGCCCCTCTACAGTATCACCTGTCCGTAGCGAAAACTTTTTGAGCTGCGAGGGAGACACATAAATATCGTCGGGTCCGGGCAGATAGTTGGCACCCGGAGAACGCAAGAAGGCAAATCCATCCTGCAATACTTCCACAACGCCCTGGCCAATAATTTCCACATCCTGTTCAGCCAGGCTGGTCAATATGGCAAACATCAATTCCTGCTTGCGCAGGGTGCTGGCATTTTCAACATTCATCGTCTCAGCAAAGGACAACAATTCCTTGGGAGACTTTTCCTTTAATTCCTGGAGCTTCATCTGTTCCATATTTTAATCCGAATAACTAATTGGCAGGTGTCAACACCTGCAAGGGAAAACACCAGTCCGACTAGTCGGGAAGAGCAATCAAGATTGAAAGGGCTTCATGCTAATAAGGCGGGACCCCGAAAAGGGGCGATAGCACAGCTGGTAAATTTGCAAATAGAGCCACTGGCCCAAGACTGCAAGCAAAAAATGAAATTCGTTCGTGTTGTCAGAAGGGTTTAACGATGACCATAATTACAATCAAGATCATCAAAACGGCGGGCACTTCATTAATCACTCGATAGTATTTTTCACTTTTTTCATTGCTATCATTAGCAAATGACTTGGCACATTTAGCATAGTGAAAATGCATTCCGGTCATCAAGATCACGCATAGAAACTTTATCAGAAACCACGGTTCAGCCCACACATCATAAAGCGAGGCCACCCACAATCCAAATATCCAGGTTGCAATCATTGACGGCGTTGCAATTGCTTTAAGCAAACGCCGCTCCATGATTTTAAAGGTTTCCGACTGCACAGATCCCACTTCGGCAGTACTGTGATAAACAAACAATCTGGGTAAATAGAGCAGCGATGCCATCCAGGACATCACAGCAATTACATGCAGCGCCTTGACCCATAAATCCATAATATATCTCCAGCCTTAGCTGCCACGCACCCGCGACACCATTTGCTCAACATGAGCTATATTGGTTTCTGGCGTTATCCCATGGCCCAAATTGAATACCAGGGGGCCACCGCCCAAATTGGCCAATATCGCGTCCACCCCTTCATTTAGAGCCTGTCCGCCGGCAATCAGCCGTTTGGGATCGAGATTGCCCTGAATCGGCGTCTTGGCTTGCAATTTCCTGGCAAATGACATTGGCAATGCCCAATCAAGTCCCAACATGTCAACACCGGTTGTCTCGGCATATCCATCGTAAAAAGCACCAATACCCTTGGGGAAACCAATTATCTTCGAATCAGGCCGTTCAGATTTTACCCTCTGAACAATCTGGCTAACCGGTTCAACACACCATTTATTATATTGATCCTCATCGAGCACTGAAGCCCAGGAATCAAAAATTTGGACAGCATCAGCACCAGCATCAATCTGGGCAATAAGGTATTGCGAAGATGCATCAACCAACACATTCATCAGTTTTTGAAAAGCCAGTGGATTATTCAGCGCAAACTGACGGGCCGGTCCCTGGTCAGGGGTTCCATGCCCGGCAATCATGTAGGTAGCCACGGTCCAGGGAGCACCGCAAAAACCCAACAAAGTGGTCTCTACCGGTAATTCTTCACGCAAACGGGCCACTGTCTCCATGACCGGCGCAAGATGCTTCAGCACGCCATCGCTTTTCAGTTCTAAGATCCGTCGTTCATCAACCGTTTCCACTATGGGGCCGCGGCCTTCTTCAAACCGTACACCGACCTTTAAAGCATCAGGAATAACCAGAATATCAGAAAACAATATTGCAGCATCAAATCCAAACCGTCGGATTGGTTGCAATGTTACTTCTACCGCCAGATCGGGATTGTAACACAGATCGAGAAAACCTCCTGCCTGCTTCCTTACCTGTTTGTACTCCGGCAAATATCTACCAGCCTGACGCATCATCCAGATAGGTGGGACATCCAAAGTCTCACCTGCCAGAACTCTTAAGACTTTTCGTTTCCCAATATCTGAGTTCATGGCTAGTTAGCTTTCCACAACGAGGTTATCCAAATGCGATGTTTAAACGCGTTTATTATTCTTATTAGAGTCTGTGAATTAAGAGAATTTTAACCAATTCCCAACCTTGCGGTTTTCAGCTTTTCAAATGGCTATGTAGGCCATCACAGAGCATCTGAAAAGAACATTGGGGAAAAAACAAATCACCTATTGATTTCAAAAGGTTAAGAAAGCTCGTCAAGTGAATAATTCAGTGAAGAAATTGTTGACTTAACGGGATATTAATCTAATCCCCAGACTTGCCCACAGTGGAATACCTTATTATCGGCCAGCCAGACTGGGGATGAATTTGCAGACAACGGGGGCACAATCGAGCCCTATCAATTTGCTGACGATTTATTCACACTCATCCACAATCGGTTAACACGGAAATTGCTGAATGGTGAAACGCTGGATTCAACGGGCTCGCGAAAAGGTTAGTAAAAAAACCTTCTTCCATCTCCACATGATTTCTGATTCGACAGGAGAAACACTCAGTACCACTGGTCGCGCAGCTGCCGCCCAATATACAAACTGGCGGGCCGTTGAACACGTAACTCCGATGGTCCGCAGCGTTGAAAAACTGGAAAAGGCGCTGAGCGGTGTCGATGCTTCTCCCGGCATTGTTTTATACACCATGGTCGACCGGGAACTGGAAACAATCCTGGTAACCCGGTGTAAAGCCCTGGGCGTACCGGCGGTCAATGTACTGGAACCGGTCACCAAGGTTTTTGATGGTTTTCTGGGTGATACCATGTCGGGTCGCGTTGGCGCGCAGCACGCCATGGACGAGGACTATTTTGACCGTCTGGAAGCGGTCCAATTCGCCATGGCCCATGATGATGGCAATCTGCCGGACGATATTGAGGAAGCCGATATCATTCTGATTGGCATCAGCAGGACATCGAAAACACCAACTAGCATTTATCTGGCCCAACGCGGCATAAAAACGATCAATATTCCGCTGGTGCCGGGTGTTGATCTTCCAGAGGCAATATTTTCCGTCAAGAAACCACTGGTGGTTGCGATGGTCGCTTCTGCGGAACGCATTTTACAGGTTCGTGAAAACCGACTGCTGGCTTTTGACAGAGATCTCACCGGCGATATCTACGTTGACCGTGCATCAATTCAGGAAGAGCTCGCATTGACGCGCCGCCTGTGCCAACAAAATGACTGGCCGATGATTGACGTTTCGAAACGATCGGTTGAAGAAACGGCAGCAGCTATTCTTGCCTATCGGCGCAGCAGCTAAATATGCATCCATAACTACCAAGAAACCAGACATGAAAAACCTAATTCTCGCTTCGGCGAGTCGCCACCGTGCCAAGATACTGGATGATGCCGGTCTTACATTTGGTCAAATCGCCTCGGATCTGGATGAGCGAGCCATCGAAGCCCCCCTGGAGCAGGCTGATGTGTTGCCCGAAGATCGGGCTCAGATATTGGCGGAAGCCAAGGCGGTTGATGTCAGCGAAAAGAACCGCGCAGCTCTCGTTATCGGCTGCGACCAGATTTTGTCGTTCGAGCAACAGGTATTGCATAAATGCAGTACCATGGAGGAAGCGCGGAGACGCCTTTTGTTATTGGCGGGAAAAACCCATCAACTGCACTCGGCTGTCGTGCTTGCAGAAAATGGCGAGACACTTTGGCGCCATGTTTCAACTTGCACATTGACGATGAGGCCATTGTCTCCGGGATTTATAGGCCGACATTTGAGCGATGTCGGGGAAGCTGTGCTTGGCAGTGTCGGCGCCTATCAGATTGAGGGCAGGGGCATTCACCTGTTTGAGTCACTGGAAGGCGACATGTTTTCCATCATCGGTCTTCCTTTATTGCCTCTGCTTGAGCAATTGAGGCAACAGGAGGCGATTGATGGCTGAATTCAAAAGAGCTTTTGTCACCGGTTGGCCGGTCAAACAT
>JBPCWL010000017.1:0-22019 GCA_051009575.1 Rhizobiaceae bacterium
CGGGCTCCAGCATAGAACGGTAGTCGTTCCAATCTTATTTCAGTAGTTGAAACCTGCGCTGGTGGGGTCTATAGGCAGGTTGAAAAATTATCCGCAAAAGGTTGCTTCGAATGTCTGTTGATCTGGATACCGTCAAGCGTGTCGCAAAACTTGCCCGCATCGCAGTCGATGATGCGAAGGCTGAGAGAATGCAGGGTGAGCTCAATGTCATCCTAGGATTTGTAGAACAATTGAATGAAGTTGACGTGGCCGGTGTTGAACCCATGAATTCGGTTGTTCAAACAGAGATGAAAAAACGCCATGATGATGTAACTGATGGCAATAAGGTGAAAGACGTGACCATCAACGCCCCCGAAACAGAGGATGGTTATTTCATGGTGCCAAAGGTCATCGAATAATGCGGAACTTTGTTTTTGGCTCTTTGCTTGGTCTGTTTGCAATTTCGTCAGTACATGCAGGAGAAGTTCCCGATTTCCTAAAAGACCGGGTATTCTCGACGGATACGGCAAGCTGTGGCGATGTATCTGAAGGCGATGGACTGCAGCTCACCAAAGAAGGAATTTTCGGACCTGAATTTGGCTGCACTTTCCTTGGCTTTAAAGAGGACCGGGACGAGGATACGGGGCGTTTGTATATGGTTGTTGCACTCGCGAACTGCGGCGATGACAGCGGAATCAACCGACCGGATAATATTACGTTGTCTCCCTATCTTGAGGGTGGTCAAGTCATCGTTCAGTCACAGAATGAATACGTCGTGTCAGAAGTAGAGTTTCTCATTGCGAGAAAACTGGATAAGGAAATTCCTGAAAAATCTGAATATGCCTGGGTCTCCAATACCTATGAGCTTTGCGAGTGAGTCCGATTATGCCTGCGGGTAAACAACTGAAAAAGAAGAAAAATGTCTGAATTAATAAGCCTAACGATAGCTGAAGCGCGGGAAAAACTTGAAGCAGGTGACATCACATCGGTTGAACTGACTGACGCCTACCTTGAAGCAATTGGCAGCGCCAATGAGACTTTCAACGCTTATGTGGTTGTTACCGCAGACAAGGCAAGGGAAATGGCCAAAGCGTCGGATAAACGGCGTGCTGCAGGCAACACGGGAAATCTTGAGGGCATTCCACTCGGGATCAAGGACCTTTTCGCTACCAAAGGCATTCACACGCAGGCTTGCTCACACATACTTGATAAATTCAAGCCGGAGTATGAATCTACCGTCAGTCAAAACCTTTGGGATGATGGTGCAGTGATGCTTGGCAAGCTGAACATGGATGAGTTTGCGATGGGTTCGTCAAATGAGACATCCTATTATGGTCCAGTTGTAAATCCCTGGCGAGAAGCGGGATCCAACAAGGCGTTGGTTCCAGGTGGTTCATCTGGAGGGTCTGCTACAGCGGTCGCATCAATGTTGTGTGCCGGGGCAACTGCAACGGATACAGGCGGTTCGATTCGTCAGCCAGCAGCCTTCACTGGAACTGTCGGAATTAAACCGACCTATGGTCGTTGCTCGCGTTGGGGTATTGCTGCTTTTGCGTCATCCCTTGATCAGGCAGGTCCGATTGCTCGCGACGTGCGGGATGCGGCCATCATGCTGAAGTCCATGGCCAGCGTCGATGAGAAGGATACCACTTCCGTTGATAAGCCGGTTCCCGACTATGAAGCAGCAATTGGCCGGTCGGTTGCAGGCTTGAAAATAGGCATTCCAAAGGAGTACCGCATAGATGGAATGCCGGAAGAAATCGAAACGCTATGGCAACAGGGTATCGAATGGTACAAGGATGCCGGCGCGGAGATCATCGATATTTCACTTCCGCATACCAAATATGCGTTACCGGCTTACTATATCGTTGCTCCGGCTGAAGCTTCATCCAATCTGGCGAGATATGATGGTGTGCGGTACGGCCTTCGCGAAACAGGTGATGATATCATCGACATGTACGAGAAAACGCGATCTGCCGGATTTGGCGAGGAGGTTCAAAGAAGGGTTCTGATTGGTACTTACGTCCTGTCTTCCGGTTATTATGATGCTTACTATTTGCGTGCGCAAAAAGTCCGGACACTGATCAAAAAGGATTTCGAGGTAGCATTTGGGCAAGGAATAGACGCGATCCTGACACCCGCAACACCTTCGGCAGCGTTTGGCGTGGCCGATCAAGATATGGCGGCCGATCCGGTAAAGATGTACCTCAATGATATTTTCACAGTTACTGTAAATATGGCCGGTTTACCGGGAATTGCGGTTCCTGCCGGTCTCGACAACAAGGGCCTGCCATTGGGGCTACAACTCATCGGCAAGCCTTTTGAAGAAGAAACCCTTTTTCAGGCATCCAATGTGATTGAGCAGGCTGCTGGAAGGTTTGCTCCTGACCGGTGGTGGTAGGCATTTGTTGATCACGACTTCATAACAAGTCGCAAGCCGAACTTCGCTGACGCTTTCAGGCGTTGCACGAATTGCAATCCGGGAACATTCTCGCAGATTGAACCATTGTCGATGACATGGTTTTCCCGCTGCGAGGTTTCATGGTCCAACGGCGAATTCCACTTACTGTTTATCAGCCGTCAAAGCCGGGAGTGCATTCCTTTGCTATTCTTGCATCTTTCGAGGCCGCAGCGCGTTCGATCCTGATATCCGTTTTTCCGGTTTTACTTCTTCGGGGTTTGGAAAACGCTGAAGGCGTTTCTGAAGTTTATCTGATGGCAGGTGTGGTTTCCCTGATCATAGCATTTGCTACACCATTTATTGCACAATATGTTGCCCGGCGGTGGTTATATACGGCCGGTTGCCTTGGAATGATCAACGGCAATATTCTGGCACTGGTGAGTGGGCCGGAATGGCTTGGACTGGTGTTGATAGCGAACGCAGCTTCTCTGGTTGTCATGACCATTTGCTTCAATGCCTATGTCATGGACTTTATCGAGCGTACATCCCTGGGAAAAAACGAGAGTACAAGGCTGTTATACAGCGGCGCTGCATGGGCAATAGGGCCGGCACTCGGTGTTTGGTTGATGGATATTTCACCGAATATTCCATTCTTCGTATCCATCGTAGCCTGTTTTTGCCTATTGGGATTTTTCTGGTACCTGCGGATGGGGGATGGCAAAGTTATTGTCAAAGCCCGTCGCCCGACTCAAAACCCGCTTTCATACATTTTTCGATTTCTGAAACAAAAGCCTTTGGTTGCGGGATGGTTATTTGCAAGTATCCGCTCAGTGGGTTGGTGGGTGTATATTGTTTATCTGCCGGTGTTTGCAATCAACAATGGGCTAGGCGACAAACTCGGTGGAACTGCACTGTCTATTTCCAACGCTTTTTTGTTCACTGCCCCATTGATGTTGCGCTACATCGTTTCTAAGAACGTCAGATTATCGATCGTTCTGGGATTTGGTGCCAGCGGCATATTATTTATTGTTGCAGCCCTGAGCAATTTTATGCCGGTGGTCACAATTGTTGCTCTGGTTGCCGCAACTGTGTTCTTGGTTTTGCTGGACGTGTGCGCAGGGCTCCCTTTTCTGATGTTGGTAAAACCATCCGAGCGCACTGAAATGGCGACGGTTTACTCAACTTACCGGGATGTATCATCCGTTGCGACACCGGGAATTGCCCGTTTGATCCTGATTTTTTCTCCGGTCACCGGAATTTTTCTGGTTTGTGGATTGGGCCTCTTGGCATGTGCGGCTGTGGCGCTAAAACTTCCAAAACGATTGGGCGAAAAGCGCCATCGTTGAGGGCAGAATTAGCTGCCACCTTTCACTCTTCACTTTGTTATTGTATCGTCTCCGTGAAGGGGTAAATCGACAGGGAGAATTCCTATGCGAAGCGCTTTGCTCATTCTTACTTTATTTTTTTCATTCCTTACTGTTTCAACTACGATTGCTGGCGAACGGGCAATTATTGTGTTTGACGCCTCTGGATCCATGTGGGGCCAGATCAGTGGAAAGACAAAGATTGAGATTGCTCGGGAAACTCTGGGAAACGTCCTCCCGACATTTTCGGCAGACATGGAATTGGGTCTGATTGCATATGGTCATCGCAAGAAAGGTGAGTGTGGAGATATTGAGTCTATCGTCGCACCATCAACCGGAAATCGCGAAGCTATTTCGAAAGCTGTAAACAATCTCAACCCAAAGGGAAAAACGCCGCTTTCCGATGCAGTCAGGCAGGCAGCCGCGGAACTAAAATTCACAGAAGACAAGGCTACTGTAATTCTTCTTACTGACGGTATTGAGACCTGCGATGCTGATCCGTGTGCATTGGCAAGCGAGTTAGAACAAAAGGGAGTTGACTTTACCGCACACGTGGTTGGCTTCGGTCTTTCAAAAGAAGAGGGACAGCAAGTTGCTTGCCTGGCTGAGAACACTGGCGGTAAATTCATCCTTGCGAGGGACGCAGGGGAGTTAAGCAAGGCACTTGAGGAAACAGTTGTGGCGGTGGAAGCACCAAAAGAGCCAGAACCGACACCAAAACCTGCAGTCACCAAGGATAATGTCCAGATTACCGCACTTTTATCAGAAGGTAGCGAAGTCCACGATCTTCAGGGCAGATATGACATTTTCAAAATGGATGGTGAACAGGTGGCCGAAAAGCGGTTGATGGGCGGCTATGCTACCAAGGTCGTTGTGACATTGGAACCTGGCCGATACTTGATGCGGTACAAGAAAGACATGGCGACTTCAGAAACGGTAGTTGAAGTGTTGGAAGGTGAGTTGGTCGAACGGGACCTGGTGTTGAATGCGGGCGTTTTGCAATTGTCAGTAGCTCCGGAGGCTTCACTCGAAGCTGACAAGAGTGCCAGGATAGATATCTACGGTGGGAGCGATCAGCGGCTCGGTGGATATGGTCCAAAAGTGTTTGTAGCAACCGCTGGTCCTGTGGAACTTGTCGGCAAGATCGGCAATGCCGAAGTATCTGAGAAAATAGTGCTAAAGGCGGGTGAGATTCTTGAGAAGAAGTTGATTGCAGCTGCCGGGCGTCTGGTTGGAACTGCTGTGTATTCACAAGGTGGTGAAGCAGTTCAGGAAGGCGGCATTCGTTTCGATGTTCTCTCACATAAAAAAGACCTTCAGGGTAAGCGCAAGCGGCTCAACGGTTCCTATTCAAAGGCAGACTATATGTTGCCTCCCGGCAAGTATGTTTTACGTGCCAAACTTGGATCAGCCGTATCAGAAGTCGATGTGGAAATTGAAGGTGGGTCTCTTACAGAAACCACGATCAATATGAATGCAGGTGTAGTAGAAGTAACCGTGTTGGGCGGATACCGAATTGACATTTTTGAAGCCAAAAAAGATCTCCAGGGCAGAAGAAAAAGGCTGAACGGTGCTTACGGAGAAGTTTTTCAGACGACTCTCAGCGCGGGTGAGTATGTCGCCATTGCAAAAATAGGCAGCAATCAGGGTGAACAAAAAGAGTCTGGTGTCATTGTGAAAGCCGGGGAGCGGACAGAAATTTCTATCGATTGATAAAGCGAGAAACTTTCTACATTTGTTCCGGAGAATGGGTTTTTCATTCGGTTCAAAGCCTATATGTATCAAGTCAATTAAATCGATTTTCCGGCCAGCTGCCGGATGTAGGCTTGGTCTTCCGGCATGTCGGTTCGATCCAGCGTTTTGGGGACAAATATGCGAATACTGAAATGGTTGGGCTATGCCCTTGTGGTTCTGATTATGTTGGCGGGTATCCTCGCAATTCTAAATTGGAACCGCCTGGTTAGATTAAATGCCGTGAACACGCTTTTTTCCGAGGAAAAAATTGTCAGTAATTTTTCCGGAATGCGAAACCTGTTTTTCCATACCGAAATCCCGTCATCCGGTGAGGTAGCTACCTGGCAAAGTTCTCCGAAAGCCTTGCCCGAAACTTTTGTTGGGTCGGGTGGAGAACGTAGTCTTGGCAAATGGCTTGAAGAATCTGCAACTACTGCGCTGCTGGTTGTTCAGGACGGCAAAGTTGCCCATGAATCCTACTATCTTGGAACCAACGCTGATGACCTTCGAATTTCATGGTCCGTAGCCAAATCCTTTTTGTCTGCGGCCTTTGGTGTGGCAGTTGGCGAGGGCAAAATCGAACTGACAAAACCAGTTGATCATTATGTTCCTGCACTTGCCAATTCCAACTACAAGAGTGTCACAGTACGTAATGTGCTCAATATGGCGAGTGGCGTTAAATTCAACGAAGATTATTTAGACTTCTGGTCTGACATAAACAAGATGGGACGTGTTCTTGCGCTTGGTGGTTCAATGGATGAATTTGCCAGGAGTTTGGAAGGAAGGGTCCGCGAACAGGGAATTGCCCGCCAGTATGTATCTATTGATACGCATATCCTTGCCATGGTGCTTCGGGCGGCGACCAATAAAACCATACCGGAATATTTGGCGGAGAAGATTATCACTCCCCTGGGGTTTGAGGAGCGACCCTATTACATCACGGATAGCGAGGGGAATGCATTTGCGCTTGGCGGCTTGAATGTGACTACGCGTGACTATGCCCGATTCGGTCAAATGTACCTAGATAACGGCAAATGGCAGGGTAGGCAGATTGTTCCCGCTGGTTGGGTCGTTACAAGCACTTTGAAGTCTGCACCGGAAGCTGCCAAACCGGACCATTATGACTATGGATACCAGTGGTGGATTCCATGGAAATCGGTGGAAAATGGCGGTGATTTTCTGGCGCGCGGTATTTATGGCCAATATATCTACATCAATCCCCGTACGAGAACGGTAATTGTGCGGAATGGTGCGAACCGCAAGTTTCGCGAAATCCTCGTGGATGATCGCAATGCCGGACACATTCATGTGGACATGTTTCGGGCGATTGCAGAAGCCGTCTCAAAATAAACCCCGTCCGTAGTTTACGCATTGGTATTATTCGGGTTTGCGTTTGCCGGATTGAAGAGAGCCTGATGCAATCATGATCCAGAACAAGATACCCTTTGAATGAGCTGACAGGTTGTGGTCACCGGTGAAAGTGATCAGGCGGATGATTTCGGCTGGATGCGGGGGGAATTGCAATACGTTTTGAAAAGGCAGGTTGTCAAAAATCGACCAATAATACACGTAATAAATCTGAGGACTTAGCCAGGTGAATAGCCAAATTGCGATAAGCGCCAACAAAACCTTTACCAACAGGCCAAATCTGATAGAGACTTTCAGGAATAACCAAACGGCAGCAATGCAAAGTATGATTGAAAGAAACGCAAGTCCGATTTGACCCGGAACAGTCAGGTGGAAGAAGGTGTCATTGCCGTACATTTTCCTACTTTGCCTGCAGGATGAGTAAAATAAAAGCTACAAACATGACTGAATTGATTGATACCCGAACCCCAGACCCGAAGCGTTTCATTCCCGGCGCCAAAGATGACTGGGAAATCATCATTGGCATGGAAATTCACGCACAAGTAACCTCCAAGTCGAAACTTTTTTCAGGTGCTTCCACAGAATTCGGTGCTGAGCCGAATGCCAATGTTTCGCTCGTTGATGCCGCCATGCCCGGAATGCTGCCAGTTATCAATGAAGAATGTGTCGCGCAGGCGATCCGGACAGGTCTCGGGCTGAATGCCCAAATTAATCTTAGATCCGTTTTCGACCGGAAAAACTACTTTTATCCCGATCTGCCACAAGGTTATCAAATTTCCCAATTCAAAGATCCGATTGTCGGGGAAGGAACAGTTATAGTTTCTGTTGGCCCGGACAAGCAGGGAAATTTTGAAGATATCGAAGTAGGGATCGAGCGCCTTCATCTGGAACAGGATGCGGGAAAATCCATGCATGACCAACATCCGACCATGAGCTTTGTGGATTTGAATCGGACTGGGGTTGCATTAATGGAAATCGTTTCAAAGCCGGATATACGTTCTTCCGACGAAGCCAAGGCTTACGTGACAAAACTTCGTTCCATTTTGCGCTATCTCGGCACCTGCGATGGAAACATGGCTGAAGGTTCGTTACGTGCCGATGTGAATGTTTCCGTTCGCCGTCCAGGTGGACCATTTGGTACGCGTTGTGAAATCAAGAACATGAACTCAATCCGGTTTATTGGTCAGGCCATAGAGTATGAAGCTCGACGCCAGATCGCCATTCTCGAAGACGGTGGCGAGATTGATCAGGAAACCAGACTGTATGATCCGGTAAAAGGCGAAACCCGTTCAATGCGTTCAAAAGAAGATGCGCACGATTACCGCTATTTCCCTGATCCTGATTTGTTACCGCTTGAATTCAGCCAGGCCTATGTGGACTCACTGAAATCGGATTTGCCGGAACTTCCGGATGCGAAGAAGGCCCGATTGATTGAAGACATCGGCCTTTCAGCCTATGACGCATCAATACTGGTCGCTGAGAAATCCGTTTCCGATTTTTTTGAGCAGGTCGCAGAAAACCGTGATGGGAAGACAGCTGCCAATTGGGTTATCAACAATCTTCTCGGCAAATTGAACGAGGAAGATAAAGAAATCGACGAAAGCCCAGTGTCACCGAAACAGATTGGCGGCATTATCGACCTCATCAAAGAGGGGACAATTTCCGGTCAAATTGCCAAAGACCTTTTTGAAATTATCTGGGACGAAGGCGGAGAGCCGTCCGAAGTAGTTGAAGCACGTGGTATGAAACAAGTCACCGATACCGGGGCCATCGAGGCAGCCGTTGACGAAGTGATTGCTGCGAACCCGGATCAGGTTCAAAAAGCCATTGAAAAGCCCAAACTCGCAGGATGGTTCGTGGGCCAGGTGATGAAGGCCACCGGTGGCAAGGCTAATCCGCAGGCAGTACAGCAGATGGTGAAAGAAAAACTGGGAATTGAGGAGTAGGTATGGTCCAGATTCGTGAAATGAGCGCGGCCGATGCGGCAGCAGTGAGCGAACTCTATGCCGAATCCTGGAAAGAAACTTATGGAAAGTTATACGATGAAGAAGGTTTGGCGCAGGAAATCGGCAAACGGTTTTCTGAGGCAAAGCAAAAAGCCGAGGCAATTGACCCTGAAGTAATAACGCTTGTTGCGATTGATAACGGGAAGTTGGTCGGAGCTTCCTCTTCAGATATGGATGACCGCCACCAAGCCTGGATTGAACGCATGCATATCTTGCCGGAGTATTTCGGGACAGGCCTGTCGGATGATTTGATGCGTGCAACCCTGACAAAACATACCGGTCTGCAATCCATCGCACTTAAGGTTTTGAAAGGGAATGACCGGGCGATTGCCTTTTACGAAAAGCATGGATTTTCAATTACGGAAGAAAGCGAGGCCGATGAGAAAGTCGGGGGAGCTGCCTCGGTCATCATGAGTCGGACAATTCCTCGAAGCTGAGCCTCCATGTTTTTTGTACGCACCGCCACTGAACGCGATTTACCCATCATCCGGGAAATACTGGTTGAAACCTGGCATGACACTTACGATGACATATATGGCATCGAAAAGGTCAATGAAATCACTTCAACCTGGCACTCTTTGGAGCGATTGTCGGAACAAAGACACAGGCCCAATTCCGAGTTCCTCGTTGCGGACAACGGGGTTGTTATTGGCGGGATGGCGTTTGCGTCCCAAAAGGACAAGATCATTCATTTGCACCAGTTGTATGTTCACCCGAATTATCATGGCGGCAAAACAGGGTTGCACCTCATGATCGAAATTGAAAATTCGTTCATCGATGCCGATACGATCAGGCTGGAAGTCGAAGCAAAGAACAAAATAGCAATCCGGTTTTATGAAAAATACGGATTCAAGCGCATTGGGGAAACACAAAATTGCGGTCAGGAAGGATCGGGAATTCCAGCACTGTTGCTGGAAAAAACGGTTCATTATGATGCCGAAGACTGAATTTAAATAAAAAGGGACGCCGAAACGCCCCTCCCAATCATTCCCGAGTGCTCAATGAGCCTACTTGAATACGCCGCTTTTCTTGAAATGTTTTGTCAAAAGGTAATAAAGAACCGGGCGGTATTTATTGCGATTTGATCTGCCGTAAGTATCAATGCAGGCAGCAATGCCTTCATCCACTTTCGATGAATCTTTCACGCCAAGTTTTTTAAGGACAAAATTCTTGCGAACCCGTTCCATTTCGTCCTTGTCTCGCGCAGAAACTTTTTCTGCATCTGCCTTGTATATCGCTGGTCCGCAGGCAATTGTAACTGCTGTCAGCAGTTTCATGTCCGGCTTCATGCCGCATTTTTCTTTTATATCTGATGCATATTTGGCAATCAGATCGTCACGTTTTCCCATAGTGTTCCCTCCTTAGGAAGTATAGCAAAAAATTTCTTCCGCGAATTATAGGATAACGCGGTGGCTTCCGTTACGTGATTCTGTGCTTGATTGTCGAATCTGGTCTGGAAAGGTCGAAATTTGCAAGTACCCAAGAGGTTTTTATTGCCGACTTTGTCAGAAAGCAATGCCGAATCTCACAGCACAATGCTCAAATTGTTTTCAATATTTGAAGCCGATTGCAATATTATGGCTTGTTTTTGCCGCTGGCACAGTTGAAACTACTGATATTGCGTTAAAATTTATCGGGAGGAAACATGGCTAAGAACACTGCAGTAGAACCCAGCTTCAGGGAAAGTGTCGATAAGCTCTTCGAAAGAGCGGTGGCTCACATGAACCTTTCGCCCGGTCTCGTCAACAAGATTCGGGTTGTCAACTCGACCTACACCGTGCGTTTCGGTGTGAAATTGCGTGGGGATATTCATACTTTCACTGGGTATCGCTCAGTACATTCCGAACATGCCGAACCCGTTAAAGGCGGCATTCGTTATGCCGACAACGTTCATCAGGACGAAGTTGAAGCCCTTGCCGCGCTGATGACGTACAAATGTGCGATTGTTGAAGTGCCTTTTGGTGGATCCAAAGGTGGATTACGTATCAATCCACGGGATTGGGAACCTGATGAAATGGAGCGCATCACCAGACGGTTCGCATTTGAATTGATCAAACGAGACTTGATAAATCCATCGCAGAACGTCCCGGCACCGGATATGGGAACCGGTGAACGCGAGATGGCTTGGATTGCCGATCAGTATCATCGCATGAATACGACTGATATTGATGCGCGCGCCTGTGTTACCGGCAAACCCCTGAATGCTGGTGGTATCCGCGGTCGGGTTGAGGCAACAGGAAGGGGCGTTCAGTACGCGATACAGGACTTTTTCAGATATCCTGATGATTTGAAAATTGCAGGAATGGAAAAAGGTTTGGCTGGCAAAAGAGTTGTTATCCAGGGACTTGGTAACGTGGGTTACCATGCAGGAAAGTTTTTGCAGGAAGAAGATGATTGCAAGATTACCGCGATCATCGAATATAATGGTTCGTTGATGAACGATGATGGCATTGATGTGGAAGCTGCCAAGCAGTTCATGATGCAGAACGGTTCGTTCAAAGGATTTCCTGATGCCAAGTTTGAAGAGAACGGCAATGCCCTTCTTGAAAAAGAATGTGACATTCTAATCCCTGCAGCTCTTGAGGGAGTGATCAATCTAGAAAATGCAGACAGGATCAAGACTTCGCTGATTGTTGAAGCTGCAAACGGTCCGATTACAGCCGGAGCAGATGAAATTCTGCGCAACAAGGGTATTGTCATCATTCCAGACATGTTTGCAAATGCAGGTGGTGTTACGGTCTCCTATTTTGAATGGGTTAAAAACCTTTCACATATCCGGTTTGGACGCATGCAGAGGCGCGAAGAAGAGGCCAAAAGCCGTATGCTCATTACCGAGATTGAAACCGCAACCGGCAACAAATTATCCGATGCCTTCAAGAATAGGTACATTCAAGGTGCGGATGAGCTAACGCTGGTTCGTTCAGGGCTGGATGATACTATGCGAGGTGCTTACGGAGATATGCGCGAGCTTTGGCATCTTAAACGATCCCAGGATTCAGATTTTGATTTGCGGACAGCTGCTTACATGATTGCTATTGGCCGGGTGGCAGACAGTTACAAATCTCTGGGCCTATAGGAAGCTCAGTCTGTAGTCGTACGTATCTCTGTACCATTCGGATTCCACAACCTAACCATAGTGCACTCGATGAGCCATTTTTTCTGGCTGCCTTCACAGATGAGATTTGCTGCGGTTTCAATATCTTCCCGCGATGACCAACCACAAAGATACTGGTGCCAGTGCAGACCCTCCTTGTGTTGCAGAAACATGTCTGCACTCCAGCCAGCGGGGTAGCACCAACGCACTCTGAGGCAGTCGGCTTTCAGTGTGCCATTTGCCATGCATTTTTGTCTGGCACACGCAAACCCGTAATCAGCATTGTCGGCAAAACACATTCCGGAAGATTGTTCTGGTGCCTCGACGAATGCTACGCCAAGTGGCCCCTGTGCAAAGACAAGGGAGGTACTTAATACAAACGCAGAAATTGTCAGCATCTTCTTCATAGAAACTTTCTTCGGGATAAAACCCTTTACTGGACTTTTTCAATGCATGGGGTCATAAGGACAAGGCAATTCGAAGTTTGCAAGGTTCGATGAAATGAAGGCGTTGAAACAGTTTTTTACTTGGTGGAATGGCTCTACCTTGAATACCCGTTTTCACATTTGGCGTACGTCAAAGCGGGTTGGAGAGGATGAATTCGGCAATGTTTATTACGTAAGCAAAAAAGGAAAGCGATACGTTCAGTATGCAGACCAGGCAGAAGCGACCGCAATTCCTTCCGGCTGGCACGGATGGATGCATTATCGTGTTGATACACCGCCTTCTGATCAAGACTATACACCGCGGGAATGGCAAAAGTCACACATGGAAAATCAGACCGGTGGCCCAAATGCCTATTTCCCCAAGGGTTCGTTGCAAAACCCGGATGAACGTCCCCGAGTGACTGGGGATTATGACGCCTGGTCACCTTGAAAAAACGGATAGTTTGTGATTATCGGTAAGGCAAAAACCTCTGCCGGCGTCCGAATATACGCCATTGGCGATGTTCATGGATGCGTTAAGCAGTTGCGCCAGCTTATGAAGCTGATTGAAAAAGATCTTGCGGTTTCACCGGTAGAAAAACACAAGATAATTTTTTTGGGCGATTATGTCGATCGAGGGCCGCAAAACCGACAGGTCATTGATGTTCTGATCGGTTTGAAGAAGTCTTCACACAAATGCATATTTCTGCGCGGTAATCATGATGATCGTTTTGCAGGATTCATGAAGCTTCCCGAACAAGCAGCGACCGGATTTCTGCGATGGGGAGGGATTGCGACTTTAAGGGACTATGGAATCGTTCAAAAACCAGGTGAGAGCGTAGAACGCCTGTCTGTCCGGTTATCTGAAGCTATTCCCAAACTGCATTTGAGATTTTTTGAAAAATTGAAGTATTTTCATCAGGATGGGGATTACTTTTTTTGCCATGCCGGTGTCCGCCCAGGCGTTTCACTTGCCAAACAGCAAGCACAAGATCTGATGTGGATAAGAACGGACTTCCTCGCACATAAAAAGCCTTTTGAAAAAGTCATTGTCCACGGCCATACACCAGTTGGAGTTCCCGAAATTGAGCAAAACCGGATCAATGTCGACACACGATGCTATGATAGTGGTGTTCTAACTGCGGTCGTGCTCGAAGGTAAACAGCATCGGATTCTCAATACGTAACTGGCAGCTTCGGTTCAGGCATGTCAGGCAACGATATTCACAGTCTTTCCTATGCCCGAATCCCGTGCTAACTGGGTGGCTAAATTGTCATGGTGAGTTGAGTGCGGCAACCTGATGGAAAGTAAATTATTCAAGATTTTCAAACACGGGCTGATCGCCAGTCTGTTTTTGGCCATGGCTCCGGTTGGCGCTCAGGAAACCCAGCCTGATACGCAGATTACAAATCGTGTTGCCGAATTTTCTGGAATTGACAAGATTACCGGACGGATCATCACTTTCGATGTGTATATTGATGAAACCGTCCAGTTTGGTGCGCTGCAAGTCACCCCAAGGGTATGCTATTCGAGGCCGGTAACTGAAAAACCGAAAACCACCAGTTTTTTAGAGGTCGATGAAATTACCCTCGACAGAAAAATCCGTCGAATTTTTACCGGATGGATGTTTGCTGACAGTCCCGGATTGAATGCGATCGAGCACCCCGTTTATGATATCTGGCTAAACAACTGCAAAATGGAGTCAGATGTTGCGCCGCCATCGTGACAAGTAAAGTATGCGTCGCCGAATAGCGCGTCCTCCAATAATTCCTGATATTCGTCACGGACAACTTCAATGACCCCAAACTGTTCGAGATGCTTGGTGGTGAACTGCGTATCGAGAAGGACAAATCCGGATTTACGCATTTCATAAACCAGATGAACCAAAGCTACTTTTGATGCATCTGTCATCCGGGAGAACATGCTCTCCCCAAAAAATGCCCGTCCAAGGCTAACGCCGTACAAACCTCCGACCAACTTTCCTCCGTACCAAGCTTCAAAGCTGTGGGCATGGCCCATTTCGTGTAGTTCGCAATATAGAAACTTGATGCGTTGACTGATCCACGTCTGCTGCCGCATTTCATTTTGCTGTGCGCAGGCATTTACAACATCGGTGAAAGCAGTATTGAAACGAATATCGAATTTGTTTTTGCGCAGCGCCTTTTTCAGGCTTCTGGGTATATGGAATTGATCAAGCGGTAGAATGCCGCGCAGTTCTGGTTCTACCCAGAACATTCCCGGATCATCTGCAGATTCGGCCATTGGGAAGATCCCGCAGGCATAGGCCTTTAACAGAACCTGAGGCGTTATTTCCAGGACAATGTCTTCTACGCTGGACATCTTTTTATCCCGGTCGGGTCAGGCAGAATTCTTTTCAAGATATTTTTCGAGCCAGTGAATGTCATAGTTGCCAGTCTGCATGTCCTTGTTTGTCACCAGATCACGGAAAAGAGGAATGGTCGTCTCGATACCGTCCACTACAAATTCGTCCAGAGCACGGCGGAGTCGCATCAGGCATTCTTCCCGCGTACGTGCGTGAACAATCAGTTTTCCGATCAGACTGTCGTAGTGAGGCGGAATTCGATATCCCTGATAAACACCTGAATCAACACGGACACCCAGACCTCCAGGAGGGTGATAGTACTGGATTGTCCCTGGTGAGGGGGTAAATGTGACCGGGTGCTCTGCATTGATCCGGCACTCGATAGCGTGTCCCGTCAGCATTACATCTTCCTGTGCGATGGACATGCCGTTACCCGAAGCTACCCTCAGCTGTTCATTCACCAGGTCGATACGTGTAACCATTTCTGTTACGGGATGCTCTACCTGAAGTCTGGTGTTCATTTCGATGAAATAAAATTCGCCATCTTCGTACAAAAATTCGATGGTACCTGCGCCGGAATATCCCAAACCCTGGACAGCTTTGGCGCAAATCTCGCCAATTGCCTTGCGCTGATTTTCATCGAGAGCAGGGGATGCGGCCTCTTCCCAGACTTTTTGATGGCGACGTTGTAGCGAGCAATCCCGCTCCCATAGATGAATGCCGCCGCCCTTGCCATCTCCCAAAACCTGAATCTCTATATGACGCGGTTTGCCAAGGTATTTTTCGATGTAGACCGCGTCATCACCAAATGCTGCCCCGGCTTCAGAGCGGGCAGTCAGAAGTGCCTGTTCAACGTCTTTTTCGTTTTTGGCGACTTTCATTCCGCGACCACCGCCGCCTGATGCTGCCTTGATAATTACCGGGTAACCGATTTCTGCCGCGATGCGTTTAGCTTCTGCTGGATCCTTAACCTCTCCCTCAGAACCCGGAACTACAGGAATGCCAAGCTTTTTAGCGGTAGTCTTTGCCTCAATCTTGTCGCCCATTACACGGATGTGTTCTGCGGTAGGCCCGATAAACGTTATGTTGTGGGCTTCAAGTATTTCTGCAAATTTGGCGTTTTCAGACAGAAATCCATAACCAGGGTGAATGGCATCGGCCCCCGTAATTTCACTTGCAGCAAGGATTTCGTGGATGTTGAGATAGCTGTCCCGGGATGGGGGTGGGCCGATACAGACACTTTCATCAGCCAACCGTACATGCATAGCATCCGCATCGGCAGTGGAGTGAATAGCCACCGTTTGAATACCAAGCTCCTTGCATGCGCGAAGAATGCGCAATGCAATTTCTCCACGGTTCGCAATCAAAACCTTGTTGAACATGCGCTTTGGTGTCCTATTCAATCATCAGGAGTTGCTCGCCGAATTCAACCGGCTGGCCGTCTTCAACCAGAATAGCCTTCACCGTGCCGGATTTGGGCGCTGGAATCTGATTCATTGTTTTCATGGCTTCAATGATCATAATTGTGTCGCCCTGGTTGACCTTGTCTCCAACCTTTACAAACGGGTCGGCACCTGGAGCTGGAGAGTGGTAAGCAGTTCCAACCATCGGTGAGGGTACATTTCCGGCCGGTTTAGAGCCTGCATCTGTGACTGGTTCTGACGCTGCGGCTGGAGCAGTTGCAGTTGGCACAGTGGCGACAGGTGCATGTACCTGGACAGGTTGAACCGAGGAGGTTCGCGAAAGGCGAATCCGCATGTCATCCTGTTCAACTTCGATTTCCGACAGATCCGTTTCGGTAAGAAGTTCTGCCAAATCACGGATTAGGCCTTGATCTATTGTAGGTTTTTTTGTTGCCATGTTTATTGACCCTTAGCGGCGGCAGGCGCCGGAGCGTTTGTTTTGACAGTATTTGTTTTGAGAATTTTACTGAAGCACGAACAAATCCGTTTTGAAACATTTTATCTCGGTTTTGCCGAAATTCAGCAGCGCTTATACACATAGAAATTGGAGCTGAAAAGGTTTTGATGCGCGCAAATTGGACCAGCGGTCGTCTTTCCCGGGCTTATTCCAGTACCTGCTTCAGATGGGAGTAGCCTACAGCACCGAACACCACCTCATCACCAATCACATAAGAGGGGGTGCCAGTTATGCCAAGCCCATTGGCAATTTCATAAACCTCTTGTATGGCTTGGAAAATTTCGGGATTTTCCATTTCCTCAACAATCCTGTCTCGATCCGCCCCCATGCTTACAGCCAGTTTCAGTGCACGATCACCGTTTTTGAGTCCGTCCATTCCGAGAAGCTCGACATGAAATTGCGGATATTTTTCGGGAATTACCTTGGAGACGGCCAAACTGACGCGACTTGCTTCCAGTGAAGCTTCACCCAATACCGGAAACTCTTTTAAGACAAACCGCACGTTTCTGTCGGTTTCGAGCATCTGGTGCATATCTGCCATCGCGCGCTGGCAAAACCCACAGTTGTAATCAAAGAATTCGACGATGGTCTTTTCCGCGTTTTTATCGCCGAATTCAACTTGATAAGGCGAAGAATAAAGAACCTCCCGGTTTTCCTCGATCGTTTTTTGCTGTGTTAAAGCAAGCTCAGCTTGTTGCTTTTGTTCCAGTGCCTGTTGAACCTCCAGCAAAATTTCCGGGTTCTCGATTAGGTATTCACGGACAATTTGGCGAATTTCATCCCTGTTGACCGCTTCTTGAGCAAACAACGGAGTGGTCATAAACGAAAGACCAACAAGAAGAATAGTGTAACCCAGGTTCCGGACTTTTTCATTTACAGTGCCAATCCACATAAATTTCCCCTTGTTCAACGTCTTGAAGGCGGTTTGTAGGTTAATATGTCTTGTAAGCGAAGCCATTGAGGCGAACCATTTTTAATTTTCGGTTGCGCCCGCGCAGCAAACTGCTTTGCTGACTTTATATCACCCTGAAGGAACTTTTCTTCCGCGGTAGCCGCAATTGCGAGAATCTGATCGCCTTTGGCAGCATATGCCCTGGCCATGTAGGCATAGCCCCGTGATGAATATCTGTCGCGCGCAGTGCCTTCCTTCAATGTCTTTATGGCTGCATCCAAATTACGTTTGTCATTGGTTTCTATTAATGCATGACCCAACTCAATGCGCAAAAGGCCGCTTCGCCCTCCTTCAAGCGAAATTGCTTTTGAAAAGGCTTTTGCAGCTTGTGCAGCCTTGCCGGATCGCAAATACATCTCGCCCACCATTTCGTGAAAATATGGATTGTTTGGATATTTTTTCAGCAACCGATCCATAAGCTTCAACCCTTTTTTCGGGCTACCTTGAAGAAAATGGGAAATCGCTATCCCGTAGGTTCCTGCCGGGCCGTTCAGCTTTTTCTTGAAAAGATTTCTGACAAGGCTTGCTCCTCCTGCATAAGCAGCAATTTTCGCTCTGGCTAGATCGTGTCTCAGTTGAAGACTTGCTGAATCCTTTTTCTTATAATGTGGGCTTGCTTCAACAACTGTTTTCAGTAGTGCAATACGTTCGCGGGGCAGGGGATGGCTCAATGCATAAGGGTCCAGACGGCCGCTGCTAAACAGGGGATTTTGGCCAAGCCGTTTGAATGTTTTCAGCATTCCCAGACCGGATTGGCCAGTTTTGTTCAAAAGGGTTACTCCGGTTCGATCGGCAGCCATCTCTTCTTCCCGCTGATAAGACAGAATGTTTCTTTGAATGGCACTGCCACTGCCAAGCGCGATTGCCGCACCAGCTTCCGGACTGCCACCTGCTGCTGCACCTGCACCCGCTAGAAGTCCCAAAACAGACAATATTTGTGCCTTCTCCAACCGGTCACGCAAGCGTACGAGATGACCGCCAACAATATGTCCTGTTTCATGGGAAAATACACCTATCACCTCGTTGGGTGTGTCGGCTTGCATAATGGCACCAGTATTTATGAACATTCGCGTGCCGGTCACAAATGCATTGAATTCGGTTCGGTTAACAAGAAAAACATCGACTGAATTTCTACCCAAACCTGCCGCTGTGAAGATTGGTGTAGTGTAATCGCGTATCAGGTTTTCGATTTCCGCATCCCGAACAAGCGGTAGTCGGCCCCGACCCTGTGCCTCGGCGACGGTGGGGGCAAGCACAAAAACCAAAATGGCCAGAGCCATACGAATGGCGTGGATCACTCCGTAGTTTGAAGTTTGCGACGAGTTCAAGTGCAAATACCTTTTGCTGTATAAATTGATCATTCGTTTCAGATCAGAAAGTGGTGATTTTGGGGCCTGCTAATCTGACATGATATTGGATAACATTGATTATCCCGCTTGAGTAAGCAATAGCGGAGATTGGCCGACAAAATCAATTTATTGCCAGAATACCATATCTACCTTCCCGCAGCAGTTGGTGGAAAATGCTGTGTGGTGTTCAAAACGCGTTTATTTATGGGGTATTATCATCTCTGCTTTACTTTTGACCTTCCCTTCGATTAAGACGGGCCGATTACTGAAGGGTTTAGTTTATGAACGGACTCGGGTTTGGGCTTGAGAAAATCGGAATTCTAGCGTTAGCGCGCCCGTTGATTTTCTCTCTGCTGTTAGCTGCTGTGACCCTGGTTAGTTTGATTTTCCTGCCAAGCGTCAAGTTCAATGGAAGTGTGACGGCGGTAATTCCCCGTACTTCTGAGAATTTCCTGAACTTTGAACGACAAAAAGAAGATTTTCGAAACTTCTCAAGGGACGTGGCTATTGTTGTGCGTTCGCCCAGACTGAAAACTGCGTCGGGTCTGGAAGATCTTCGCAACATGCAACTCGAATTGGCCATTGCCGATGGTGTCACCACGGCGCTCACCGTATTTTCTTTGCCGGATGTTGACGAGGAAACCGGTGAACTTCAGCAGTTTTTTCCGAATGTTATTGAAAATGATGCGCAGGCCCAGGCTCTTTTGAAGCGGATGCTAGAGGAATATCCGCAAGCTCATAGCTTGATATCTACCGAAGCAAATTCAGCTTTGCTGCTTGTGGCACTCGATTTGGCAAATGATGCCGGGAATGACGCCAGGGCTTTCGAGGTTTTTGAATCGTTGGTTAAAGAGGTCGAGGCCGTGGTGCCAGACGATTTCGAATTGTTTTATGGTGGTCTTACACCAATCGGGATCACCATACTTGATACGCTGATCAAGGATCAGGTCCGTCTTACTTTGCTGGGTCTACTTTTCGGTGCAGTGGTCGCCATGATGTTTTTCCGTTGTGTTGCTTCTGCAATTTTATGCGCGATTCCACCAATGCTGACCGCAATTTGGTCTATCGGATTTTTTGGATTTGCCGGAGTTCCAATTACCTATTTGACGACAATACTACCAACGCTGGCACTTATTTTAGCTTATGCGGACGGAATAGTGTTGCACCATCGCTGGCAACAATTGAACAGTACAAATGAAATGGCCAAATTGGGCAACCTTCGCGAAGCGGTGATGCGGGTTGGTCCCGCATCTGCCCTTACATCTTTGACAACAGCGGTGGCAATTTCCTCTTTTGCCTTATCTTCCAGCGAGGCACTCTTTGAATTTGCGTGGCTGGGAGTCATCTTGGTAAGCTTTGCTTTCCTCACTGTTATCATCGCGCTTCCGGTTGTAGGATTATGGTTTGCCCGGATGAACTTGTTTCGTTCAGTGGCAACTTTAAAGCCACGAATTCAGTTTGGAAGTATTGCCGTCCATGCGTTTTCGGCCCGGCCTTCATTGATATCCGGATTATCACTTCTATTGATCATTCCTCTTGCTTACTCTCATTTTAATTTGCTTCCTGACTACCGTGTCACGGACTACCTACCGAAAGATTCCAATACACTGGAAGCCGAAAGGATTGTAAATGAGGAATTCAGTGGCCGGTCGCTCATATTCTTTTCCATTCCGGTTGTGGAGCAGGGAGGGTTGCTGTCTGTTGCTAACCGGGATCGGCTGGCTGAAGTTACGGAGTTGCTGGAAATTGAATACGGTCACCCTCGTGTGTTTTCATTGCACGCGATGTGGCGGAGTTTCGATCAATCGAAAATTGAACTCATAGCCCGCAAACTCGAAGAAGCATCACCAGAGGTCAGGCAGGGTTATCTTTCGAAGAATGGTGATCGCATGTTGGTTTCACTTCGGGTTTCCTCAGGACAATCCATTAGCGAAGGCAGCGCGCTTGTGGAAAAACTGGATAGTGAACTCGCCAAACTCGATTATGCAAAAGACATAATCATTACCGGATTTCCGGTACTGCTGGCCAGCGAGTTTACTTCAATCATCAATGAGCTCAGGACGAGTCTTTTAATAGCAGTATTCGTTGGAATTTGCCTGATTGGCCTGGCCACGCGTTCGTTGTTTTATGCCATGGCGGCGGCAACACCAAACCTGTTTCCGATTTTGCTTGTTGAAGCACTCATATTTGTGAAGTCCGGAAACATCAGTGTGACAGAAGTCGTGGCTCTTACGCTCGCATTTGGAATTGCGATCGATAACGCAGTCCACGTAATCAATGTGCTCGAGCAGGAAAAAGCTTCAGGAAAGAAACGCAATGAGGCCCTGAAATCGGCAATATTGGAAGTTGCCCCTGCGCTTGGTGGCAGTACCTTGATCATTTGTACTGCGACAACGGTGATATTGACCAGCTCCCTTCCGATCCTTCCCGCAATTGGACAGCTGATAATCGCAATTTTGATTGTTGCTCTTGTGACAAATCTGATACTCCTTCCTTCCAATATACATACTTTGGGACGCATGTTTGACAGAGGCAATTGAACTCGCGGCCATAAATTGGGGAAGGCATTCAATTGTTCAGAATAATCGTATTGTTCGCAATGCTGTCTGTTGTGATGCCGGGCAATGCATTTGCGACCGATACTGCTTTGGAATTTGTTCAGCAACTGGAAGGAAAATTTCGTGGCAAGGGTGAGGCTGTCATCCCGATCAGTCAAAAGGTTGAGCGGGTGGGATGTTCCGTCTTGAATACATTTCAAGTTGATACCCAGACGCTGGTTATTCACGGGAAATGTGCAACCACCCAAGGCAAAAGCAATGTAAAGGGGAGCCTGCAGGTAACGGATGACGGAGTTGCAGGCTCATTTCTCTCACCATTTGCGGATTCTACGATCACTCAATCTTCGAGCGTTTTCCAAGAAGGCAGATTGATTGTCTCGACATCTATCGTCAACAATTCAACCGGAAATTTGAGCCGGCTGCGGCAAATCATTTCCAAGAACGAGGAAGGTGGATTTACTGCTGTTTTCCAGAAGTTCGAAAATGCTTCGGACACCTATCATGACAGCGGCACTGTGGTCTTCATGCGTTTGAATGACTGATCCC
>JBPCWL010000018.1:0-16574 GCA_051009575.1 Rhizobiaceae bacterium
TCGGAACCTTGAAGTGCTTTCATTACGCGATATTCGCGATCCACCTGGTGGGCCGATTTCAGAAGTTCACCTGGAGGTTTTGCCCTAAGCACATATTGACCGGTGTCTGCGGTAAGTTTGTATGTCGGGTTGGATTGCCCACCGGAGAACTTTTCGATTTGCTCGAGCTTGCCAAATCCCTTGATATTTGTGTTGAGATAGGAAGACAGGGTTTGTAGGTCGGGGATGCCGGCTTCATCGTTCATGGACAGTCACTTAATCGTTTGCATTGAATTCCCACGATTGTTAGGGGATGAGCGTCACAAGGCAACAGTAAATTCCATGTCAAACCGATTGCTCACCGTTTTACGTCAATCCGGCACGCGCGTTTTTCTGAAGGGAGTGCTGGCGATTGCTGTACTTGCAGTAGTTGGTTATCTGGCAAACTCAATAAATTTTGAGGAGACTTTCAGTTCGCTTCCCTTCTCAGCGTCAGTGGATGCCAAATGGTATCAGGGGCCGGTAGGATTCATTCTCCTAGGGGCTTTACTGATAAGCATCAGTTGCCCACGGCAGGTGGTGAGTTTCTTTGCTGCATATTTTTTCGGACTTTCAACCGGCTTTATTGTTGCCTGGATCGGAACAATCGCTGCCTGTCTGCTGACTTACGGGATCGCGCGATTGTTCAGCGGATATTTTCAGGATTTTGTGAAGGGCAAGCTCGATATTGCGCTCCAGTTTTGGAAAGACAACACTTTTCTGGCTACGGTAATCTGGCGTTTTTTACCTGCTGGGTCCAATTTTCTTACAAATCTTGCTGCAGGAGCTTTTTCCATTCCAGCATCGAGATTCGTTGCAGGTTCGGCGGTTGGTTACGTTCCCCAAACACTGATATTTGCGATTGTGGGTTCCGGCGCGAGGGTGGAATCGGAAGTGCAAATCCTGGTTTCAGCCGGACTGTTTGCCATTTCCGCGTTACTTGGATTGCTATTATTTGCTCGCTACCGCAAGAAAATTAAATCCGGGTCTTAAAGTTCCTTGGATTCCGGTGCCCTGGTTCTGCGCCTCAGCCACCGCACACCGAATAGATCGTACAAGCCAATCAAAGCGCGATTGAAGTTATTGTATTTGGATTGACCTGCAATTCTTGGCCGGTCATTAACTGGAACGTATTCGCAGGTGTATCCATAGGTTTGGAAGAGGGCAGGCAGATAGCGGTGAATGCTGGTGAAAAACGGCAGTTTCAAATATGCGTCACGCCAGTAAATTTTAGTGCCGCAACCAGTGTCGGGACAATTGTCCTGAAGGGCCCAGTCACGAATTTTATTGGCGGTGCGTGATGCCCAACGTTTGGAGCCAGTATCCATGCGCCGAGTGCGAATTCCACCCACCAGTGCAGGGCCTATTTCTCCGGGTTTACCCAGTTTTTCTGCAAGTTTGGCCAGATCACCCGGGTCGTTTTGCCCGTCACCGTCCAGTTGGGCAATGATATCATGCCTGGCAGCGAGGATGCCGCTGCGCAACGCTGCGCTTTGACCGGCATTGGATTGATGACTGATCAACCGGATTTTTTTTGATTTGGGTTTAAGCGCGAGGACCTCGTTCGCCGATCCATCACTCGAGCAATCATCGACAACAATCAATTCTCCCAACATGGGCGCCGGCACGACATCGAGGCACTCTTCTACCAGTCGGGCAATATTGCCTTCTTCGTTATAAACAGGAATGATCAGAGAAAATTTCATGTGCTATTGCAGGTCGTGCTTGACTTGTTGCTGGCGTTGTTCTCATACAAAAGCGTTATAGGCAAGCTCCCTGAAAGTATGATGGTTTCTGCGAAATCTCCGAATTATCCGTTTTTGCTGCTTCTGATCCTGGGAATGATCTTTCTGGGTAGGCTAATATCGCTATGGTTCAATAATTCCGAATTATTCTTTGATGAGGCTCAATACTGGTTTTGGGCTCAGGAACTGGAGTTTGGGTATTTTTCCAAACCTCCGTTACTGGCGTGGATTATTGCCGGTACAACTTCATTATGCGGATCGGATAGTGAGTTTTGCGTGAGGCTTTCTGCGCCGATACTTCATATCGCAACTGCAATATTGGTGTTTATGTCCGGTCGGCTTCTCTTTGATGCCAGAACAGGGTTTTGGGCCTCTTTGCTTTATGTCACTTTGCCGGCGGTTTCCCTTTCCTCCACCATCATCTCGACGGATGTGCCGCTTCTGTTTTGCTGGAGCCTTGCGCTGTATGCCTATATCCGACTGCGGGACAGTTTTACATTTGACTGGGCGCTTCTTCTTGGCGTTGCAATCGGCCTTGGTTTGAACGCCAAATATGCGATGATCTATTTTGTTTTGTGCGGTTTGGTTCATATGTTGGCTGAGCAGCAGGAATACACACCGCCAAGAAAATCCGGATTCTGGATTGCCGTTGGCATCGCCTGCCTGATGCTGGTTCCAAACATTCTGTGGAATTTAGATAATGGTTTCGTGACCGTTTCACACACTGGCGACAATATCGGATGGACGGGATTTGAACCCAACTGGACAGGCCTCGCGGAATTTTTTGGCTCCCAATTTGGTGTTTTCGGTCCGGTTGCGTTTGGTATCCTGATTGCCACAACATTAAAAATGGCTGGGGACAGCATTTCATCTGGCCACCGGTTGCTTCTTTCTTTTTCTGTTCCAGTAATCTTGTTGATCATGATTCAGGCCCTCATGAGCAAAGCTTATGCAAATTGGGCCGCTACAGCCTATATTGCAGCAAGCATTCTGGTGGCGGAAGTGATGGTCAACCGGATTCCCTGGGCTTGGCTTCGCACCTCCTTTGCGATTCATGGGGTGGTTTTTGTGGCGATTGCAGTCGCTGTCTGTTTTGCCGGGCCGGGGCAATTGGTTCTTCCCAATGGTTTACAGCCATTTGCGCGGACGCAAGGTGCTGCCCTGATTGCGGAAGCAGTCAAAGTGCAACTGGATGCCTATGACTACAACGGGTTGATAACGACAGACCGAAAGCTCTCAGCCTTGATGAGTTACAACCTTCGGCGCCGCGACGTATCTGTCCATGCGTGGCGGCACGGTGCCGCGCCCACTGATCATTTTCAACTTAAGAACTCCTTTCAGGAATCTCCGCGTGATCCGGTATTGGTTGTTTCAAGAAGTGACAATGTAAACTTCTTGAGCGCCGAATTTGAAACAACAGTTCCTTTGGGAGTACAGGCAATTCCTGCAGGCGAAACAGAACAAATTTATTTCTATCGTCTGGAAGGGCATGAAAGTTTCAGATGACGGTTAATCTCAAATATGACAAATCCGGGCGGAATTCTCATGCACATTCGGGCATGCCATCGTTGCGCGAGACCCTTTTCTATGTGGGTCTTGGATTGATGATTGCCGTTGCATGTTTTTTAGTTTTTAAGTCATTGCCTAATTTGGATCTCGGTATTTCCCGGTATTTTACCGATGAGGAGTCTAGATTTTACCTCAGAACCGATGAGTTTATTCGCAGTTTCAGAAAAGGGGTCCTTTTTCTGATCTTCGGATTTTATGCACTGGTGATCGGAGGCTGGATAGAAGCATACAACAAGCAACAACCGGTTTTGGGGCACGAATGGCACAGATGGTCGTTCCTGGGTGCTGCAGGGTTGTTCGGGCCTGTCCTTATCGTCAACGTCATTTTTAAAGGGAACTGGGGCAGGTCCAGACCCCAATATCTTGAGGAGTTTGGAGGGGAACTCCAGTACAGTGACTTTTGGGTTTGGTCAGATCAATGTCGTGACAATTGTTCTTTCTCAAGTGGTGAAGTCGCTGCTGTCGCAATGGTCTTCCTGTCGATTGCTTTTGTAACAGGACCCTTGTGGCGATCGATATTCCTTTTGATCGGGCTTGTATGTTCTGTTCTCATCGCGTGGAAGCGGGTTGCAATGGGATCACACTTCATGTCGGATACGGTCATGTCAGTGTCATTTATGCTTTTGTCGGTCTGTTTTGTTTACTGGATTTACTACCTTCGTCCGGCGAAATGGATTGACAGATTTGATGAATTGCAATTGCAAAAAATTGCCAGGAAAGCAGAACAAGAAGACAAGACGACGTAGGTTTTTAGACCTATTCCCGCATGATTGATGCAAGTGCCGCACTTGCAAGACGTGCGGCCGGTGGGTCGGCCCGGCTTGTTAGCAGCACCGGAATTTTTCCGCCCAGTACAATACCGGCAGCGCAACCTCCGCCCAGATAAACCAGCGATTTGAACACTGCGTTACCCGAAACGATATCCGGGACAATGATTGCGTCCGCCTTGCCTGCAACCGGATCATCGATCAATCCCTTGGTTTCCGCAGATTTTTGAGAGAGCACGAGGTCAAGAGCCAACGGGCCACGAACATCTGATGACTTGACGTTTTCCGACGCCCAATCTGCAAGTTCCTTTGCCTCCATGGAAGAAGGAACTGATGGTATTGCCGACTCGGTTGCGGACAGGATTGCTATTTTGGGACGCGCAATTCCGGTTCGACGGGCAAGCGCGTCAACGGTAACAATAGCGGTCTGACGGGTTTTCAGATCCGGAGTTACATTCACTGCACCGTCACATATGATCAAAGGGTGCTGTTTTACTGGATCAGTAATGTAGAAAACATGTACCAATCGCTTTTCAGTGCGAATACCTGTTTCCCTTTTGATCAGTGCTCCCATGAAAGTATCCGTGTGTAGATTTCCTTTCATGATGACATCTACGTCAGCACGGTTACCAAGCAAGGCGCCTTCTCGGGCCGCTTCTTTCTCGCCAGTAGTGTTGATGATTTGGAAGTTTGATATGTCCCAGTCTAGATTTTCAGCTTCTGACTGGATTTCGGCTTGCTCCCCGACAAAGACAGGTTCCATGATGCCTTTATCAAATGCGGCTTTTGCGGCTTGCATCGGAAGCGGCGCACCTGCGCGCACAATTGCGGTACGCGCAGGTGGATTTTGTTTTGCAAGTGTCAGCAGGTGTTCCGGACAAACCGGATCAAGTTTAGACAGGAATGGATTTGCTGACATCAATTAGTTCCTTATTGCGCACCTGCTTGCGGACGCATGTCTGCAGGATCAATGCCGGCAACCTCTACAGGTTTCTTCATCGCATCGCGGCGGAAGGGTTCACCAAGCTCCTGGTTCAGGACAACTTCGATCAATGTGGTTTCATTGTTCTTCATTTGGGCTTCAACCGCCTTGTCGAGCGCGTCGGTCAGATCTTCCATTGTGCGAACCTGAACGCCCGTCAATCCACATCCGTCAGCTACCTTCGCATATTCCACGCCAAGGTTGAGTTCTGTGCCAACAAAATTGTCATCGAACCAAAGTGTGGTGTTTCGCTTTTCAGCACCCCATTGGTAGTTGCGGAAGACAATCATTGTGATCGGGGGCCAGTCGTTACGACCACAAGCGGTAAGTTCATTCATGGAAATGCCAAAGGCACCATCGCCTGCGAATCCGACAACCGGAACATCCGGGCGTGCAATTTTTGCACCGAGAATTGATGGCAAACCATATCCGCAAGGTCCGAACAGGCCGGGGGCCAAATATTTACGACCTTGTTCAAATGTTGGGTATGCATTGCCGATCGCGCAGTTGTTGCCGATATCGGAAGAGATGATTGCTTCCTTGGGCAGTGCCTTTTGGATTGCGCGCCAGGCCATGCGAGGGGACATGCGGTCCGGCTCGCGGTTGCGGGCGCGTTCGTTCCAGTTTGTTCCTGGATCATCGTCTTCATGGTCCATCGAAGATAGGGTTTGCAACCAGGATGATTTGGTTTGGTGAATGAGAGCTTCTCGGTCTTTACGGCCTGCATCGCCAGCTTTCGGTGAAAGTTTCTCGAGGATTTTTTCCGCGACAACTTTGGCGTCGCCCTGTATGCCGACGGAGACTTTCTTTGTCAGGCCAATGCGGTCGGAGTTAATATCAATCTGAATAATCTTTGCATCCTTGGGCCAGTAATCAATTCCATAGCCTGGCAACGTAGAAAACGGGTTAAGTCGTGTTCCAAGCGCCAGGACAACATCAGCTTTGGCAATTAGTTCCATCGCAGCTTTTGAGCCATTATAGCCAAGGGGGCCAACTCCCATTGGGTGGGAGCCAGGAAATGCATCATTGTGCTGGTAACCCGAACATACCGGAGCGGAAAGTCTCTCTGCCAGTGCCTGAGAAGCAGGGATAGCGCCACCAATAATAACGCCTGCACCATTGAGGATTACGGGAAATTTTGCATTTGAAAGAAGCTCGGCAGCTTCGGAAACGGCCGTATCGCCACCCTGCGGGAGTTCAAGGCGTACGATCTGGGGAAGCTCGATATCGACAACCTGAGTCCAATAATCACGTGGAATGTTGATTTGTGCAGGGGCACAGCCGCGCCATGCCTTTTCAATCACCCGGTTTAACACTTCTGCCATGCGGGACGGATCACGGACTTCTTCTTGATAACAGACCATGTCCTCGAACAATTTCATCTGTTCGATTTCCTGAAAACCTCCCTGGCCAATCGTCTTGTTTGCTGCCTGCGGTGTTACAAGTAAAAGTGGAGTATGATTCCAGTATGCGGTTTTTACAGGGGTTACGAAGTTTGTGATGCCTGGTCCGTTCTGGGCAACCATCATCGACATTTTCCCGGAAGCACGAGTAAAGCCGTCCGCAATCATTCCCCCACTTGTTTCGTGCGCGCAATCCCAGAATGTGATGCCTGCCTTGGGAAACAAATCTGAAATCGGCATCATGGCAGAACCAATAATGCCGAAAGCGTGTTCAATTCCATGCATTTGTAGGACTTTTACAAATGCCTCTTCAGTGGTCATCTTCATGAGAGTTCATCCTTTTTGTGTCAAATCAGCATAATTGGGAAAGCAGGTCCCGATACTGATCTTATTTGAGTTCTGATGCCGGTGTTCTACTAGGTCCAGATACGAGGTTGCTTGGCTCCAAAATGAGAAAGCACCAACAGGAAATCTATTGCGAGAGTTCCTTGATGGAGGTTGCAATTCTAGCAACTCCTTCAGATATCTTGGCATTTCGTATCGAGGAATAGGCAATCCGGAAGTAATTTTTCGGTGCGTCTGCTGTTCCGAAAAATGTAGAACCAGGATCGATAAGCACTCCCTTTTCCATCAGGTTGTCGGCCAATACATCGGTATCAAGAGAATTAGGACCTTTGATCCAGAAACTGGTTCCACCAAATTTGGCAGCATTCGATTCCACCAATCCATGTTCCATAAGTGAGTTTGCCATTGTGGTCCTGCGTTCGGCATATTTCTTCTTGAGTTTTCGCATCTGAGAGCCGTAGTGGCCCAGCGCCATAAAGTATGCCGCGGTGCGCTGGCTGTGACCGGGTGGATGTCGGAACATCAGATGTCGGAGTTTGCGTGCTTCATCGATCAAGGCATCGGGACCTGCCAGGTATCCTAACCTCAACCCGGGAAACAGGGATTTCGAGAAACTTCCGATGTAAACAACCCTGGCTTTTTCGTCCATTGATTTCAGGGCAGGGGAAGGCGGTGCCAGGAAGTTCATTTCGAATTCATAATCATCTTCAATAATCACAAAATCATGCTTTTCGGAGAGCGCCATAAGTTCTTTGCGTCGTTGAATTGGCATTGTAACTGTTGTCGGCGACTGGTGGCTCGGCGTAACAAATATTACGTCGCAGCGAGATAGTTTTTCTTCATCAATTACGATCCCGCCCTCGTCGACTTCAAAATACTCAATATTTTTTGTGCGGGTTGAAACAATATTGCGAATATCTGGGTAACAGGGGTTTTCCAGTCCAACGACCGTTTCTGAGCGGACCATCAGCTCAACAACCAAAAATAGTGCATTTTGCGCACCTAATGTAACAAGGACATGTTCTGGAACCTTGTAAATTCCGCGTTGAGGCATGCTGTGACTTGTAATGTAATTCACCAGCATCGGATCGTCATTGAACCCGAAATCGCCAGCAAGAGCTCCAAAATCACGAGCGCCTAGTGCCTGCCGCGCGCAATCCCGCCATTCCGAATGGCTGAAAAGATTAAAATCTGCCTGGCCATAAACGAAAGGGAATTCGTATTCACGCCAATTTAATGGTTTGCTGACGACCCGAAAATCTCCTGAATAACCATGAATACGGTGATCCCAGTCGATTTTTTCCTTTGCCTTAAGACCGGTTTCCATAAATCCAAGCGGATTAACCGGAGCATCGATATTGACTACGTAGCCGGACCTTGGTTTGGGCGTCAGGTATCCGTCATCGGCCAATGCCTGATAGGCAAGAGTAACTGTATTGCGTGCAACTTTTAGATGTTTCGAGAGCGAACGACTTGACGGTAAACGCTCTCCGGGCTGCAGAGCTCTGCTCATGATCGCGTTAACAACCTTTTCTCGCAATTGTGCCTGAAGGCTTGCCGGCAATTCTGCATCAAGTTCGAACAAAATTTCCTTCATAAATTGCAAAGCCTTTCTGGCACCATGTTCCCTTCTTTTTGGTTCTATCGTCGAACGCGATGAAATACCAGAATTAATTCATTAAACTGTGCGCCGTGTTTAATTTTGCCGAAATTGCCATTCGGATTAATGAAAGTTCCCATTTTGGGTTTCGCTTTTTCCGGTGCCAGTACATAAAACGTCGCGGTGGTCCAACAACTTGGGAGGGTTTATTGACCGACGACAGATTTCAACCGGTATCCGGTATGGACTTGCCCCGATTTGCGGGCATTCCGACATTTATGCGCCTGCCACAGGCTGATGCAGGGGATGAAATCTACAAGGCGACGGACATAGGCTTTATTGGCATCCCGTGGGACGGGGGAACAACAAACCGCCCAGGAGCACGTCACGGACCGAGGCAGGTGCGGGATTATTCAACAATGATCCGTTCAACCCATCCGGTTAGTTATCTAAATCCATTTGAGTTATGCAATTGTGCGGACCTGGGCGATGTATCCCCCAATCCATCAGGACTTGAAGATACTTTACAGCGGATTGAAGTCTTCTTTGACAAAATCAGGCAGGATGGCATCACACCAATATCTGTTGGTGGTGATCATCTAACCAGCCTGCCCGTGTTGCGTGGGCTTGCCAAGGGTAGAAAACTCTCAATGATCCACTTCGATGCTCACACAGATTTATTTGCCGGCTATTTTGGTGGAACCAAATACACACACGGAACACCGTTTCGTTGCGCGATTGAAGAGGGGCTGCTCGATCCAAAGCGTGTTGTTCAGATCGGTATTCGCGGAACCATGTATGATGGCAAAGATATTGAGTGGGGTCGCGAACAAGGGGTCACCATTATCAGCATTGACGAGGCTAGGGAACGCGGGCATGCTGATGTCATGAAAGAGGCGAGGGAGATCGTCGGCGACACAGAGACATATGTGAGCTTTGACATCGACTTTATCGATCCCGCCTTTGCTCCGGGCACGGGAACGCCTGAAATTGGAGGGCCTGATACCTGGCTTGCGCAGCAATATGTAAGAGGTCTATCAGGTGTGAATGTTACAGGCGCTGATCTGGTGGAAATTTCTCCACCATTTGATCCCTCTGGAAATACTGCTTGGGTAGGCGCGTCGATATTGTTTGAACTTCTGTGTGTTGTTTCTGAAGCCGTAAAGGCCCGGGCAACATGAATTCCGATCTTGTGGTTGTGCAGCGCGATCACGGATCTGTATCAAATTACGCTGTGAATTTAAGGGAGAGAAAAGTATGAAAACTCTAAAAACCATGGTAGCTGCTCTTGCCGCATCAACAGCAATGTTTGTTGCAACAGCACCTGCCCAGGCACTGGATGAACTTACAGTCGCCTACTTCCTGGAATGGCCAACACCAAACCAGTATGCTCAAGCAAACAAGATTTATGAAAAAGAACTTGGTATCAAGGTCAACTGGGTATCCTTCGACGCTGGTACTGCAATGTCAGCCGCAATGGCTTCCGGTGATGTTGATATCTCGTTCTCACAAGGTGTAACGCCATTCCTCGTAGCCACCGCTGCAGGTCAGGATCTTCAAGTCGTAGATGTTGCTGTCTCTTATTCAGACAATGATAACTGCATTGTGCGTTCTGAACTTGAAATTGATAAAGGTAATGTTGCTCAGGAACTGCCTGGCAAAAAGGTCGCTGTTCCGCTCGGAACTGCTGCACATTCAGGCTTCCTTGCTCAGATGAAGCATTTCGGCATTGACGAATCTTCTTTAACCATCGTGGACATGGCTCCATCAGATTCAGCTGCAGCGTTCTCGCAGCCGAACACTGATCTTGCGATGGCTTGTGGTTGGGGTGGCGCGCTGCGCACAATGAAGCAGCACGGCAACGCGATCATAGAAGGCAAAGAAAAAGAGTCAGTCGTCGGCAAGGTGTTTGATGTGACTTCAATTCCGACTTCATTCGGTGAAGAAAACCCTGAACTTCTTGCGAAGTTCCTGAAAATTACCTCAGACATGAACAAGAAGTATGCTGCTGACAGCTCTGGTATGATGGAATCAATTTCCAAAGCTGCTGGCATGGACATGGAAGGAACCACGGCTGTTATCGGTACATTCGTGTTCCCGTCTGTTGAAGAGCAACTGACAGCTGAATGGATGGGCGGCGGTGTTGCCGAATATCTTGCGAACGGTGCTAAATCCCTTGAAGAAGCTGGTAAGATCAAGGCTCTTCCAGACTACAATGCTGTAGTAAATGCCAGCTATCTGGAATCTGCTTCAAAAATGTAACTTAATGTTACTTTCTGGTGCGGCCCTGGTTGTAATCAAGGCCGCATCGGCAAACATTTGAATGAAAACCGGTCAAAATCCGGAGAAGAGGGGATTTAATGTCAGGATTGTTAATTGATGATGTTTCCATGACCTTTGAACTGCCCGACGGCGGCAAGGTTGAGGCATTGAAAAACATCAATCTCAACATCAAAGAGGGAGAACTTCTCTCCGTACTTGGGCCTTCCGGTTGCGGTAAGACTACCTTGTTGAACATCGTAGCGGGATTTTTGGCGCCAACAGCTGGAACTATTTCTCTCAACGGCGATGTCGTCGCAGGACCGGGCGCCGAACGTGGAATGGTATTTCAGAAAGGCGCATTGTTTGAATGGATGAGTGTTCGCAAGAATGTGGCATTTGGCCCGTCAATGAAGAACATGCCCAAAAAGGAAACTGACGAAATTGTTGATCACCTGCTTGATGTTGTGGGATTGCAGGACTTCAAAGAAAAGGCAATATACGAACTGTCAGGTGGTATGCAGCAGCGGGTGGCTTTGGCTCGTTGTCTGGCAAACGAGCCCGACGTGATCTTGATGGACGAGCCTTTGGGTGCGCTTGATGCCCTGACCCGCGAAAAAATGCAGGGACTGGTTCTGAAACTCTGGAAAGAAACCGGCAAGACAATCATTCTGATTACCCACTCGGTGGAGGAAGCCCTGTTGCTAGGAGAGCGATTGCTGGTGATGGCGCCACGTCCGGGACGGGTCCATAAGGAGTATAACCTGCCGTTTGCAGAAATTGGCGTTGGTGCTGATCTGCGGGAGGTTAAACAACACAAGAAATTCGCACCTACCCGCGATGAAATCCTTACCATGATCTGGGATATGGAAGAGGAAATCATGGGTAGAACCGAGAACGCGGCGTAAGGGGGCTACAATGTTTTTTACTGATCCTGATTTTCTGGGAGAGTTCGGTTTTGCACTGAATACTGCCTTTTGGATGATATTTGGTATCGCAGCCATTTTTGCGATTTTTCTGGTATTTAGTGCACTGTTCTCCTTTGCATACAATGTTTATTCGCGGGGTAAGGAGGCCAAAGGTTTTGGCAGCTTAAAGACTGTTACCTTTGGCGATGAAAGTGCGGTAATCGCAAACAGGGCAGCCTCGGTACTTGGCGTTCTGACGATCTTCTTCCTATGGGGGCTGGCGACAGAATCCAAACTTTTGCCTTTTAGCTTGCCAGGGCCGTTTGTTGGGGATTCTCAATTTGAGTATGTAGCAAAGAATGCAGCCGGCGAAACTGACAAGGCAACGGTTTTCATTCGCGTATCCAAACAAGGAGAGGATGCTGAAAAACTGGAAGTCGCAGATAATTCTCCGGGCTTTGCAAAAGATGATGTCCTCATGCTTCAGGAGCGTCGCTCCAAAATCGTAAAGGCGCAGAACAATGACGATGGTGGCAAGGAAGAAGGCTATCAAATAATTGAAATAAACGGACAAGCCGTACAACCTGAACAAGTCGTCCAGATTGACGCTGGTGAGGTGTTCTTTACCAAACGCGGCAGCTTTTCTATTCGCCCTGGCGAAGGAATGACCATGGAGGCGTTGTTTCTGCCTCCGCCGGAGAAAGTCTGGAGCACATTTATCCAGCTCAACAATGAAGGATATCAGGGTGTAAGCCTTTGGGAGAACGTCTTCTGGTCACTGGCTCGCGTGTTCATCGGCTTCTTCCTCGGATGCCTTTTTGGTATTCCGCTAGGCTACGCCATGGGATTGACTGGCTGGTTGCGAGGCTGGTTTGATCCGATAGTTGAGTTCATGCGTCCGGTTCCGCCACTTGCCCTTATCCCGCTGGTCATCATCTGGTTTGGTATCGGCGAACAAGGCAAGATTTCTCTGCTCTTCCTGGCCGCATTGTGGATCATGACAATAGCGGCACGATCTGGCGTATCCGGTGTGAACATTTCCAAGGTTCACGCCGCTTACAGTCTGGGTGCAAGCAAGGCACAAATTCTGACTCGGGTTATCATTCCGAATTCGTTGCCGGACATCTTCACCGGAGCCCGGGTTGCGATGGGGGTTTGTTGGGGTACTGTTGTTGCTGCCGAACTTGTTGCTGCGGAAAAAGGTATCGGTAAAATGATTATCGCGGCATCCAAGTTCCAGCTGACCGATATTGTCATCGTCGGTATCGTGATAATTGGCGTTATCGGATTCGGCATCGAAGTTTTGATGCGCCTTATGGAAAAGCGCCTGATCCCGTGGAAAGGCCGCGGCTGATCCGGCAATACGAACAGGAAAGCCGGGGTTTTGTCCCCGGCTTTTTTTTGGAGAAGACCTGTGCCACGCGAAAACTTTTCAAAACCGTTCACTCAGCAAGAGGGAATGCCTGAAACCGTAATTGACCGTGCCGTGGAAATCCTCAGGAACGGACGGTTGCACCGGTACAATACTCTTGACGGAGAGATGGCAGAAGCTTCTCTTCTAGAAGAAGAATATGCGGCTTATCAGGGTTCCAAATTCTGCGTTGCCTGCACCTCCGGTGGCTATGCCATGCAGGTTGCTTTGCGTTCTGTTGGATTGAAACCGGGCGACAAAATTCTTGCAAATGCCTATACGCTGGCACCTGTTCCAGGCGCCATGCATGCAGCGGGAGGTAAACCGGTATTTGTTGAAATTGACAATGACTGGCATACCGATATTGATGATTTGCGATCCAAGGCCAAATCAAGCGGTGCCAAATTTATGTTGCTTTCGCATATGCGGGGCCACATTGCAGACATGGATGCAATTTCCGATATTTGCAAAGAGCATGACGTAACGCTCATTGAAGATTGTGCCCACACAATGGGTGCCAGATGGAAAGGCAAGATGTCCGGCAATTTTGGCAAGGCAGCCTGCTTTTCCAACCAGACTTATAAACACATGAATTCGGGCGAGGGTGGTTTCATTACCACTGATGATGAAGAAGTTGCTGCCCGTGCGATTGTACATACAGGTTCCTACATGCTCTACCAAAGACACGGCCTTGCACCATCGGAAGAGGTCTTCCGAAAAGTGCGGCTAGAAACCCCTAACATGTCCGGACGATTGGATAATCTTCGCGCCGCTCTTTTGCGGGGACAACTCTTGCATTTGGATGAGAACATACGCCGCTGGAATGAACGCTACCAGGTTCTGGAAAAAGGCCTTCGAGAATCCCCGAACTTACGCTTGCCCGAACGTGCACAACATGAGGCTTATGTAGGATCTTCCATTCAGTTCCAGGTGACCGGTCTGATACCGGACAAAGTGCCGGAGCTAGTTTTACACTGTGGCAGACGGGGTGTTGAAATCAAATGGTTCGGCGGAGATGAACCAGAAGCTTTTACAAGCCGATTTGACAGCTGGCATTACCTCGATAATCTCCCTGATCTGCCCAATACAAAACGGGTTCTTTCCCGTACCTGTGATATGCGTGTACCCCTAACCTTTGATTTGGAAGATTGTGAGTTGATCTCAAAAATTGTTTGTGAGGAAGTCGACGCACTGTGCACCTAATTTGCGATATTGTGCACTTGGATTGGAAAACTGGGACTGCTGGTACCAAACGTTCTGGTCGTTGGGGCCAGTTGATGCTACGAACATGGTTTAATATCTCGACAGAAAAATTTAATTGAGGATGTCTGATGGGCGTGCATGACCGTGAATTGAACACTTCGCCTCACGTTTCCGACGAGATACGTAAAACGACCTGCTATATGTGCGCATGCCGGTGTGGGATCAATGTTCATATCCGCAAGGGTGAAGATGGGCAACCTAAGGTTCGATATATTGAAGGTAATCGTGACCATCCGGTGAACAGGGGTGTTTTATGCGCGAAAGGTTCAGCGGGGATCATGCAGCATTACTCACCTGCGCGCCTGAACAAGCCACGTAAGCGTGTCGGTGAGCGTGGAAAAGGCGAGTTCAAGGAAATCGAATGGGACGAAGCGCTGGACATAGCTGCCGGGTGGTTGGGAAGAATTCGTACAACAAACCCGCGTAGGTTGGCGTTCTTTACTGGTCGGGATCAAAGCCAATCCCTGACCGGGTGGTGGGCTCAACAATTTGGCACACCTAATTATGCAGCGCATGGCGGATTTTGTTCGGTCAATATGGCCGCCGGAGGCATCTACACTTTTGGTGGGGCCTTTTGGGAATTCGGATCGCCGGATTGGGAGAAAACTGAACTTTTCATGATATTTGGAATTGCCGAAGATCATGATTCAAATCCGATAAAACTCGGGCTTTCAAAATTGAAGAAACGGGGTGTGAAGACAATTAGCGTCAATCCAGTTCGCACGGGATATAACGCGGTCGCCGACGAATGGGTTGGTATTACCCCCGGTACAGACGGCCTATTCGTTTTGTCGCTGGTTCATGAATTGCTGAAAGCAGGGAAGGTCGACCTTGACTACTTGATACGGTACACAAATTCACCCTGGCTCGTAATTCAGAATGAAGGTGGGAAAGATCATGGATTGATTGCGAGATCCAGAAATGGAGAACCCCTGGTTCTTGATCGCAAAACCGGAAAAGCAGTTTCTTCGAAAAGCAAGAGCGTAAAACCTGCCCTAAAGGGTGAAGTCAAATTATCCAGAGGAAAAACCGCAGTGCCGGTTTTTCAGCTCTTGGTTGAAAAGTACCTTGAAAATGAATACGCGCCCGATGCTGTTGCCGCCGCTACCGGTGTACCTTCCAACCAGATAAAAAGGGTGGCGCAAGAACTTGCAGAAGCGGCGTTTGAAAAAGAGATCGTTGTTAAGCAACCCTGGATTGACCTGAAGGGTGAGAAGCATGACAAGATGATCGGTCGCCCGGTTTCTTTTCACGCAATGCGCGGGATTTCCGCCCACTCAAACGGATTTCAAACTTGTCGGGCAATACACCTGCTACAAATATTACTGGGCTCGATTGACTGTCCAGGCGGTTACCGCTTCAAACCACCTTATCCAAGGCCGGTTGAAAACCAGCCGAAACCGCATGGCGGGGCCCGGAGAAATGAACCTTTCAGGGGGCCGCATCTGGGATTTCTGAGCGACCCCAAAGATCTTTTGCTTGAGGATGATGGCTTAACGCCGCAGCGGATAGACAAGGCGTTTTCCTGGGATGCACCGATGGCCTCTCATGGCCTCATGCATTCGGTGATTTCAAATGCACATGCAAAAGATCCCTATGGGATAGAGGTTTTGTTTCTCTACATGGCGAATATGTCATGGAATTCTTCGATGAATTCGCGCGGCGTGATGAAAATGCTGGAAGAGAAAGACGAGAACGGCAAGTATAAAATACCCAAAATCATTTACTCTGATGCCTATGATTCAGAGATGGTTGCGTATGCGGACCTGGTACTTCCGGACACAACCTATTTGGAGCGTCACGATTGTATTTCGCTGCTAGACCGACCAATTTGCGAACCGGAAGTATTGGCAGATTCAATCCGCTGGCCGGTCGTGGATCCGGCAACGCAGGGCGAAGACAGGGACGTCCGTGGATTCCAGTCTGTGCTGTTAGATCTTGGCCACCGCCTTGGCTTGCCCGGTATGACGAACGACGACGGATCCGCTGTATTTCAGGATTATGCAGACTACATCGTCAATCATGAGCGCCGTCCCGGTGTTGGCCCCCTTGCGGGTTGGCGGGGCAAGGATGGATCAAAGGCAGGTCGAGGTGAACCTAATCCTGACCAGATCAACAAATACATCGAGAATGGTGGATTTTTCGAGATCCACGTTCCAGAAGAGGCACATTATTTCAAGCACGCCAACATGGCGTGGCAGGAATGGGCTGTGGAGATGGGCCTGCAGGACAAGGTCGTTGAAAACGTCTTTCAGCTATATTTGGAGCCTTTGAGGAAGTTCCAGTTGTGCGCGGAAGGAAAGG
>JBPCWL010000019.1:0-7044 GCA_051009575.1 Rhizobiaceae bacterium
GCACCAGCCTGCTCTGTCACAGCGGGCGTTTTCTCGAAAATCTCGAGATCCAGATCAGTGGCTTTCAGATGGAGCTCGTTGCCTTCGGCTTTCATCAGCACATTTGAAAGAATTGGTATCGTATTCCTTCGTTCTACGACACGATATACATGTCCCAGGGATTTCAGGAGGTTTGACTGTTCCAGCGTAACACGCATGAGATATTGAATCCTCGATAAATGAGTCACTCTACCATTTTAAGGAAGAATCTGCTTAACCGTTACACAGTGATGAATTCTTGATGTTTTTTCAAGGTTTGGTGAACGAGCTCAAGATGCTTCCTGGGGAAAACCAGCCCCTGTGCCGGATTTCCCCAGTTTGCGGCCCCCATTCCCCCACCTATTCAAGGATCAAACGCTTTAGCAATTCGATTTCGTGTGCGAGCTTTTGGTCTTCGGTAGTAAGCGCCTCGATTTTCCGTACCGCGTGAAGAACTGTTGTATGGTCACGGCCTCCGAACCTGCGGCCGATCTCAGGAAGCGAGCGTGGTGTCATCACTTTCGACAAATACATGGCAATCTGTCTTGGACGAACAATTACGCGGGTACGTCGGTTGGAAAGCAGATCATTCTTTGAGACATTGAATTGTCGAGCCACAATTCTCTGGATATCTTCAATGCGAACACGTTTGGATTCTGCTGACCTGATCAAATGTGACAATATCCGATCCAGTTCTTCCAAGCTTAAATTGCCCTCTGAGAACTGATGCTGAACCAACAGCTGGTTGAACGCGCCTTCGATGTCCCGACCACTGGAAGACACCTGGCGGGCAACATAATGCAGAATATCTTCGGGAATATCCAATCCCGGCTGTTCGGCTTTCGCTTCTTCATATCGCGAATTCAAAATCTGCTTCCGCAGTTCATAGTCGGGGGCCTTGATTTCCAGCGTCACACCGCCTTTGAGGCGGGACCTGACCCTTTCGTCGAGGCTTTCGAGTTCCGTGGGTGGACGATCCGCTGCCACCACAACCTGCCTTGCACTGTCAATCAGGTCGTTCAGCAAATGGCAGAACTCTGCCTGGATCGCCTGCCCCTGGAGGAACTGCATATCGTCGATTAGCAGAATGTCGATATCCCGTAGCGATTCCTTGAGCGTCAGCGCCGTCTTGTCCCGTATGGCGGAAGCAAAGCGCCACATAAAATACTCTGCGGTCAGATATAGAACCCGCGCTTTCGGATTTCGGTTACGGGCACGCCAGGCAATCGCCTGCAGCAAATGCGTCTTTCCAAAGCCCACCCCGGCATGAATAATCAAGGGGTTGAAATGGGAAGCCATAATATCTTCAGCAATTGTGCGGGCAGCAGCATGCACCATGCGGTTTGACTGGCCTTCCACGAAAGTTTCGAACGTGTGTTTGGGATCAAGAGGCGAGCCAGAAAATCCGTTGGTCTGATCCAATCTTCGGATTGTTGCCCGGGAATCTCCCACTGAGTTCAGCGCATTCATTTTGGATTGAGAGTTGATCTTTTTGTTGTTTTCAGCCTCTTCCAGCGCTTTCTTCGCATCGGCGACACTGCTTTGTACAACCGGCTTGCGAATTGCTATGTCGACACGCAAAACCGCTGTGTCTTCAGCCTGCCAGAGTTCAAGCAGCTTATCGCGGTATTTTGAAGTGATCCAACTTTTAAGAAAGGCCGTCGGCACACTCAAGACGACCACACCTCCGTCGAGCCCGCACAGTTTCAGGCGCCCAAACCAACTGTTAAATACATCGGAACCCAGTTGAGCTTTCAGTTGAGCGATAATCCGCTCCCAACTTTTCTCAACAGATTGCCCGCCGCCCCCCGACGCCTTTTTGCCCATTTGTTCTTCCTTTTTGTAATTTGTACATCCTGCGGTTGCATTATCCAACTGCAACTTACCGGAAAATTTTTCCTTCAAATCTCCAAGATCAGGCTCTGGGCATTGCAACCAGCCACCAGCATCCGCCCCCTTGCCATCATTTTCCAAATATTTGTTGTTGCCGCGATCACCCATATCATCCATCTGAACCTGTTCTCCCCTCGTCCTTTGCATCTGTTTTCTCTCGTTTTTCATCTCAATGTGCTTCCTCTCGTCCTCCTCACTTTTGCATCCACGGCAACCCCTCAAACTTCCAACCGCCCAAAGTTGCTCGATGCCCTGCTTCATCGGGATTGCCTTCAAATCCGTCCAAAATATTGTAGGCATTTTCAAAACCCGCTGAGGTCAATGACTCTGCCGCAGCGATGCTGCGCATGCCGGAACGGCACAGAGTGAAAACCCTGGAATTTTTTTTGGCTCCCGCTGCTTCGAGCATAGTCGCCGCCGCCGTTACAAATTCCGGATTTACCAGCATGGAAGGATACTGCTGCCACTCCAGAAGTATGGGGGACTTCCCCAGTTTCTCAAGTACGGGAATTCCAACAAATGACCATTCAGCGGTAGTGCGAACATCGATCAGATGGGCATCCGGATTGGACTCAAGCATCTCCCAACAGTCCTTGCATGATATGTCACCAGCGTATGACAAAGCGCACCTCTCCCGTAGCCTGAACTGACTCCTGTCAGCAGACGCGAAAACTCAAAAATCATTTGTGTCTTGCCCGAAACGGGCAGGGATACCCCCAGACCTAGAAATCAGCGTCTTGATGCGAAATCGCACAGCAGACTACCGGGTTTTGGTAGCAATTGATGCAACCGGCCCAATACTGAGGAATTGTGATGCGTAACCGCCCAACTGTGCGAACTAAAACTTGCAACTGCCGAACGTACTCTTGGAAGACCGATATTCTTGTCAAAAAACTGCGGGACAACGGTCATTATTTGCCATCGATATGCAGCTTAACCCCTTATCAAGCTCGGATTTCCAACCCTCATACTAATTTCTGAACACAAGGTAACAGATGTGAAAAACGGCTGGCAAACGAAAATTCTTAACAAATCGTTTACGCTACGGAATCAAAATTATTTTGATATTTTTTTTAGAAATGTTTGAGTTTATTTTCATAAATGAATCAATGATTTTCGAGTGTAAATGAGCGATCTATGGCAAAAATATCATGGGAGAAAAAAATTTTATGCGCTGGACCTCTTGACAGGTCTTGAAATCCAATTCTTCAAGCAGTTGTAATGTACTACATCACAACCTATTGTTTTTTATGTATTATTTTGAACACGATTCCAGCCCTCAAAAAACCCATTGATTCCATTGTCAAAGCTTTGTGATAGTAAAAAATGAGAATTTTAAAGCTTACTATCCCTGATGAATTTACATTCAAACTACCGGGTTCAGAATAGATTTTGAGCAATTCTTCATGGAGCAGGCCAAAAAAAAGCCCGGCACGCCGCCAGGCTAATTCAATTCCGTGCCAAACCTTTCAGATCAGGCGCCAATTTTCCTGACGCTTGCTGAAAGGCGAGAAACCTTGCGTGCAGCGGTATTCTTTTTCATTATGCCTTTTGTCACTGAACGCATGATTTCCGGTTGGGCTTCCTTAAGGGCTGTATTTGCCGCATCTTTGTCGCCACCCGCAATTGCTTCTTCAACTTTGCGGATGAAGGTACGTACCCTTGAGCGGCGGGTCTTGTTTACTTCTGTGCGAGCAGCAATTTTGCGAACTGCCTTTTTCGCAGATGGAGTGTTTGCCATTGTGGACTTCCTGTATTTCTTTTTCTGTCAGACAAAATCTGATTGAAGCTACTGTCTCAAGCACATCGTGTCTGGAATGACCGGAAAGAGACAGGCAATAATCTAGCCTGTAAATTTGGGAAACGCATACATTGAAAGTGTATTCACGTCAACGGATAATACAGTCCCTCTTCAACGCTGACATTTGGGACAATAGAAGGTTGACCGGCCAGACTGAAAGATACGCCGAATTACTCCACTACAATCCGGCTTCACACAATCGGTGCCTTCGCGGTCATAGGCACTGAACCGGTGCTGAAAATAACCCAATTCACCGTTTGTCTGGCGGTGGTCACGCAAAGACGATCCGCCTGCCTCAATTGCTTCAGCTATCACTTCACGAATATGAAGTGCCAGCACTTCACATCGGACAGTTGATTTCCCCCCTTTTCTAGTAATGGTCGATGCCTTGCGTTTGGGTGAAAGACCTGAGCGCCACAACGCTTCACAAACATATATGTTTCCAAGCCCGGCAACCAGAGTCTGATCAAGCAATGCCGCCTTAAGCGGAGCGGATTTGGAGTCAAATAATTCGGCCAACTTTTCGCCGCTCAATTCATTTCCGGTGGGTTCAATTCCCATCTTTGAAAAATGCCTGCATGTCGCCAGGTCTTCCCGGGCTACCAAATCCATGAAACCGAAGCGACGCGGGTCATTATATACAACGCGCGCCCTGCCAAACTTACCGCGCATTTCGAAGATTACATGATCGTGCGCTTTAGTTTCAGACCGTGAGTGATAAAACATGCCCGGGATAGTTGTGCCGTCTTCCGGTTCTATCCGAAATGACCCGGACATTCCCAAATGCATGACCAGCACTTCTTCGTTATCCAAGTCTGCAACAAGATATTTTGCGCGCCTTCCCAGAAATGAAATTTCGCGATCTGCCAACCGTTCAGCGAATTTTTCTGGTAGTGGAAACCGTAAATCCTGACGGTTCTGAACTACCTTTTCAATTCGCGAACGTTCCATAACCGGTTGCAACCCACGACGTACGGTTTCAACCTCTGGCAATTCTGGCATGAACAATCCTTAATCCTGCACAAAATGTGTGCAGGAATCTTCTTTGGCTTTTTCTATATATATTATAAAGCATGGCCAAGAGATTTAAGGTTACAACAAAAATGTCGCAAACCCGCACAACGAAAGCCGAAGATATGGAAACCTCATTCGGGTTTTCGAATGTCGGAAAGGGAGAAAAGCAGCCCCTGGTCAATGAAGTGTTTCACTCCGTGGCAAGTCGTTATGACCTAATGAATGATTTCATGTCGGCAGGAATGCACCGGATCTGGAAGGACGCGATGGTAACATCAATTGCGCCTCCGAAAGGCGACCGGTCCTGGACATCGCTGGATGTTGCAGGCGGAACCGGAGACATAGCTTTTCGAATTGTGGAACGTGGTGGGCCCAATGTTCACACAACCGTTTTTGATATCAACTCGTCAATGCTTGAAGTCGGTGAACAAAGGGCATTAAAACGCGGTATTGCAGACAAACTTTCCTTTATCGAGGGAAATGCTGAAGACTTGCCTTTTGAAAATAACTCTTTCGATGCCTACACGATTGCCTTCGGTATTCGTAATGTTCCCGAGATGGAAAAGGCAATTCAAGAGGCTTTTCGTGTTTTAAAGCATGGCGGAAAATTCCTGTGTCTTGAATTTTCGGAAGTTGATGTCCCAATGCTCGACAAATTTTATGAGCAATGGTCTTTGCACGCCATCCCGCGCATTGGCCAGGTTGTTACCGGGGACCGGGAATCTTACCAGTATCTGGTAGAATCCATTGCCAAGTTTCCAAATCAGCAGAAATTTGCAGACGCCATACGAAATGCCGGGTTTGAAAAAGTGGGCTGGCGCAATTTTACAGGGGGTGTTGTAGCAATGCACTCCGGCTGGAAACTTTAGGGTAGGGCATGGCATCAATTCGATCCTATTTTGCGCTGGCGCGTGCAGGTTGGGTGCTCGCACGTGAAGGAGTGCTATCAGCTTTACCGGCGGAAGGTCTTTCCGGTCCTGCGAAGTTCGGACATAAACTGGTAGGCATGCTTGCACGGCGGCAGGCCAAGAACCGTCAACAATCAGAACGTCTGTCTATTGCCCTCAACAGATTGGGACCCAGTTGGGTAAAGCTGGGCCAGTTCCTGGCAACGCGCCCCGATGTGGTCGGAGCCGCAGTTGCCAAAGATCTGGAGCTGCTTCATGACCGGATTGCGCCGTTTGACAACAGAGAAGCAATACGACGGGTTACAGAATCGCTGGGACGCCCTATCGACGCCATTTATTCCGAATTCAGTGACCCTATTGCCGCAGCATCGGTGGCGCAAGTTCACAAGGCCGTCCTGAAAGAGACGGGGGAACCGGTTGCCGTAAAGGTTATCCGGCCCCGAATCAGAGACCGGTTCAAAAGAGACCTCGATACCTTCTATACAGCCGCAGGACTTGCCGAGAAATTTTCTCCTGAAGCGAAACGGTTGAGACCCAATGCAGTCGTCGACACGCTGGCACAATCCGCCCGAATTGAGATGGACTTGAGACTTGAAGCTGCGGCATTTTCTGAAATGGGAGAGAACACGGCAGACGATCAAGGATTCCAGGTGCCATCGGTCAATTGGGAATTTACCGGACGCGATTGCATTACCATGGACTGGGTGGACGGCATAAAGCTCACGGAAACCACCAGCCTGAAAGAGGCCGGACATGATCTTGATGCCATCTCGGTAAATCTTATCCAATCATTCCTGCGTCACACACTGAGAGACGGATTCTTTCATGCCGACATGCATCCGGGCAACCTTTTCGTTGATGCAGCAGGGGATATTGTGGCAGTCGATCTTGGTATTATGGGGCGACTGGGAAAGAAGGAGCGTCGGTTTCTTGCCGAAATACTTTTCGGCTTCATCACCCGTGACTACTTGAGAGTCGCACAAGTGCATTTCGATGCTGGATATGTGCCACCTCATCATGATGTTTCGAGTTTCGCACAAGCCATTCGTGCCATTGGCGAACCCATTCACGGACAATCTGCGGAAACCATTTCGATGGCCAAGCTACTCACACTTCTGTTTGAAGTGACCGATCTTTTTGACATGGAAACCCGACCAGAGCTGATCCTTTTGCAAAAGACAATGGTCGTTGTTGAAGGCGTGGCACGAACGCTCGATCCGGCATTCAATATGTGGAAGACAGCCGAGCCTGTAGTTGGTGACTGGATCAGGAATAATCTCGGGCCGGCAGGAATGCTTGAAGATGCACGAGACGGATTTGGCGCTGCCCGCAGGCTGATACATTTACTGCCTGAAATGGCAGAAAAAGCAGAGGTGCTTTCACTTGATATGGAAACAATGATCAAGAACG
>JBPCWL010000020.1:0-5100 GCA_051009575.1 Rhizobiaceae bacterium
ATTTTATTCTTGGGAGCCAGGTGGAAGGAACAATCAGTTCGATCTCCGGGTCATGGATATGGACAATTGACAACAGCGGCGACCCTGCTGCAGGTGTTTCGTATTTGTGGATGTTGAGCTCTGAAACGCTACCATCGTATGGTGCGGTAATCTGGCATCCCTCTATTCTGGCTTCTATGGCCTCGACCTCGGCCTTTGACTTGTCAGCATTTGCTCTTGCGGTTTCGACTTCTTGCAGGCTTCCTGCATTTTGCTTGAAAAGGTAGTTGGCGCTTCTAAGAAAGACATTCTTTTCGCGATGGGTTGCTCGTGCAGCATCCAACCGCGCCTTTTCTACGCGGCAGTCGAATTCAATGAGAATGTCGCCTTTAAGAAAGTGCTGGCCTTCCCGAAACCCGATTTGATTGACGGGCGCCACGATGTTTGTTGCCAATTTGGCCTGCAAAGACGGGCGGACAATCCCACGAATCGGTATCTCCGAGTCCGAATCCGCACTGAAAGCGGGTGCATACATTCCGAGAATGCCGAACGAGGCTACTCCCAGCACACTCAAAAATTTGACCATTTTATACTCCTGTACTTGTTCTTGTTGCAGTCATTGCAATCCGCAACAATTTGCTAGGTGCGGTCTGCTGTTTGAATGTTCGCATTATTGTCCGTTCCTGCTTTTGACAGGTTTGAGAAACTCCACCCGCGTTTCAGAGCCTTTGATATCTCGGCTACTGGATCGCTGCTGTCGATATGCCCTAGCGGGTCCGCGCCTGTGCTTGCAAACAGGTTCGCATAGGAAGCCTGGTATTGAGCATAGGCGACGTCATATTTAACTTCCGCCACGAGCAGATTCATTTCTTCGAGCAGAAGCTTCTGCTCACTGATACGCGCAGCCTTGGCTTCCTTCCGCATCAATTTTGTCAACCTTGACTGAACGGACCGGTAATCTCGTGCGACATCGAATTCCTGACTGGAACCAAAATACCGCAGGCGGCTAAGATGAACCTGGGTCATTACGGACATGGTTATGGTGAGAGCTCGTCTACGGAGCAACTCGGCCTGTGCCTCAACCGTATACTTTCTGGTCGGGTACTGGAACAGTTTGAGAAGACTCCAGCTGATCGTGGCACCCCAGGAAAACCAACTGCTGTTCAATAGAAAGGAGTTGCTGTCCCAGTTTGTACCAGCATAAACATTCATGCCAGGTAGAATTTCCAACATGGCGGCCTGGACTTCGCCCATATTGATGCGCTGGCGGTACATGATTTCCCGTATTTCCGGCCGGTCACGGGCAGCGGCAAACATCATTTCTTTGGTGGAAAGCGGAAGCTTGCTGGGAAGTTCATTTCGAGATTCTTCCTTCAATTCAAAAGCAGTGCCCGGTTTGAGATTCATCAATTTCCCAAGATCACTCTTGGCGCCATAGTGATCGCCTTGAAGAGCCTTGATGGCCCTCTTGATTTTCAACAATTCGCGTTCTGCCGTAAGTGCGACAACGCGGGAAACCTGGTTGTCAGCGGACATTTTCCGGCTGTTTTGAATTGCACGGGTTGTTCTTTTCTCAAGGCTATGCAGCCGTTTCACCAACCGATCATAGGCAATAGCACGCCAGTAAGTGGCGCGGACCTCCTCCAGCAATTTATGGCTTACGCTTCGTTGCAATTCCTGTGTAACGAGATACCGGTCCGCTGCCTGGTTCGCCCGAACATAGGATAGGCCAAAATCCAGGATGTTCCAGCTGAATGTCAAATCCTGGCTGTAACGTGTCTTGTCCTGGGAACTTGAAGAAGTCGGGTCAAGTGTTCCAGTCGCTAGGTCCAGGCTTTTTGAAGCGTAAAGATTGTCTCGTGCGGCATAACCTGAATTGGAGACGATGTTTGGCAGGAGACTGTAATGGGAAAGGTCAAGTTCGGCATTTGCTAGTTGAACCTGAGCTTCCTTCACGCGCAAATCCAGATTGTATTTTAGCGCTCGCGCCATTGCTTCGTGGAGGCCGATTGCCCTGCCCACGGGCTCCTGATGAAGAGTCAGACGAGCAATGTTTTCCCCAGCCCTTGTTGCCAACTCATGGGTTGAATAGGCTACGGGACGAACAGCGCAACCAGCCAGGACTGAAAGCGCTGCAGCAATTGAAATCAGATTCTTTATTTTGACCAGGTCCATTAAAAAGGCCCGCCCCTTATGCTCGAACATAAAATTCAACATTCCAGGTTTCTGATTACACAACATGAGTTTTGCAATGATTTGTTAACCAACCTAGGTAGCTGAAAATTAACCATGCATGTATTAATGCGACGTTAATCCGACGCCTAAAACCGCTGAGCCACAGCTTCAGACAATCCACGTGTTTTCAAATATTTAACCACAATCGATTTAGGTTGCCGCCATGAATTACAAGGCAGCCGAAATATCCCAATTTGAAGATGATCGCGGTGACGAGCAGTCACGGGGATCGGAATCCGTTTCGGTGTTGTTTTACCGGGAGCTCGAACCCCGCATTGCATTAGATGCTGCAGCGGTAGAAACTGCAATTGATTTGCAAGGCGACGACAGCGCAGATACAGCTTCGACGAAGCTTCAAGTTGAGATTGAAAACCCCGTAGGCGATGCTCTTGAAAAACTAGATCAAGCGTTTGCGGCGGTTGGCGGCACCGGGGAGATTAGAAACGAAATCGTTTTTGTTGATCCATCCGTCGACGATATTGAAACCATCATTTCATCGCTCAGTCGCGATGCGGAAGTCTATGTGTTGGATGCGACCCGTGATGGAATTGAGCAAATTTCTGAAATTGTGGCGACCCACTCCGATATTGACGCAATTCATATCATCAGCCACGGCAGCGCAGGTGAAGTGCTGCTCGGTACCGGGTCTCTTTCACTGGATTCCATGAAAGGTGAGTATGCAAATGAGCTGGCGACCATCGCCAGTGCGCTTGCAGAGAATGCCGATTTCCTCTTTTACGGCTGTAATTTCGGCGACGGTGAAATCGGGCAACAAACAATTCAGCGCCTTGCCGAATTGACGGGCGCAGATATTGCGGCAAGTTCTGATGTCACGGGTCACCGGTCATTGGGTGGCGACTGGGAACTCGAGGTTCACGCTGGAGTAATTGAAGCCTTCGGGGCTATAAATTCTTTGGGTCAGGAAAACTGGGTCAGTGCGTTGGCGACGGTGACAGTTGATACAACTTCGGATGCGGCAAATGGCGACACCTCTTCGATCGCAAACCTGATTGCCAATGATGGCGGCGACGGCATATCACTTCGCGAAGCGATAATGGCTGCGAATAACACGGCAGGAGTCGACGATATTCATTTTAATATTACTGTTGTTGATCCAAACTATGTGGATCCGGATGCAACCGCTGCCAGTGGAGATGAATACTGGGAAATCTATGTCGGCGCGTCCGGATTGCCTTACTTGCTTGACCAGGTGAATCTCGATGCTACCACGCAGCCCGGCTACAACGTCTTGACGGGAAGGCCGGTCGTAGAGCTTGATGGTTCCGCCACCCCGGGGGGAAGTGGTATCAATGGCATCGCATTGCGAACTGACAACAGCACGGTTTCGGGATTTGCGGTTCATAGCTTTGCCGATGAAGGTATGGAAATCGACGGCTCCACGGGTTTTGGAGACAACAACACCTTCCGGAATAATTGGGTCGGCATTGATGCCGAAGAAAATTTTGCACCAAATGCTGAACACGCTGTCCTGGTCAGCGTCAACGCTGACGGCAATACTATTGGTGGTACTGGAGCTAATGACGGCAATGTCATCGTCAATGCACCCGGTGGCTTTCATGGTCTGAACATCCGGGACAATTCCATGAATACTGTGGTTGAGGGCAATTACATTGGCGTGATGCCGGATGGCATTACGGCTGCCGGTAACGGTGCCAACGGAATATTTATAGAGTTGAACTCCAACAACACCCGCATTGGCGGCTTGGCCGCCAGCGCTGGCAACGTGATTTCAGGCAATACCGCAGACGGGATTGGATTGGATAATGTCACTGGCACCCTGATCTGGGGAAATATTGTTGGCATGGATTCTTCCGGCATGTTCGCCGTAGCGAATGGCGATGACGGAATCGACATCAAGAATGGTGCAACCAACAATACGGTTGGCGGCAATATCACGGCTCATCGCAACATCATTTCCGGCAACATGCAGAATGGTGTTTACCTTGAATCCGGCAATAACCGGGTCATCGGAAACTACATTGGAGCTGATATTACTGGAACTGGTGGGCCAGGAAACGGAGCTGCTGGCGTCCGGGCCTGGAATGCCGGGACCAACAACGTCATCGGGACAACCAGCACCAGCGAGGGAAACTTGATCGCATACAACGGTGGCGACGGCGTTGAAATTCAAGGTACAACAACGCAAACGAGCATCAGTGCAAACGATATTCGTGACAATGCCGGGCTTGGTATCGATCTCAACAGTGACGGTGTTACACTGAACGATGTTGGTGACGGTGACATCGGCAACAATGCTCTTCAGAACTTCCCTGTCCTTCTGGCCGCCCAGTCTACAGGAGCACAGGTCTCGATCGTGGGCAGCCTCAACAGCAATGCTGGTCGTTCATACAGAATAGAGTTTTTTGAAAATGCAACAGCGGATTTGAGCGGCTATGGAGAAGGCGGCACGTATCTCGGATTTATTACGGTAGTGACAGACGGTAGTGGAAACGCTTCTATCAATGCTGTGCTGCCGGTTTCGGTTGGCGCTAACAGTACCATCACCTCCACGGCTACGGACTTAACCACCAACGACACATCTGAATTCGGCCTGAATGTAGCGATCAACGACGCACCGGCGATCACCTCGGATGGGGGTGGAGCTGCTGCTGCTGTAAATGCGGCGGAGAACCAGACGTCGGTCACGACCGTCACGGCCAGCGATCCGGACCTGCCACCCGATACGCTCACCTATTCCCTGATTGGTGGTGCTGACCAGGCACTGTTCTCGATCACGCCGGGCGGAGTGCTGACCTTCAACACGGCACCGGATTTTGAGGCGCCGACCGACTTTGACACCAATGGTGTCTATGAAGTCATCGTTCAGGTCGATGACGGCAATGGCGGCACGGATACCCAGGCAAT
>JBPCWL010000021.1:0-3513 GCA_051009575.1 Rhizobiaceae bacterium
TGCCCGGCCTTTACTGCCACGCCTTCCATGACGTTTGAAACAATCGCGTCCCGATTGATGGCAAGTGACAAGGCCTGGCGAACCTTAAGTTTTTTAAGGGGATTGGCTATCTTTTCTCCCGATTTGCTGCGGATAAATGGGGAATGATCACGAAACCGATCCATGTGAAAATAAATAATGCGGCTGGATGGGGTTTGAAACAATTTGACCCGATTACTGCTTTTCAATCCAGAAATATCAGCGGTGGGAACGCTGTCGATCATATCCACATCACCGGCGAGAAGGGCCGCAAGACGAGCCGGCCCAGATTTAATCGGCCTGAAGACGACCTGTTCCCAGACAGTCTTTTCGTCCCAGTAATCCGGATTTTTTCTCAGGACAATACGATCACCGGGGACATATTCTTTAAGAACAAATGGTCCGGTTCCGATCACAGCCTTACCGGAATTGTAGTCTTCTGTCTTTGCATGCAGCCCGTGTTTTTTTGAAACAATAGGGACCCGGGACATATCGATCGGCATCAGGAGATGCGGGTTGCTGGTTTTGATGCGGATCGTGTGGGAATCGACCTTCAAAAGCGTTTTGCCTTTGATAAAAGATGCAAAGCTTGAGGGACTGTTGGGCACATCCGGCGCTCTGGCAAATGAAAACAGCACGTCATCAGCAGTGAAAGGGGATCCATCGTGAAATGAAACACCTTTGCGCAGTTTAAACTCCCAATTCGTCTTGTCGACCAGTTTCCAGGATACAGCCAGTCCAGGTTTCAACCTGTAATGTTCGTCACCAATAACCAGACTGTCGAATATATGACTTGCGAGAGAACTATTCGGCGTCAGGTTGTGAAAGTGTGGATCAAGGGAAGTGGGCTCGGGCGCCAAAAACCGGACGGCCGAAAAAAATTCAAAACACCTGAGACACCACCAAATTTTCACCAACAGAAAATTGGTAGATCAATATAGTATCTATGATATATTTAGATTCGACAAACTATATTTACAATGGAAGACTGATTCCCCGGGTGCATATGGGGAAAACCTGTGGTGTGTGAATTTCCAGGGATAAAAAATTTCCTATCCAGTCATTCAATCTTACTTCGCCAGGAGAACAAGCATCACCGCAGATCGAGGGGCCACTGAGTATTCCAAGACATAGGCATTTTCATAGCCGGAATTCTTAATTATATTTATTTATTGCTGTAATTTCGGTAATTCCTGAAGGCAATGTCTAAGCATAGAGACTGATACATGCTTACACCTTATACAATTCGAGAGCTCACAGCATTTCGCGCACTGATTATCGAAGGTACCACCAGTGCGGCCGCTAAGCGGTGTGAGGTGTCGCAGTCCTCCATCAGCCGCTCCATCGCCAGTCTTCAAAAGAAAATGGAAACCCAGCTCTTCGATCGCGTTGGAGGGCGGTTTAGCCCGACACCGGATGCACGACGGCTTAACGAGCGGCTTGACGACTTGTTCGCTTCGCTCGTTGATGTTGAAGCGATAGACTGGTCGGAGCGTCTCTCGAACAATTTGAGTATTGTCACGACACCGGCTTTCAGCAGAACCCTGCTTACACCGGCCATTACATCATTCTGCAAACGCTATCCTGATGTCTATATAACGCTTGATGTCCAACGCAAGAAACATATTCTGGAGACAATGAATAGTGGAGAGGGATCGGAATATGATTTGGGAGTTGTCTGGACAGCAAGTATTGGTGATAAATATTTCTATATGGAATATTTTCGAAAGGCGCACGTTTGCGCCATAACCCTCCCAGACCATCCCCTTGCCGGTAAATCAACTATCAAAGTCGAAGATCTCAACGACGTTCCATTGATCGGAAATGGTCACAAATCTTTCACTTACCGTTATTTGGACCAGAAGATGGAGTCTCGGGGCATATCCCGGCGATGGGTCATGAATTACGAAACAAATGATTGTGTCATAGATGCCGTTGTTCAAGGTGGCGGAGTTGCAATCAGTCCCAACTTTCCATTTGATCCCATTTCCCGCGCCAAAGTTGAGTTTATAAAACTAGATCCGCCAATGGAACGGTTTGCGGCATTTGCATCTCCTGTTGAGCAAAGGATTTCACCTCTGACTGCCGAGTTTAAAAATCATATTGTGGAAGTTGCGGATACTCATCCTTTTGCAGAACCGATAGATTAATGCGGGTATCATTTGACGGATTACTTGAGAGCAATTCAAATGAAGTCCATACTGTGATCAAGCTTCAGTTTAGAGCTGCAAAATAGTCTATTTGCCCTCAGCTACACGATGTTCCAGATGCAAAACCACTTTGATCATAACTTCAAAGACTATGAAATATTCCGCAGGATCATGGAGTTTAGGACCATGAGTTTGGCGGCAGATTATCTGGAAATGCCACAACCAGCGCTGAGCAGAGCCATCTCTAACCTGGAAAAAAAAATAGGAAAGAAGTTATTCGACCGTATAGAAGGCCGCCTTGATCCCACCATTGAAGCCGATATTCTCTATCGTCGTCTTGCAAAAGCATTTGAAGCCATTGGGCATATCAATTCCCAAGGTTGGAAATCAGACACGGAAACCACTATCAAACTCGCTGCAAACCCTACCTTTGGCGGTACTTTTGTACCGCATGTAGTTGCTTCGTTTCTGAAATCCTATCCGGAGGTGCAATTTTCCATCAAGGTAACAACGGATTCAAATGTCCAGCGACTTGTCGCGGAAAAGCATTCTGATCTGGGATTAAGATTTGCAAAATCGAGTGTCGAACAGGATCTGGAGAACCTGCCGATTGCAAAATCACGATCGGTTTGCATATTGCCTCCCGGACATCCTCTGGAATCGGCAACGGTCCTTTCACCCAAATTGTTGTCAGGAATTCCCCAGGCTATAACTTCCGGAAGATTTCAGAGCCGGACCTTCATCGAAAAAGCATTTCGAGATGCAAACGCTGAACTAAATATCGTCGCCGAATGCGGCAGCTTTGTCCTCGTTGCCGATTTTGTTCTTCGGAAATTTGGTGTCGCTATCATCAATCCGTTTCCAATTACGCAAGCTTATCCGGATCAACTGACGATCCGGCCATTTGAACCCTCATTTACAAGATTCTCAGTAATCTCTCGTCGTAGGATGGAAACCCTATCAAATGTCGCGCGTACATTTGTGGATTTTACGAGGAGTCAGGTTGTTGAAAGCATATGCACGACAACGAATTTCGATCATCTGCAAACTTTCGAAGATCATATGGCGTTGTAAATAAGCGCGCAGGGAGTTTTACAATTTGTTTAGCCCATCGCACAATTTGAAAGAATACGAGATATTCAGAGAAGTTATGAATTACGGCTCAATTACCCTTTCTGCTGAAAGTCTTGGTATTTCCCAACCAGCCGTGAGCCAATCGATTGCGCAACTTGAAGGCAAGCTGGGATGCAATTTGTTTGAGCGAAAGTCGCAGAAAATTGTACCCACGACAAAAGCTTTCCAGCTCCTCGAAACGCTCGTTCCCTTGTTCAATACTCTTAAGGCC
>JBPCWL010000022.1:0-6040 GCA_051009575.1 Rhizobiaceae bacterium
TCATAAGTCCGGGAATTATTCCCGCAATCAGGAGTTCCGGTACGGATTGCCGCGCGATGATACCGAATACAATCAAATTGATACTGGGTGGGATCATGCCCGCTAGCGTACCTACTGTCGCAACACAACCGGCGGCTAGCTTACGATCTACTTTAAGCCGCAACATTTCGGGGATGGCAACCCTTCCGAACACTGCCGTCGATGACGTGGTCGAACCAGAGCAAGCGGCAAATCCAACTGCAGCAACAGTGGTCGCCAACACCACGCTTCCTTTCAAATGGCCTAACCAGGCACGCGCGGCTCTGTAGATATCCTGAGTAATTCCGCCTTTGGCAGCAACGTGCCCCATGAGCAAGAACAGCGGTATAGCGCTCAGCGCATATCCAGATCCAATGTCGAACAATCTGCCACCGAGAGTATCGAGGGTAATGACCGGGCCTCGGACCAACGAGAAACCCAGTGCACCGGAGAACAACAAAGCAACACCTATCGGTACTCGTAAAACCAGCAAGATCGCGGCAAATCCCAATACGAGTGGCAGCCCAAGTGCATCGCTCACAATGTGCCCTCCTGGTCAGTTGGATCCTGCGGCACGAACTCACGTGCTGCAACCTCCTCATAGAGTTCACCACTCGCAATCAGGCGGCAAAATTGAGTCAAAAATCGCAACGAAAACAGTGCGCAACCAACCGGGACGCCAGCCCGCGCCCACCAAGTCTGAACCTGAATGACGCCCAATACTGTATCGCCTAGAATATAATTACTCATTGCCGATACAGCGGAAGCCCAGGCAAGTGCTGCAAAGAAAACGAATGCAACCAGTAGGAAAGTACCTTGAACAATTTGCCGGGCCCTGAGTGGCAAATGGTCATATACAAGGCTGATTGTGATGTGCGCGTCGCGGCGCTGCGAAAATGCCAGGCCCAAATAAATCAAATAGACAAAAAGCAGGCTGACATATTCATAAGAGCCGGGCACACTTTTGTAGAATGCTGCCCTTGCAATGACTTCTAACGTGGTGATCGACATCATCACGGCAACCGCCAATGCCGACACATAACAAGCCACTTCCTCAAGCCAGTTCTGTAGCCGGGCGACGGCAGCAACAAATCTTGTCATGGCTGTTTCCTACGACAAAGCAAACCCGTGGCCCGGCTATCCACGATGATGCAATACCGAGAGCAAGGTCATATCTCTAATATTGACACCGGAATCTATATCTTAGGCGGGTAGACGTTTATCAGCAATGCTGCACCCCGGACGGAGAAAACATGCGTCGACAAGATTCTCCGACACCTCTAATCTACCCAGCATCGCGGCCATATCAAATAGGGATATTGACCGTCTTGCCGGGCATGTATTTTTCAGTTCAGCACGGTGAGGGACCAAACTGATCGACACTTCTCAAAAGGCTAACCCTTGTGTTTTTTCAGCAGCGCCAAGAATTGATCGAGCACCGCCTGGCCGTCTTTGCCTTCTTTTTTGCGAGCGTCAACCCAATTCTGCCAGGTCTTGTCTCTGGCAGCGGTCAGCTTGTCCGTGTCTTTAAACTTTACAATTTTGACTTGTTTGGCCAACTTTTCTCCGTTTACTTTTTCAAGATTGGCCATCAATTTGCGGCCCTCCACAACCATCTCTGAATTGACCTCTTCTATTACTTTCTTCACGTCGGCAGGAAGCTTATTCCAGGAGTCTAGATTCATAACGAATGTCAGCGGAAAGAAGAACCAGTCATCACCTTGGTTCCAGTATTTGAAAATCTTACCGAATCCGAAAGCATAAGCGTCGACTGGCGCACCGATAATTCCGGCAGTGACTACACGGCGTTCGGCTGCTGCGGGCAATTCCCCCCATGGAATGCCGTAGACTTGTATACCCATCGTTTTCAGGAGTTCAGACGCTCCGCCATGTGCACGGATCTTTTGCTTTGCCAGATCTTCCATGGTCTCGACAGGTTCATGAGACATCAATTGGATCTTTGTCCACATACCCGGGAACATGTACTTCTGGTTCAACTTGGTGAATTCTTCATTGACCAAACCGGTTGAATGCAGTTCGTGGGCGGCTTTTGCGTGGACCAATGCATCGCTGCTCAAGTAAGGCAGCGATACAACGTTACTGAGTGAATAAAGACCGGGATTGTAAACGACAGAAACGTTTCCGAGGTCAAAGGCACCGACCTTGGCGTTTTCAGGCTGCGCGGTAAGCTTGCCAAGCGAGCCGCCGAAGATACGGGTAAACTTTACCTTACCATTGGTACGCTTTTCAACTTCATCCATCCACCAGCGGGGCGCCATGTTGAGAGGCGATTTACCAAACGACGAATGGAATTTAAGGTTGATTGTGTCCTGTGACACCGCCTCACCTGGCGAAGCCAAAACCAAAATAGCCACAAAGGCACTGGCACACAGATAATTCAAGATTCTCATTTAAGGTTCCTCCCTTGGTTACTAAACAAAACTGATTCAAACCTATTTGATGCCCTTGTATTGTTTTTCTATGGACTGTTTAACGAATTCAGTGCCGTTTGAGCGATATTTTTTAACATTTTCCGGTCTTGATTAACCTTTGCCAGAATTTGCATTCCCTGCGTTGTGTTCAAAATAAACTGGGCGAGTTTTCTGGCTTTTTCCTTTGATTTGAACTGTCCAAGTTCCTGCCCGCGTTCGATCAGACGACAAACTTGATCTTCGGTTTTCTTAAATGAACTTGCAACCCATTCTGACATCTTGGGATCAAGACCGCCAAGTTCTGCAGCGGTATTCGTAATAAGACATCCACGCGTTTCTGAATCGTTGACCGCCATGGAAATTGTATCGGAAAACAGCTTTTCCAAAGTCCGTTTGGGATTACTCGTTTCTGCATCTTCGAGCAATTGATTGAATGGGGAAATAGAAACAAACCGCTTCAAAGCGAGTTCGTAAATATGCTTTTTATTACCAAAGCTATTGTAAAGACTGCCAGGATGTACGTTTGTTGCATCGACCAAATCCTTGACCGAAGTTGCTTCGTAGCCTTTCAACATAAATACGCCTATCACCTTGTCGATGACTTCGGCTTCATCAAATTTTAGTTGTCTTCCCATTTGTGTTCTCTCATTTTCCAGCGTAACATAATTGAGCAATCATTCAATAAATTAATTGATTGATTGCTCAAATTAATATTTTCGGCATGATAAACTTCAACCGATGATTATCCGAGGTCTCTAATAGTGGATTTTTTGGACTGCGGATAGGAGGCATCGGGATCATATCGTTACAATTTGAAACAGGAGAATATTGTAATGAAAATTGGTGTGTGCGGTTTAGGAAACATGGGTTCGGCCCTAGCACAGAGACTGATGGATGTCGGACACGAACTGACAGTTTGGAACAGAACGAGTTCTAAGGCAGATTCATTGGTGAGTAATGGTGCGATACGGGCTGAGACAGCAAAGGAACTCGTCGACGGAAGCGATATCGTCGTGGTCATGTTACTCGATGATAGTACTGTCAACAATCTCTACGGTGATATCAACGGACTTCTGGCCGGAAATCTCAGCGGCAAGACGCTGATAGAAATGAGCACGGTAAAGCCGGCAACAATTATCGCGCTTGCAAAAAAAGTCAAAGACGCCGGCGGCGCTTATGTAGAATGCCCGGTCGCCGGAACAGTTGGCCCCGCCCGCGAAGGTCAGTTGATGGGTCTCGTGGGGGCGAATGAGGAGGATTTCAATATTGCAAAACCTGTGCTTGATCAGCTTTGCCGCCGGGTTGAAAGGGTCGGAAATCCGGGATCCGGAGCCTATATGAAGCTTGCGACCAATCTCCCCCTGATTGTTTACTGGGAAGCTCTGGGCGAAGCGTTGAACTTTGCTCGCCAAGCCGGCATTGACCTTGAACAGGCGGGATCAATTCTTGCAGACACATCCGGGGCCATCAAAGTTGCGCCCATGCGTATACCCGCAATTGTCGAAGCGATCGACGGCAACAGTAATCTCGAGGCCTGGTTTCAGCTTTCGGGTATGGCTAAGGATTTACGCCTGATGAGCGAAGTAGCAAAAGAGAATGAATTGTCTGTGCCTGCAGTTGAGGCAACTCGAGATGCATATGATAAAGCCATAGAAGACGGTTGGTCAGACAGAGACGGAACTCTGCTATCTGCGTGGCGTGTGCTTCATAAATCGAGGTAGCCACTGGGTAACTTAAACTATTTTGGAGATTGAGCAGAAGACACATAAATATGAACCTAAGTCAACGTGATATTGTCGCCTCTCTGCCGGAAGATGCCGATAAAGCCTTTATGGTTGGACGCGTTTGGATACCGGGTGAAAATGGCGGGCCAGTGCCTTGCCTTATCAAACACGGTGAGGTCTATGAATTATCGACTATTGCGCCTGTAATGAGTTGGCTGCTTGAGCTTGAAGATCTAATCGACAAGCTCTTGCACGTGCATGAATTCCGCCATATCGGCAAGTTCAATGACATTTTGAATAATAGTCATTATAGCACTGCAGCCTCCAATAACATTCACTTCCTTGCTCCCTGCGACTTGCAGCCTATCAAGGCAAGTGGCGTGACATTCGTAACCAGCCTACTGGAACGTGTCATAGAAGAACTAGCTCGCGGCGACAAAATTCGCGCGGTGGAATTACGCAGGGATTTTTCTTATATAGCGGGTGATGATCTCGCCAAAATCAGACCTGGGTCTCTAGAAGCCCAAAATCTTAAACAAGCCCTAATCGACAAAGGCGCCTGGTCTCAATATCTTGAAGTAGGCATTGGACCGGATGCAGAAATCTTCACCAAATGTCCAGCCATGGCTTCGGTCGGCACGGGCGCAGAAATCGGAGTACGTCCCTCATCATCATGGAATAATCCCGAACCCGAAATCGTGCTTGCTGTTAATTCGAAGTGTGAAACTGTCGGTGCGACATTGGGCAATGATGTTAATCTGCGAGATTTCGAAGGGCGCTCAGCTCTACTTCTTGGTGAAGCCAAGGATAATAATGCCTCATCGGCGATTGGACCTTTCATCCGATTGTTCGACGAAAACTTCACAATGGACGACATCCGCCAAGCCGAAATTTCTCTGAGAGTCAGCGGCGCAGATGGTTATGAGCTTAAAGGCAGAAGTTCCATGTCGCAGATTTCACGCGATCCGCACGATCTGGTTGCTCAGGCTTGCAGTCCCCATCATCAATATCCCGATGGCTTTATGCTCTATTTGGGCACCATGTTTGCACCGATCGAAGACCGTGACGAACCGGGTCAGGGTTTTACCCATAAGACAGGCGATAAAGTGGAAATTGCATCACCTTGCCTCGGTCAACTCGTGAATTGGGTCAATTATACCGACAAAATCACGCCCTGGACGTTTGGAACCGGATCTTTGATGCGCAATCTGCACAATCGTGGACTGCTGGGATAAATCGGGAATCGCCCGGAATAATGGCGACTCAATTTGCTTAAGTAATTTGGTGATAGTTAGATGAAAGGTTCAAGCCAGATTTTAAGGGAGGTGATCAAATGACATTCAACAACATTGAACTTAACCATCAGAAAATACTCGAGTTAATTGATGAAAATGCTGAGGCTGAACAAATAGTAACAGATTGCCAGTTCACGGAGGGTCCGATTTGGAACCCCAATGAGCAATGTCTTTATTTCAGCGACATGCCTGACGACAAGCGCCGCCGCTGGTCTGAGGTAGATGGCGTTAGTGTTGTGCGTGAACCGAGCAACAAATGCAATGGAATGACCTATGACGCTATCGGTAATCTTTATATTTGTGAGCATGTCACCTCAACACTTGTCAGAGAAACACCCAACGGTGAGCGTGAGATTCTAGCCAGTCATTGGAATGGTAAAGAACTCAACAGCCCGAACGATGTTATTTTGCGCAATGATGGAGTGGTTTATTTTTCTGATCCCTTGTATGGCCGTATGCCAGTATTCGGCTTAGAACGTGATCAGGATCTCGATTTCCAAGGTCTTTATCGCATCACTGCAGATGGTGAATTACATTTGGAGGCGGATGACTTCGAACAAACCAATGGTCT
>JBPCWL010000023.1:0-41674 GCA_051009575.1 Rhizobiaceae bacterium
ATCCATGGTACCGGACAGACTGCCGCTGTTGAAATCCCTTCCCCGATACCAGCCGGGCGAATAACTTGCGGCAACTGCCCCCGCTGCCACCGCAGCTGCCAACCAGGCTTCGAATGCACGCGACCATGGTTTTTCAACACCGAGTGCTACGGCATAGGGAAGCAATTCTTCATAATGTTCGGTTGAAAAATCAGGCACACCCGGCATATTCATCCGGTCTTTTTCGGCAAGTGTCAGATAGGTCTCAAGACCCTCGATTTCATCCATTCTTTTCCGGCCAAGCGGTGTTGGCGCGCCCAGAAGGAAAAAGAACAGAATGTTGAGGACCAAAATTCCGATGACGATTGTAAAAATATTGGAATAGGTACCAAGAAACTTGAAGGCTGACAAAATCGCCGTAAACATGCCCGAAAGGAACGCGAAGGTGAAGAAACTTGCGACAATCAATGTCCAGATTTTACCCAGGAGGCTACGGCTACGGGCAAATTGTTTTGCAAGTGAAATTGTAAAAAATGTCACAAATACGGTAATCATGCCCCCGACAAAAAACAATCCATATTCATCCTCCGAAAAATTTCCAAAAAACAATAGGGCCGCTATTCCGGCAACCGATAGAACAACGCCGAGAAATACCGCCATATGGTTATTTTGATAAAACTTGTTGCGATGTTCCCGTTCCATTGCTTCTGAAAAACCGGTTTGCAGGGCTTTCACACTGGAAGAGTGATCTTCAGAGACAACGAATTCTTCTCGGTCCTTTCTACGAACATGTTTGAGTATGGCCGCCTCTCCCACCGGTAAACGCGATTCCGGCAAATTTCCTTTGCCGCGTATATGCAGATCACCGCCAGATTTATCGAGAGTCACGTGGCCGTTGACTGCCAAATTCAGTACTGCGGCCGAAATTGCATCGAAGCCTTTACCGGCCAATCCCTTACGACGGATATAATTAACCAGAGCTGGTGACATATGCATAGGGACATCCCACCGCGGTACGATTGCGCCACCAGGCGGGTCTCTGCCAATCCGCCACCAGGTTACGAAGTAAAAAAGCGAGACCACGATCAAAACCAAAATGCCGATAATAATATTCCGGTTATCCTGCCAGAACCAGACAGATTGCTGGGCTTCGCTGGGCGGATCAATTGATCCCTTGGGAAGTTTTACCAATACGGTCATTCCGTCGCCTGGATGCAGGGTCTGGTTTGATGTAAATATTATAACGCGACTGTCCAGGGCAGTTGAAATTCTCGCAGCTTGCTGAGTTGAGCCCACCCTGCCCGTAAATACACGCGTATCTTCAGCAGCTACTCCTTCGGGCAAAATTATCTTTGCGCTCGCTTCTTCGATCGGGAAATCCCAAAAATTACCCGTTGCGTTCCAGTAAACTTCCTCGTGATCGTCGAAAAAGCGGACTTGCCGGTCCGTTTCATATACGAGCTTGTAGGTATAGGTGCCGGTTGGAAGAAAATAATTCTTGTCGCCAATATAGATTCGCACTTTATCGCGAGACTTTTCCTGCCTGCTGCCATCGGTTTTGCCGTCCCGGGCGACGGAAAGAAGCTTAAAACCCACCTGTTTCTGCTGGCCGTCTACATCTTCAAAAAGCAATGGAAAATCGCGGTAAATTCCTCGCCGGATTTTTCTACCCTCGGCACGGACCTTAATCGTTTCCGTGACAGTGAAAACGCCATCTGGTGAAACCTGAATATTGCTATCGAAGCTTCGAATAACCTCCGCAGCTTGTGCTGAAGAAGCGAAAAACAGCAGAAAAATAAACGCTATTTCAGATAGATAGCGGAATATATTTCCAGACTGATTCATCTTGGTTACGTTCCGAAATCAACTTTCGGAACAGCTCGATCCGCCGCATCCTCAATCTCGAAATAGTCTGCTTGGTCAAACTTGAAGGTGTTGGCAACCAGATTGGACGGGAAGCTTTCGACCCGCACATTCAAGTCGCGAGCTGCTCCATTATAATAACGGCGCGACATCTGGATTTCACTTTCAAGTTCTTCAAGTGACTGCTGCAATTCCGCAAAATTGGCGTTTGCCTTGAGATCCGGATAGGCTTCCGCCAACGCAAACAGTTTTCCAAGTGCCATACCGAGCATTCCTTCGGCCTGTGCCCTGCCTGCCACGTCTCCGGAAGGAACCGCCTGCGCCCTGTCACGCATGGCTATCACCTCTGTGAGCGTATCTTTCTCATGCTTTGCATAGCCTTTGACGGTTTCTATCAGGTTTGGAATGAGATCAGCCCGGCGTTTCAACTGAACATCGATGCCGCTCCAGGCTTCGCGTACCATTTGCCTGGCTTTGACCAGTCCATTGTAAATGACGATTGCGTAAATCGCGATTCCCGCCACGATCACAAGTGCCAGAATATCCATAATAAAACTCTCCCTGCGCCCAAGCTTACGGTAACGCCGCTAATGATTCGGTACAACCTGCCTATTGCAAACGATCTGCAGTTTATCTGTAAGCACGCTTCAGGAACCGCTCTACTGCCCGGGTAACCTGATTACTGGTACCAATTCCTCGCGCAATTGAACCGTGCGAATAACGTTTGCCATCAAACAATCTCACTCGTGTTCCCTTTGCTCGCAAATCGGATGCAAATCCGTTTGCAAGAACCTTTCTGCGCTCATAATTTGAACCGGAATACATTATCAAAAAAGGTGGATATCCGCCGTGTTGCCCACGCCGGACATAGGTCACCGGGGACCATTTCACCCAATTAGCAAGATTTGTACCGAAAGCAGCAGCATAGACTCTGGGTAAACTGCCGCGCATACCACCATAGGCCACCATGTCGTAGGCCTGGACGTCATTGGCGATGACACCGCGCAATTTGCCTCCAAGGCGTTTGGCCGCGATCATCGAAACAAGATGAGATCCGGCAGAGTGCCCCATGATTGCGATTTTTTTCTTGTCCCCACCGTATCTGGAAATATGGTTCCGAACCCAGTTTATCGATCGAACGACATCGCGGACCTGACCATCAATATTGGTTCGAGGTACGGGTCGGTAATCCACTGAAACCAGCATCCAGCCCCTTTCGGTAGCAAATTTATCCAGATTGTAGATTTTTTCCCGACTGCCTTTAATCCAGCCGCCGCCGTGAACATAAAGCAGAATCGGTGCTTTTTTGCCTGGTCTGAACAAACCGCGGGACTTAACGGATGCAGGCGCATGGATATCAATCCTTAAACCGCCGCCAATGGATACACCACGCGTCACTATCCGGCTTGCTGCGTCCTGTTTTGCGCCCGACTGGGCAATGGTTTGGGCATGAACGGGAATTGCTGCCAACAACATGGGAAGTAGCAGTAGAATCGGGAACAGAAATCTAGCAGGCATGGAATGTTTAGCCCCTCAGCAAATCAAACCCCTTTGATACTATGTAAGTTGCCCAACAATGATTGGATTTCAAGTGTTTTCAACACGCCCATCAAGTTTCTGACAGGAATCAGATGTCGTATGGTAAGAATTTGCCAAATTGGATTTGGCGTATATGCTGCCGCAAACTTGGCATTAAGAGGTCCCCAATGTGCTTTCGAAATAATGTATTCACCCTGATTGTGGTCTCTTTCGCTCTGGCAGTCAGTGCCAACAATCCTGTTTTTGCTTTTGATGCAGGCACTTTCCTGCGAGAACTTGAAGATTCCGCGAAGAAAGAAGGCAATTCTTTCACCTACAAATCTTTCGAAGATTCCTCAGATGGCAGTTTCACGGTAAATGCCGTCAGAATTGATGACCGCAAGAATGATTTGACGATAGATATCGAAAACTTGAAATTCGACAACCCGGAAGAGCTTGGTGACAAGGGACTGCGGTTTGACGGCTTGGAAGCCACAAATTACCTGCAACGTGGCGGCGGTGAGAAAGATGAAGACCTTGAGATTACCGCGGCGCGTCTGGTGGCAACCGATTTCAACCTTTACAACCTTGATGATCAGGAAAGCCCACTATGGCCGGCTGATATGGGTTCACTGCAATTGCAAGATGTAAAAATTACATCAAAGGATGAAGAGGGAAGTGTCGTACTGGAATCCCCTGGCCTCACGTTGCAAAACCTTGAAGCCAAAAAAGGGACTAACTTCGTACTTCAATCTTTTGACATGGAACCTGCTACCGGTGCCATTAACCGCAGTGGGAACGTCCTGGACATGGGGTTTGACGGATTACGAATGGCAAATGTCGAACACTTCGGGACTTTGGGTTTCGAAATGGGTTCGTTTGAAATCGGAACCTTAAGAATTACTGGCAAGGATGAAAAAGGTCAGGATATTGATTTCAACTTCGGCGGTTTAGCTGCAGAAAACCTCTACATTGCCGATCCAACTGCCAACGACCGGCCTTTAATGTCCAAAAAACCTCTCACGGCTGAGGTCAAAAAGCTGAATGTTTCGCTTAATGGCAAGGATTTTATGGGCTGGGCCGGTGGCACAGGCAGTTACATCTATGATGAAACCACCAAAACCGGAACAGGTATCGGAAACTTTTCAGACCTTTTTGTTGATTTCTCTGCTGCGCCCATGAAACCGGAAGACCAGAAAAATCTGGAACAGCTTAAGGCTATGGGATACGAACGCCTTTCGATGAATATTGAAGGCAAGGGTTCCTGGAATCTGGAATCTGGAGCACTTGATATTGACAAGTACCGGTTTGAATTTGTTGATGCCGGATCAATCGAGCTCGCCATGCATCTTTCCGGTTACACTGAAGAAGTGGCCCGGAGTGTCTCCAGGCTCGCCAATGATGTCAATCTGGAAACTGATCCGGAAAAAAAGAACCTTAAGAGCATGCAAATGCTAGCTGCCCTCACCTCTCTTGCAATCAATAGCATTAAGATTAGCGTGGAAGACAATTCACTTCTGGATAAGGTTATCTCTCTTCAGGCTACCCATCTCAATCAGGAGCCGCAGCAGATCAAGCAGATTGTTGGCCCGATGGCGCAAGTCATGCTTGCGCCTTACAATGTGCCGGAATTCGCTGCAGCCATCACCCTGGCACTAGACAAATTCATGCAAGGCAATAAGACCATATCCGTTTCCGCCATGCCCACCAACGGTCTTGTAATTACTGAAATAATAGCATTGAGTTCAGGAGTGCAGGCAGGCCAGGTAAAACCAGCAGAGATTATCGAGCGCCTCAATCTGGAAGTTGTAACCGAGTAGGTTTCGGAAATTTCCCAATAAATTGAATCAGTTGCAATATTGCGCTTTCGATCTGATTCAATTCCTCAATCTTCTTTTTTTGGCATTAACCTCAGACCAAGATCAGTCAATTGGGTTGAATCCACGTCTCCCGGTGCGCCCATCAGCAAGTCCACCGCCTGCTGGTTCATTGGGAACATGGTGATTTCACGCAGGTTCTTGGCACCGCAAAGTAGCATCACAACCCTGTCGACACCGGCTGCCATTCCACCATGTGGTGGTGCACCATACTGAAATGCACGATACAGGCCACCGAAACGTTCCTCAACTGTTGATTTGTCCAATCCTGCTATCTCGAAAGCTTTGACCATCGTATCCGGCAAATGGTTCCGGATGCCACCGGAGGCAATTTCGAAACCATTGCAAACCAGATCGTACTGAAATGCCTTGATCGTGAGAGGGTCCTGGTTTTCCAACGCCTCCATACCGCCCTGAGGCATCGAAAACGGATTGTGCGAGAATTCGACTTTCTTGTTTTCCTCATCCCACTCATAAAACGGGAAGTCGACGATCCAGCACAAATCAAAACGGCTTTCATCAATCAATCCGTTGTCCTCACCTGCCTTTTGACGTGCATCGCCTGCAAAAGAAGCGAATTTTACAGGATCACCGGCCGCGAAAAATACGGCATCGCCCAATTCGAGGCCCAGTTGCTGACGAATTGCCTCTGCACGTTCTTCACCGATGTTTTTCGCAATCGGACCTGCGGCTTCGAGTTTACCTTCAAGCTCTCGCCAGAAAATATATCCCATCCCGGGTTGGCCGTTTTGTTGTGCCCAGGAGTTCATGCGGTCACAGGCCTTGCGGCTTCCAGCGCCTTTTACCGGAATTGCCCAAACCTGGTTCTTCGGATCTGCATCCAGTATCCCGGCAAAAACCTTAAAGCCCGAACCACGGAAATGCTCGGATACATCCTGCATCTCAATCGGATTTCGAAGGTCCGGTTTATCGGTTCCGTATTTGCGGATTGCCTCATCGTATGGAATTCGGCGGAATTCCTGAGTAACTGTTTTGCCTTCGGCAAAATCCTCGAACACGCCGCGTAATACGGGTTCCATTGCTCCTAGGACGTCATCCTGCTCGACAAAACTCATCTCCAGATCAAGCTGATAGAATTCACCGGGCAAACGGTCAGCACGGGGATCTTCATCCCTGAAACACGGCGCAATCTGGAAGTACGTGTCAAAACCTGACATCATGATCAGCTGCTTGTATTGTTGGGGCGCCTGCGGCAATGCATAAAACTGGCCATGATGAATTCGGCTTGGCACCAGAAAGTCACGCGCACCTTCCGGAGAAGAGGCTGTAAGGATCGGTGTCGAAAACTCATTGAAGCCGGCGTCACTCATTCGCCGCCGCATGGCAGAAATTATTCTGGTGCGCAGCATGATATTCTTATGCAGTGTCTCGCGCCGCAAATCGAGAAAGCGATATCGCAACCGGATATCTTCCGGGTAATCCGGTTCATCAAACACCGGCAGCGGTAGCTCCGAAGCCGTGGAGAGCACTTCAATCTCCCGGGCAAATATCTCGATCTCACCGGTCGGTAATTTTGAATTTATCGCAGCATCATCACGGGCTTTCACCTCACCCGAAATTGAAATTACCCATTCGCCCCGCACCTCTTCCGCAGTTTGAAATGCGGGAGAATCTGGATCGGCAACGACCTGGGTCATTCCGTAGTGATCCCGCAAGTCAATGAACAAAACCCCACCATGGTCACGGACCCTGTGTACCCAGCCTGAAAGGCGTATGGTCTTACCTACATCTGAAGCGCGCAAACCCTCACAGGTATGGCTGCGATAACGTTCGCTGAGAGAAGCAATCATGATTTTTCCAAGAATATTTAGTGGCCCAACCGGCACAAATCGAGTTGTCAGAGAAGTTGCGTGGACAAACACCCATAGAGGGTGATTTGTCAAGAGATACAAGAAATCCCCAGATGTGAATTGTTGCTAAATTTCCGGCAGACAAGCGGTACGACTTTCGTTATAGAGGCGCGATGCAAATCATAACCGATACCCAATCCCTGGAAAAAGCCTGCGATGCTGCAGCAGACCACCCGTATTGCACAGTTGATACGGAATTTTTGCGGGAAACCACATTCTGGCCGATTTTGTGCCTGGTTCAGATGGCTTCCCCGGAAGAAGCCTGGATTGTCGATGTAATGGCTGATGGCATCGATCTGAAGCCACTGTTTGAGTTGATGGCGAATGAAAACGTGGTCAAAGTTTTTCATGCAGCCCGGCAAGATATCGAAATCGTGTACAATCTTGCCAACCTCATTCCACATCCAGTCTTTGACACACAAGTTGCTGCGATGGTTTGCGGATATGGCGATTCGATTTCCTATGACCAGCTTGTCTACAAGGTTACCGGTGAACGGGTAGACAAATCATCCCGGTTTACCGACTGGTCACGGCGGCCTTTGTCGGAAAAACAACTCGCATACGCGCTGGCAGATGTAACTCATCTCAGGGACGTTTATGCATCGGTAAAAGCCAGTCTGGAGGAACAAGGCCGCAGCAATTGGGTGGCTGAGGAAATGGAAATCCTCACATCAGATGAAACCTATGACATGCCGCCCGAAAATGCCTGGCAACGATTGAAAATGCGTGTTCGCAAACCTCGTGAACTGGCAATCATGAAAAAGGTTGCTGAGTGGCGTGAAGTATCCGCCCGTGAAAACAATGTGCCGCGCGGCCGTGTCATCCGCGATGACGCAATATATGACATCGCTGCACGTGGCCCTTCAAACATGCAACAGCTTTGCAACCTCCGTTCCCTAGCCAGGGGATTCGACAAACAGAGATATGGCGACGGCTTGATTGCTGCAATCGCTGAGGCCAAGGCAACACCAGACAATGAATTACCCCGCCTACCACGCCAAAAACAAATGCCGGAAGGATGCGGAGCTGCAACCGAAATGCTCAAAGTCTTGCTAAAACTAACGGTTGAAAAACATGGTGTTGCAGCAAAGATTATCGCCACGGTTGACGACCTGGAAAAAATTGCAGCGGATGATGATGCAGATGTAGCAGCGCTCAAAGGATGGCGGCGTGAATTATTTGGCAATCAGGCGTTAGATCTAAAAAACGGCAACATAGCCCTTGGATACAACAACAGGAAAATTGAAATAATCAAAATGGGCCAGACCGACTGAGGCAATTTGCCTAATCAGTTTGTTGCCACTATTGCTATTTCTTCATCCAGTTCACGCGCCAACCCTTCAATACGTGACAGTGGTTTTTCACCAACCATGTCGAATAGGGATTCCGGAATTTCCAGAATTAGCTCTCCTTCTGCTGTGCGCCGGAACTTCAGTTGGGGAAGCAATCCTTCAACCGCTGCAGAAAAGAGATAAACAACCCGAAACATTGCAGCAAGAATTCGGGAAAGTTTCCGGCTATTATCTGTTACCAGGCTTGCAACTTCAGGCGGCGATTTTTTGGAACCCAAGCCCTGGTAACGGTGATACGTCACGAGGGACAAGTAAGCGCGCCCTTCATGGCTTATGGAATTGAAACCCGCGTTGTTGATAATCCCAAGCGTTTGTTCGGCACGATAATCGGATGCTGAACGCCACGCAATATCTGCCAAATTGCACGCTGCCAGGCGCCAACGGTGCTGATTGTCGGTTTCTGTAATTCCTATTACTTTAAAAGCACGATCTGTCCATTCCGCAAGCTCGCGACTGTGATGAGGTGAACGTGCCCGCAAAATTGACAATTCTGCTGTTGCTTCCAATAAGGCATCTTGGTCCCGCGTGTCTTCATCCAGAAGAGAATAGAGAAATCCTTCGCGCAAACCGACTGTAGATATCGCAACTTCACGTGCTTTGGTCCGGGCCAGCACTTCCGCCATTACAACGGCACCAAATGGCAATAGGGAACGCCTATTCTTTGATATTTCATCAATGTTTTCAAACTCATCGAGAGAGGAACCGGCGACCTTGTCGCAAAACTCGATGAAATCAACCACTTGAACCGTGTATCCGTGTACAACCTGCACCGGGTAACCCGTTTCCAGCATATGTAGCCGAGCCAATGAGCGCCAGGTCCCGCCGATTGCAAAAAAAGTTCTTGATTTTCCTGGCCATTCCACTTCAGCACTGGCAAGCGTCTGGCGAGCAATTTTCCTAGCTGCTTCAAGGTTGTTTCTGGACAACTCCTGCAACCTGAGACTACCCAAAGGCGTAGTCACCCCATTCGTGGTATTGCCATTTACTTCAATCAGTTCCATCGACCCGCCACCAAGGTCGCCAGCAATGCCTTCCGGCTTGTAGAAGCCTGATTTTATTCCAAACGCAGCATATTCTGCTTCAATCCGGCCGGATAACAACTGTATTTTTTGGCCTGTGATTTCTTCGACAGCAGCAACAAACTCCGCACCATTGCCGGCTTCCCGTGTGGCTGCCGTTGCCAGCACATGGATTTCACCAACCTGCAATTGCTGACCAAGTTTCACAAATCTGCGGATAGCAGTCAGTGCCCTGTTCGACGCGGCCTGATCAAGCAGTCCACTTTTGGCAACTCCCTTGCCAAGGCCACAGAGCACCTTCTCGTTGAAAAGCACAGAAGGCGAGCGGGTCAACCCTTCGTATATTACCTGGCGAACAGAATTGGAGCCAATGTCGATTATGGCAATTGGAACGCGTTGCCCGAGTCGACCCTGCGCCTCACTTTTTGTACTAACCTTGCTAAGAAGGCTGGCTATCGAAAAACCTTTTTGGTGCATCCGTTTTCAGTGCTTCCCCCCGGCCAGACAAACTCGGATTTGTCATGAAATATGTCTGACAATTGAATGATTCGCCATTCCCGGGAACGGTTATCCTCCGGGAACTTCCATCAGGGAGAATTTCCCAACTCAATTCATTGTCGAGCATATTGGCAACCATTATCTGGTCCAGGACCTGCTCCCTGACAGTCTCACTGTCCAGGCGCACCATGGTTTCGACCCTGCGGTTCAGATTTCGAGGCATCAAATCCGCCGATCCCATATACACGATTGCTTTCTTGGACGGCAGTACTGCTCCATTGCCAAAGCAAATAATACGGCTGTGCTCAAGGAACCGTCCGACAATCGACTTCACCCGGATGTTCTCCGAAAGCCCGAGCACATTAGGCCGCAAACAGCAGATGCCACGGATTACCAAATCGATCTGGACACCGGCAAGGCTTGCCCTGTACAGGCCATCGATAATTTCGGGATCGACCAATGAATTCATTTTCGCCCAAATGAAGCCGCCTGCGCCAGATGCAGCGTGTTCAATTTCCCGCTCAATGTGCTCCATCATTTTGTCACGCAGGTTTACTGGCGAAATTATCAAATTTTCCAGATGGTCCGGTTCTGCATAACCAGTTGTGAAGTTGAACACCTTCGCGACATCGGTGGCGATAACCGGGTTCGTGGTGAAATATGAAAGGTCAGTGTAAAGACGGGCCGTAATCGGATGATAATTCCCGGTTCCGATATGCACATAGTTGCGAATACCACGCTCTTCCTTGCGCACCACAAGACTCAGTTTTGAATGGGTTTTCCAACCCAGAAATCCGAAAACCACCTGAACTCCGGCCCTTTCGAGATCGCGCGCCCAGCGGATATTGGCTTCTTCGTCAAACCGGGCTTTGAGTTCAATGATCGCTACCACTGATTTACCGGCCTCTGCAGCCTCAATCAAAGCTGCAACTATCGGCGAATCGTTTGAAGTCCGGTAAAGGGTCTGCTTGATCGCCAGCACTTCCGGATCGCGCGCTGCCTGGCGAACAAACTGAACCACAATATCGAATGATTCATAGGGATGATGTACCAGAATATCCTTCTGGCGGATGGCTGCGAAACAATCACCATTGTGCTCACGAACCCGTTCGGGAAAACGGGCGGAAAACGGTGTATACTTTAAATCCGGCCTTTCCGCACTGACAATTTCGGAAAGGTTGTTGAGTGCGAGCACTTCGCCGACGATTGCATTTTGCATCCCGTCAACGTTCAGTTCTGAAAGCACAAATTCACGCAGATTTTCCGGCATGGCACTGTCAGTCTCGACCCGTATTACTGTTCCGCGGCGACGGCGTTTAAGGGCGGATTCAAACGTCAACACCAGGTCTTCTGCTTCCTCTTCCACTTCAAGGTCGCTATCGCGAATTACACGGAAGTTACCAGCTCCCTTGATGATGTATCCAGGAAACAACGTCTCAATAAAGCGTTCAATCACCTGTTCGGTGCGAACGAAATAAAACTGCCTACGTTCCGGCCTCGGCAGGCGAATGAATCGGTCCAACCCATTCGGCAATCTGATGAAAGCGAACATGGAATGTCTGTCATTTTTCCGCTCAAGTTCAAATATCAGAGCATGGCCCAGATTGGATATAAAGGGAAACGGATGGGCCAGATCCATGGAAAGAGGTGTCAGGATGGGGAACATATTCTGGATGAAGTGATTTTCGAGCCACTGGTCTTCTTCCTCTTCCAGTTCATCCGGGGAGAGAATATATATGCCGTCTTCTTCCAGCTCTTTTTGAAGTCCCTGCCAATAGATTTGTTGATCGCGCTGCAAAACACCAATGACTTTGTCCAGTGCTTCAAGTTGTTCGCGTGGTGTCAGGCCATCATCTGAACGCGCCTCCACATTCTGAACAATCTGATTGGTCAGTCCCGCGACGCGGACCATCAAAAATTCATCGAGATTGCTCGCTGAGATCGATAAAAATCTCACTCGTTCCAACAGAGGGTTGTTTGGATTACGGGCTTCTTCCAACACCCTGCGGTTAAATTCAAGCCAGGACAGTTCCCGGTTTTCAAAACGACCGGGATCTTCAAATATGTCCTCAACCGGACTGTTTCCGACTGACAAAAGACCCTCAACGGGATTGTTGGGTAGAATGTTCATATTGGATCAATATCATAAATGGTTGGACAATGGGTCCTCAGCGGGTGGAAAAAGTTGGATTGGTTAACTTGTCACCCGCGATTATGTCTCCAAATTCTTTGAATTCTCGTTTTCGATTTTTTCGAGCACATGCCCTGCTAAGCCGCGGGTGATGGGAGATTTGCGCGCCAGCGCCTCGGCGTCAATTTCTGCAACCAGTTTTGCGACAGATTCAAGAGAGCGCTCCATCCTCAATACGCAGTAATCGATTACTTTTTCATCCACCATCAATTGCCGATCGGCAAAAAGTTTGATCATCACCTGTTTCAACAATTGATCATCCGGCTCAAGCAATTCAATTACCTGCGCTGCTCGCAGGCGTGAGAGCAAATCCGGCAACTTTATTCCCCACTCCAACGGCCAGTTACGCGAAGTGATCAGACAGTATGAATTCGCCTGACGCACCGAGTTTACAAGATGGAACAATGTGACTTCGTCGATAATGCCCGCGCCAGCATCTTCCAGAACCAGGTTCCCTTTATGATCCAGACAATCTTGAAGTTCCTGTTCAAAATCGGAAATTGACCTCATATTGCAGACGACTCCGCCTGCGCCACTTACCCATGCATTTGCTATATGGGTTTTTCCTGACCCGACCGGCCCGGCAAGAACAGTCAGATGGCTTGGCCATTCAGGCCAGGCATCAATCATTGCAACAGCCATCGCATTGGCCGAACTCTCTACCAAATCTTCGCGCCGAACAGATGGATCGAGTGACAAATCAAATGGCAATTGTCTTGACGCGTTCATGAAAATTACTCGTTACGCGGTGGAACAGAACGCCTGTTCTACTTTTTAGCGATGTTTTCTGTTGCGGTTTTCCTGCGCGGTTTCGTCTTGGAAACCGGTTCACCGCTATATAACTCGCTTTGAAGATATTGGCCAATACCAAAACGAGTTACGACGCCTACCGCTGCCGCAGCAGGAACTGCAACCAGCATTCCCGTGAACCCGAAAAGGGAACCAAAGGCAAACAATGCAAACATGAGCCAAACCGGATGAAGCCCCACCCTCTCACCAACCAGTTTTGGCTGCAGAATATTTCCTTCGATGAACTGGCCCAAAAAGAAAGTCGCAGCAGTTAGCGTGATTGGAATCCATTCCGGCCAGAATTGGACGAGTGCCACTCCGATCGACAGCAAAAAACCGACAATGGAACCGACAAAAGGGATGAAGGAAATCAATCCCGCAAACAAACCGATCAGCAACCCGAAATTGACGCCGATGATTGTGAGGCTGGCGGCATAAAACAGGCCCAGGATCAAGCAAACCGTGCCTTGTCCTCGAACAAATCCAGCGACTGCATAGTCGATATCCTTGAAAATACTTCTTATCGTTTCCCTTTGTTTGAGCGGAAGCCAGCTATCAATGCGTTCCACCATATGATCCCAGTCATAAAGGAGGTAAAATGCGACAACCGGTGTCACAACGAGCAGAGATAGAATATTCAGAAGTGATTTTCCTGAAGCCCATATCTGCTGCACTACTGTTGCTATCCACCCTGCGCCTTCAGAAACAAGTTTATTAAGATTGTCCTGTAGCGACTTTCCTTCAATGCCAATAATGTCACGCAGCCAGGTGCTCTCAGTAGATGCGACCAAAGACTGCAACTGACTTACTAACTCCGGAAGGCGGTTGAGAAACCCAGATATCTGGTTGGCAAGGATTGGCACCAAAACCATCAGAAAGACGACGAACACGAGAATAAACACAATCAGGATCAAGGTAGTCGCCAGCAATCTGCCCATTCCCATTCGTTCCAAACGATCAGCCACAGGATCGAGAAAATATGCCAGTGCCATGCCCGCAATGAACGGAAGCAGAATGTCCGAGAATAACCAAAGGAAAAATAGAAAGGCGCACATGGTGATGAGCCAGAAAAAAGCCTGGTTTCTAACCTTTATCCTCAAGCTATCGTCCATTCGGTACTCCCTAACCCGAAACGGGTGTGTTACATCTCTGGCAGATTCTGGGATTTCATTCAATATTTGGAACAAATGATGGCTTCATCACACAACAGTCCAGACAATGGTTTGAGCTACGCAGACTCGGGCGTTGATATTGATGCGGGCAATGAATTCGTTGAGGCCATCAAACCGTCGGTTAAATCTACCGCACGCATAGGATCCAATCCGGACATTGGTGGCTTCGGAGGTTTGTTTGACCTAGCAGCGACCGGGTTCAAAGATCCGGTTCTGGTAGCCGCAAACGATGGTGTTGGAACCAAACTCAAGGTTGCGATTGAGGCCGGCATTCACAACACCGTTGGGATAGACCTAGTAGCCATGTGCGTGAATGACCTGATTGTTCAGGGAGCAGAACCCTTGTTCTTTCTGGACTATCTAGCGACCGGCAAACTTGAACTTGCGACCGCAACTGCCGTTGTTGAAGGGATTGCAGAAGGTTGCAGACAAGCTGGCGCAGCACTTATTGGTGGTGAGACTGCTGAAATGCCGGGCATGTATTCCAATAATGACTATGATCTCGCGGGATTCGCTGTCGGCGCGGTTGAGAGGGAGCGGATTCTGCCATCAAATGAAATCAATGAAGGTGATATTGTTCTGGGCCTGTCTTCGTCCGGCCTTCACTCAAATGGATTTTCGCTTGTACGGAAAATCATTGAAATCAACAATTTGAGCTGGAATACCCCTGCCCCGTTTGACAATACAAAATCCATTGCCGAGGGCTTACTCGAGCCGACCCGAATTTACGTAAAGGCTCTTTTATCAGTCTTGCAAAAAACCGACGATATCAAGGCATTGGCTCATATTACAGGTGGGGGGTTTACTGAAAACATTCCGCGTGTCCTTCCAGAAGGCTTAGGAGCAAGCCTCAATCTGAATGAAGTAAGAATTCCGAAGGTTTTTGGATGGTTGAGAGAAGCCGGTGGTGTAGCTGAGGCAGAGATGTTACGCACCTTCAACTGCGGCATTGGTATGGTTGTAATCGTTGATCCTAATGGTGCAGATGCGGTCGCTGAATTACTGGCTGATGCAGGTGAAGCCGTCTTCACCCTGGGTGCGTTGACAAAACACACATCCAAAATTGTCAACTTTGAGGGAATGCCTGATTGGTAGTGCCGGCGAAAAAGCGATTGGCCGTGCTGATTTCGGGTCGCGGTTCCAACATGGAAGCACTTCTTGATGCGACTCGTGAGGAAGGCTACCCGGCGGAGTTGGTGCTTGTGATTTCTGATAACCCCGAAGCTGCAGGACTGCAGACTGCTCTGAATTCAGACATCAATACGTATGCATTTACGCGATCAGATTACGGTTCCAGAGATGAACACGAAGCGGCCATTTCTGAAGTTATCGACAATCATACCGTCGATTTAGTCTGTCTGGCAGGCTATATGAGAATTCTTTCTCCGGAACTGAGCACCAGGTATTCCGGGCGTCTGATTAACATCCACCCAAGCTTGCTGCCAAAATTCAAGGGGCTGGACACCCATACACGCGCCATTGAAGCCGGTGAGTCTGAGCACGGCTGCACTGTCCATTATGTCAACGAGGAGATGGATGGCGGCGAAATCATTGCACAATCAGCGATAGCGGTGTTGCCGGGAGACACTCCGGAAACCTTGGCGGCGCGCGTACTTGTTGAGGAACACAAACTATATCCGCGTATCGTAAAAGAATTGTGCAATTAACAAACTGTGGGCAGAACTTACCAAAAAGCCCACCCGGATTAAAATCCGAGTGGGAAAAATTGGAAATCGTCTCCGCTTACTATGAGCGGTTATCCCATTGCGGGCACATTTTCTTCCTTGTGAAGGCTGACGACTACCAGCACCGTGGCACCGAGGAACCAATAGTAATACGCATCCAGACCGGCGAATCCAAGCAGACTTGGTGCCGTGATGAACACCAGACCTACCAGGAAATCGACAGCCAAGTGAAAGCGGTATGGCAGCACTCTGAATACGCCCAGTTGATGATCAGTCAGCAAAGTCAAAATGAATGCGGCTATCCCAGTTGCTGCGGATAGCCAGAAGGCCAACGGATTGGACGCCCCAAGGCCAAATATGAATGGCATGGCAAATAGACCAATCGCAACCGGATAATCCAGGTACGCATGAATGGTTTTCGTTATAAAACGCATGATATTTTTCCTTGCAAATTTGTTACGGGAATGTCGCTTCCCGCCAGTACGGTTTTTAGGTGATCAGTTAAGTTCCTCGACCATCATTTCGGCATGCCCTTCATGGGCTTTGAAAATACCGAGACCTGTTTCAAACAGGGCTTTCACTTCCGCATTTTCAATGTTTGGAATAAAGGCATTCTCTACAAGATCATTCACTGCCTTGTGGTATGCCAGCTCATTCTCCGCATAGCGCCGATCAAAATCAGGGCCGCGTAACTTGCTCATTTCATCAATGAGCTTTTCGGAGTTTACGACCAATTGCTGACTGAGAAAATTGTCCTGTGGCTGTGCATTTAATTTCTCAAGCAAATCCAAAGCCTGTTCGTTTACCGCAGTATGATCGTTGATCATGTTTTCTGCGAACTCACGAATGTCCGGATTGTTGGAGATTGCCAGGGCAAGATGCGCATAACGAATGTCGATGTTGTCGGCAGTATATGCAACATGCGCAATTTGGAGATCGTTAAGCTCTGCAGGAGATTCTGCCAGTGCAGGCGATAATCCTACGCCCAAGCTTACGCCGATGGCGAAAAGAGTTGATTTGATATTCATGTTTTTTTCCTTCCAAAGTTTCTTCAGTTACAAAAATGACTGAGAGGACAAATTATTCCCATTGTTAATAACTTTGAATGGCAAATAGTACTAATTACTTGATCGATCGTACAAGAAATTGCACTGGACATATTTTCCTGATAAAGCTTCCAGGATCAGAACAAGGGTGTCTACGATGGATTTGCTAAGCGATATTCTTTCCCGGTTGCAGCTCACCGGAACGCTTTATTTCAGAACCTCCTTTACGTCTCCATGGAGCATCAGGGTTCCTTCATACGAAAATGTTGCACGCTTCCATTTTGCCCATAAGGGCCGATGTCTGGTTCGCATTGAACCTGAAAAACCTCCGGTGCTGTTGGAACAGGGGGACCTTGTGATTATTACCAAGGGTGCCGGACACACGCTTTATTGTGATCCGAGTACCGAGACCTCCCCTACCAGCCTCGAAAGAGTGATTGAAGATTCCGGCTTTGATGGGACAGGTGCACTTGTCTACGGAGAGTTGGGTACTGACCACGAGACCCAACTCGTTTGCGGACACTTCGCATTCGACAGGAATGCCAAGAATTTGCTGATGGATGCATTACCCTCGCATATTCAAATCAGGAATTATGGCGAAACCGCCGGTGCATGGATGGAAAATACACTGAAGGTGATTGGGAACGAAGCAGGACGGCAAAAAATGGGAGGTGACCTGATTGCCTTGAAGTTGTCGGAAATCATCTTCACGCAGGTCCTGCGTGCCTATCTCGAAAATCTTGATGCGGACATTCCGGTTCTTTCCGGATTTGCTGATTCCAATCTCGCACGTGCGCTGGCTGCCATGCACAAGGACCCCGGGGATGCATGGACATTAGAAAAGCTTGCCGAAATTGCCGGAATGTCCAGGACTGCTTTTGCGAGCCGATTTTCCGAGTGCATGATCATGACGCCGCTTGCCTATCTCACCTATTGGCGCATGCAGATTGCTCGTCAACAATTGATAATGTCGGATGATCCGATCATACAGATTGCAGAATCTGTGGGCTATCAATCCGAAGCGGCATTCAGTCGGGTTTTCAAGAAACACCACGCCCTTGCACCAGCAACTTACCGACGGAAAATCAAGAATTCCGAATAGGATTTATTGCCTTTTTTGAACCATTATTGGGGAGCAAACAGAGCAGCAAATCCTCAGAAATGGACAACAAATCAAATGACCAAAATTACATTCAAACAAACTTTTCTCGGCCTGCTGAGTGCGTGTGCAATGGCAGCCAGTACAGTCCCAGCCTCTGCGATTGAAGCACGAATAGAAGTCGGAACGCTGACGTGTAACGTGGAAGGTGGTTCCGGTCTTATTTTTGGGTCAAGCAAGGACATGGCGTGTAACTTTGTCGGGATTGATGATTTCCGCGAAAATTACTACGGGAATGTCAAAAAGTTCGGCATAGACATCGGTGAAACTGAAGCTACGACCATTGTCTGGATTGTTTTCGCACCAACCACAGAGCTTGAGGCTGGCGCCCTTGAAGGAAATTATGCCGGACTATCTGCTGAGGCCAGCATCGGTGCCGGACTTGGTGCGAACGCCATGATCGGCGGATTTGACAAATCAATAGCGCTTCAGCCATTCAGCGGCCAGGTACAACAGGGTTTGAACATAGCAGCTGGCATTGGAACAATGACGCTGCGAAACCCATAATAGGTATTGGAATAACCGCATCAACGGAAAGTTCCGTACATTTCTATTTTTTCATCGCTCGCAGGACTTCATCAAGGGTTCTGCGGGCGCCTGTTTGCAAATATTCCATCGCAGAGAGTGCGGCCTTTGGTTGATAGTTTAGCTGAAATTCGTCAGACTTTTATCCGTCTCATCAAGTAATAAGCGCCCGGCGATATTCCCTTGATAACATTCTCCTGTAGGGCTGGCATCAGAATTTGCAGCCCCTCTTCGTCAGGCACTTGATAGGTTCGCGTACTATCGTTTGCAATCACCTCACCGCGCTCCAGGTGATCAAAACTCGCATAAACTTTCTTAAACCGGAAAGTTGAGGCATCCTTAAAATTCACAAATTCCAGCACTTCAAAAGTATTTTGTGCTTTCATGCGGAACGGCTTTTCAAGACTTATCAGACCGTGGTGGGAAAGAATGGAAATCAAAGTCCTTTCGGCGACATCAACCGACTTTTTATCGACGTGCTGACCCGCTTCGACAACAACTGTCGGTATTCCCAGATCATTCATCCACTCCACGAGAGGGCCCTTGATTATGCCTTTCCACCCATAAATACGCGCGACCGGGCACAGTTCTGTCAATTGCTCTGAACGCGGAAAACTGACTGTGAAAGGATATTCAGTTTCAGTGCTTGTCGAGTGGAAATCAATTGCGTGATCCAGACCAAGAGAAGGAATTACATCGGCGAGGTACTGGGCACGCAACAGGTCCTGACCTGGGTTTTTCTGAGCCAGAAGCTCCGCTGTAAACATGCGGTTCATGTCAGATTCGACAAACCGCCGATTTAGTAGTGCTGCCTCCTGATTACCATCAATCAAAACAAGCGAGCCGCTTTTGATCTCATACTTTTCAAGAATTCTGTGAACAGCCTGGCGGCCACATAACTCATTCCCGTGCATATTACAGATCACACCAATCGCTGGCCCCTTTGCCTCTGCGTCAATCCGAACTATCCCATTGCCTACAACCCTGATATCAGTCATGGAAATTCCCTGAAGATTTAATGATTTCAAAGCGGCCAGAATACCAGAATAGATGGAACTGCGACACCAATTACGATTACTTCCAGTGGAAGGCCCATTTTCCAGTAGTCACCGAAACTGTAACCGCCCGGCCCCATGATCAATGTATTGTTTTTGTGGCCTATGGGAGTGAGAAACGCACAAGACGCAGCAATTGCAACCGCCATCAGGAATGGATCTGAATTTACACCCAGCCGACTGGCAATATCCACCGCGATCGGAGCGCCGATAACAGCCGTTGCAGTATTGTTAAGTACGTCGGACAAAGTCATGACAACCACCATTAGAATGGTCAGAACCATCCAGGGGGCATATCCACTCGTGACAGAAACAATCTGCTCAGCAATCAATGTTGTTCCACCAGAGTTTTCAAGTGCTGTTCCCAGGGGAATCATTGACCCCAGTAATACAATTACCGGCCATTCCACGTAATCGTATACGTTTCGGATCGGCACGAGGTCCAGCACAACAAATAATGCAACGACTATTGCAAGTGCTACGGCAAGATAGAGAAATCCAAAGCTTGCAAGACCAATGGCGATGCCAAAAATCCCTGCAGCCAACCACGCGCGCCGGTGTTGGGTTACCTGAAGCCCACGCTCGGCGAGCGGCATGGCATTGAGCCATGCAGTCGTATCGTCCAGGTTCTCCGCCGGGCCGATCAGAAGAAGCACATCGCCTACACGGATTTTTTCATGCCTTACCCGTTTGGAAAAACGTCTGCCTTTTCGGGCAATACCAAGTAATGCAACGCCACGCCGTGCGCGCAATCTGAGATCGATGGCGGCATATCCGACGATACGGGTCTCCGCGGTTACCAGAACCTCTGTTAAATGCAGATCACCGATTGCCTTTTCATTAGAAGTCTTCTCACCGAAAAACTCGAGTGAATATACGCCCCGGAACCGGTCAATATCTTCTGCCGTCGCCTCAACAAGCAACATGTCTTTGGGTTTTATTTCCAGACTTGTACTGAACCCTTTAAGCCGCCGATTGTTCCGCACGACACCGAGAATGACAAGATCATGCTCATTGGCCTCGTCGTATAGTTCTTTCACCTGCATCCCGACTGACTTGGACTTTTCCGGCACCACAAGCTCGGCAATGTAACCCTCCAAATCAAGAGGATTTGATTTGTCGGAGGCTTTCTCGTTGCTGCCGGGGACAAGGCGCCAGCCAATCAAGGCAACGAATGCAATTCCCGCCAAAGCGCAAATCAAGCCGACCGGGGCAAAATCAAACATCTGAAAGGGCTCGCCTGTTGCCGTCTCGCGGTATTGAGCAATGATGATATTCGGAGGTGTGCCGATTAACGTTACCAGCCCACCCAGGATCGTTGCAAAGGACAACGGCATGAGTGTCGCCCGAACGCTGCGCGTCGCCTTTCCTGCGGCCTGAATATCCACCGGCATCAAAAGCGCCAGTGCCGCAACATTGTTCATAAATGCCGACAACACAGCACCCGTAGTTGCCATGATCGATATGTGGGAGCCGATGCCTCGGCCAGTGTCGATCACCTGACGTGTAATAATGTCGATCGCGCCGGAATTCTGGAGACCACGGGACACGATTAATACCAACGCCACGATAATCGTGGCGGGATGACCAAAACCGGAAAATGCGTCCTGTGTTGGAACCACGCCCAAAACCAAAGCAATCAACAAGGCGCAGAATGCGACAATATCATATCGCCATCTGCCCCAAAGCAACATGGCGAAGACACCTGCAAACAGTATAAAAAGAATATTTTGGTCTTGGGGCATTGCCGACTCCGGTTAAACTGATTCCAAGTATAGGAAAACAAGACTGGCTAAACCATGAAAATCGAAACGGGATACAAACCCGGAATTATTGGGGATATCGTCGAGATGCATGCACGATATTATAATGAAAAATCCGGATTCGGAGCGACTTTTGAAGCGAAGGTTGCCTCTGGATTGGCTGATTTTGTTCCGCGGTTGGCCAAACCATGTAATCAAATCTGGCATATTTCTCGTGGCGGAAAAATTTCCGCTTCGATTACGATTGACGGTGAGGATTTGAAAGAAAACACTGCTCATCTGCGCTGGTTTATCGTAAATGATGCCCTTCGGGGCACCGGAGCCGGCAACCAATTGATTCAACGCGCGGCCAATTTTTGCGATGCCGGACATTTCGACAAATGCGTTTTATGGACCTTCAAAGGTCTTGATGCTGCGAAACGGCTTTATGAAAAGAACCGGTTTGATCTTGTTGAAGAATGGGAAGGCAATCAGTGGGGCACGATTGTCACTGAACAAAGATATGAACGAATTAGCCAAGGTTCGGGCTAAACTGAAGTGCTGGACAAGCCCTTGAGCATTTGGTCGATAAACTTGTCCAACTCTGATTCCAGTTCATCCGGAGCCACCCCGATGTAGCGATCCTGAAGGCTGAATGTAACAATACCGTGGACTGCGGCAAACAGTGTGCGTGACCTCAAGGTCGCTTCTTCCAATGAAAGTCCGGGACTTAACTGCATTACCGGCTCTTGAATGTAATTTATAAGAAACGTTTGCTCTTCTTGATGCCAATCCGGTACATCTCCGATTGTAATTGCATAATAGTCAAACAAGGTACTCCAGAGCGCAAAATTGTTGCGCGCAAACCTAACATATCCCGTTGCCAAGCCCTTCAGAACGGCAACAGGTTCTTTCACGTCTTTCATATCGTTAGCCAAATCCTCTGCCAGCCGGCGGAGCGTTAGACTATTTACGTGAATAATCAGATCATCCAGATCTTCAAATGCGGTATATAGGCTACCCAAAGCACAACCCGCATTCGAGGTAACGGTTCTGGCATTGAGCGCGCGTATCCCGTCACCCTCTATTATGTTGGATGCTGCAGCCAACAAGCTGCCTTTCAATTCTTCTCTTTTTAATTCGCGCTTGCCGGCCATTAACCAATTTTCCGATAAAAATGAACAACGTTCAACAAATTACTTGAACAATGTTCAGGTTTCTGTATGTTTTAATTCCTGAACGATGTTCATAACAGGAGATGAGAAAATGTTCAAATCATTGTTTGCCCTGATCAGGGGTCATTCAAACGAAGCAGCACAATCGGTCGTCGACCGTAATGCAATGGTTATTCTTCGCCAGCAAATCCGGGATTGTGGTGATGCGGTGACTACAGCGAGGAAGGCCGTGGCAATTACTGTCGCGCAGAACAAGCAGGAGCTAGAACAGTACAAGCAGTTGATGAACCGCATTCAAGACCTTGAAAAACGGACTGTTTCAGCCATCGAACAGGGCAAGGATGAGCTTGCCAAGGAGGGAGCTGAAACGATTGCCATTCTCGAAGCAGAACGGGAGACTTCCCTCAAGGCCCAGTCAGCATTCGAGGCTGAAATACAAAGGTTAAATACAGTTGTCCGGCAATCGGAAGCCCGGCTGCGTGACCTCCAAAGAGGTCACAGGTTAGCGGATGCAACTGACAAAACCCAACGCCTGCGCCAATCTGCTCCAAATTCCGGTTTATCGGCCCTTCAGGATGCAGAAAACACCCTGGAACGGTTGCGAACAAGGCAAAAACAAATCGATGCGACTGCTGCTGCCATGGATGAAATGGCTCTCAACAACGACCCAAGTACCATAAGCCAGAAGATGGCTGAGGCCGGATGCGGAACTCCGTTGAAATCCTCTGCGGACGAGATCCTTGATCGGCTCACCAAAAAGTCACGTTCGAAAACGAAGTCTACTGCCTGATCCCATTCAGACCAAACAAACTCACTACATCTTAAAGGAATTCAAAAATGTCTAATGTCACCTATTCACCAAAAGATTCTCAAGCCTGGAAAATGTTTACAATGGCCAGCTTTGTCGTTGCCGCTTCGATGCAGGCAGGTGGAATATACTTTCTGGAAGCCAGTTTTGCAGCAAAAGGCTTTTACGCCATGTCTGCCTTGATGTTGGTTCACACCGCCATATCCATCACCAAAACTCTTCGCGATGCTGAGGAAGCTGACCGGTTCCTCAACAAGATTGAGGATGCAAAGACGGAGAAGCTGCTGATGGAAGTCAATCAAAACGAGGAGTAAAATCCGAAGCAGCGCGTGCGTGTGTAAAGATTGCTCCCGCATGGTTGCCCCAAGGACAAAAAAACCACCGGCAAACGCTGCCGGTGGTTTTTCAATTAATATGGGAATTTCTCGTTACCCAACGATTTCATTACCGCCGAACCAATAGGCAATTTCTTCAGCTGCGGTTTCGGGAGCATCAGAACCATGTACTGAGTTTTCGCCCAGCGACATTGCAAATTCCTTCCGGATGGTACCTTCGTCAGCATCAGCCGGATTCGTTGCTCCCATGACTTCACGATTTTTGGCAATTGCATTCTCGCCCTCGAGCACCTGCACAACGGTCGGGCCTGAAGACATGAATTCAGTCAGTTCGCCAAAGAACGGACGCTCCTTGTGAACAGCGTAAAATGCTTCTGCCTGAGAAAGGCTCATGTGAACCCGTTTGCAAGCAACAACACGCAGGCCTGCCTCTTCAAGCTTTGCAGTGATTGCTCCGGTGAGGTTGCGTTTTGTTGCATCCGGTTTGATCATCGAAAAAGTACGTTCAATCGCCATCGTCTTGTTCCTGTCATTGTAGAAATAGTGGGAGAGTTTTGCTGGCTTATAAACGGGTGGAACGGTCGGAGCAAGTATCGAATTACCGGCCTTGATTATCTGCTGACAAACCGTCAAAAGACATCCATGTTGAAACTCACAGAACTAACTGTTCATATTGCTGGAAGACCCCTTCTTGAGAATGCCTCGCTAACCCTCCAAAAGGGCATGCGTGCAGGGCTTGTCGGACGTAATGGCTGTGGCAAGACCACTCTATTTAAGGTGATCACCGGTGATCATGGTCATGAAACCGGAAAAGTTGAAGTCAAAAAGGGCTGGCGCATCGGACAGGTTGCTCAGGAAGCACCCGGAACCGAAGAAACCCTGCTTGAAATCGTCCTGGCGGCAGATAAAGAACGCGCCGAATTGCTTGCGGAAGCGGAACTGGCGAATGATGCAGGCAGGATTTCGGATATACAGACACGCCTGGCGGATATTGATGCACATTCCGCAGAGGCTCGGGCTGCGACTATTCTGGCTGGTCTGGGATTTAATCATGAAGCGCAGTCCAGACCGGCGTCATCGTTTTCCGGCGGTTGGAGAATGCGGGTTGCACTTGCATCGGTACTGTTTTCACGGCCAGACTTGTTGCTACTGGACGAACCGACCAACTATCTTGATCTGGAAGGAACGCTCTGGCTTGAAAACTACATTTCACGTTACCCAGGAACTGTTCTGATCATTTCCCACGACCGGGACCTGCTTAACACTGCTGCAGATTCTATTGTTCACATGGAAAACAGGTCCCTTACCTTTTATCGGGGAACCTATGACAGTTTTGAGCGCCAATATGCCGAAAAACGCGAACTGGCTGAAAAGACCCGCGCCAAAGTTGAGGCTCAGGCAGCCCATATGCAAAAATTCGTCGACCGGTTCAGATACAAGGCATCGAAAGCAAGACAAGCACAGTCAAAACTAAAGGCAATTGAAAAGCTCAAACCACCGGCCCTTCTGGAAGCCGCCGGCACGATGCCCTTCAAGTTCCCGGATCCGGAGCGAATTTCCGCCTCTCCGATGATCAAGCTTGAACATGTGAAATGCGGTTATGAGGCAGAAAAACCAATCCTCTCAAATATCATGCTCAACATTGATGCTGATGACCGCATCGCGCTGCTTGGTGCCAACGGCAACGGCAAGTCAACCTTTGCAAAGCTGCTGTCCGACCGAATGCATTATGTGGTTGGTGAAATCGTAAAAGCACCCAAAATAAAGGTGGCGATGTTTGCTCAACACCAAATGGATGATTTGCATGCGGATCAAACCCCAGTAGATCATATCCGTCCCTTGATGCCCAAGGCCGGTGAGTCACAAGTCCGCTCAAAAGTAGCACAGATGGGTCTTAATCACGAACGAATGGAAACCAAATGCGCCAACCTTTCAGGTGGTGAAAAGGCAAGGTTGCTGCTTGGCCTGTGTACATTCCATGGGCCGGACCTTCTTATCCTGGATGAGCCGACCAACCATCTCGATGTGAGTGCACGTGAGGCACTCGTGCACGGTCTCAATGATTATAAAGGTGCAGTAATCCTGATCAGCCATGATCGCCACCTTATCGATGCGACTATGGACCGGCTTTGGTTAGTACATGAGGGGACGATTGGCCCCTATGACGGGGATATGGAGAGTTATCGAAGACTTGTTCTGAAATCAGGCAAAGCCAAAAAAGAGTCCAACGCGGAACCTTTGGCACAGAAAATCAAGAATCCTGCCAAAATCAAAACGCCCGCCAAGTCCGGAAAATCGTCAACCCCACTACGTGCGAGAATTACGGAAAAAGAGAAGCAAATACAAAAGCTTGAGGATGCAATCAGAAAACTTGATTCAAGCCTTTCGACACCGGGAATTTACAAAAATTACCCTGAGAAAGCTGCAAAATTTTCTAAACAGCGTATTGAAGCAGAAAAGATGCTTCTTCAAATCGAGGAGGAGTGGCTGATGCTCGGCGAGCAGTTGAATACCGTCGGACAGTAGCAAATTTTCATATCTGCATGACTACCGTCCTGTTGTTAAATTGGGTCCTTTAATCTGCTTTTTGAAGCTATCCCCGACCCCATTTTTGCGGGTTGGACGGCGGAGAATTGCTCTTGCTCCTTCGCCGCGACCGTAAAAGCACATATACCCCCGCAATGGCCAACGCTGCAGCCAGTGCCTTGTAATCATCGCGAACTTCCTCCGCATTGGCGACTATCGTGGCAGTGACTTTTCCGATATCCGGCACAAGAATCCCGCCATCATTCGAATTTGGCGCAAGGCTCAAATTGATGACATGTTCACCGTCATTGAGTACCTTGAACAATAGCGGAGTGCTTCCCCGTACCTTTTCCTGTTCCGGGCCAGTTTCCTCACCGCGTGTCGGAAATGAAATTATACCTGACAAAAGCGTCCCATCAGAATCTGTGACCACGACGTTGACTGGAATTTTAATTGGGGGGAGCCTTGCGCCAACCAAAAATGAGGTGTGAAACCTGACACGTACCGGATTGTGGTCCCTGTTCAGGGCAACGGATTGTGAAATCCCTTTACCCCGGCGCAAGTCGGGAAACTCAAGCCGGGAAATTTCATTACCCAAAAAATTCAGCTGCGCCCAAGGCCACAAAGCACCTATGGCAATTCCAAGGGCAAGAAGCAGGATACCAATCGGTCTCATTCGGGTTTCTGCCAGATACAAAAAAGGTGGGAAATGGTTTTGTCGGGCCGTTCAAGAATAAAATTTTCCCTGGAAACCAATTTTAGCCCATACTTGTCGAAGGACATTGTTTTGCTCTCTTCAAGCGGCCAGGGAGGCCCATCCACTTCATCACCATCCGGACGGATTCTGGTATAAACAAGCAACATACCGCCAGGGGCCAAAAGATTTGCGATGGCTGGCATGGATTTTCGTAGCGTTTCCGGGGGAATTGACTGCAACGTGTAGCATTCGTGTACCAGATCGAAAGAGCCTATCCATCTTTCTGGAAGGTCAAACAGGTCCGCCACATGATAACTGACGGAACTGTCGGGAAAACGTTCTTTCGCCCAATTAATCGCTTTGGGTGAAAAATCGAACGCTGTAGTTTCATATCCCGCCCGTACTAGCGCTTCGGCATTGTCTCCTAATCCGCAACCCACATCAATTGCACGACCCTTGTGATCAGATTTCCTAGAAAGCCACTCTGCCAACTTGTGTTTTGCATCAAGGTCAGCCCATGGAATTGCTGCAGCATCTCCCTCAGCCCGGTCATAGACCGTTTCAAAAAATTGTTCGCGTTTTGGATTGTTATGGACCACATCCTTATCGAGCAGTTGTACTTTGGCTTGCGCCTGGGCGCGACGTTTTTGAAATTCCGGATCCTTCGTATTCGTCACGCCTTCTTTTCCCATCCGCCTTTGGCATTTTGTTGCCAGTAAGTCAGTTCATGGACATCCTGTTCTTTATGGATGGTCCATCGTGCTCTTGCATGTTCGAGAGCGGCGTTGTCATGGCCATCAAACAGATATACCACACGTTCGTAATCGCTGACCGCGTCGACACCTGCCCCGTCCACCAGGAAACGAATATTTGCGCCATTTGGGTTATCATCCTGAGTTGTCAACCAGACCGGTTGCAATTTCTCGGTCCCGTCCCTTGATGCTCCGTGCGGCAGAAAACTTTCATCCCTGTAGGTCCAAAGAACAATATCAAGCCCCTCAATTCGCTCAGATGAGCCGGCTTGAACAACTACGCGCCAATCTCTTGCCAATGATTTCTCAACAAGCCCCGGCAGGACTTGGTCAAGGGTGCGCTCAGTCAGATGATAGAACAGGATTTCAGTCATTGAGTGTTTTACATATCACAAATATACCTGCCTCAAATCCCGCAGAGAACCAATATTTCCGCATTTCCCAGCCAGGGACCGTCGGGAAGCCGATATTCAAGTGCGGCTATTCGTAAAACTCCGAAACAAGGCGATCCAGCAATCTTACGCCATAGCCTGAACCCCAGGACTGATTGAAATCATTGGATTTTGAACCCATTGCCGTACCTGCGACATCGATATGCACCCAGGGAACATCATTGACAAATCTCTGAAGAAACTGGGCTGCTGTAATCGAACCTGCAAATCGTCCGCCTGTATTCTTCATGTCAGCGTTCTTTGTATCAATCATCTTGTCGTATTCATCATGAAGAGGCAAACGCCAGACTTTTTCATCTGTCAGTTCTCCTGCTTTGAATAGATTGTCGGCAAGTTCATCATCGTTGGAAAAAATGCCGGCATATTCCTTGCCCAAAGCAACAAGAATTGCGCCGGTCAAGGTTGCCAAATTGATCATGAATTTTGGTTTGTATTTTTTCTGGCAGTACCAAAGGGCGTCAGCGAGAACCAGTCTGCCTTCCGCGTCAGTGTTAATGATTTCAATGGTTTGACCAGACATTGAAGTGACAATATCACCCGGTCTTTGCGCTTTGCCATCCGGCATGTTTTCTACAAGCCCAATGATGCCCATCACATTTGCTTTTGCTTCGCGGGCAGCCAGTGCATGCATCAGGCCCGTCACAGCTGCCGCACCTCCCATGTCACCTTTCATGTCCTCCATGCCACCTGCTGGTTTGATGGAAATGCCGCCTGTGTCAAACACAACCCCCTTCCCCACAAAAGCAAGTGGTTTGTCTCCTTTTTTTCCACCCTCCCAGCGCATAATGGCCAAGCGCGCCGGTTTGGCAGAACCAACAGCAACGCCTAGCAACGCATTCATGCCGAGTTTCTTCATTTCCGCATCACCAAGAACCTGGACTTTCACGCCGAGTTTTTTGAGTTTCTGCGCTTCTCGAGCAAATTCAACCGGGCCAAGAACATTTGCGGGTTCATTGACCAATTGCCGGGCGAGCAGAACGCCATCCGTAACACCATCAATTCTCACCCATTCCCGTTTTGTCTGTGCAACCTGATCTGTACCAAAGGAAATCCTTGCAGGTTTCTTTGACACTTTATCCGCCTCCCTGCCCTTCGTGAGATAGTCGTCAAACCGGTAGGCTCTCAACTTTATACCAGCTGCTATTGTTGCGACCGCGTTGGAAGACAAAGCATCCTTTTCAGAATTTGTTTGGCTGATAATTGATATTTTTCCTGCTTTACCAGCCTGGGCAAGGATTTTCCCACCAAGTTTTAGCCAGTCGGATTCACTGTTTTCTTGCGGACTACCACAACCCACCAACATAAATTTTGCGACGGGGCCGTCCGGAATAATTGTTTGCAGGCTGGCTCCCCGTTTTCCCTTGAATCCTTCCACTTCAATGGCTTTTTTCAGGAAATCGGCGAATGGTTTTTCGTTCACGACTGCAGGCAATTTTCCATCTTCCGGCAACAAGACAACGGCAAGATCTCCAGAAGGCGATGAATTCTTTGAAAACGTAATTGAGGGGAGTTTGGCCATGAAACCTCCGTGGCAAAATCGCTGACCGGCACAAAAATGCCGAATAAAGATAGGTTTTGAGAGATTTAGTGGATTCTACGAGCCTGTCGAGTGCTGTTTGAAAAAAACCCTTTAACAATCCTTTGAGTCACGTCGAATCGAACAGGTATTGAGACTTTCTTAACCTTATTTTTTGGTCAATTTTTAGCCAATTATGTCCCATAGTCTTAAGAATGTGGTAACTGTTTTCTATTGGGCGGAATCATTGGCTACTGAATGTCTTATTCGATGATTATAAACCCCAATGGTTTCCTGGAAATAGGCAAATTTATGAATCTGATCGAACGCTATATTTTCCGGAAAGCTGGAGTTGCCAGCCTTGTCATACTCAGTTCGCTCGCAGGTGTTGTATGGATTGTGCAGGCACTTCGCGAGATCGATGTGATTACCAGCAATGGCCAGACTATTTTCACGTTTTTATCGCTCACAACACTGGCAGTTCCCAATCTCGTTTTAGCAATCATCCCGGTAGCTCTTCTGTTGTCCACTGTTTACACCATCAATGCCATGAATACGAATTCGGAACTTGTTGTCATAAGTGCGAGTGGTTTTTCGAACTGGCGGATATCGAAACCCCTGATTGTTCTTGCCCTGCTTTGCAGCCTGATTGCTGGAATTGTCGGTCACGTCCTTTCTCCTCTTAGCCTCTTGCAGCTCAGGTTTTTTGTTGCGGAAATGCGGGCCGATCTGGTTTCATTGATTGTTCGTGAGGGCACTTTCAACTCGATCGAAGAGGGATTAACTTTTCACGTAGCGAAGCGCGGCGCCGGTGGTCTGCTTTACGGTGTGTTGATATCCGATGATCGGGACCCGGATGTATCAATTATCTATTCAGCCAATGAAGGTATCGTGAACCGCAACGCCGAAGGATCATTTCTAAAACTTAAAGACGGCGAAATTCAACAAACAGATAACCGCGACGGAACCGTAACTCTCGTCAAATATCAGTCCTACATTTTTGATTTGGCCACGTTTTCCGGCAATGTCATTATCAAGCCTCAAAAAGCCAAGGAACGGCTAACTACAGAACTGTTTAATCCGGACCCGAATGATCCGGTGTACAAATCAAGTCCGGGGCGCTACCGAAGTCAAATCCACGAGCGATTTGCTGAAATGTTGTGGCCATTTGCTTACGTGTTTATGATTTTGGCATTTGCGGGCCAGGCACGATCCAGCCGACAGAGTTTTGCAGCCTCCATTACCGCAGCGATTGTTTCCGTTGTTATCGCACGTGGTCTTGGGTTTTCTGCAATATCAGCACTGAAATCAGACCCGGATGCTGTATTTTATGTGTATGCGCTTCCGGTCAGTTGTATCTTGTTCGGAAGCTATTTCGTATTCTCGAACAAACCTGCTTCTTTGCCAAAATCACTTGCCCATCGGGTTGATAACGCGAGTGGAAAAGCCCTGAGCGTTATAGAGAGCCTTCAACATCGTTACAAACTTTACCGTCGGCGTCGGGCAGGGGTTAAAACGTGATCCGAAAAACGCTCAATATCTATATTTCAGTCCGATTTCTCAAAGTATTGGCCGCAATGATCTTGGGATTGGGGTTTTTGATAGTAACTGTAGATTTCATCGATTTGCTCAGACGTGCTTCAGAAGTCGAAGATGTCGGCCTATGGCAACTTTATTCAATTGCCCTCTTGCGGGCACCGGTATTCATTGAGCGGGCTTTCCCGTTTGCCTGCCTGTTTGCAGCAATGATCACGTTAACCCAACTTAACTCGAAGATGGAGTTGGTAGTGGTCAGGGCAGCTGGCGTCTCTGCCTGGCAGTTTCTTTTGCCGATCGCCTTTTCTGCAGCAATCGTGGGCGCTTTTGTAACAATGGTTTACAATCCACTTGCAATTGCGGCGACCCACAAGGCAACCGATTTGCTGATTGAAATCCTTCCCCGACAAAATAACGGCAGCTACAATCTTGATAAGACGCACTGGATCAAACAGGAGGATGACGACGGTGGGTCATCAATCATCAATGCGCAATTGACCCGCCGATCAGGACAGTTTTTGGACGGCGTAAAAATCATCCGGTTCGATGCACAGGGGCAGATATTTGAGCGAATTGATGCCGATCATGCGGTGCACAGAGGCGACTACTGGTTGTTGGTCGGAGGCACCAAAACCGCCGCAAGTGGCAAGGTTACCAATTTCGATACAGAAAACTTAAAAACAAGGTTAACGCGTGACGAATTACTCGGCATTGGGGGAAAGCCGGAAGAAGTGCCGTTCTGGGATTTGATTGAAACAGCCGAAAAAGTAGAGAAATCCGGCACTAACGGCAAACCTTATCTCGTGCAATATCATAGTCTTACCGCATTACCGATGTTCTTGGTAGCAATGACGTTAATTGCCGCGACAGTTTGCCTGAGATTCGTACGTTTTGGCCAGCTTGGAAGGATGATTTTGGGTGGCATCTTGACTGGGTTCGTGCTTTATACGGTAACGAGTCTGATAACAGCTTTGGGGAGTAATGGTGTGATACCGCCGGTAGTGGCGGCTTGGTCACCTGGATTTGTGGCAATCTTGTTTGGAATGAGTGTGTTGCTACATCAGGAGGACGGTTAATTGGAACGTCCAGAGCGCGCAAACCTGATGTTTGAAAAGCGCAAAACATCAAGGCTGCTCGTAACCGTTTCGGTTGCGGGCCTTTTGTCGTTGATGACTCCAATTTCCGATCTTACCGGACCAGATTCTTCCTTTGCCCAAGAGATTCAGGCCTCTAATATATTTGGTGATGCTCCGCCCATACCGGAAGAGCAGATGCTGCTCGAATCCGATGAGCTTATTTATGACAATGACAGAGCCTTGGTAATCGCAATCGGGAATGTGCAGATTGCCTATGGCCGCTCCACGCTAGTCGCGGACCGGGTCGAATATAATCAGCAAAGTGGACGAGTAATTGCTTCGGGAAATGTCGAAATTCTTGAACCCAATGGCAACAGGATTTTCGCGGAAGAAATTGATATCACCGATGATTTCAGGGATGGGTTTGTATCAGCATTAAATGTCCAGACACCGGATAACACCAGGATCGCAGCTGAAAGTGCTGAACGCAGGGATGGATCTGTAACGCAATTTAACAACGGTGTTTATACCGCTTGTTTGCCTTGCAAGGAAAATCCACAAAAACCACCCTTCTGGCAAATTCGCGCTAAAAAAGTCGTCATCGACAAGAATACCCGGACCGTTGAATACGAAGATGCAAGCTTTGAATTTTTCGGCGTACCAGTCATTAATCTTCCGCGTTTTTCACATGCCGACCCGGCAATCAAAAGAAAATCCGGGCTTCTGGTACCGGGCTTTAGTGAAGACGAAAATCTTGGATTTGGGTACCGTCAGGGCTACTTCTTCAATCTGGCACCCAACTACGATCTGACCGTTTGGGGCACCTATTACGACCGCCAGGGTTTCCTCGGGGAAGCAGAATGGCGCCACCGTCTTGCCAATGGCGAATATTCAATCCGGTATGCCGGAATAGACCAAGACGATCCAAGTATTTTCAACCCGAACTTCATCGATTCTCAGGAAGATGATCGTCATGCGGTTATTACCAATGGCTTGTTTGACATCAATGACCGATGGCAATTTGGTTGGAATGCCCTATTGCAAAGCGATGAAAATTTTGCACGGACCTACGATATTGCAGGGTATGATACCCGTGATGTCACGAACGAAGTCTTTCTGACCGGCATTGGAGAGAAAAACTATTTTGATATTCGGGTGCAAGATTTCCTGGTTCAAGACAACCGGTTTGATTTTACAACCCTGCAACCTGGAAATCAGACATTTAATGAACAACAAGCAACTGTGTTGCCGATCCTGGATTATAATGCGGTTTCCGGTGACGAATTTGTCAATGGGCAGCTTTCGCTTGATGTGAATATCGCAAATGTATCGCGAGATGTGTTTCAGATCGCAAATTTTGACAATATGCTTGGGGTACCAGCTGCCAATGAACGTTTTACCGGCATAGAAGGCACAACTTCGCGCATTAGTGCAGACTTGGAATGGAAAGGCTCCCAAATAACCGAAAACGGGCTGGTGGTGACGACATCCTTGAGCGCACGGGCCGATGTGATCCATCAGGATAGTGACAATCTGAATTCTGTATTCAACCCGCTGACGTCGAATGAGAGCATTTATCGAACCATGCCGGCAGCAATGCTGGAAATTCGCTATCCTCTGATTGCTGATACTGGAACGGCGACCCATATCCTGGAGCCAATTGCCCAGATAATCGCACGCCCTGATGAGACGGATATCGGAGATTTTCCAAATGAAGACGCGCAAAGCTTGGTATTTGACACGTCCAACCTGTTTGAACGCGACAAGTTCTCCGGATTTGACAGAGTGGAGGGAGGAACGCGCGCCAATTTGGGATTCCAGTATTCAGCCAGTTTCCTGGGTGGAGGGAGCGTTGATATCGTGGCTGGACAGTCGTTCCACATATCAGGTGACAATTCGTTCGCGGCAACTAATGATCTGGTGAACACCGGTGAAGAATCCGGTCTTGAAACCGACCGGTCTGATTATGTTGCATCCTTGCAAGTCAGTGATGGTGCAGGGTTGTCAGCCGGATTCGGGGTTCGCCTGGATGAGGAAGATTTAGGATTGCAACGCGCGGAAGTGAGCAGCCGCATTGTACAACCTGATTATTCATTCACAAGCTCATACATTTTTACGGAAGCCCAACCGAATTATCGCTTTCCCAGGGACAGGCATGAAATTTCGGGCTCCGGAAGTGTCCGGCTGAACGAAAACTGGAGAGCGTTTGGATCAATCACCTATGATATTGAAACCTCTGCCAGAGTCAGGGAAGGCATGGGCATTGCCTATGATGATGACTGTTTTTCGTTTTCCATCAGTTATGCAAACCTGAACGACAGTTTCACAGGTGATTCCTCCGATCGTTCAATCAGTTTTTCACTTGGCCTGAGAACAATTGGTGGCTTTGAAAGATCGCTGGATATCTCTGAAGAAGACAACTAGAAAGCCAAAAAGGGGTGTTTATGGATCTGCTTACAAAGGCTTGACTACGGCGAATAGACGGTAAAATTCACAAAACCAACAAATTCTGGGTGTTCTTGCAATGCATCAAACGGGGAAGCGGAATTGTTAGAATGATTAATAACATGAAGATTTTAGTATATTTGCTTGGTGCGCTCGTCATGCTGGCGCTTGCTGGCTGCAATTCTTCGAATTCTGCGGTTGAGACTAAAGGAACCGCTAACAAGGCTGCCGCCGAGGCTGGTAATGCCGATGCCAAGGCTGAAAATTCGGCTGATGGGGAAGCAAGTCTGGCTGCTGCAGGAAGTACGGAAGCGGCTCAGGAGGAAGAGCTTGCCAATGTAATTACAAAACCGGGGAAAGTTCAAAATCGGGGCACCTTCATTAAAATTCTGGTCAACAAAAAACCGATAACCAATTTTGACATCAAGCGTCGGATCAAATTTCTTCAATTGAGACGTGCCAAAGGTGATCGGACAAAACTAGCTGAAAAGGAACTTATCGAGCAGTCTATCAGGCTTGAGGAAGCAAGAGCGAGAAACGTTCTTGCAACGGACCAGCAGGTTGATGCGGCGTTCGCAAATTTTGCAAAAAACAACAGGCTGAGCCCCTCTCAATTGGCTGCAGAGCTCAGCAGAGCTGGAATCGGAGCGAAGCACTTCAAAGAATTCATCCGGTCGCAGATAAGTTGGCAACGGGCAGTTCAGGGGCGTTTTCAAGCCGAGACAGCTCAGGTGAGTGAACGCGATGTGGTCACCAGATTAAGAAAATCCGGAGATGCCAAACCGGAAGTTACGGAATACAATATTCAACAAATTATCTTTGTTGTTCCTGCAAGCAAGAGGAACAAAAACAGCTTGGCTGCGCGAAGAAAAGAGGCAGTGGCTTTCCGCCAGAGATTTACGAAATGCGAGGATTCTATATCACAGGCAAAATTGCTGCGCGATGTAAGTGTTGTTGATCGTAAGCGTATTATGGCACCAGAACTTCCAAATCGTTGGAAAGATGAAATTGCTGATTTACAGGGAAATGGAATAACACGCGCAAAAGAAACAGATCGTGGAATTGAGTTAATGGCGGTCTGTGACAAAAGGGTTGTAAACGATGACCGCGCCGCTCAAGTAACCTCTCAATCAGCTGAATTTGAAAGCTTCAATGCAAAGGGAAGTGAACTGTCCCAAAACTACCTTGAGCAGATACTCGCCCGTTCCACCATTGTATATCTGTAGGAAAAGAGGTTGGTGAGCGGACTTCCCATCGCAGTTTCCATGGGTGATCCATCAGGTATCGGGCCAGATACGATACTCACGGCCTGGAATGAATACGGCAGTCAGGCGCTACCTAATTTTTTTGTTGTGGGGAACGGCGATTTTTTGAAACGCCGATCAGAAAAACTTGGTCTGAAAACCGAGATTTCTGAATTCAATTTTGAAACACATCCAAAATCAAGTGCATTACCGGTTCTCGAAACCGGTTTGAAAGTAACCGGATCCCCGGGAATTCCAGATCAGAAGGACGCTGATGGAACTACTCGTTCAATTGAGTTAGCCGTTGATGCGGTTTTTGAAAACCAGGCAGCAGCCGTGGTGACCTGCCCGATAAACAAGGAAGTTTTGTACAGCGCCGGTTTCAAGCATCCCGGACACACAGAATTTTTGGCTGAACTGGCCAAAAGCCATACCGGCGAAGATGTAATGCCAGTCATGATGCTGGCCGGACCTGAATTGCGAACTGTTCCAGTCACAATCCACGTCCCGGTCCATGAAGTTCCAGGGCTCCTCACGAAAGAGCTTGTCGTCGATACAATTGAGATAGTCGGCAATGATGTGGAAAAACTATTCGGAATTCCAAACCCAAGAATAGCCCTTGCAGGACTTAACCCACATGCTGGAGAAAACGGCTGTATCGGTATGGAGGAAGTTGAAACCATCATTCCGGCGGTGGAAGAATTAAAAGCAAAAGGATTTAACGTGAAAGGCCCCCTTCCCGCCGATACCATGTTTCATCCGTCTGCACGTCAAACTTATGATGTCGCGGTCTGCATGTATCATGATCAGGCTCTAATTCCCGCAAAGATGCTTGGCTTTGAAGATGCCGTGAATGTGACACTTGGTTTGCCATTTATCCGCACGTCACCTGATCACGGAACAGCCTATGATATTGCTGGAAGTGGCAAAGCTAATCCATCGAGTTTTATTGCGGCATTGAATTTGGCGGCAAAGATGGTGGCGAGATTTTGACGGCGGTCGACGGACTCCCTCCGCTACGCGAAGTGATTCAAAAGCACGGTTTGGCGGCCAAAAAATCCCTTGGGCAAAACTTCTTGCTGGATTTGAACCTTACAGGCCGGATCGCAAGAAGCGCGGGTGATCTTAACGGATATGACATCATAGAAATTGGGCCTGGTCCTGGTGGGCTGACACGCGCGCTGCTTGCATTAGGAGCAACGCGAGTGATTGCTGTCGAGAGAGATCCCCGCTGTATTAATGCTCTTGAGGAAATTTCCTCGCATTATCCCGGCAAGCTGGAAATAGTCGAAGGAGATGCGTTAAAAACGAATTGGAAAAATTTGATTGTGCGGAAGGCGCGAATTATTGCCAATTTGCCATACAACATCGCTACACCGTTACTCACCGGATGGCTGAGCGAAACTGACTGGCCTCCGTACTATGCCTCCCTGACACTGATGTTTCAAAAGGAAGTTGCCGAAAGGATTTGTGCAGCACCGGGTAGTAAACATTATGGCAGGCTTAGCGTGTTGTGCGGTTGGCGAACCCAAGCGCACCGAATTTTCGATGTTTCACCCAAAGCATTCACGCCTGCCCCAAAAGTCACATCCTCGGTAGTTCATCTTGAGCCGCAGGAAATGCCCATTCCTTGTGACCGTCAGGCGCTGGAAACTGTAACCCGCGCCGCATTCGGTCAAAGACGCAAGATGCTCAGGGCCAATTTGAAAGCACTTGGCGGTGAAAAGTTACTGGAGCGAGCAGGGATAGATCCTACTAAAAGAGCTGAGGAAATTGATGTGGAGGGTTTTGTAAACCTTGCAAACCTCCTTCGATCGACAGGATGTCACTGAACTGCGAAACGTTCCACCAGCATTTCCCATTGCCGTTTGGTTATGCTGTCTTTTCGCGCAATCATCCAGTAGGTTTTCTTCGGATACATAGTATGGTCCGTTACTCGCGACAGTATTGGTGGTTCGAGCAAATGGTTACACAAGGGCAAAGAACCGAGCAAAACTCCAGCCCCGGCAACGGATGCCGCCAGAGCTGAAGAAAAACTGTCGAACCGAATTCTGGCGGCCGGCATAGGTTTGTCACCCGTCATACGCATCCATTCTTGCCACCCATCTCTTGGTCCGGAAAGCGCTATTTTAGGTAGATTTTGCCAGGGTGTATTCGACGACAAAAGTTTCGGTGATACAACTGGACTGATCGCTTCGCGAAATAATTCTACCTTATAATGGTCCGGCCAGTCGCCGAGACCGTATCTGATTTTCACTGTTGTGTCGGGAAGGTGGTCATCGGCCTGCAAAACCATGGTAGAAAATGATATCTGTGGTACACGGCTACCGATCCACAGATGCATGCGCGGCGCGAACCATAATTCGATCATTGTGGCGCTGGCGGATATTGTGATTGTGTCGCGCTCATCTCCAAACAACCACTGAAAACTTTGCTCGAGTTCATTGAGGGCATTGGTTACGTTTGGAAGCCACGCTTCCCCTTCTACACTTAGAGCTACCCCGCGCGGTTTCCGCACGAAAAGCCGGGTTCCAATTTGCCGTTCCAGGTTTGTAATACGTTGACTTACGGCAGCCTGAGTCAGACCGAGTTCTTCGGATGCGGCTGTAAAACTGCCGGTTCTTCCTGCTGTTTCAAACGCACGAATCCATTCCAAAGGAAGTTTGTTGAGTGAAGGATGTGCCATAACAAAAAACGTATCTTATACCGTAAATATCTTAGTTGTACTTATGTATAATTTCTGGAATTGTCCAGTCTGACTTACTAAGCCCAAAGGTGCAAATCATGTATGATTTTTCATTGAGCGAGAATGGCCTTGAACTCACACTCAAGGCTCCGGAGACCAATTACCGATTTCATGCAATCTGGCTCCGGGACAACGCCTGGGATAGCGAAACCCGGTCTCCAGGTAATGGTCAACGGTTAATTTCCTTGCGAAATATTCCCAAAGACATATCGATCGGGGCAGTTGAGATTGATGGAAATACTCTTTCCATCACTTTTCTTCCAGAAGAAAAATCGGTGGATTTTGTTATTCCATGGCTGATTGAAAATGCTTACGACGGAACCAACCAAATCGACAGGGGTTGGGTAGCGAAATCTGCCGAAACATGGGACGGATCGTATGATACTGAAAATCTGACTGTATCTTACGAGGAAGCAAAGCGTGACGAACACAGATTGCGGGACTGGTTGCACGCAATATCCCGGTTCGGGTTTGGAAAAATCACCGGCGGCCCGTTAGAAAACCTGGCTCTTTTCAAGATAGTGGAACTGTTTGGTTATGTTCGCGAAACCAATTACGGAAAGCACTTCGAAGTGCGAACGGAAATTAATCCTACAAACCTCGCGTATACCGGCCTGGGTCTTCAGGCGCATACAGATAATCCATATCGCGATCCGGTCCCTACGATCCAGGTTCTGTACTGTCTCGAAAGTTCGGCTGCCGGAGGTGAAAACATGGTAGTGGACGGTTTTCGTGCAGCACAGCGTTTGAAAGAAGAAAATGCCCAATGGTTTGATGTTTTATCCCGGTATTGCGCGAAGTTTGAATATGCAGGGGAGAGCGGGACTTGTTTACGCTCCCGTCGCCCCATGATTGAACTGGCACCGGATGGAGAGTTGATCGGAGTGCGTTTCAATAACCGTTCAACCGCAGCAATTACAGATGTTCCGTATGAAGATATGGACACCTACTATGACGCTTACCGCAGGTTCGGAGAAATCATCGACGATCCGGAAATGGAGATCAGTTTCAGACTTAATCCAGGTGACGCATTTGTTGTAGACAATACACGTGTTCTTCATGCCAGAAAGGCCTATTCAGGTAGCGGTACACGCTGGTTTCAGGGATGTTATGCCGACAAAGACGGATTATTTTCTACACTGGCGTCTCTGCAAACTGAAACAAAGGATGCAGCAGAATGACAAAACGCGATCCAGCCACCTTGTCTTCCCAAAACATAGTCGAATTTCTTGAGGATATTTTCTTGAGGCGCGGAAACGAAGAATATCTCGGAGAACCTGTCACCATGGCCCAGCACATGTTGCAGGGCGCACATTTTGCCGAGGAAGCCAATGAACCTGAGGAGATCGTAGTCTCTGCCCTGCTACACGATATTGGCCACTTCACCAGTGAATTCGGCATGTTCTCCATGCAGGATACGGAAGACAAGTATCATGAAGAAGCTGGTGCTGAACTGCTCGGAAAATTCTTTCCAGACATAGTCACTGATTGTGTACGTTATCATGTCGCTGCGAAACGGTATCTGTGTGCAACCGATCAGGATTATTTTGCCAAGTTGTCATCTGCATCGGTCCACTCACTCAATCTACAGGGCGGTCCAATGAATCGGGAAGAAGTTGCTGAATTTGAAAAAAATCCAAACCTTAAAGCCATAGTTCGAGTCAGAATTTACGATGATAAAGGCAAGGTTGCAGACTTTAACCCGCAACCGTTTTCACATTACAGAGAAATTGTACAAAGGGTTGTCGACAGGCATATCAACGAAAAAATTCATTAAATCACCAGACTGGCAACAATTTCGTTGTCAGTAATATCTTGCCAACGCATCCCCATTTCATCGAGCTTTTTTGTTAAAACATCAAAATTCCCAGCTTTATCGGTTTCCAGCCCCAGTAGCACCGACCCGAAATTTCGTGCAGATTTTTTCAAATACTCGAACCGGGTGATATCGTCATTTGGGCCCAGCATCATCAAGAAATCCCTCAACGCACCAGGCCTTTGGGGGAATTGGAGAATGTAATACTTCTTCAAGCCGGAATACTTCAAAGCCCTTTCCTTGACTTCGGGTAGTCGCTCAAAATCAAAATTCCCCCCTGAAACGACGCAAACAATGTTTTGGTTCCGAATTTCCTTTTCGGGTAGCCGTTTCAATGCATCAATTGCCAGTGCACCCGCCGGTTCCAGAACGATGCCCTCAACATTGAGCATATCGACCATAGTTACACAAAGCCCGTCCGTTGGAGCCAATATTACATCGTCAGCATTAAACTGCCTTAGTATCTCATAATTGCTCTCACCAATCCGGGCGACTGCAGCTCCGTCAACAAAATTGTCAACGAATTCAAGCTTCGCACGTTTGCCATGGCTGAGGCTTTCCTTGAGGCTGGGGGCAAGATCGGGCTCAACAAACGTAAATGTCCCGTGCCATGACCGGTCTTTAAGGTATCGGGTTACACCGGATGCGAGACCACCGCCCCCTACGGGCATGACAACACGGTCAAAAGTTTCTCCAGTTGGAAACTGTTCCAACAACTCCTTGCCGACCGTTGCCTGACCGCAAATAACTGCGGGATGATCAAATGGAGGAACCATTTTTCCATTATTGTCTTCACAGTACTGAAGTGCGGCGGTATTTGCCTGATCAAACCCGTCACCAACCAGTTGAAACTGAACAAAGGGAGATCCGAACGAACTGGTTTTCATGATTTTCTGCTGTGGCGTAGTCACTGGCATGAACACTACGCCTTTTCGTTTGAACGTTTTACATGCATGCGCAAAACCCTGTGCATGATTGCCGGCTGATGCACAAACGAAAGTCCGGACATCAGGATTTCCGGAAAGTAAGTCGATGAAAAATGAATATGCGCCGCGAATCTTGTAGCTTCGCACCGGTGACAGATCTTCGCGTTTCAGCCAGATTTTTGCGCCATGAAGATCAGATAGATACTGGCTGAACTGTAATGGTGTCGCCTCGAAATACGCACCCAGGCTTTTATGGATTGCCTCTACCTGATCGACAAATTTG
>JBPCWL010000024.1:0-3047 GCA_051009575.1 Rhizobiaceae bacterium
CCTGATTTGTGCAGCAATTGTTGTCCTGGCACTTGCAAATCAACCCGGTGGCCGAGTTTTGGGCCTGTGGGCAATCTCGTTGAGTTTGGTTTCCGGAATGTGCATTTTCCAATGTCGCATTTTTCAGGAACGCCCCTTCAGCGAGGCGGTCACATTTTCAGAGTATAGATCCGTTGCCAATTTTGCTGCCCTGATGGGAGCTTTGTGGGGCATGCTCGGGATGTTGATTTACCCGTATCTGCAGCCGGAGTTCCAGATTGTGTTGATTGCTGCGATATGTGGCATGTTTGGTGGTGCGGTAGTTTCATTATACATGTTGCCACGGGCCATGTTTTATTGGCTTGGGGCCGCGATTACAGGTTCCGCAATTGCGCTTTTTGTTGCGGGAACATTTGTCAGTTATGTGATTGCAGTATTGTTGATATTGTACGCGTTGAGCCTGTTCATATCCGGTTACGCCATTTCAGCAACCTACACACAAGCCAAAATGGCTCATTTCGAAGTATCAGACCAGTCTGACACAATCAGCATTCTGTTACGGGATTTTTCCGAAAAGGCGAGTGATTGGCTTTGGGAATTTACGGATCTAGGAGAAGTCACGCGCGGTTCTGAAAAACTGGAAAATTTGCTCGGACTATCTCTTGAAACACTGGTGTCTGGCAACCAGGTCAAGAATATCGACCAGCAAGGTTTGACAATATTACCGGAAAGCCAAATAGAGGAATTACTGGTAGCGGTTGAAAATCAGAAAAGTTTTCAGGATTTGCTGGTAGGTACTGAGAGGTTCGAAGCCGACTACTGGGTAGTTCTTTCCGGAAGTCCGCTATGGCGCCTTGATGGAAGCTACGCTGGTTACAGGGGAGTTGCTTCAGATGTAACCCGGCAAAAACGCGACGAAAAGCGGATTGCTTACCTCGCTCATCATGATGCCCTTACAGGATTGATGAATCGCGAAAAATTTACCAGAATTTTGAATTCGGAATCTGCCGGCGACACGAAGTCAAGAGGCAGTTGGTGTGTATATTTTCTTGATCTGGACGGATTCAAAACCATCAATGATCAGGAAGGGCATGCAACGGGCGATACTTTGCTTAAATTGGTGTCTGACAGGATATCAAGCGTGGTTTCCGATTTAGATATTGTGGCCCGTCTGGGAGGAGACGAGTTTGCCATCCTGGCGACGTTTCAGTCTTCGGATCAGGCGATGGATAATCTGGCACGGGCAATAATCCATGAATGTTCCAGGCCTTATTTGATTGATGGCAAACAATTGTCTGTTGGAATTTCCATCGGCATTGCAAAAGAAGAGCCACACGATAACGACTTGAATAATCTTCTGAATAAGGCGGATTTGGCACTTTATCAGGCTAAGGCCAAGGGAAAGAGTACGTATTGCTGGTATGATAGGTCTTTGGATGAGGCAACAAACGAACACCGTCTGATTGAAGCAGATCTGAAAAACGCCATCAAAAACAGGGAAATTTCCGTCAGCTATCAACCGCAAGTTTCTGCAATTACGCAGGAAGTAATAGGATTTGAAGCGTTGGCACGCTGGAACCACCCTGAACGGGGCAACATTCCTCCCTCTGTATTTATTCCAGTTGCCGAAAAATTGGGTATTATTAATGAAATAGGAGAGTGGGTTTTAGGTAACGCCTGCAAGGCCGCCGCCTCCTGGCCCGGCGGAGTATCAGTTGCGGTTAACATGTCAATCCAGCAGTTTCATTCCGACAAAATAATTTCCGTGGTTGAAAGAGAGTTAAAATTATCGGGCCTCAAGCCGGAAAAACTGGAGATAGAAATTACTGAGAGCTTGTTCATGGAAAATACAGAAGAAGTTATCGAAATCCTGGAAAAATTGAAAAAAATTGGAATTCAGATAGCGCTCGATGATTTCGGAACAGGTTATTCGAGTTTGTCATATTTAATGAAATTTCCGTTTGACAAGCTCAAGGTCGATCGCAGTTTCATCCAGTCGGTCGATGATGGTAAAGGGACTGCTAAAAGCGTATTGAACGCTATTACAGAATTGGGAAGAGTATTAAACCTCAAGGTCACAGCCGAGGGAATTGAGACCCAAAAACAAATGGAGATGTTGCAGGAATTGAACTGCACATATCTGCAGGGTTATTATTTTGGGCAGCCGTTGGCAGAAAGTGAAATTTCCGGGTATATGCTCAAAAACATGACTAGCCTGTTGAAAGACGGGAAACCAGCGGAGGAAAACAACGTAATTTCGATTGATAAACGGGGTAAATTTCAGCAACCTCGTTCCTGATTGTTTGGCGGGTCCAAATAATATACAATCAGATTAAGGGGTTTGTGCTGCCTGCCTCTGGGGCGGGCAATGTATGGAGTAGCCATTATGGGTTCGGATGCCGACTACCACCGGACGTTTAGCCGCCGTCAATTCCTCATGGCATCTTCAGTTGTTGCGGGCAATGCAATTGTTGCCGGATGTACTGCTGATGCGAATGTCACACAGGGGCTAGGTTCTGCCAGACCACTTTCTTCTGCTCCGCCCTCCATTAGTCATTCACAAGTTTACGCAGGCGTGACCGATTCGGAAATTGACTTGCCATCGTTTGATTATACTAAAATGGATCCGAAATACTTGCGGCAGGTAACAAAGTTCAAAAGCCGTAAGAAGCCCGGAACAGTTGTTGTGGATACCTCCGGTCCACATCTTTACCTCGTGCAGCCTAATAACCGGGCCATTCGTTATGGAATAGCAGTTGGGAAGGAAGGATTTGCCTGGCACGGCGATGCTATCATGAAATGGAAGCAAAAGTGGCCGACCTGGACCCCACCAGCAGAGATGATTGCCAGAACTCCCAAACTTGCCGAATTTGCTGATGGAATGCCTGCTGGGGTTGGAAATCCGCTTGGTGCCCGTGCACTTTATCTTTTCAAGGATGGCAGGGATACACTCTTTCGAATCCATGGAACAAACCGCCCCTTTTCAATTGGAAAAGCAGCTTCCAGCGGCTGTTTCCGGATGGTAAATCAGGATGTCATCGATCTGTATGAGCGGGTGCCGCCTGGTT
>JBPCWL010000025.1:0-141003 GCA_051009575.1 Rhizobiaceae bacterium
TGGAGGGAAGTCCCTGGATGCCCGAGTCCAGGGACCCAAGAAGGAAGGGGTAAAAAGAACCTTGCTGTCCGCCCCCCTTCCCCCCCGGCACAGGGTTGGGGTTTAAAAAAACTCGTAATTTGCAATAAATGGTGATTGCGGATCCAATGGTGGAGAATACCTTGGACATGTTCATGCGAAGGCTCGCAAAATGGATGGCGCTGCTCGGCGGTGCCGTATTGATATGCCTGATCGCTGTCACTTGCATTTCGGTAATTGGTCGACTGCTGAACACCATCGGCCATTATGATATCCTTGAAACTGAATTTCCGTTCATCAGTAATTTATTGATCAAGTTTGGCCCGATCGTGGGCGATTTTGAAATTATTGAAGCAGGCATAGCGTTTTCAATCATGGCGTTTTTGCCCTGGTGTCAATTGAACAGGGCACACGCCATAGTGGAGATATTCACTGGTTTTCTGCCTGGAATATTGAACCGCATGCTTGGATTTATCTGGGAAGCTCTATTCGCATTCGTCATGATCATTATTGCCTGGCGCCTTTATGTCGGTACTACCGACAAGATGCGTTTTGAAGAAACGACATTCATGCTGCAATTTCCTGTCTGGTGGGGTTATGCAGCATGTACTTTCGCGGCCATTATTGCCTGTATCATTTCAATTTATTCTGTCTGGCTCCATGCCAGGGATTTGAAAAACAGCAATCCCGAGATATCCCAAACCGGGGAGCGCAGAGTATGAGCAATTTGGAAATCGGCATTCTTTCCTTGCCTGTCCTTTTGCTGTTGATTTTCATGCGCATGCCGATCGGCCTTGCAATGTTGGTCTGCGGTCTGGGAGGAACCATGATGATTACCGGCGGGTCCTTGGTTGTTCTCGCCAAACTGAAAAACGAGACCTATTCAACTTTTTCCAATTACTCCTTGTCGATTGTGCCACTGTTTTTGCTGATGGGTCAGTTTGCGACCCTTGGAGGCATGTCAACATCGCTGTTCAAGGCCGCTGAAACCTGGCTGGGTCACCGCAAGGGGGGTGTTGCAATGGCATCAGTCGGAGCCTGTGCAGGGTTTGGCGCAATTTGCGGCTCTTCTCTTGCCACCGCTGCGACGATGGGACAAGTCGCTCTTCCTGAACTAAAAAAATACGGTTATTCAGGCGGTCTGTCGACCGCAACTCTGGCCGCCGGCGGAACATTGGGAATTCTAATTCCACCTTCAGTTGTTTTGGTTATTTATGCGATTTTGACCGAGCAAAATATCGCAAAACTCTTCCTCGCAGCATTCATTCCAGGCATTCTGGCTGCAATCGGATACATGCTGACGATCTCAGTTATCATGCGGGTAAATCCTGGAAATGCCCAACTGAGGGATCGAGTGCCGTATGCGCTACGGATCAGGGCACTTTTCGATGTCTGGCCGGTCCTACTCGTATTCTTTCTAGTGGTGGGAGGCATTTATCTTGGGTGGTTTACACCAACTGAAGCAGCAGCAATCGGCGCCGCGGGCACGGCATTGATTGCTTGGACGAACAGAGGATTGAACCGGTCATCGCTTTCCGACGCAGTTCTGGCAACAGCCTCCAACACCGCAATGATTTTTATCATCGTCCTGGGAGCTGGATTTTACAATTCGTTCTTGGCACTGTCGCAAGTACCGCAGGAAATTTCCGGGTTCATCGTGGAGCAGGGGTTCAATCCCTGGTTAATTCTGGTGATCATCCTCTGCCTCTACCTTGTTTTTGGATGCGTTATGGATTCGCTGTCAATGATCCTGCTTACAATCCCCATCTTCTATCCGATCATATCTGTATTGGAATTTGGCCTCACCGCGGAGGAAACTGCTATTTGGTTTGGCATTCTTGTTCTCATCGTTGTGGAAGTCGGACTGATAACGCCACCGGTAGGCATGAACCTGTTTGTGATCAATGCGATGGACCGAACAACACGTATTGTAGAGACTTATCGAAACGTACTGCCATTTGTCATTTCAGACATTGTCAGAACCGCCATACTGGTTGCATTTCCGGGCATAACCTTGCTGCTGCTGCGCCTTTTCTACTAAATTGTGGTCGGGAGGAAAAAATGAAACAGCTAAATGAAAACGCCGCCCTTTATTTTGTGGACCGGCACACTTCAGGACCCAATGCCGACAAATTGGCATTTGTCGAGGCTGACGGAGCCGGACGAACCATCACGTATGGGGAACTCTCAAACAATTCCGACAAGATGGCCGAATTTTATGACCGGCACGGAATCAACCGGGAAGACCGAGCGGCAGTGTTGGTTCTGGACCAGATAGAGTTTCCTGTTATCTTCTGGGGAAGTCTGAAATGCGGTATTGTACCCGTCGCCATAAATACGCTCCTTTCGACCGATGTCTATGATTCAATTTTACGCGACAGTCGGGCACGTATTCTGTTTGTATCCGAGCTACTGCTTCCTACCGTAGAACCGGCCCTTGAAGATAACCCACATATAAACAAGGTTTTTGTAATCGGCGACAACCCAGGCAATCACGGCAATTTCAGTCAGGAACTGGCAGGTTGCAAACCCCGCGAACCCATTTCCGTTTCCTCGGATGAATGCGCTTTTTGGTTGTATTCTTCCGGATCGACCGGCCAGCCAAAAGGCGTGCGCCATGTTCATGGGAGCCTGAAATTCACAGCTGACACTTACGGTGCAAAAGTTCTTGGAATTGATGAGCCTGATATTGTCTATTCGGCAGCAAAATTCTTTTTCGCCTATGGTTTGGGCAATGCAATGACTTTCCCCATGTCGGTTGGTGCGACGACCGTCATTTTGTCCGGAAGGCCAACACCGGATTCTGTAATCGGAGTTCTGAACGCTCATAGTCCGACCGTATTTTGCGGCGTGCCTACATTATATGCAGCCTTGAATGCACATATTGAAAGCGGAAATGGAACGATTGAAGCTAAACTTCGACGCTGCCTCTCAGCAGGCGAAGCATTACCTGCCGAAGTCGGAAAAGCCTGGGAAGAGCAGACGGATTGTGAAATTCTGGACGGTGTCGGCTCAACAGAGATGTTGCATATTTTTCTGTCTAACGCTCCCGGTAACGTTGAATATGGCACCTCTGGAATTGCTGTACCAGGCTATGACGTCCGTCTTGTCGATGAAAACGGTAACGATGTTTCTGATAATCAGGTTGGGGAACTGCTAGTTAATGGCAATTCATCCGCATCCGATTACTGGAATCAGCGGGAGAAAACCCGATCAACATTTGAAGGAAAATGGACCCGAACCGGCGATAAATATGAGCGTCGGGAAGATGGGCGTTATGTCTATTGTGGCCGCACCGATGACATGTTCAAGGTTTCGGGCATTTGGGTTTCTCCATTTGAGGTTGAACAAGCCATTTCCTCCCACCCTGACGTGCTTGAATCAGCAGTCGTTCCTGCCAGAGACGAAAAAGATCTCGAAAAACCCAAAGCATTTGTCATACTGAAAAACGGCGTCAGCTCGGATGGAATGGACGTTAGGCTCAAGGAACGGGTTCAGGAACAGATAGGCAAATGGAAATATCCAAGGTGGATTGAATTTGTTGATGAATTGCCAAAAACCGCTACCGGGAAGATACAACGGTTCAAATTGAGGGACTGACAAGTGGAGCGCTTAAAATGGAGGGATGGATGTAACGGTCATCTTGAGATTGACGGAATTTCCCTGCACTTTTCCTGCCATGGACCCGATCCTTCCGAAAGGCCGACCATCATTCTTCTGCATGAAGGTCTTGGATGTGTGGAACTTTGGAGAGAATTTCCCAAGGCTCTGTCGGTACGGTCAAATATGGGGGTTTTCACCTATAGTCGCACCGGTTACGGCCAATCCTCTGCCGCATCGCTTCCCCGCCCCTTGGATTATATGACGCGGGAAGCTGTCGATATTCTTCCGTTAATACTTGACCGCATAGGCTTCAGGCGCGGAATTTTATTGGGACATAGCGACGGCGCAACCATCGCTGCAATCTACGCCGGTTCCATAGAAGACTTCAGGATTCGTGGACTCATATTGATTGCGCCGCACTTCTTTTCAGAAACCGAAGGGCTGGAATCAATCGCCATGGCCAAGGAAGCATTTGATAGCGGTGAACTACGCAAAAAACTCGCGAAGTATCACACAGACCCCGATACTGCTTTCCGGGGTTGGAACGATGCCTGGCTACATCCCGGTTTCAAGGAATGGAATGTGGCAGATGTTATCGACTATTTTAGAATTCCGGTATTAGCGATCCAGGGCACGAATGACCAGTACGGCACAATGGCCCAAATAGCTGAAATCGATTCCCGCATCTATTCTCCTCTGGAGATGCTACTCGTGGAAAATTGCGGACACTCTCCTCATAAAGAAAAGCCTGAGCAAACGCTCACCGCAATTGTTGAATTTGTCCAACGTCTGGAACGAATTGAAAACGAAAAGTCCACAATTCCCGCCCAAAACTAATGCGAACCCATAGGATTATGTATTATAATTCATTGACGTTCTGAAAAGCTGCATTATAAATCACTACTTCAGCTGCATTTGGGACTTTCTAATGAGCAAATCCATTAATTTTCAGACAGATCCTTCGAAGTATCGCCATTGGCGGATTGAATATGAAGGTAACGTGGCCAGGCTTATAATGGATGTTGATGAAAAAGGCGGCTTGTTCGATGGCTACGAACTGAAACTCAATTCCTACGATCTTGGGGTAGATATTGAACTGGCAGATATTGTGCAGCGCATGCGCTTTGAACATCCCGAAATCGGGGCGGTAATCGTGCAATCCGGAAAGGACAAGGTCTATTGTGCCGGCGCGAATATCCGCATGTTGGGCGGCGCAGCGCATACACACAAAGTAAACTTCTGCAAATTTACCAATGAAACCCGCAACACATTTGAAGCGGCGGGAGAAGAATCCGGACAGCATTACATTGCTGCCGTAAAAGGCGCATGCGCAGGCGGAGGTTATGAATTGGCGCTCGCATGCGATAAGATTTTCATGACTGACGACGGCTCAACATCGGTTGCCTTACCAGAAGTACCGTTGCTTGCAGTCTTACCCGGTACAGGTGGATTGACTCGCGTTACAGACAAACGAAAAGTCCGGCGAGACAGGGCTGACGTTTTCTGCTCAACTGAGGAAGGCATTCGGGGAAAACGCGCCCAGGAATGGCGGCTTGTCGACGCGGTCGTGGCAAATTCCAAGTTTGATGACTTCGTCCTGGAACAGGCAACCAGTATCGCCGAAAAAGCAAAAGGCGGCAAAAAGTTGAGTGGCATCGAACTGTTGTCGCTTGAACGCAAAATTCACGAAGCCGGCTCGGTTTCGTATTCGCTGATTGAAGTCGAAATCGATCGGGCAGCAGGACTTGCAACAATCAGTATCAAGGGACCGGGTGTGGGAGCACCTACTTCCATTGAAGAGCTACATTCCCAGGGTTCACAAACATGGGCGTTGCGGCTCGCCAGAGAATTGGATGATGCAATACTTCACCTTCGCCTCAATGAACTAGAGCTTGGTGTCATTGTATTCAAATCATCGGGCAATCTGGATCAGGTAACGGCGCACGAGAAGTTTTTAATGGATAACAGCGGCGATGATTGGCTGTCCCGTGAAATACTTCTCTACTGGAAGCGCGTTTTAAAGCGCATTGACATGACATCGCGTTCACTTGTTGCACTGGTCGAAAACGGCTCCTGTTTTGCCGGATTCCTGGCGGAAATACTTTTTGCGGTCGATCGTAGCTACATGATGGAGGGAGATTTCGAGGAGGATAATCGGCCGGTAGCATCGATTTCAATGACAAAATCAAATTTCGGCCTGTTTTCGATGTCGAACGACCTTTCACGGTTGGAGACCCGTTTTTTGGGCGAGCCTGAAATGGTAGAAAGGGCTAAAGGGTCCATTGGGGAAGCGCTTGAAGCTTTTGATGCAGATGAACTTGGGCTGATTACGGAACTATATGATGAGTTGGATTGGGATGATGAAGTGCGCATTTTTCTGGAAGAACGCGCCAGCTTTTCTCCCGATGCAATGACCGGCATGGAAGCTAACCTGCGCTTTGCGGGTCCCGAGACTATGGAAACCCGGATCTTTGGACGACTGACTGCATGGCAAAACTGGATTTTCCAGCGGCCTAATGCGGTAGGCGAAGAAGGGGCCCTTCAAAGATACGGAACCGGGAAGCGCGGCAATTATGATACCCGCCGCGTTTGAACAGAATTGGAAAACCCTGCAAAGGAGAACAAAATGCTAGATCTTGTGAATGTAGAATATGACACACTGATCCCCAACAATGTGGGATTGTCCTCCGACAAACGAGTCCAGAAAGCCCTCGAGAAATGGCACCCGGGATATATCAACTGGTGGAATGATCTCATCCCGCAGGATTTTCAAAAATCCCTCGTCTACCTGAGAACTGCGGTCAGCGTTGACCCAAAAGGCTGGGCTAAATTTGATTATGTCAAAATGCCGGAATACCGATGGGGTATATTGCTTGCCCCCCAGGTTGAAGACAGAAAAATCCCTTGCGGCGAACATGCCGGCGAACTGGCTTGGCAAGAAGTTCCAGGCGAATATCGCTCAATGCTTCAGCGGTTGATCGTGATCCAGGGGGACACCGAGCCAGGATCGGTTGAACAACAGCGTTTTCTTGGGCTGACAGCCCCATCTCTTTACGACATGCGAAACCTTTTTCAGGTCAACGTGGAAGAAGGGCGCCACCTTTGGGCAATGGTGTATCTGCTGCAGAAGTTTTTCGGCAAGAACGGCCGCGAGGAAGCCGATGATTTGTTGCGCCGGTCTTCAGGGTCAGAAGAAGCGCCGCGCATGCTTGGCGCTTTCAATGAAGAAACACCTGACTGGCTCTCATTCTTCATGTTCACCTATTTCACGGACCGCGATGGAAAAATGCAACTTGAAGCGCTTGCCCAATCTGGTTTTGATCCGCTATCGCGAACTTGCCGATTCATGTTGACGGAAGAAGCCCATCACATGTTTGTTGGCGAAACCGGCGTTTCACGCGTTATCCAACGCACCTGTGAAGCGATGAACGAAGCCGGAATCACCGATCCTTATGATATTAACAAGATCCGGGACCTCGGGGTGATCGACCTGCCGACAATCCAGAAAAAACTGAACATGCATTATTCCCTTTCACTCGACTTGTTTGGCCAGGAAGTCTCGACGAATGCGGCAAATGCATTCAACGCTGGCATCAAGGGACGTTACCTGGAACACCGGCTAGATGATGATCATAAATTGAATGAAATGACTTATCCCGTAGTTCAGTTTGAAGATGACCAGATCACCATGAAAGATATGCCAGCGCTAACCGCCATCAACATGCGTTTGCGGGATGATTACAAAAAGGATGCATCCGGAGGTGTTGGTCGATGGAACAAGGTTATTGCAAAACATAATATCGATTTCGAAATGATACTGCCACATGAGGGATTTCACCGTGATATTGGTGTATTCAAAGACCAACCGATTGATCCGGAAGGTAATCTCCTGACCCGAGAAGAATATGACGCCAACAAAAAGCAATGGATTCCCGATGCCGCAGACGGGGACTTCATTCAGTCGTTGATGGTACCGTGCTTTGAGCCAGGCAAATACGCGAGTTGGATATCTCCACCGAAAGTCGGCATCGACAACAAGCCTGGCGATTTTGAGTACGTAAAACTGCATATGGCTTGATGTTGGGAACCAACTGGAATCAGACCGCACCATGAATAAACCGGTAAAACAGCACCTGATAGACCCGGAAATCTGCATCCGTTGCTACACCTGTGAAAACACGTGCCCGATCGAGGCGATCACCCACAACGACGACAACGTCGTGGTAGACTTTGCCAGGTGCGATTTCTGTATGGATTGCATTCCGGTTTGCCCAACCGGATCCATCGATGAATGGCGGGTAGTAGAGGCTCCTTATTCGCTCGAAGAACAATTCGAATGGATGGAGCTTCCTGCGCAGCAGGAATTTGAGGCTGGAGCAAGTGAGCAATCGACCGGATTGGAAGCACTCGATGATGAAATTGCCAAACTCCTGGCGGAAGCCCATGCCGGAGCCGGCGGCATGGCCAAGGCGCCGCATTCAGCGTCCAAACCGAGCATCAATTTGTATTCCGCGAGCAAACCCGCTGAACTGACTGTCCAGGGAAATTATCGGTTGACCAATGACCCTCATCATGACGTTCGGCACATTATTCTGGATGCTGGAAATCTACCGTTTCCGGTTCTTGAAGGCCAATCTGTCGGGGTCATCACGCCCGGTTCAGATTCTGAAGGCAAGGCGCACCTTCCAAGACTGTATTCCATTTCATCGCCCCGCGACGGCGAACGGCCTAATTTCAATAACTTTTCACTTACTGTTAAACGGGAAAACAAGGGTGTCTGCTCCAATTACGTTTGCGATCTGAAACCAGGAGATACCGTGAAAGTAACAGGACCCTTCGGCTCCACTTTCCTGATGCCCAATGACCCAGAAGCCAAGTTGCTGATGATTTGTACTGGTACAGGTTCCGCGCCCATGCGAGCTTTTACAATGAACCGCCAAAGAACCTGTCCCGATGCAAAATACTCCATGACGCTGTTTTTTGGTGCTCGCACTCCGGAATCACTACCCTATTTCGGCCCACTCAATAAACTGCCTGAATCCATGCTGAAGAAACATTTGGTTTTCAGCCGCGAGGAGGGCAAGCCAAAACGATATGTGCAAGATGAGTTGCGCAACCTGGAAGATGAATTGATGGCAATGCTCCAGGATCCGAAGACTCATATTTATGTTTGCGGATTACGCGCAATGGAGGAAGGCATAGAAGCCGCATTTACAACAATCACCGAATCGATGGGGCAACAATGGGCGGCTCTAAGAGATATTATGCGCGAGGAAGGCCGGTATCATGTTGAAACCTATTGAGCCCAGCAATCCGACGCATGACCAAATCGACCAGGAAAAGGTTGATCTGTTTGTGTCCATGGTAGGATCGAGAGTCAGGGCTGCAAGAACACTAAAAAAAATTTCGCGCCGGGAATTGTCTGAGCTTTCTGGAGTATCAGAAAGATATCTCGCACAACTGGAAACGGGGGCCAGTAATATTTCCGTCGCCTTACTGTTTAAAGTTGCAAGAGCGCTTGAAAAATCGCCGGACTGGTTCTTGAGCGACCGGATGGATGATCAAACACTGGACATCATGAAGAAGTATCAATCCGCAAACGTCTTCGTAAAGGAGAAAGTTAGTGAGCTCTTGGCTTCTGTTAGGGTACATGAGGAAAAAGGTGAGCGGATATGTCTGATCGGCTTGCGTGGAGCTGGCAAATCCTCACTCGGAAAGCTGTTGGCCCAAGATCTGCAATTTGAGTTTGTTGAGTTGAATAAACTGATTGAAGCGCAGGGCGGCATGCCGGTCTCAGAAGTGATGGCATTGTATGGACAGGAGGGATATCGCCAGCTTGAAAAACAGGCCGTGGACAAATTGGCTAACCAGAAATCAAAAATGGTTCTGGCCGTCGGTGGCGGAATCGTCTCGGAACCGGATACTTTTAATACGATTTTGACTTCTTTTCATTCCATTTGGTTGAAAGCACTCCCCGAAGAACATATGCAAAGGGTTCGAGATCAAGGAGACTACCGGCCGATGGCAGGTAATCCGAATGCGATGGATGAATTGAAATCAATTCTGATAGATAGGGAAGCCCTGTATTCAAAAGCAGATATTGTGGTTGATACCTCGGGGCAACCACTTGAAGAAAGCCGGAAAAATTTGGGCGAAGCGGTGCGCCATTTGATTCTGGGTTGATTATGGCCAAGCAGTAATTCCAGTACTAATCAGGGCTGACGAGACGTGACAGCAATGCAATCCGGTTTCAAATTTGACAATACTTTCGCAAGATCGCTTGAAGGTTTTTACGTCCCCATTGAAGGCCACAAGGCACCTTCACCTGATCTGATAATTCTAAATGAAGAACTGGCCCGCGAACTTGAGCTGGATATTGGATTCCTTCGCTCTGAAGAGGCCGTCAATGTATTGTCTGGCAAACAAACGCCGGAAGGTTCTTCCCCGTTGGCTCAGGCTTATGCCGGTCATCAGTTCGGTGGTTTTTCGCCAAGCCTGGGAGATGGCAGGGCAATGCTGCTGGGAGAAATTGTCGACTGCCACGGCAAGCGCAGGGATATACAACTCAAGGGATCCGGGCGTACTCCATTTTCAAGGGGCGGAGATGGAAAAGCAGCGCTTGGTCCGGTATTGCGTGAGTATATTGTAAGCGAAGCGATGCATGCCCTCGGAATACCGACAACAAGATCATTGGCGGCTGTCACCACGGGAGAGAATGTATTCCGGGAAACAGCCCTGCCCGGTGCGGTGCTCACACGTATTGCTTCCAGCCACATTCGCGTTGGGACATTTCAGTTCTTTGCCGCCCGTGGCCAGCAGGACAAGGTCAGGCAACTGGCAGATTATGCAATTGAACGCCACTACCCGGAATTAGCGACAGACACCGGGAAATATCTGGCCTTTCTGATTTCGGTTATCGAACGGCAATGCCGCCTCATCGCTTGCTGGATGTCAGTCGGCTTCATCCACGGCGTAATGAATACCGACAACATGACCATTTCAGGGGAAACCATCGATTATGGCCCATGTGCATTCATGGATGTTTACAAGGCAAGTTCAGTCTTCAGCTCAATTGATGAAACCGGCAGGTATGCCTACAACATGCAACCTTCAATCCTGCAATGGAACCTTGCCCGCCTTGCCGAATGCCTCCTGCCGTTGATCAATGCCAAAGACAAGGACAATGCAGTGCGCATCGCGACCAATGAGCTTAACCGGGTCCCGGATTATTATCAGAAATACTGGCGGGAACTGATGGGCGCAAAAATTGGACTGAAGCGAACAAATTCTGATGATGATGAACTCCTGGAAAGCCTGCTGATAACGATGGAGGAAGGTGAAGCCGATTTCACCCTTACTTTCAGAAGCCTTTCCGGTGTGCTCAACAACAGTGAAGCATCTTTCCTTGAGCAATTTGCTAATTCGCACAAAGCCGAAGAATGGCTTGAAAAATGGAAATCGCGCCTTGGCAAAGAAAAGATGGAGCCTTGTAAACGAATTGCGGCAATGGAAGCGGTCAATCCGCTCTATATACCGCGCAATCACCTCGTCGAGGAGACACTTGAAGCAGCAGTGTCATCTAATGATTTTGCCCCGTTTGAAGCGCTGTTGAGCGTATTGAAAAAACCCTTTCTTGAAAGGCCGGGCACCAGAAAATTTGAAACCGGGCCAGGTAATGATTTTGGCCCCTATGTCACCTATTGTGGAACTTGAATCTGAATGCGATACGGCTGCTTTCGTTGTTTTATTCTCTGCCAAAACCTCTATGCTAGGCGGCAATATGGAAAGGATTGACCATGCAATGCGTTTTTGTGCAAATTCAGTGTAAACCTGGAACTGCATACAAGGTGGCAGACGAAATTGTTCTGCGGGAAAAATACTCAAGCCTTTTTTCTACAAGTGGGCCTTTTGATCTTTTGGTGCAGGTTTACATCCCGGAAGGTGAAGATATCGGTAAATACATTAACGACAATCTGCTCGATATACCGGGCATAGAACGCACACTTACCACATTGACTTTCAAGACATTCTGAAAACAATTAATCCAATAAAACTGGGAGGAAACCATGAAAATCAAAGCAATTGCCGCAGCAGCGGCACTATCTCTTGCGACAACGGCCCTGGCTGTTGCCGAGCCCGTGAAAGTCGGAATGATCACAACCCTTTCTGGTGGAGGAGCAGGTCTTGGCATCGACGTGCGTGACGGTTTCATGCTGGCTGTCAAGAACTCCGGTAACAAAGATATTGAAGTAATCGTAGAGGATGACCAGAGAAAACCGGATATTGCTGTTCAGCTTGCTGACAAGATGATCCAGAGCGAGAAAGTGGACATCCTGACCGGGATTATCTGGTCGAACCTTGCAATTGCAGTCGTGCCGGCTGCTACCGCGCAGGGAAAATTCTACTTGTCCCCAAATGCCGGACCCTCCGCTTTGGCCGGAAAAGGATGCCACGCAAATTACTTCAATGTGTCATGGCAGAATGACAATTTGCCCGAAGCAGCGGGTGCCTATGCCAATGAAGCCGGATACAAGAATACGCTCCTGATGGCGCCGAATTATCCAGCAGGCAAGGATATGGTCTCTGGCTACAAGCGTTTCTACAAGGGCGATGTCAACAATGAGGTTTACACAAAACTGGGGCAAAAAGATTATGCTGCTGAAATTGCACAAATCCGTGCCTCAGGTGCTGACAGCGTATTCTTTTTCCTCCCCGGAGGCATGGGTATCGCGTTCATGAAACAATATGCGGCGTCAGGAGTTGATGTTCCTTTGTTTGGGCCCGCATTCTCCTTTGACCAAGGCATCTTGCAAGCAGTAGGAGAAGCAGCTGTGGGTATCAAGAATACTTCCCAGTGGAACAAGGATATCGACAACGCGGCCAACAAGTCATTCGTCGAAGGATTTCAGGCAGAATACGGGCGTTTGCCATCACTGTATGCAAGCCAGGGTTACGATACCGCAAATCTGATTTTGTCTGCCATGGGCAAAGCCGATGTGAAGGATGCCGATGCGTTCCGTACCGCGTTGAAGGCCGCTGATTTTGATTCCGTTCGAGGGAATTTCTCATTCGCATCAAATCAGCATCCAGTGCAGGACATTTATGTCCGTGAAGTGGTCAAGGAAGGCGATGTTTATACAAACAAGCTTGTCGCTAAAACAATGGCCAACCATTCAAATGCCTATACAGGCGATTGCAGTCTCTGATATTACCCGATCGCAAAATCAGGGGCGGATCCTAATGTCCGCCTCTGAAACAAGTAGATTTTCTTGTGTCAACAATCCTCTTCATTGAGCAAGTCCTGAACGGACTGCAATTCGGCATCATGTTGTTCCTGATGGCTTCCGGCCTGACTCTGGTCTTCGGAGTAATGGGGCTGATCAATCTGGCACATGGCTCCCTTTTCATGGTCGGCGCGTTTGCAGCAGCAGCAGTTGCCGGCGCAACCGGTTCTTTTATCTTGGGCCTAATAGCGGCGCTGGCAGCGGCAGCCGCTGCCGGAGCAATTGTGGAAATTCTCGTTATTCGCAGATTATATGCGCGGGATCATCTGGATCAGGTATTGGCAACCTTTGCGCTGATCCTGATTTTTTCAGAAGGTACGCGCTGGATTTTTGGTTCCTTCCCGCTTTACCTTGATACACCTGGGTATCTCTCCGGGCCGATTGCTTTGCCTGGCGGCATCTTATATCCCTCCTATCGTCTGGCTATCATATTGATCGGCCTCCTGATTGCAGTTTTTCTTTATTTCCTGATTACAAAAACCCGTTTGGGCATACAGATACGTGCCGGTGAAAGTGATCGTGAAATGATCGCTGCACTTGGTGTTGATATTTCTAAACTTTATACATTCGTCTTTGCCCTGGGCGCGGCTCTCGCAGGTTTATCGGGTGCCTTGGTAGGTGCAATTCAGTCAGTTCAGGTGGGAATGGGTGAACCGGTGCTCATTCTCGCATTTGTGGTCATCGTCATTGGTGGGATTGGATCAATAAAAGGGGCTTTGGTTGGATCGGTGCTGGTTGGCATCACAGATACATTGGGGCGTTTTTTACTACCCATCGTTTTTGGAGCCTTCATGGATCCATCTTCCGCAACCCTCATTGGGTCGGCACTTGCTTCAATGTCAATTTACATTCTTATGGCAATTGTATTGCTGGTGAAGCCGCAAGGTTTATTCGGGGCAGCGGCATGAATCGTGAAGCCATAATTAATCTGGCCATTTTGCTCGGGATGCTCGCAGTGCCTTTATGGGCGCTGATAATCGATGAACCATTTACAATCACACTCGCAACTAGGGTCGCAATCCTTTCCCTTGCTGGCGTAGGTCTGAACATCGCGCTCGGTACTGGCGGTCTGGTAAGCCTGGGTCATGCAGCATTTTTCGGGGTCGGTGGTTACGCAATGGGTATTCTGGCAAGCCATGCGCAGAGTTTTGAACCGCTTATGGAATGGCCGTTTCTAATAGAGGGAACGAAATCAATGCCAATCATTTGGTCGGTTGCGATTGTTACATCAGCCCTTGCCGCGCTGGTTATTGGCGCCCTGTCCCTGCGCACAAGCGGGGTTTACTTTATCATGATCACATTGGCCTTCGGGCAAATGTTTTATTATTTCGCGATTTCCTGGCCGGCCTATGGCGGGGAAGACGGGTTGTCAATTTACATTCGAAATTCATTCCCTGGTCTCAATACACTCGTTCCTATCCAGTTTTTTGGATTGTGCTACACAATATTGATATTGGTACTTTTTCTGAATTGGAGGCTGATCAAGTCCCCCTTTGGCCTTGCACTAAATGCTGCGCGTCAAACAACTGAACGTGTCGAAACTGTCGGACTCGATCCGTTTCGCCTTCGCCTGACCGCATTTGTGATTTCGGGCGCTGTTACCGGGCTGGCGGGCGCCCTTTTTGCTGATCTCAATCGTTTTGTCAGCCCTTCCATGTTCTCTTGGCAACTGAGCGGCGAAATCATGGTATTTGTGATTTTGGGAGGCGTTGCACGTCTATGTGGCCCAATTGTTGGTGCTGCAGTGTTCATTATGCTTGAACATTTCCTCGGAGGTCTTTCTGAATTCTGGCATATATATCTCGGTCTTTTGCTCCTTCTGGTTGTGCTTTTTGCACGCGGAGGAATAGTCGGAACTCTTTCGGGAAAGGGGTCCGCACATGGCTGAACCGGTTCTTGAAACGAGGGGAATTTCGAAGTCCTTCGGCGCTCTTTTAGCATGTGAGGATGTCTCTATTGACCTCTTTCCCGGAGAAATCCACGCCATCATTGGACCCAATGGAGCAGGAAAATCCACGTTGATAAAACAAATCTGTGGCAACCTGAGACCGGACCGCGGAGAAGTTTTTCTGTTGGGAGAAAATGTCACCGGCCTGAACACACGGAAACGCGCCCGCATGGGGCTCGGGAGAACATTTCAGATTTCTGCACTCGCCATGCAGGATACTGTCCTGGAAAATGCGATCCTTGGATCAATAGGGAACAGGGGCTCTGCCATGAAAATGGTCGTGGATGCTTCGAAAGACCGCAATGTTGTCGATCCTGCCAAATCCGCTCTGACCCGTGTAGGGCTGGAAGGCAAGGAGAACATCATTACATCAGAATTGTCTCACGGAGAACGACGGCAACTTGAAGTCGCAGTGGCATTGACACTTGAACCGAAGGCTTTTGTCATGGATGAACCCATGGCTGGTCTGGGAGCGGAAGGTTCAAGGCTGCTAACGGAGTTTCTTGATGAGTTGCGATCTGAAGCGCCCATACTCTTGGTAGAGCATGACATGGATGCCGTATTCGCATTGGCGGACCGGATAAGTGTTCTGGTCTACGGTAAAATCATAGCCACAGGCAATGTCGACGAAATACGATCCAGCAAAATTGTTCGGGAAGCCTACCTCGGAGAAGAAGCATGAATTTGCTGGAAGTCAGAAAACTTCGGGCTTTCTATGGCTCAAGCCAAGCGCTTTTTGATGTTAATTTTGCCCTTGAAGAGGGACAGGTTATGGCTCTCATGGGCCGAAACGGGATGGGAAAAACAACGACAATCAAGGCAATTTGCAAAATGTTGCCCTGCGATGGCAGTATTGAATTCAATGGTCATGATTTAGCTCGACTGCCTTCCCACAAGATTGCCCGGATGGGTATTGGCCTGGTTCCGGAAGGCAGGCGCTGCTTTCCAAACCTCAATGTTGAGGAAAATCTGATGGCCGCGGCGAAATCCGGGCATTGGAATGTTGCCCGGGTTACAGACCTCTTCCCAAGGCTCGCTGAACGGCGCACGCAGTCGGCAAGATCGCTGTCCGGTGGAGAGCAGCAGATGCTTGCAATTGGACGCGCATTGATGACGAATCCAAAACTTTTGATCCTGGACGAGGCGACAGAAGGATTAGCACCGATCGTCCGTCAGGAAATTTGGAAGGCAGTAGAATCCCTGAAGAGGGAAACCGGGCTTGCCATCCTGCTCGTCGACAAATCCATGAAAGAACTCCGGCAAATTGCGGACAAAGCGACAATCCTGCAACGCGGGCAAACTGTCTGGAGTGGAAATTTTACCGATCTTGGGAACGAGATCACAAACAGGTATTTAGGGATATAGCTCGACAGATGTGACTTTTTGTTTGGTTCTTTGTCACAATTTTTGCGCTTTTCGATTGCACCGCAGATGTTTCACAAGCTATTAATCGGACACAACACCATCTTCCCGGAAAGGCCAACATGACGAACGCGGATGAAATCATCGACCGCAGGAGATTACGGCGAAAGCTCAGCTTTTGGAGAATTGCCGCATTCATCATCCTTGCCATCGCCCTATTGTCGATGATCCTGTTTGCTGCAAAGGATACGTTGTTGTCCGGCACTACAAAAGACCATATTGCCCGCGTCAAGATTACAGGCGTCATTACAAATGACGAACCCATGATTTCACTATTGGAAACCTTGAAGGACAACAAGAAAGTATCTGCTGTGATCCTGAATATCTCTTCACCTGGTGGATCAACAGTAGGCGGCGAAGCTATATTCGAGGCGGTCAGGAATTTGGCTGATGAAAAACCTGTTGTCACCACAATCGGCACGCTGGCAGCATCTGCCGGTTACATGGTCGCGTCGGGAACCGACCATATTGTTGCCAGGCGTTCCTCCATCGTGGGTTCAATTGGTGTATTGTTCCAATATGCAGATGCATCACAATTGCTCGACAAGATCGGTGTAAAGGTAAATGCAGTGAAATCTTCGCCCCTGAAAGCCGAGCCCAGCCCATTCAGTCCCGCAAGTGAGGAAGCCATCGCGATGATTGATCGCGTCATTCAGGACTCATACAACTGGTTCGTTGATATTGTGGTTGATCGGCGCAAAATGACACGCGCAAAAGTACTCACTTTAGCCGATGGCAGTATATTCACCGGAAGCCAGGGGCTGGAAAATGGCTTGATTGACGCAATCGGCGGCGAAGACAGGGCGATCAGCTGGCTTGAGACAGAAAAAAAGGTGAGCACGGATCTTGAGGTTATTGAATACAAGCCCAAAAGACCGGGGGACAGCTTGTTCGACAATCCAGCAGCGGTTCAGAAGATTGCCAGGTATTTTGGCATAGAGATTTCAAATAGTGATGCAATTCAGCTTCAAGAAGCCGTCCGGAACAGGCTTCTCCTTGACGGATTGGTGTCTATTTGGCAGGGTTCCAATTAGGGCAGGTTTGGAGTTATTGAGATGATCAAATCAGAACTGGTACAAGTTATTGCTGATAAAAATCCGCACCTTTATCACCGGGATGTAGAAAACGTTGTTAATGCCATTCTGGATGAGATCACAAACGCCCTTTCTGAGGGAAATCGCGTGGAGTTGCGGGGTTTTGGCGCATTTTCTGTTAAAAACAGACCGCCACGGCAGGCACGGAATCCAAAAACCGGAGCCAAGGTGTCAGTTGAAGAAAAATGGGTTCCGTTTTTCAAAACCGGCAAGGAACTCCGCGAACGCCTAAACAAGTAATTCTGACAAAACGCAATCGGATCATTTATGCGTAAGTTATTTAACTATCTGTTTCTGGTGCCGCTTGCGATTATTCTCATTTTGCTTTCAGTAGCCAATCGGCAATTGGTACGCTTTAGTCTTGACCCCCTAAACTCGGAAATTCCGGCACTTTCTTTAACATTGCCACTGTTCGTGTTTTTGTTCCTGGCACTTGTGTTTGGAATGCTGATTGGTGGATTTCTTGTATGGCTTTCTCAAGGAAAGCACCGCAAAGCACTTCGTGAAAAGACTTCGGAAGCATCAAGACTAAATCATGGTCAGGAAGCCAATGCCGGACAGGATGCAACCAACCGACCGGAGATTGCGCCTGGATTGCCTGTAGCGAGCAGAAACTGACTGATTTCAGGCTCTAAGTTCAAAACTCCCCATAACTGACGCCTCAGCGACTAAAAAATTTCCAAGTTGATAGAATTTTATTGAATGTAGAAATCATTGATAAATCCAATTCTGCGATACTGGCTTTGCTCGGGGCGGGCATGGTAACATGGAGTGAGTCATGGGAAAGTTCATGCTGAATTTTGCGGACGATGAAATTTCACCCGTCCAGCCGCAGCCTGTTGAGCCAAAAATCCAGTTTGTAACAAAGGCGGAAGAACCATCGGGAGACGGGTTGTTTCAGAAAACGCTTTGCTACGCCAGTTACTATGTAATGACGTTTTCAGCCTTCTGCGCATTTGCGCCAGGACAGGTTGCTCATGCAGCTGACATGGTAAAATCTGTTCTACCAGGTTGATCAGGATTTTTGATCACTGCTCCGGTTATATTGATCCTCAAATCGGATTATATCATCTTCGCCCAAGTAATCCCCTGTTTGCACTTCTATCAACACCGCGACATCCGTCCCGTGATTGGCAAGACGATGCATCGTGTTTTTGGGGATAAACACCGACTGATTAGGATCGTAAGTTGTAACCGTGTTGCCAATTGTTATTTCAGGGTTTCCCTCTACAACGATCCAGTGCTCAGCCCGGTGATCGTGCATTTGCAATGACAATACACCGCCAGGCTTGATCTCCAATCGCTTGACCTTATGCTTTTCACCGCTGTCTATGACATCATAGCTACCCCAGGGCCGGTACACCTTTCGCGATCCAGTCGCTTCACTTCGATTCGCGTTTTCCAGATCCCAAACCACTCCCTTGATTTCTTCTGCACGGTCCATGGATGCAACCAATACGGCATCGACGGTGGAGACCACGATTAAATCATTTACTCCGACCAATGTGGTTAGCCGCTCGCCGGAATGGACCAAATTACCTTGCCCATTAACGATTTTAGCATCACCCAGCAATACATTTCCGTCTGCTGTTTTCGGAAAGCTATTCCAGACAGATTGCCAACTGCCGATATCTGACCAGTCATGGTTGGCCGGGACAACAACTGCACGATCAGTTCTTTCCATAATGGCGTAGTCGATAGATATCGGCTTGGCTGATCTGAAAGCATCTTTATCAAGGCGCATAAAGTCCAAATCAGTTTTCCGACCGCGATATGCAAGAGTGACCGAATCCACCAGTTCCGGTACCATTAAACGAGCCTCCTCAAGCAACGTTTTTGCCAGAAACATGAAATTTCCGCTGTTCCACAGGTACCCTTCGGATATGTATGTATTGGCAGTTTCATAATCCGGTTTTTCAACAAACTGCGTGACCGGAAAACAACCTGGCTCAATCTCTTCATCCGACGGGAGTATATAGCCATAACCGGTTGCCCCATGATCCGGTACAATCCCAAATGTAACAAGCCGGTTATCCTCCGCCGCAATTTTCGCCACCTTCATGGCCTCCAGAAAACCACTGATGTCACTAATCAGGTGATCAGCGGAAAGAACTGCAACAACCGCATCTGGGTCGCGGTCTTCAGCTTGCAAACAGCCGGCAAGTATCGCCGCGCACGAGTTTCTGGGAAAAGGTTCCAGCAAAATATCCGCCTCGCATCCCAGCTCGTTCAGGTTTTCGGCAACCAGAAAACGATGATCGTCTGCAGCAACAACAATCGGTCGGGGATCAAAGATTGGATCAGTGCACCGTTTTACAGTTGACTGAAAGAAAGTGTCTGATTGACCCAGATGCAAGAACTGTTTTGGGCGCTCTCTACGGGATAGCGGCCAAAGTCTGGTCCCGGAGCCTCCGCTTAAAATTACAGGAATGATGCCCATCTTGATTTCCCCCACACAAGTCCAAGCAAGCCGGCCTGAAACTACAGACTACATCATCAATTGTTTGACTCAAGCAACGATGCGAACCGGTTCGACAAGCCCGTTGTGCGGGTTTTCAAGCTCGGCATCTATCGCCAACAATTGTTCGGTTGTTAACGGAGCATATTTCGGGCGCGCTGAGACAGCCTCATCGCGTACAGCCAATGCACGCAAGTCCAATGCCCTTACGATTACCGGGGGTGTATCCTCCTCAGGTATTTGCCAAAATCCGAACCGGGCCGAAATCCGGCCAATGGCTGGAGATGAACTTGATACGCCAAACGGGATCGCCAAAAGCGGCCCGACAAATACCGGGAGACATATCAAAAGACCGGCTACACTATGAAGACCTCCGCCCAATACTACTGCAAAACCCCCTACCCCGAACAACATTTGCGGCCATAAATGTGAGGACACCACAGACAGCGGTAGCGCCTGTACGCTTCTCGATTGTTCAACCCAGCCTTTTGCCTTGCGCATCACAATCAGATTGAAAATAAAAATCGTGTTGGCAATTGCCATGATAGGAGCAAGCATCATCGAAAAAATAATCTCGGTGAAAGCACTACCGACGACTGCAAATCCGCCACCAAACTGTTTTCTTAACTCAGGCGTTAGCAAAACATCCAAAAAGGATGCAATCTTGGGAGCAAATACCATCGCCATAATCATGGCAAACAAAGTGTATCCTGGACCAACAGCCTGAAGTTCAATACCAAATTCCGGCCTCATGAAACCGACGGTGGCCACAGCCACAAACACCATCCAAGCCGGAGAACTTGTAAACATCATAATGGCCAGGATTAGCTGAACACGACTTGTTGGCAATAAGCCAGGCTCACCAAGCAATTTGAAATATTGCATGTTGCCATGACACCAGCGCAGGTCACGACGAATGAATTCCAGAATATGCGGTGGGTTTTCCTCATAGGAGCCGCCTTCTACAGTCAGTACACGGCATTCAAAGCCAGCTCTTCGCATGTATACTGCTTCAACCTGGTCATGACTCAATACCCAGCCTGATAGCGGACCGCTTCCGGGGATTATCGGTAAATGGCAATGCTCGATAAAGGGTTTAAGCCTGATAATTGCGTTATGGCCCCAATAAGGTCCGCAATCCGCCTGCCACCACGCACTACCAATTGTGTAGGACTTCATCCCAAGTCGCATTCCGAACTGGAAAACCCGGCTGAACCCACTGTCTGAAGGAAGACCGACAACCAAACTCTGTAATATGCCGAGACGATTGTTGGCCTGCATGATGCGAACCATCTTGAGAATAGCTGATGCAGACATCACGCTATCCGCATCGAGCGTTAGCATGAAGTCATGATTTGCGCCCCACCGGTCACAGAAATCACGGATATTTCCGGCCTTAAAGCCATGATTTTCTTTACGTCTACGATATGTGATTTGGAACGTTCCAGCCCAATCCCGTTTCAATTGGTCAAATGCCGGACCTTCTTCCTCAATGATATTATCAAAGGAGCTGTCACTGAGGACATAAACATGAAATTTGCTTGCTTTTCCGGAAGCAACCAACCGGGCAATAATTGCATTGAGATTGCGCGTAACCTGCTGCACGTCTTCATTGCGAATACACATAGCAATTGCAGTTGACGCAGTTATTTCCTCTTCGCCAGTAATTTCGCCGGATTCCGGGAACACATGAGTTCCGGGATTTCGGGTGGCCCGCATCAAAACAAACCCAATTACCGCATTCCAGAAACCAATCACAGTCCAGGGCAAAGTGATCAGGAAACACCCAATCAACACCCACTCCGCAGCCGATATTCCTCCCAGGGAGACGGATTTGATCAATAGGGCCGTCGAAGCAACGATTGTTGACAGAACAAGAGTTCCGAACAATATCCGGCGATGCGTTGGAGTCATGAAATAGTTTCCCGAAACACGATTACATATGGAATTCAAAGCTTTCAATCATTGCAATATCAGGCGTAAATATGACAAAAGTTCCAAACTCCCAGTGACGGGTATATCGAAAGCAACATGAATTGTGTCTGAACAATTTGTACAAATAAACGTTACCGGTTCGCGAGCACGCCGGCTCACCTATCCTGCATGCGGAAAAGGGATTATTGAGTACGCTCAACTCATTGATATTAAAGATGAAAATGTAACCCTCAAAACCCTGTACAGTGGAATCAGCAAGGGGACCGAAAGTCTGGTGTTCAATGGTAATGTACCGGAATCCGAATGGACTCGCATGCAATGTCCGTTCATGACCGGCAGTTTTGCCTTCCCGATCACTTATGGTTACGCTTGTGTTTGCGAAGTGATGGAATGCGGTAAGGCGGTCGAGAACCTTGAATTAGGAGATCGTGTCTTCATCCTGCATCCACACCAGGATTTGATGTGTGTTCCGGCTTCTGCCTGCCATAAGCTCCCCGACATTATACCCACAAAGCGTGGAGTTTTATCTGCAAACATGGAAACCGGTTTAAATTCTGTTTGGGATGCTGAAATTTCCGGCAAACCGGCTTGCGCCGTCATCGGAGCGGGTGTTGTGGGATTGATGACTGCGCATGCTTTACGCGAAACCACGGGCGTTAGTCCGATTGTTCTGGATGTTAATCCGGCAAAGGAAAAAATTATTTCAAAATTGGGATTCAATTTTGCTAACCCGTCAAGGCACACCGATCTAAATCTCCCGGAGTTTGAGTTTCTGTTTCACACAAGCGCTTCCAGCGAAGGTCTTCAAACCGCGATTGACCTTGCTGGATTCGAAGCAAGGATTGTGGAATTGAGCTGGTATGGTGAAAAGCCGGTATCCCTGCTTCTCGGCGGTGCATTTCATTCAAAGCGGTTGAGAATAATTGCAAGCCAGGTTGGATCAATTGCTCCGGCCATGCGTGCGGAACTGGATCAGTCTGAGCGGATAAAACAGGCAATGGCGCTGCTTGATGATCCACGTCTGGACTCTTTGTTGGAGACAGAAATAGAGTTTTCCGAAGTACCCGACCATCTTCATGACCTATTGGGTCCGCAAAGCGATATACTTTGCCAAGTAATCAGGTATACAGACTAACCCGGATTATCAGGAGACCCTCATTGCACGCAGTAGAAGTACGAGATCACATTATGATCGCCCATTCATTCAGGGGCGAATTTTTTGGGCCAGCGCAGGCAATGCATGGGGCAACTTTTGTAGTCGATGCCTGTTTCATGGCAGAAACACTCGACATGAATAATGTGGTCATTGATATCGGTGCAGCTCATGACGCACTGAAAGCTGTTCTACAGCCCATCAACTATGCAAACCTCGATAAATTGTCACAATTCGAGGGAGAAAATACAACAACCGAATTCCTGACGAGACACATTTGGGAGCAACTGGCAAATACAGCTCGCGAAGGCAGATTGGGTCGACCGGCAAGCGAACTGGATGCAATTCGCATTACCTTGTTCGAGAGCCACGTGGCCAGGGCTTGGTATGAAGCCAAACTTTAACAGTTGATCAACAAAGGTTGAATTTTGCGCATTCTCTTCGTCATTCCCGGTGACATCAATCTTCCGACCGGCGGATACAGATATGACAGGGCAATGATTGAAGAATGGCGAAAGGCCGGTCATGTTGTTGACCTCTTGTCCCTGCCCGGCAACTATCCTTTTCCTACCATATCCGACAAACAGTCGGCGCTGGATATTCTCAAAACGGAACAGTCTGCATCCATCGCGGTCGTGGATGGCTTGGCCGGAGGTGCACATCCCGAATTTTTGAAACATTTGGCAACCAAAATGCCGGTTGTAGCTTTAATCCATCACCCCCTGTGCCTTGAAAGCGGATTGGATACGCAAGCGGCAAAGACGCTTGAAAGTCTAGAGGCACAAGGTCTTCAGCAAGTATCCGGAATTGTTACAACCAGCCCGGAAACTTCCAGATCCGTGCAAAAACTGTTTGCGCCAGGTTCCGATAAGATAGCCTGCGTTATTCCAGGTGTCGCGCGTGGGGTGATTGCCGAGCCTGCAAAAAATGGCCTAATCCGGCTTTTGTGTGTTGGCTCGGTGATTGAACGAAAAGGGCATCGTAACCTTTTACTGGCGCTCTGCAATCTCCAACATCTGAATTGGCATCTGGACTGTGTTGGAAAAACCGACTTTCAGCCGGAACTTTATTCGGAACTACTTGAAATCCTGAACGCGCGCGGACTTGGGAACCGGATTAAATTCCACGGTGCTGTTAACGTAAATGACCTCGAGGAAAAATATCAGCAAGCCCATGTTTTCGTTTTGCCATCACTATTTGAAGGGTACGGGATGGTCTATGCGGAAGCAATTGTACGTGGACTGCCGGTAATTGGAACAACTGCCGGAGCGATTCAGGACACCGTTCCTTCAGAGTGTGGTATTCTTGTATCGCCAAATAATATTGAAGAATTGTCAAAAGCACTGGAAACCATGATTTCAAACCACGAAATACGGGAAAATTATCGAAAATCCTCTCTTTCCAGCGCATCGAATTTTCCAACCTGGCAGGAGTCCTCAAATCAGTTCCTTACTGTTCTGGAGGAATTTTTATGAGTGTATTTACAGCTGAATGGCTGGATGCTCGCGAACCAATAGATCACGTTGCCCGTAGCGAACACGTGCTCTCCGCCGTTGCACACTACTTTATGAATGACCCACGATTAAGGATCACGGATATCGGCTGTGGAACCGGTTCAACCATTCGCGCCCTGAAGCCCTTTTTGTCGAATGAACTGGACTGGCATCTTGTTGACAACGATGACGCGCTGCTCGAAAGGGCAAAAAAAAGCCTGATGGGTGATCGTTTGGTGTTCAGCCTTTCTGACATGTCAAAATCTACAGATGTGTTGTTTTCAACCGAGCCATCACTCATTACAACATCAGCATTTCTGGACCTTGTGTCACTAAAATGGCTCGAAAGTTTTTGCCACGAAGTAACCAGTCGGGAAATTCCGTTCTATGCAGCTCTCACCTATGACGGCAGAGCAGGATGTGAACCAGAAATGTTCAAAGATGCGCAGGTTGTTGCAGCAGTTAACAAGCATCAGCGCAGCGACAAAGGGTTTGGATCCGCGCTGGGTCCGGATGCTGCTGCCGAAGCAATCAGATTGTTCGAGGAATCCGGTTATATTGTTACCCAGTCAAACTCAGACTGGAGAGGTGATGCGCGGCATCGGGAGTTTCAGCGTCTGTTACTGGAAGGCTGGTGCGCTGCAGCCTGCGAAATGGAACCGCAGGAATCAGATATATTCAGTAACTGGTTGGTTGACCGGCTTCAGATGATCGAGGAAGGTACTTCTTCAGTGTATGTGGGACACGTGGACTTTTTTGCCGTACCGAGGACACAGGCATACCTGTAAGTTAACCGTTGGTACTCCTGAAATTGCAATCAAAAAGGATGTCTTTGCCCAGAGGATAAAGTGTTACCGCTGGTCTCAGTGCCTCATGCAGTTTATCAATCGGAGATAATTCGAGACCTGACAACCCACCTCCCATGATCACTGGCGCTACTATGAGATGCAGGCGATCAATAACACCCGCATCAAGAAATCTGGAAAGAGTACGGTTTCCGCCTTCCACGAGGAGGCGCTCTAATCCTTCTTCCCGCAATGATTGAACAATCAACGCAGGATCAATGAGAAAATCCCGATCGGGCAAACTGATGATGCGCGCAAGTTTTTTTGCCGGATGGCAGGTACGCTTGCTGGTGATGACAATTACCTCTGCACTTGCGTCGTTAAAAATGGTCGCACCCGTATCCACACGACCCCGGGGGTCAATTATGACACGTACCGGGTGCAAGCCCTTGCACAGTCTAACTGTCAACTTTGGGTTGTCAGCATTAACCGATCCAACGCCAACAATTACACCATCAACCACACTGCGCACTTCATGGAGATGCCGAAGACCGCAATCGCTGTTGATATATTTCGAATCTCCGGTCGGTGTAGCAATACACCCGTCAAGAGATTGGCCCAATTGTCCGACTACAAGACTGCCGGATGCCTTGATCGCGGAAACCGGATCGGAGTTGCTGATCTTGAAAGGTATGTTGCCTGGAAGAGTTGTCATTTGCCCAACTGAAAATTTATAAAATATCGATACCAGCCTAAGACTGAATACAAGCTGAATGTGGCAGAGCCGGAATCACATTTAATTCCAGATATTGAACTAATTGTGATCAGTTCGGGCTTAATGTTAAAAGGCCAGTGAATCTCGTGACTATTTTCCGAATTTGGAAGAATCGGGCTTCCTTTTTTTGGCGAATGAACCTCCAAGCTCTTTAGATTCCTCTGAATCTAGATATTGCCTCAGAACAAGGTCGTGGGAGATCCTGGCCAAGCCGCCAACCCCACCATGACGAGCATTGAAGGCTGCCTTGATTGAAGCAAGAGCAAAGGATCCGCGATCAGCAATCTCCAGGGCAAACTCCCGCGTTTTTTCAGCAAGAATTTCATCCGGGACTACGCGATTAATCAACCCGATATCAAGTGCTTCACTAGCGGTAAGTTTCTGGTTGCAGTACCACATTTCCTTGGCTTTCTTTTTGCCTATCAGATCTTCAAGATACCAGGTGCCATATCCCGCATCGAAAGACCCCATCATTGGTCCAACTTGCCGAAAAATCGCGCTTTCCTTTGCAATTGTGAGGTCGCAAACAACCTGTAGTACATTACCTCCACCAACTGCATAGCCATTTATCGATGCAATTACAGGTTTTTGCAGACGATCAATCGATTCGTACATTTCGAGTGTGGGCAAAACTCCCGCATAAAGCTGGGTGTTTTCCATGCCCTCCTTTCGGCCCCCGATACAAAAAAACCGGTCCCCGGCACCAGTGATGACAATCACCCGGGTTCGCGTTTCCCTGCGGATTTCATTGATACAATCGCGGATTTCATGGCACATTTCATGGGTGAACATATTTCCGTCATCAGGCCGGTTAAGTGTAATCGTACCAACTGGACCTTCTTCTTCATACAATATCGTGGAAAAACTCATGGGGTTCCTTCACCTGAAATTTGCTCTGTTTCTATCTTGTTCTATCCCGCATTCTTTGCTTTGTCATGGATCATGAAACGGAGTGAGCGAGATGACAGGCCGACTTGACGGAAAACGTGTTCTGGTTACAGCTGCAGGTCAGGGAATTGGCCGTGCTTCAGCGCTTGCGCTTGAAGCGGAAGGAGCCACCGTTTTTGCAACGGATATCAATCTGGATGCACTCAAGACCCTAATAGGGTCTGGCAAAGGTGAGTTAGTCACCTATGAAATGGATGTTTTGAACTCCGCTTCTGTCAAACAAGGTGTTGGGAAAGCTGCGCCGGATGTATTGTTTAACTGCGCTGGATTTGTCCATCATGGAACCATTCTCGATTGCTCTGATGAAGAATGGGAGTTCGCATTTGACCTCAATGTACGCTCCATGTACCGAACAATCAGCACCGTCCTACCCGGCATGCTGGAACACGGGACCGGGTCCATCATAAATATGGCATCGGCGGTTTCTTCCGTAATTGGGGCACCTGACCGGTTTATTTACGGAACAACCAAAGCCGCGGTCATTGGTCTGACTAAATCAATTGCCAAGGATTTCATCAAACAGGGAATAAGATGCAATTGCATCTGCCCCGGCACCGTCGACAGCCCGTCACTGCATGATCGATTGAACGCAACCGGAAACTATGAAGCAGCATTGAAGGCTTTTGTTGCAAGACAACCACTTGGAAGAATTGCAAAGGCAGAAGAGATCGCGGCCCTGGTGGTTTATCTTGCTAGTGAAGAAAGCGCGTTCACAACCGGACAAGCACACGTAATCGACGGCGGCTGGTCGAGTTGACCAATCCAGCACCAATTGAACTATTCGGTGATGCTTCCCTTCAGGGTAATCGGTTTTTGCGGCTGGCTACCCGGTGAATTCTTGAGTTTTGCCAGTGTATCCTCTACATCCCGCGATTGTTCAAATACAACATCAGCAGCCCGTCCAAAGGCATTTTTAAGGCTGACAATTCCGCAAGTGCTGGCCAATCGGAGTCCCAGCTCCCGCATGTGAACCCGATTGTAGCAGAACTGGGCAATCCTTGCCCGTTGCATTTCAGGAAGAGCATTTCCAATTTCCACCGCATCAGCAGGCCCAGATAATATCTGGCCGAGGATTTCACTTTCTGAAATCATCGGTGTTGGATCAACAACGTTTTTTTTGTTTGCAAGCATTATGAGTACTCACCAAAGAATCAGTTCGAATTACCGGAGTTTGTTACATTCATAATTAACGTAACGTTAATTTACCCATTGCAATCAGTTGATTCCTGGATAAGGCACTCAGGATTTGGGACCGGAAATATAGGATTTGGTCACTTCGGCCATCCGTTCCGGCCCCAGAATGGGTGGCAACAGAGTTTTGAATTTTCCGTCCGGTCCCAGCAGATAAATAAACGATCCATGTGCGTAAACGGGACCATATTCCGGATGTTCGTAAACCAGCGACTTTTCTACCTGAAAAGCATCATAGGCGACCTGCAATTCCTCTGCCGATCCTGTTAACCCGATCATCCTGTCATGGTACCGTGTGAGAGCATCCTTCATATTGCTTACGGTATCGCGTTCGGGATCGACTGTGATCAGAACTGGTGTGACCAGAACACCTTCTTTTTCCAGCGAATAGACAGCTTCCGCCATACGCGGCAAAGCAACAGAGCAAATCGCTTTACAGTTGGCATAACCAAAGAAAACAAGCTGATACCTGCCTTCAGGACTTGCCGAAGTTCGTTCATTGCCATCGTGATCTACTAGTTTGAAATCACCGCCCTTTATATCAGGGAAACCCGCTGTATTTGGAGCGGTCTCTTCCTGATGCTTCAGAGCGTCATCAAAGTTTTTGTGCTTGACGCCATCATGCGAATACGCGTTAGACAGGGCAAAAGCTGAAATAATTACAGCGGTTAAAATTCGATTGAACATAGATCAATATCCGGCGATAGTCGCTACTGATTTTCCTTGCGGTATTCTTCATCCGCCTCATGCCCCAACCCGAAATATCCAGTCGCCTCAATCTGTTTGGCTACCCGCGGGTCTCGCTTGAACCAGGGACCTTTGCCCTTGGCAACATCCGGATTTTTTTTCTTCCAGGCTGATGTCCACAGTTTCGCCTTGTTCCATTCCGGTGCCCCGGCTTCCTTGATAAACTGGAGCATATAGAATTTTGCGTTGTAAATCTCTGCATCGCCGATCAATACGCCATCAACATCAACATCCTTGTTACAATAAGGAACAAGATCCTCAACCGGACCATTAAATGCCAATTGGGCATTTTTCAGTACCAAAATGAGCTTGCCGTCTTCTTTTCGGACAATCCCCATTAAACGGTTTCCGCTTCCGCAATTGTCCGCACAATCTCCGCCCAGCTCGCAAAGAATGTCTACAACTTTGCCTGAGAATGTGGCTTTTTCTTCTTCCTCAAACCCATATTCCTTGGCATTGCTGCCTTCAGCGAATTCTCCTTCCGCCTGCGCGACACTTATGGAAAACACAACAGATGCGAGAATGAAGGTGACGCGAGCTGAACTGCGTAGAATATTTTTCATTTTTGACACCCTATTTTTTCTTTTTCGGGAAAGAAAATGGGGGGACCGGGCCATAATCTTTATGGTTCAGATTGACAATTCCGTCATTGGCAACGACCTTTTCCACGACAAGATAGTTTACACCATCGCGCACATAGTGGAGGCCTTTTGCAGTGATGGTATCGGACTGAACTTCCATGATATTGTCTGAAGGCTCGAGAATATCTTCTCCTTCATATTTGAGAACCATATAAACTTCACCTTCTTCGGTAAGAACACCCACCGGTATCCCACCGGCTGCACACCACAAAGCGCAGGTATGATGTGAAGTTCCGACAACCGCATCTTCACCTCCCATGACCCCGGAGAAAAAGCACCAGGTGTCAATCATTTCGCCCTTTATCTCGACAGGTTTGGCACTCGCAGCCGCATTTGCCTGCCCGATGAGGGAAAGCGATGCAAGTGTAGCAACGCCCAGGGATACAAGGTATTTTCGCATAACAGTCTCTTCCCGATAAACTTTTAAAAAGAGTAGAGCAGGTTTTTCGACCTTTGCAAATAAACAGTTGGATTCAATGAATCACAAATTCTTTACATTCGGTCAGTCAGGATTGGGCCGCCAAAAGAGCTGCATTCCCGCCGGATGCAGTTGTGTCGACACAGACGTGACGCTCAAGCAAAAGCATCTGCACCGCATCAGTTCCGGTGATTAACGGAATAATCGGGCCATCTCTTCTGGCCAGGGCAATTCTTGATTGGCGAAGATAGGTTTCATCTCCAAAACACATTACCGCTGAAAACCCTGATAACCAGACCAGTGCTTCAGGAGCCAGAATTTCCTCTCCTTTAAGGACAACTGGAGCACAGCCATGTTGTTTCGCAAGACGCTCCTGTTCAATTGCACTTTTTGCATCTGGCCCGATACACAGCACTACACCACGCGGGAAAACCGACAGCTGATTGGATTCTCCTGTGGGGCCAGGAAGGTCAATTCGGTCCTGCAACTTTGGACTGAACACCGACTTTGCTTCGTCAATCGCGTTCTGTAACTTTGTTGAGTCTGTGAGATCTACCTTTGGACTTTTTATGCTTTTCCTGCTTCCATCTTTCATGAAACGGGCTACATAACTTGGCCCTCCCGCCTTGGGGCCGGTTCCGGATAATCCTTCCCCGCCGAAAGGTTGTGATCCGACAATTGCTCCAATCTGGTTGCGGTTCACATAAAGATTTCCGGCGTCCACCCGGTCGACAATATACTGAACACGGTCATCGATGCGTGTATGCAATCCGAATGTAAGGCCATAGCCGGTTGAATTTACGTCATCGATAACCTTGTCAATGCGATCAGCGGCAAATTCGGCAACATGCAGCACCGGCCCAAATATTTCTTCCTTGAGATCCAGAATGGAACTAACGGCAAGCAAAGTCGGAGCGATGTAAGTGCCATTTTCTGGACAAGCCAATTCATGAAGAACTCTTCCCTCATTAGAGGCCTGTTCGATATGCGTGGCAATTTTTGCTTTGGCGGTTCCGTCAATTACAGGCCCGATATCGCTCTGCAAATCCCAGGGTTCCCCAAGAGTGAGCTCATCCATGGCACCCTTAAGCATGTTGATAACCGGCTCGGCGACATCTTCCTGAATGTAAAGGACACGAAGCGCCGAACATCGTTGACCGGCACTTTGAAATGCTGAGGCAACGATATCTCTGACAGCTTGCTCGGGTAGTGCCGTGGAATCAACGATCATCGCGTTCAAGCCTCCGGTTTCAGCGATCAATGGCGCCCTAGGATCAAGATGCTCAGCCATTGTACGGTTAATGTTCTGCGCGGTAACGGTTGAGCCGGTAAAACATACTCCAGAAATGCGGATATCCCCTGTCAATGCGGACCCAACGACACTTCCCTTTCCGGGCAACAGTTGCAATACAGTGGTCGGAACACCCGCCTCATGCAGCAGCTGAACTGCTCTGTAGGCAATCAGGGATGTGGTTTCCGCAGGCTTGGCAATCACCCCATTGCCCGCTGCCAATGCTGCACTGAGCTGTCCGGTGAATATTGCCAGAGGAAAATTCCATGGAGAAATGCAGGTAAAAATTCCGCAAGCTTTTCTACTTCCAAGGCGAACCGCCTCACTTGCGTAGTAACGTAGGAAGTCAACCGCTTCACGCAATTCACCAACACAATCGAGAAGCGTTTTGCCTGCTTCTCTGGATAACAGTGCGAACAGCTCACCGAAATTGTCTTCATAAAGATCTGCGGCCCGGTTGAGAATTCGTGCCCTATCTTCTGCCGCAACATCTTCCCAGTTTTTCGCACAGGCAAGCGCCGTCTCAATGTCCTTCGCGACTGCTTCGGTCACGGACCCGACCTTGTCTCGATGATCGGCCGGGTTTCGGATTTCCAATGCCTCCGAGCCAAAAACTCGGCCTTCGCCGATTAACGGCGCTGCTTTCCAGATATTTTCCCTGAATTTTGCCCTGGCATTTTCAATCTCTGACACATCGACAAAGTCCGTAATATTCCAGCCCTTGGAATTCTTGCGCGTTTCTCCATATAGCTGTGGCGGAGATGCAATATTAGGATTGGCAGCCTCCTCTAGAAACTCATCAACCATTTCAAATGGATCAGTTGCAATCACCTCAGGCGCTATTTCTTCATCAACTATCTGGTTTACAAACGAACTGTTTGCGCCGTTCTCTAGGAGCCTTCGAACCAGATATGCCAGAAGATCGCGGTGAGCTCCCACCGGAGCGTATATTCGGCAGCGGGTGTCATTTTTTAACAAAACCTTCGAATGCAATGTCTCACCCATTCCATGCAGTCTCTGGAACTCAAATAGGGAGTTATCTGGCGCCATTTCAAGAATACTGCAGACCGTATGGGCATTATGCGTCGCAAACTGCGGATATATTCTATCTGTCATGCCCAGGAGTTTCCGGGCATTGGCAATGTATGAAACATCCGTTGAGGATTTGCGTGTAAAAACCGGAAACCCGTCAATCCCGAGCGTTTGGGCCGACTTGACCTCCGTATCCCAGTAAGCTCCTTTTACCAAACGCACCATGATCTTCCGGTTCAGCCGTTCCGCTAACTGGTATAACCAGTCGAGCACATGCGAAGCACGCTGCCCGTAAGCCTGGACGACCACGCCAAATCCATCCCACCCCTTGAGTGAAGGGTCAGACAACACAGCCTCAATAACATCAAGCGAAAGATCCAGTCTGTCCGCTTCCTCTGCATCGATGTTGAACCCCATACCGGCGGACTTTGCGAGCAGGGCAAGTGACCTGGTGCGTGGAACAAGTTCTTCCATGACACGTTGACGCTTCATAAATTCGTAGCGTGGATGAAGCGCAGACAATTTTACGGAAATGCCGGGGTTTTCACGAATATCTCCCGATGTACATGCCTTTGCAATTGCCCCTATCGCCTCGGAATAGGCAAGATGATAGCGTTTGGCATCTTTTTCAGTGCAAGCTGCCTCCCCAAGCATGTCGTAGGAATAAGTAAATCCTTCTGATTCATAGTCTTGCGCATTGTCTATCGCTTCATCAATGTCTCGGCCCAAAACAAATTGACGTCCCATTTCTTTCATGGCCTGGCTTACAGCAGTCCGGATAACCGGCTCACCAAGGCGTTTTACAATGCCCCGGAGTGTTCCAAGAAGCCCGTCATCGTCATCCGTTAAAACTTTCCCCGTCAGCAGCAGGGCCCAGGTTGAGGCGTTTACAAGTGAAGAGCTGGAATGGCCCAGATGTCTGCCCCAGTCGGAAGGGGCAATCTTGTCTTCAATCAGGGCGTCAATGGTCTCCGCGTCCGGCACCCTGAGCAGGGCTTCTGCCAGGCACATCAGCGCGATACCTTCCTGTGTGGACAAACCGTACTCGGCCAAGAATGTTTCCATCAATCCGGGGTCCGCAGTTTCACGGATATCGCTGACCAGTTCCGCAGCACTTCGTGAAATTCTTTCCCGGATTTTTCTTGAAAGACTGGCTGTTTCAACCAAATGGCGCAATGCATCCGTTTCGTTACTGAGGGTTGCGTTGCGAATCCGTTCGCGCATCTGCTGTTGATTGTGATCTTTATGCATGACTGTTTATTCCAGGTTGTCCTGCATCCAAGAATATTCCAACAAAGAAAGTCTTTTTGCCTTTATCGTCAATCAAATTAGTGATAACGACTATATTTATATATTTTAGTAGATAAATTACCTTAAATGACCAAAACCAGCAACCTTGATGACTACGACAGAAAAATACTCCGATCAATCTCCTCCAACGGACGGATATCGGTAACCGAACTTGCAAAAGAAATCGGGCTTTCGAAGACGCCGTGTCAGATGCGTCTGCGACGGTTGGAAGAGCAGGGTATCATAACTGGATATCAGGCAATTCTCGACCCTATTAAGCTGGGCCTTGATCATATTGCGTTCGTAGAGGTGAAGCTGAATGACACAAGAGAGGCTGCATTAAAAGAATTCAACAAACGGGTCACCGCACTTGCCGAAGTTGAACAGTGTCATATGATCGCCGGCAGTTATGATTACCTGCTCAAGGTCAGAACCCACAACATGCGTGATTACCGCAGAATCCTGGGAGAGGTAATTTCATCCCTTCCCCATGTTGCCAACACATCAACATTTGTCTCAATGGAAGCGGTAAAGGATGAATTATTTGAAGGGCAGCGCCTGTGACGAAGGATTCTAAACGTATTATGTCTCTGGAAGAGGAGGTTTCTCATCTGGCACTTGCAAATGAGGAACTATCAACCGAAGTACTTGCTCAATGGAAACGGATTGAGCAACTGGAGAAAAAGCTTGTTCATCTGGAAACCCGTCTGAACACTTTCGAAGACAACCAGGATGCGCCTCCCGAAGATACAAAGCCACCGCACTGGTAAGAAGGAACTGAATTGGAAACAATAGCAGAATTTACGGCAAAAAACGCGTGCCAAGGTATGGTTCAATGGATCGGTGTGCGCCCTGGAAGAAGACAGCCCTTACGGGCAGTTGACAGAGTATCCTTATCGCTTCAGGGCATCGGCGGTGACCACTATCAATCCGGTGGGAAACGCTCAGTTACCTTGATTCAATATGAACACCTTTCTGTTATTGCATCCCTGCTTGGCCGGGACAGCATTTATCCGGGGGACCTTCGTCGAAATTTTGTAGTCAGCGGTATCAACTTGCTCGGCTTGCGAAACCGGAAATTCAGGCTGGGAGCGTCTGTTCTGGAAGGAACCGGCCTTTGCGCTCCGTGTTCCCGAATGGAAGAAATATTTGGTCCAGGCGGATATACAGCTGTACGGGGACATGGAGGCATTACTGCGAGAGTGATCGAAGAGGGAGTGGTATCAATTAGTGATGAAGCAATCCCCGTTTAGCCTTTGCAAAACTGAGCCTGTACTTGTATGAAGGCCTGCGAATTGGGCGATAACACAAGCTGGAAAATCCACCTTGGAAACGACACTGTCAAAAAACCTGCCGCAGGAAGAATCCCTGGCGATTTTGAAGCGCGTACTTTCAGAGAATTGGCGCAGATACCTGAATCGGTATTTGCTCGCCTTTTTACTGCTTGCGCTGGTTGCTGCAAGCACTGCTTTTCCGGCTTGGATTGTCCGAGACATCGTTAATGGTGTTTTCCGGGATCAGGATCTGGAATTGGCTTACCTGATCGCGATGGCAATTTTTGCCGCCTTTACAATCCGCGGGCTCGCATCCTATGCCTACCTCTATTTATTGGGAAAAATCAGCAACAACATTGTTGCGCGTTATCAAATGCGAATATTTGACCACCTTTTGAAGTTAGGTGTCGAATTCCACAAGTCCAATCGCTCTGCCTATCTGGTCGGCCAGATCAACCAGAACATCATCGGCATGCGTTCAATGATGAATGATGTAGTCGTCGTGTTCGCACGGGATTTATTTACACTGGTTGCGCTGGTCACAGTGATGGTTATTCAGGACCCTTACATGTCAGTGATATCACTGGCAGTATTGCCCGTTATAGCATTGATCATGTCAAGATATGTCCGGCGCATCAGGAAAGTTGCGCGTCAGGAAATCGACCTGAATGCACGGGTGACATCAGCAATCGTTGAGAACTCGCAAGGTATGGAAATCGTCAAGGCATTCACGATGGAAGAGCAGATGCTTGCCAAAATGAAAGATTTGACGGCAAAGGCGGAAAAACGTTCAAACAGGATTGTCCAGCTTAATGCGAAAACCAAACCGCCAACCGAAATTCTTGCAGGGTTTGCAATTGCAGGTGTCATTGCCTTCGGTGGTTACCGCGTGGCTGAACTGGGGCATGATGCAGGCGGCCTCCTGTCGTTTTTGACGGCAGCAATGCTGGCCTACGAACCTGCCCGAAAACTCGCCAGTTTCCGGGTTCAGTTCGAACGGTCGCTGGTAAACGCAAGGATGCTTTACGAAATCCTTGATACTCCGCAACGCCAGGCAGACAAACCGGGAGCTGGAAAGCTCGATGTCCGGACCGGTACAATAGAATTCAAAGGTGTGCAATTTTCCTATCTTGAAGATGAAAAGGTGCTCGATGGCATCGACATAACAGCGGAATCGGGAAAAACAACGGCCCTTGTCGGACCTTCAGGGGGCGGCAAGTCCACGCTCATCTCCCTCGCACAGCGGTTTTTCGATCTCAACGGCGGAGAAATTTTGATCGACGGCCAGAATATTGCAGATGTGACAACACACAGCCTGCGTCAATCAATTTCATACGTTTCACAGCAACCGATCATGTTCGAAGGGACGATCCGGGAGAATATCCAATATGGCAAGCCGGACGCAACTGAGGACGACGTCATCGAAGCATCGAAACTAGCGCAGGCACATGACTTTATCCTCGAGCAGCCTCAGGGATACGACACGCCGGTCGGAGAATTGGGCGGCAATCTTTCCGGCGGCCAACGCCAGCGACTGTCAATTGCAAGAGCATTCCTGCGGGATGCACCAATCCTGTTGCTGGACGAGGCAACATCTGCGCTGGATAACGAATCTGAATTGTTGGTTCAACGTGCGTTAGACAAACTTGTAAAAGGGCGCACGACGATAGTTATCGCCCACCGTCTCAGTACAATTCGAAATGCGAACAAGATTTACGTAATTGAAGAGGGAAAAGTAACGCAGGAAGGAACCCACGCCAATCTGTTGAAGAAGAAATCTGGCACATATGCCCGTTTGCATGGCATATCTTCGGAGCCGAAAATCTCAGGGCGCAAAAAATCCTCAGCCAGAAAGAAGGCTTCATGAGCACGATAAATGTAGCAGTATTAGGATCCGCTGGCCGAATGGGTCGAACTCTGGTCCGGGCCGTTCATGAAACTCCTGGCATAAAACTCGTGGCAGCCGTCGAGCAAACGGAATCACCGGCAATCGGGCAGGACAGCGGCATGTTGGCAGGAATTGGAGAAAGTTCGGTTCCTGTTACCGATGATCTTGAGGCTGCAATATCAATCGCGGATACGGTAATTGATTTCACGGCTCCGGTGGCTACAGTCGCCTTGGCAAAATTGGTCGCGGCGCATAATTGTATTCATGTGATTGGGACAACAGGCTGCACACCTCAACAAGACGAAGAAATTTCCAAAGCAGCGGAGAATGCAACGATTGTGAAGTCCGGCAACATGAGTCTCGGAGTAAACTTGCTGGCAGTGCTCGTTGAACAGGCCGCCAATGCACTTTCAGAATCCGATTTCGATATTGAAGTACTGGAAATGCACCACAAACATAAGGTGGATGCGCCATCAGGAACCGCCCTTTTACTGGGAGATGCAGCAGCAAAAGGTCGAAAAATTGATCTTGAGGAAAACTCCGTCCGCACACGTGACGGTATTACCGGCGCCCGTGAAGATGGTACGATCGGATTTGCTACTCTGCGCGGTGGGGCGGTTGTTGGAGATCATTCTGTTATCTTCTCAGGTTCTGGCGAGTGTATTGAACTTTCACACCGAGCGCTCGACCGGTCACTTTTTGCTACCGGCGCCGTCCGTGCCACGTTGTGGGCAAAGGACAAACCTGCTGGTCTGTATTCAATGCGTGATGTACTGGGGCTCTGATTCACAACACAAGGAATAAAAAATGGAACGTACTCTCGTTCTTGTACGCCACGGACAAAGTGAGTGGAACTTGAAAAACCTGTTTACAGGCTGGCGTGATCCCGGCCTTACAGTAAAGGGGCAAGCAGAAGCCGTTGCCGCTGGAAAGGTTTTGGCACAGCGTGGGATAAAATTCGATATTGCTTTTACAAGCGTTCTTCAACGCGCAGAAAAAACCTGTCAGGAAATTCTGAAGGGGGTTGGTCAGTCCGACCTGGCGACAATCCACAATCAAGCGTTGAACGAACGCAATTATGGTGATCTGGCCGGATTAAACAAGGATGACGCACGCAAGAAGTGGGGTGAAGAACAAGTACACATCTGGCGACGGTCATATGACACACCTCCACCAGGTGAAGATGGGGAAAGTCTGAAGGATACCGGTGCACGGGTTTGGCCATACTATATGAATGAAATACTTCCCCGCGTCATGGCCGGAAACTGCGTATTGGTGGCAGCACACGGCAACTCCCTGAGATCACTCGTCATGGTTTTGGACCGGATGACAACTGAAGCGATCACAAGCCTCAATCTCGCAACCGGGGTTCCGATCATCTACAAATTGAATGCCGATACAACCGTTGCATCCAAGGAAATCCTGGAACTCGATATCTGAAATGTCAACAATACACCCGGCACAGTTGCTGTTTACCGACAAGCATCCGCTGACGGCGGAACTCGACATGTCGTTTCTTCCGGTAAAGGGAAATACACTTGAGGTGACACTTAAAGCTCCGAAGAGTTTTATGGATCGTGATGGCATTCATGTTCACAGCGGTTTCAACACACTCCTGCTGGATACAGTCATGGGCTCCTGCGCAATTGGAGAACTGAAATCCCCCACCCCCATTGCAACCATTAAACTGACCTGCAATCACATTCGGAAAATTCGTATTGGAGAACAAATCTCCTGTCTCGCAACATGGGATGGGGAAGAACACTCTGTAGCCTACGTGCGCGGGGAAATCCGGTTTGGAGATGACCAGAAAATGGCTTCTCATGCGATTGGCACTTTCATGATCGGCACAACCGGCAAGCCTTTGGGGTCAGACAAATGACAGACTTGTTTGAAACCGGGATTTCAGACTGGCTGTGTGCTGTTCCCACTTCTGAAGAATCCGTTTATCGGACCACATTCGCGGAACGGCACCTGGGTAATATCTGGATACGATCTCTTCACGGTGGCGTAACCGGGTCAATGATCGAATTGAGCGCAGAAGCTGAAACAAGAAAAGCCCTGGCAAGAGATGCAAATCTCGTGATTACATCCAGCTCGGTCGACTATTTGCGTATTACCAAAGATACTGATCTTTATAGCCGAACGAAAATCCAGCGCCTGAGCAGGCGTCTTTCCATTGTTGACGTGACTTGTTGGCAGGATGACGAAGATACGTTTGTGGCACGGGGGATCGTCACCATCAAGATTGAAGCTGACCAGTCACTGTAAGTTCGCGGTTTTTGGTCGCTATAGCACCATTCAACCGGCAACTCCTGCTTCCCATCCCAGCATTGCCTGTTTCCGGGTAAGGCCCCAGTGATAGCCGGTCAGAGCGCCGGATTTTCCAAGGGCCCTGTGACATGGGACAACGAACGATATCGGATTACGGCCAACCGCTGCGCCAACTGCCCTTACGGCTTTTGGATTATCTATTGCATCAGCTATATCAGTATAGGTTTTTGCACATCCAAGCGGAATCCCAAGTAAAGTATCCCAAACCCTGATTTGAAAATCGGTCCCAATCAAGGTAACCCGCAGAGGTGTCTCAGGTTTCCAGTTGCCGGGATTGAATATCCTGCTGGCAAGGTGGGAAGTTCCGGCGGTATCTTCCAGATAGTTTGCATTCGGCCACCGCCCCTGCATGTCTTCGAGTGCAAGCCGTTCCTCTCCTGCATCGCAAAAAGCCAGCCCCACTAAAGATTGTTGGGCACCCTCACCATGTGCAAACAATAGAGCCTGACCAAACGGACAAGAGTGGAAACCGTAACGCATGAGCAACCCTTCGCCTTTCGCTTTCCAGACACCGGGCGGCATGGCCTCATGTGTTACAAAGAGGTCATGTAATCGGGATGGTGAAGAAAGGCCCAACTCGAACGAGGCATCCAAGATTGGCAATTCCTCCTCCCCCAGCAAACGCTTTGCATGGTCAAGTGTAACTGCCTGGCTGAATGCTTTTGGAGAAATTCCGGCCCATCGGGTGAAAAGCTTTTGTGTCGCAGTTTCTCCCAAACCGATATGCCGCGATAATTCTGCCAATGTCGGCTGGTTTTGCCAGCGCCGAGACAGATATTCCACTGCTTTGCGGACCAACGCATAATCGCCATCCCGCTCATTTGGCTCAAGAATATGCCCACCATAACGTTGGGCTTTCGGATTGTGTAGATCGTGTTTCATTCCAAAATATTAGTTCGTACGGGCAGCCTCCGCCACCCGAAACTTGCAGACTGTGAAATCAGCCCCGTACGCGGCCCAGCGCATTTCCGAAGGCAAGCGCAAAACTTTCCCGATCCTGAGGATTCAGAAATGAACCGATCGAAAGACTGACGCCCTCACTTGTAATTCGCATTCCCGTAATTCCGATTTCCTTGTGCCGCACTACCTCGAACCTGGCCCAGAATGGATTGAATACATGTTCGGTCATCCGGCCCGCCGGATCAATTTTCTGAATTTTCAATTCATGCCTGCCGATTGATATGCGTTCTTTGGCGCGGGCAGACCGGTTGTTGAGCTTGAACGCAAGCCAAATAACAATCACATCCAAAACCATGAACACGAGAACAGGCCAGGCGCCGATAGCCCAAAACATCATTCCCGACAAAAAACAGGTCACCGAAACAAATGTCATAAGTATCATAAATCCGGCACGGCCGAGCGAGCGGTGGGGTGTTAGCTCGGCAACGAAATCTGCCTTTGGATAGGGCTCATCGAAAGCTTTGGTTTTGTCTTTCATAGCGTATACTCTAGCGGGAAACTTCAAAACTGACAGAACAAAATGAACGCATGAAAAAACGTCTGCCACGTACAAAATACAATCGGGAAGAAATCACAGAGATTTTTTCAAGGTTACGCCAGCTCAGGCCTGAACCGAAAGGCGAACTTGAGCACGTCAATCCATTCACTTTGGTCGTCGCTGTGGCCCTTTCCGCGCAGGCAACCGACGCAGGCGTAAATCGTGCTACCCGGGACCTTTTCAAGGTGGCCGACACACCGAAAAAGATGCTTGCGCTTGGCGAAGACAAGGTTCGCGAATACATCAAAACGATCGGCCTTTACCGAAACAAGGCTAAGAATGTCATCGCATTAAGCCGGAAGTTGATTGATGAATATGGTGGAATTGTACCGGAATCCAGGGAGGAACTTGTCTCGCTACCAGGGGTTGGTCGCAAGACCGCCAATGTTGTGCTTTCGATGGCATTCGGCCAACCGACCATGGCGGTAGACACCCACATTTTAAGGATCGGTATGCGCACCGGTCTTGCTCCCGCAAAAACGCCTGATGATGTGGAAGCAATTTTGATGAAAATTATTCCCGAAGAATTTCTTTACCATGCCCATCACTGGCTGATATTACACGGGCGCTACACCTGTGTTGCCCGCAAACCCAAGTGCGAACAATGCATCATTGCTGATCTTTGCAAATCGAAGGAAAAGACCTGTGATGTTCCGGCCGCCATTGTGCCGATCACTGAACAGATCATTCCTGTTGCCGGGAGCTGATTTCCTTGTGAAGATGCACCATCAAAGTGGCGGCAAAAACCGGAGTCAACAGATTTAGAAGCGGCACACTCATGAATGCTGCAATCACAAGGCCTGCAAGAAAAACTTCAAGACCGAATTGCTTTCTCAATAGGTTCGCTTCCTTTTCTGGCCTGAACCGCATGGAGGCAAACTGGAAATATTCCCGGCCAATCAGATAGCCATTTACCAGAAAAAATATAATCACGCCAAAGCCAGCCAGCCAGACCAGCAATAGTGCGACAAGGTTCGCTAGCAATACGACTATTGCAAACTTGATTGCGAGTAAAATCGACGGGGTCAACTTCATTTCCTTGCCCGGAACATCTGAAGGAAAATCATGTCTTTCAACATGTTCAGCAACCTCATCAAGAAAGAGACCGGCAAATATCGCTGTAACTGGCGCAAGAAGAAATCCGCCCGCTACAACAACGCCTGCCCCTAATACCCAAAGGATGGCAGAAGTTACCCACACCCACCCGTCAATGAACGGCAAGATGTAGGCGGACACCAATCCTTGCAGGCCAAGCCAAACACCTAAAAAGAGCAAAAGGGTTAATCCGACAGACTTCAAAACCACCCATCTGGACCGCGATGAAAAAATTTCCCGGGCGGCGCGTCTCGCAGCATCCAAGACCAATATTCTACTCCTTCTGGTTTACTGGCAGATGGGGATTCCCAAGCAGGCTGACAAGTGCGGTGATACATCATCTTAGTTCTTTCTTTTCCACTCATTGGAGTCTATCCAGACGGGCAGATTCACGGAGAAACCAATATGCCCGATACAACTTATGATGTTCTAGCCATAGGAAACGCCATTGTTGACATTATTGCCCGTTGTGAAGACGATTTCCTGGTGTCGGAGAATATCGTCAAGGGTGCCATGAACCTGATTGATATGGATCGGGCAGAAGCGCTTTACGCAGCAATGGGCCCTGCCGTAGAAGCATCCGGAGGCAGTGCAGGGAACACTGCCGCAGGGATTGCCAGCCTCGGTGGATCGGTTGCGTATATCGGCAAGGTGGCCGATGATCATCTCGGAAAAGTTTTCAGCCATGATATCAAGGCGATTGGAGTTCATTTTGAAACACCGCCATTGAATCACAGCGAGAAAACTGCACGTTCGATGATTTTTGTGACACCCGATGGCGAAAGATCAATGAATACTTATCTTGGGGCGTGCGGACAATTGTCATCGAAAGACATCGACCCTGATCTCGTCACTACATCCAAGATTACCTACTTTGAAGGCTATCTCTGGGATCCCGAAGAGGCAAAAGATGCTATCCGTGAAGCAGCACGAATTGCCCATGAAGCCGGGCGCAAGGTTGCCATGACCCTGTCTGATGCCTTTTGTGTAGATCGTTATCGCAGTGAATTTCTCGAACTGATGCGATCAGGAACTGTAGACATTGTGTTTGCAAACGAAGTTGAATTGAAGTCGCTTTACGAAACTTCGGATTTTGATTCCGGTATTCGTGCAATTCGTGAGGATTGCAGTCTGGCTGCCGTAACCAGGGGAGAAGAAGGTTCGGTGATTGTAACCAGAGAGCGAACCGGCGAAATTGAAGCGTATCCGATTGAAAACCTTGTCGATACAACCGGTGCCGGAGATCTGTATGCTGCAGGATTTCTTTTCGGGCTGACCAACGGGAAGGAGTTGGGGGATTGCGCAAGATTGGGCAGTTTCGCTGCATCAGAAGTTATCCAGCACATTGGCCCAAGGCCTCTTGTGTCCCTCAAAGACCTTGCTGCACAAAACGGACTTTAACTCTTGTTAACAATCTGCGCACGCAAATCGTAAAGAGCTTGAAGGGCATCCCGAGGCGTCATTTCATCCGGAGAAAGCTCTTTTAGCGCTTTGATCAATTGGCTATCTCCCCCAGATGCTTCCTTTTTTGGAACTGGCTCAACAGAAAACAAAGGCAGGTCATCGACAAGCGTCCGCGCAGAGTTCGCCCTTTCTGTGCTTTCAAGCTGGTCAAGCACATTTCGCGCACGAGAGACCACCGCTTCGGGTAATCCGGCCAGTTTTGCCACCTGGATGCCATATGAACCGTCAGCTGTTCCGGGCGCAACCTCATGAAGAAATACGACATCTCCCTCCCATTCCTTGACCTTCATGGTTACATTCGAAAGGCGCTCGAGGGGTTCGGCAAGTGATGTCAGCTCATGATAGTGTGTTGCAAATAGTGTCCGGCATTTGTTTGCCTCATGTAGATGTTCAATTGTTGCCCAGGCGATGGATAATCCGTCAAAAGTCGCGGTGCCTCTCCCTATTTCATCAAGAATGACAAATGAGCGGCTCCCTGCCTGATTGAGGATGGCAGCAGTTTCAACCATTTCAACCATGAAAGTGGACCGGCCCCGCGCAAGATCGTCTGCAGCACCCACTCTGCTGAACAAACGATCCACTACACCTATATGGGCGCTGGCAGCCGGGACATATGATCCCATCTGCGCAAGTATGGTGATCAGCGCATTCTGGCGGAGAAACGTCGATTTACCGCCCATATTGGGTCCGGTCAAAAGCCAGAGTTTTCCTGATTGTTCACCCCCGATATCACAATCATTGGCAACGAACGGGTCCTGTCTTTCATACTTCAAAACTTGCTCAATAACCGGATGCCGGCCATCCGCGATCTCAAAAGCCAAACTGTCATCAACTTTTGGCCGGCAATAGTTCCATCGGTCTGCCAGTTTTGCGAGGCTTTGCGCGACATCAAGCACCGCAAGTGCTTCTGCTACACGATTGATTGCTTCCGCTTCCTGTGTCGTTTTGGCAACCATTTCGTCAAACAGGGATAGCTCTATTTCCAACGCGCGCCCTGCAGCATTTGCGATACGGCTTTCCATCTCGGCAAGTTCAGTAGTGGTAAACCGCATAGCATTGGCCAGCGTTTGTCGGTGGATGAATTGGGCCTTTGCATCCTCATTTGATGTCAGTGCCGAAGCATTACCGGCAGTCACTTCAATGAAATAACCGAGCACATTGTTATGTTTTATTTTCAGCGACTTCACACCGGTTGCATCGGAATACTGTGTTTGCATCCCGGCAATAACCCGACGACTTTCGTCTCTGAGGTTGCGCAGGTCATCAAGTTCATCATGATAACCTTGACGAACAAATCCACCATCGCGCACCAGCAATGGGACATCATCATTCAGCACATCATTCAAAAGCGCACAAACGTCTGGTGGCATATCCGATATTGCTTCTACGCAGGCTAACATTTCATTTGGTAAATTTTTGCTTTGTTCCAACCTTGCGCAAATGTGACGGGAGAGTTCCAACCCCTGCAAAATCGCCAGAAGATCCCGCGGTCCACCCCGATTTAGCGACAATCGTGAAACAGCACGAGCCATATCAGGAAGTTGCCGGATATAGTCTCGTGTTTCGGTGGCAAGTGCCGCATCTGACAAAAGGCACTCAATACTTTCCTGCCTCTTGTTGATTGCGCTAAAATCGCAAAGCGGAGACATCATCCTTTCACCAAGAAGACGGGCGCCCGGCCCACTCAGGGTCAGATTGATCGCATGAAACAAACTGCCCGGCTTTTCTCCCGACAATGTGCGGACTAACTCCAGATTGGTGCGGGTAGCAGCATCAATAAGCATCGTATGCGTGCTGCGCTCACGGTCCGGACGCATTATCGTGGGATGCTCCCCTATCTGTGTCTTTTCCACATAGGCAATGATTGCGCCCGCTGCAGATATTTCCGCTTTTGTGAATTCTCCAAGCCCGTCAAGCGTATTAACCTCAAAGGTATCTTTGAGCCGCTGCAACCCGGTCTGGCTATCAAAAAACGTCGAAGCTTCAATCGTGATTGACCGCTCATCAAGGTGAATGCGTGATCGAATCGAGTCATCTTGATAGAGATTTTCCGTCAATACCAGTTCGCGGGGATCAACCCGTGACAAATCTGAACTCAACTGAACCAATGTGGTCTCGCAAACACGAAATGCACCAGTTGAAATATCAATCCATGCCAGGCCGTAAAGATCACCTTCTTCACCGCGCCTGTTTCGTGACAACGCTGCAAGAAAATTTGAGGCGGAAGGTTCAAGCAGTTTTTCTTCGGTAATTGTGCCCGGAGTGACAAGCCGCACCACTTCGCGTTTGACGACAGCCTTGGATCCACGCTTCTTGGCTTCCGAAGGGGCTTCCGTTTGCTCGCAAACCGCAATCCGGTAGCCAAGACCGATCAGCCGTTGGAGATAGTCTTCGGCTGCATGTACCGGCACGCCGCACATTGGAATGTCTTCGCCCTGATGTTTCCCACGCTTTGTGAGAGTAATGCCGAGCGCGCGCGACGCCTCTTCGGCATCGTCAAAAAACAGCTCATAAAAATCCCCCATCCTGTAAAACAGAAGGGAATCCTGATTTACGGATTTGATTTCTATGTATTGCTGCATCATCGGGGTTGCAGCAGCAGATTTTTCATCCGTTTTTTGGAGCACATTTCATACCTGGTTCAAGAAGCATGCAACAGGATTCATGAAACTTGATGCAGTTGCAAGACATGAGACCAATTCAACTTAAACATCCACAGGCAGATGGACGAAAATTTACCCAAAATTGAATAGGAGTTCGATTACATTCAAATGTCATCAACAAGTTTAAGCAACTTCTCCGGATCGAGTGGTTTTGTAAGAAATCCTGTTGCCCCGTTTGACAACGCAGATTTGCGAGACTCTTCCTGCTCGTCAGCGGTAAGGATGAATACAGGCAGTGAGTTCAGACCGTTTTCGGTTTCGTGAAGCCTTATATTTCGCAATGCATCAAGGCCATCCATAACCGGCATCTGTAGATCGAGCAAAACGAGCTCAAATGGTTCATTGTTCATACGCTCTTCAAACAATGACAGAGCTTCCTGCCCGTTCCTGGCCCGCGTCACTGCATGTCCTGCTTTTTCCAGAATGGATCGGGCCAGTAATGCGTTTATTTCATTGTCCTCCGCAAGCAGGATCGATCTCTGCCTTGAGCTCTTGTTCAAACTTGCTGCCCATTTCTCTACACCGGCTGAACTCCGGTCATCATCAGATATGCCTGAACTACCCGCAATCATGTTCACCAAAGATGTTTTTCGAACGGGTTTGATCAGATACCCGTCAAAGCCCATATCGAGGTATTCACTGAGTACCTGCCTTTCCTCCGGATTTAGAAGAATAATCTTCCTTGCATTGCCCGGTTCACTTTCAAGCCATTGCTCGAGCGCCCTTTTGGAGTCTCCAACAATCTCAGTATCTACTAAGAATGTGGGGTTGCCGTCGACTACCGGCGTATCACTCGCCGACGTAAATTTATTCAGAATCTTCAATCGGCAATCCTGTTCAGTCATATAATTCTTGACCACTTTGGAAGTAACTGGATCAAGGGTAATCAGGGTTATCTGTTCATCTTTTCCAATTGCTGTCACATTACAAAATCTGCTTTTTCCCAATCCGCTCAGCGGTAGAATAAATGAAAAACATGACCCCGATCCCGGTTTGCTTTTGAGCCGGATGCTGCCGCCCATTTCTTCCACAATACGCTTGGATATAGCCAAGCCCAGTCCGGCTCCACCGTGTTGGCGCGTGCTTTTTGAATCTGCCTGAGAAAACTCCCCGAAAATGATCTCCTGATCCTCGAGTGCTATGCCGGGCCCGGTATCATGAACTTCGAACAACAGCACCTGTTGCTTTTGGTTTGATGAGCTCGATTCAATACGTGCTTCGACATAGATACCACCCTCCTCGGTAAACTTGATTGCATTGCCGATAAGATTGATCAGGATTTGCCTCAGCCTCCCTGGATCAGACTGAATGACTTCCGGTACTCCGCAACTGATGTAAGACCCGATTGATATGCCCTTCGCGTGCGCCCTTCCCGACAGCAATTCACACACATCTTCTACCAATTTGTGCGGATTCATCGGCGCAGGCCTTATTTCAAGGCGACCGGCTTCAACAAGCGTCATGTCCAGGATATCTTCAATGAGCGTGAGCAAAGCTATACCTGAATCATGAATTGCAGCGACATAGTTGTCTTGCTCACGCGTGAGCTTTGTGTCGGCCAACAATCCGGACATTCCCAATATCCCGTTCAAGGGTGTTCGCATTTCATGACTGACATTGGCCAGAAACTGGGTTTTTGCCTTGCTGGCAGATTCCGCTTTTTCACTTGCAGAGCGCAATTCCCGTTCAACAATCTTTTGATGGGTAATGTCGCGTGCAACAGTCCTGACAAGACTTTCTCCAGTTGCCTCACTACGAATCGGAAGGTCAAGCCAGGCAAGCCAATGTTCGCTGCCGTCTATTGTAATCCGAACGGTGCTTACCCGAATATCATTTCTGCTATTACCGGATTCATCGTATTTTACAATTTCTTGCGGAAAACTTTTTCCGAGCATCAAATCCGCATCCGTTTTCAAAAATTCAGCAAACGAGCGGTTCAAATATCTGATCCTACTGTCCTGATGACGGTCCATAATCATGTCGCCGAAGGCTTCAGCAAGACTGCGGTACCGTTCCTCGCGTTCCTGCAGTTCCCAGGTCCGGTCTCTGAGCGCCTCCAATTCGTGTTTCAGGGAACTGGCTTCCGTTTGATCATCCGGCATTCTCTGCCCCGGTTTATGGGCCAGCTGAAAATAAAGTGCTGAACATAGCGCCAAGATCGCTGTGAGATTGAGGAAAGTATAGGGTTGCAGGGGAAGCAAAAACTGTACAATTCCCAGCATTGCAATGCACGCAATCTGCAATTTGACAAAGGATTGCTTTACCGGCTTTTTCGCGGCTGAGATATTATTCTGATCCCGTGGTTCCGTTCGAGAGGCCGGTACCGCTTCAAAGAACCCGTCTGAATTCAGACGTTGTTCATCGTTTCCGGAATTTTCTTCAGTCTCGCCAAGACGGCGTCTCTGGATGTTCCGAATAAGTTGCCAACTGTCAACGATGTCACGGTCTGATTTCATTCGCCTGACGCACAGATTGAGTTTTCTGAAGGCCGGCTGGTAGACAGCACTTCAATGTAAATTCAAACAAGGTGAACACAATAGTGTTGAAAAACCGTTGCTTGTTTCAAGAAAACCGGAGTGTCGAATCAACCACTCAGGCGGCGAGCGTAAGTCTTTCACCTGCAGTACGATAGGCAATAGCCTCGGCCAAATGAACCCTGCCGACGGTTTCTTGCCCATCCAGATCCGCGATAGTCCTGGCTACTTTCAAAATGCGGTGATAGGCCCGCGCCGAAAATTTCATGCTTTCTGCCGCCTCTTGCAACAAGGCCTCTCCGCCTTGATCAGGGGCTGAAATCATTTCGGCAACAGAGGATGAAGTCTCTGAATTGGTACCACAATCAACACCCATTTCCCTGAACCTCCCAGTCTGGATATTTCTGGCCCGAATAACTCTTTCCGCTACACTCCGGGAATTCTCTCCAACACGGCTTCCGATCATGTCCGCTGCACTGACAGCAGGAACTTCGACACGTAGATCGATACGGTCCAGTAACGGCCCGGAAATCCGACCCTGATAATCCGCAGCACATCGTTCCCCGCGCCGGCACGTGTGCCCCGCTTCGCCCGCCATTCCACACCGGCAGGGATTCATCGCTGCAATCAACTGTATCCGCGATGGGTAGGTCACCCTGTGATTTGCACGGGCAATTGAGGTTTCACCGGCTTCCAGTGGCTGTCTGAGCGAATCAAGAACCTGAGGAGAAAATTCCGGAAACTCGTCCAGAAACAACACACCGTTATGCGCAAGCGATACTTCACCAGGCCTCGCCCTGACACCGCCCCCAACCATGGCAGCCATGGAAGCCGAATGATGAGGGTTGCGGAAAGGCCGCATGTTGGTCAGCTTGCCATCTGAAAGTTCACCAGCGATTGAGGCAATCATTGAAATTTCCAGAAGTTCCGAAGGTTCAAGTTCCGGCAGTATTCCAGCCAACCGCGCTGCAAGCATGGATTTGCCCGACCCCGGAGGACCAATCATAAGCAGATTATGCCCTCCTGCAGCAGCAATTTCCAAGGCACGTTTCGCCGTTTCCTGACCTCGTATATCTGCTAAATCAGGCAAGGCGATTGTTGATTTTGCAACCGATGGTGCTGGCCGCGATAAAACTTGCGTCCCACGAAAGTGATTGGCAAGCGCAATCAGGCTTTTGGGAGCAAGAACATCCATATCGCCATCCGCCCATGCTGCCTCGCCACCACAACTCTCCGGACAAATCAGTCCTTTGTTCATCGCGTTGGCACCAATCGCAGCTGGAAGAGCACCTGCTACAGAAGTAATGTTGCCATCGAGAGATAATTCTCCAATCACCACATAATCGTCAAGCGCATCCGACGGGATCGCACCCAGAGCAGCCATCAGGCCCAGTGCGATCGGCATGTCATAGTGGCTCCCTTCTTTGGGGAGATCTGCAGGGGCAAGATTAACGGTGATTCTCTTCGGCGGAAGCGACAAACCAGATGCGTGCAAGGCCGCATATACCCGTTCCCGACTTTCCGCAACTGCCTTGTCCGGCAATCCGACGATGGAAAAATTCATTTTTCCGGGAGCAACCATAACCTGGACGTCAACCGGAACCGCCTCAACCCCTTGAAATGCAACCGTCTGAACTCTGGATACCATCGTAAAACCTCGCAAAGAACAGTACCGGCACGAAGACTCCTGTCAAGAACAAAATAAGAACAAACACAATAATGATATGGATGTGAAGTGAATGTGAATTACAATCAGTTATAAATAGTACGGTTAGTCGAGGCTGAATGTCTGTGAAATTCAAAAACTACATCGCTGAAAACTTTGTAATCTCCCGCGACATGGGCACCCTCCCCGAAAGGGTTCAAGTCGCACTTAGACAAAGGGAGAGAGTGAATGAAATCGTGGTGCGGATTATCCAGCTTGTTATCGTTCTAATGTTTTCAGTTTTATATTTTCTTGCTGCTAAAACTGGACAGGCTGCTGATTTTCAGCCGGTCCCTTACGTGCTTTTGGCTTATGTCGTTCTTTCCCTGATAGGGCTGGTTTGGTCAGTGCGGGCAAAAATTCCTGATTGGGCGGTTTACGGTTCCATAATTTTCGATTTTAGTCTGCTGTATTCACTCATGGTGAGTTTTCATTTTCAATATGAACAACCCGCTTCTTTTATCCTGAAGGCACCAACCCTTCTTTATGTATTCATTTTCATTTCGCTTCGCGCCCTCAGACTTGAGTGGAAATTTGTTGCCGCCGCAGGAGCTGTCGGAGCTTTTGGGTGGATTGCCGTGGTTGCCTATGCCCTGAACTGGGACCCTGAAAACATGGACATTACCCATTCATTTGTCCAATACATGACATCAAATTCGATCCTGATCGGCGCGGAAGTAGACAAAATCATCTCAATACTGTCCGTAACAGTAATTCTTGCCCTCGTTGTCAACAGTTCAAGCAATCTTCTGGTGACCGCCGTCACGGAACAAACTGCGGCGAGTGATTTTTCCAGATTTTTTGACAAGCGGATTGCACAGGATATCCGCAGCAGCGACACCATTCTTGAAGCGGGAAATGGTGAGCGCCGGATGATGGCAATCATCAATATTGATATACGCGGCTTTTCTGTTCTTGCGGCGGAACGCGAACCTTCCCAGGTCATGCAAATGTTGTCGGCTTATCAGGGGCGGGTAGTTCCGATCCTGCAGGAGAACGGTGCGATAATCGACAAGTTCATGGGAGACGGTATCATGGCCACATTTGGCATGGACCAGGAAAACCGGGAATTGTGCAGAATGTCGCTTGAAGCTGCGGAAGCCATCCTTCTGGACAATCAAAAATGGGAAGATGAAGAACCGTCAATCACCGAAACCGGCCCCTTGAGGATCGGGATAGGAATTTCTCATGGGCCGGTATCATTCGGTGCAGTGGGGAAAGGAGATCGACTGGAAATGACAGTAATCGGCGCACCAGTAAACACAGCAGCAAAGTTTGAAAAACACAACAAAGTCTTGGGAACTGAATGCATCGTGTCCAAAGACTTGTGGGAAGCAGCGCTATCCGAGGGTTATAAGGGGAATTTTACTGCCGAGTTTCTCAGCACTCAAATAGACGGCATCGAAGATTTGCAGGAAATTGCTGTACTAAAAATCTGAACTTGCACGGCTCTGCCAAGCTGGCAAAGCTGAGCTTGTAGTCAGGGATCGCTTTCCCCGTTTCACGGTGCGGAACAAAACTACAGATCCTATACTTAACCTGGAAATGTAATTGATCCTTCCATGCCGGTCCGGTTCCGGATATGTTTTATTAAAATTTGCACAGCACTCAATGATGCAAGTGACCGAATGGAGAGGTTCTCGAATGACTAGCCCCGCTATTATCTGTGTTGCCATCACCGGCTCTGTTCCGCAGAAATCCGACAACCCTGCATTGCCGATTTCAATTTCCGAGCAAGTTGAAAGTACACAGGAGGCCTTTGAGGCTGGAGCAACCATCGCCCATTGCCATGTCCGTAACGAAGATGGCAGCACCACTTCAGATCCTGATAAGTTTTCGCATCTGGGGGAGGAATTGAAAAAGCACTGCCCTGGAATGATAATCCAGTACTCTACCGGAGGACGTTCCGGAACCGGATCAGAGCGTGGCGGAATGTTGCCGCTGAAACCCGATATGGCCTCGTTGACTGTTGGTTCCAACAACTTTCCCACGCGCGTCTATGAAAATCCGCCGAGCTTGGTGGATTGGCTCGCATCAGAGATGCTTGCCCACGGAGTCAAACCCGAAATTGAGGCATTTGACCTAAGCCATATACATCAGGCGGCCGCCATGGAAAGGGATGGCAGAATAAAAGGCCCCCTGCACATTCAATTTGTGATGGGCGTCAAAAACGCCATGCCGGCAGACCGGCCAACATTCGAATTCTATGTTGAAACCGTAAAACGGCTCTGCCCTGAGGCAACATGGTGTGGCGCAGGAATTGGCCGCAATCAAAAGGTGGTAAATGAGTGGTCTCTCCAACTCGGCGGACATACCCGTACAGGATTGGAAGACAATGTACGGCTGGACAAGGAAACGCTTGCTCCCTCCAACGCTGCCCTTGTTAAACTGGCAGTGGAATTGTGTGAAAAATACGAGCGCCCGGTTGCAGACTGGCGAAAGGCACGTGAAATCCTCAGGCTTCCGCTTGAGAATGCCGCGTAAAGCATGTGATTTACCGATAAGCGTCTGCGCCGATTCTATTCAGGAGTGCAGCAATTGAACTGGATCATAGTAATTATAGGCTCGGCTGGATTGTTATTGTCTGGGCAGGCAGATGCACAGGAAAATTCCGCCTTGCTACCAATCGGAAAAAAACTGGCCGAGAAGCATTGCGTGCGGTGCCATGTGGTAGATCCATCCAGACCTTTTACCGGCATCTCTTCTACTCCCTCGTTCAAACTTTTGGTCAACGAACTGGATGACTGGGAAGAACGGTTTTCAAGCTTCTACGTCCGGCTTCCCCATCAATCCATTGTTCGGGTAGAAGATCAGCAAACCGGGGTAGATTCTGAAGGTATCCATCCACCAATTCATCTGAGAACCGACGACATCGAAGCCCTTGTCGCCTATGCCTACAGCCTGTTAGAACAATGACTGGCTTGAGTAGGGATCATTGATTGGATGAGTGACATTCTTGATGGAATGCAGCAGGCATTCTGGCTCATTCTATCGCTTGATTCGAACCTGTTCGAAATCATATTCCTGTCGCTGGAAGTAACCCTGACAGCTGTAATTATCGCCTCACTCATTGGCATGCCTCTGGGTGCATGGATAGCCGTGAACAGGTTCCGGTTTCGCCGGTTTACAATTGCAATACTCAATGCATTGATGGGTCTGCCACCTGTTGTGGTGGGATTGATTGTTTACATTATGCTTTCACGTTCAGGTCCATTCGGTGTCTTGAATCTGTTGTTCACACCAACTGCCATGATCATTGCACAAGTCATAATTATTACGCCGCTCATAGCTTCGATAGCCCATCAGGCAATTCGGGATCTTTGGGCCGATTACCACGATCTTCTGATTTCCCTGAATGCGACGAAACGACAACGCATCCTAACGTTGATAGTCGATGCACGCCGCTCCCTGCTAACAGCATCTCTGGCCGGGTTCGGCAGGGCGATCGGAGAAGTCGGCGCGATCATGATTGTCGGAGGCAATATAGATCATGTAACCCGCGTTCTAACGACCGCAATCGCACTTGAGACAGGAAAAGGTGACTTTGCCTTCGCACTGGCTTTGGGATTTGTGCTGATTACACTGGCAATATTGGTTAACCTTGCCATCCACTCGGTATCAAAAACCGAAAGGACCAGCACGTGGTAAATTCTGTCCTCCCCGTAAACCTTTCAAATGCAGTCGTCAAAAAGCGCGGCAAGACAATCATCGGCCCGGTTGATCTGGAAATTGGCCCCAGCGGCTTCAGTGTTATTATGGGACCCAATGGTTCAGGCAAGACAACATTGCTGCGCCTGCTACACGGGTTGGAACGGCCTCGTCAGGGAACTGTTTCCTGGAATTGCACCACATCTGCCGCACGAAAAAAGCAGGCATTCGTATTCCAGACACCAATCATGTTAAGGCGGACAGCGGCTGAAAACATTGCCTATCCTCTAAAATTGCACAAAATTCCAAGATCTGAGATTACGACGATTGTGCGCGACTGGCTGAACAGAATTGGATTGTCAAAGGTTGCCGATCTTAATGCTTCATTTCTTTCTGGTGGAGAAAAACAGAAACTGGCAATAGCACGCGCACTGGTTGTCAATCCCGAGGTGCTGTTTCTGGATGAGCCGACAACCAACCTCGACGGCAAATCCATCCGGGAAATCGAAACAATCCTGAATAATGCCATTGAACAAAATATCAGAATTATCATGACGACCCATGATATCGGACAGGCCAATCGACTTGCTGATGATATCCTGTTTTTATATCGTGGACGTGTTCACGAACATGGCCCGGCCGGTTCATTTTTGTCCAACCCAAAAACACCGGAAGCGAAGGCATTTTTGAAAGGAGACATCGTGGAATGAATTGGTTTCCAGCACCGGCATTTCTGATTTCCCTGTGCATGTTCCCTACTTTTACCCTGGCGGCCGAAATGCGGTTAGCGGTAACAACATCATTCAACAATTCAGGGCTTTCCGATATTTTGTTGCCGGAGATCAAGACTGATCTTGATCTCGATGTTCGTCTTCTCGTGGTCGGAACCGGCCAGGCGTTGAAATTGGGTCGCGCCGGAGATGTAGATGCAATCCTTGTTCATTCAAGATCCGCGGAAGAGGCCTTTGTTTCCGATGGATTTGGGATTCACCGGCGTGAAATCATGTACAATGATTTTGTGATCGTTGGCCCGGCAACTGACCCGGCAGGTATTTCAAATGCTGATGCAGCCACAGAGGCTTTGCAATTAATCATGAATGTCAAAGCTCCCTTTGTCAGTCGTGGTGACGACAGCGGCACACACAAAAAAGAAGTTTCCCTTTGGAAATCTGCCGGAATTGAAGCAGAGAGTTTCGACCACTCCTGGTATCGTGCAGTCGGAGCAGGAATGGGCGCTTCGCTTAACACCGCGAGCGGCATGAACGCCTATCTTCTGTCTGACCGGGCGAGCTGGTTGAAGTTTTCGAATAAAGGCGATCTGAAACTTTTATTTTCCGGCGACCCAGCCCTTTTCAACCAATATGCCTACTTGCCTGTAAATCCTGCCAGACATTCCCACACGAAATTCAAACTCGCTGAAGACCTGGAAAACTGGCTTGTCAGCGAGAAGGCACAGGGAATAATAGGCACCTACACGATCAATGGAGAAATCCTTTTCACCCCCAATGCGAAAGCGAAATAGGTATGGAGAAACCAAAAACACCAAACCGCAAGGAACGTCGTGCTATGGAAGCGGAAGGCAAGATGACTGATCGCAAGTTCTTGGAAATCGCAGACAAGTTTGTTGATCTTGCCAACCGGGAGAATCAGACCGTTCCGGCGACTGATCTGCATATGATAATGCTTTATGCCTCGGCACGTTATAACGCACACGTATGCAAGAATGTTGTCGAGGTGGAAGAACAGGAAACGTTTGTCACCGAGATGATGAAAGCCTATCAGGAAATGCTCCGTAATCACCTCGCCGATCCGAGTGTCTGAAATGTCGAATGATCCATTACTTCAACCGTTTCAATTGAAACACCTTACTTTGAAAAACCGGATTATTTTTACTTCACACGAACCGGCATACAGCGAGGATGGCCTGCCGAAAGACCGCTATCGCGCCTACCATGTTGAGCGGGCGAAAGGCGGTTTGGCAATGACCATGACCGCGGGATCTGCAGTTGTTTCCCGCGACAGTCCGCCTGCATTTGGTAACCTGCTTGCCTACAAGGATGAAATAGTCCCCTGGCTGAGACAACTTGCAGATGAATGTCACGAATATGATTGTGCGGTAATGATTCAACTGACGCATCTTGGCCGCCGTTCACACTGGAACACCGCAGATTGGCTGCCTCTACTCAGTGCATCTGACAAACGTGAGCCTGCTCACAGGGGATTCCCAAAGCCGGCGGAACCTTGGGACATCGATCGGATTATTCGTGATTACGCTGACGCGGCAGAGCGGATGCAGGCTTCTGGCCTCGACGGGATTGAAATACAGGCCTATTGCCACATTATCGATCAGTTCTGGTCAGATGTAACGAACGACCGGGACGACGCCTATGGCGGAACCTTTGAGAACCGCATGAGATTTTCAGACCGCTTATTGCAGGCGATCCGCGACCGTGTTGGGCCGGGTTTTATTGTCGGCATCCGCCAAACGGCAGATGAGGGATATCGCAAGGGTGGAATAACAGAAGATGAAGGATTGAAAATCGCAAAACGGTTACGTGAAAGCGGACTCGTCGATTTCATGAATGTCATCCGTGGCCGCTGTGATACGGATCCGGCGATGGTCAATGTAATTCCGGTTACCGGTATGAAATCGGCACCTCATCTGGATTTTGCCGGTGGAATAAAGTCAGAGGTTGAAATGCCGGTGTTTCATGCGGCACGCATACCGGATGTCGCCACCGCCCGACATGCAATAGCCAGTGGCAAACTTGATATGGTCGGAATGACAAGGGCACATATTGCCGATCCCCATATCGTTCAAAAGATTATTGATGGAGAGGAAGACCGCATCCGCCCCTGTGTTGGTGCCACTTATTGTCTGGACCGGATATATCTGGGTGAAAGTGCCCTTTGTGCGCACAACCCATCGACCGGACGTGAACAGGAGTTGCCGCATGGGATTGAACCTGCTTCCGCAAAACTTAGCGTGATTGTTGTTGGGGCGGGAGCTGCCGGGCTTGAGGCAGCCCGCGTCTCGGCTGAACGTGGTCATCAGGTGACTGTCTTCGAAGTTGCTGACAAACCGGGGGGGCAAATTTTGCTCGCCAGCCAAAATCAACGGCGACGTGAACTCCTCAGCATTATCGACTGGAGAATGCAGGAATGCATGGGCATGGGCGTTTCGTTCAGATTCAATTCCTGGGCCGAGGAAAACAATGTCATCACGCTTGATCCGGATGTGGTGATTATCGCAACCGGTGGGATCGCCCGTACTGAAATATTTGAATATGGAAATGATCTCGTTGTCAGCACTTGGGACATAATCTCGGGCGACGTTAAACCGGGAAGTAATGTTTTGATTTTTGATGACGGGGGAGATCATGCTGCACTTCAGGCAGCAGAAACCATTGCAAAATCCGGAGCAAAGCTGGAAATGATGACGCCTGACCGTAGTGTTTCCCCGGATGTAATGAATCTGAATCTGACACCTTATATGCGGGAATTGCAACCGCTGGATGTGACCTTCACGGTTGCCAAACGTATTATTGGGGTAAAAAGGAACGGAAACGAACTGGAAGCCAATATTACCAGCGACTATCTGGAAAATCTGGATGAGACAGGAACCTACGATCAGGTTGTGGTCAACCACGGAACAATGCCACTTGCTGAAATCTACTTCGACCTGTTACCGCATTCCTCAAATCTTGGCGAGGTAGACTACAAAGCACTGGTAAAGGGACACAAACAAACCATCCGCTCTAACAAGGAAGGAAAATTCCAGCTCTTTCGTATCGGAGACGCGGTTTCGGCAAGGAATATTCACGCAGCGGTATACGATGGAAACCGGTATGCACGGACCATTTAACAGGCCATAAGGCGAACAAATGCGCAGCTCAAAAATCATCCATGTTGTTTCTTGTCATGCTGAAGGCGAGGTGGGCGATGTCATTGTTGGCTGCGTTGCGCCCCCACCAGGAAATACGCTTTGGGAACAGCGCAACTGGATCGCTCAAGACCAAACCTTGAGGAATTTCATGTTGAATGAACCTCGTGGTGGTGTATTCCGGCATGTCAATCTGATCGTTCCGCCAAAACATCCTGACGCTCAAATCGGGTGGATAATTATGGAGCCGGAGGATACTCCGCCCATGTCTGGTTCGAATTCGATCTGCGTTTCAACCGTCTTGCTCGATACTGGTATCATTCCGATGAGGGAACCTGTAACGGAAATGGTACTGGAAGCACCTGGCGGACTCGTTCGCATCATTGCAGAATGTCATAACGGCAAAGCTGAATGTATCTCGGTCCAGAACGTACCCTCCTTTGCCGACAAACTTGATATCAAACTTACGGTCCCCGGCCTGGGGGAACTTACAGCGGATACTGCATTTGGCGGAGACAGTTTCGTGATCGTAGATGCACAAAAACTGGGAATTGGTCTCACCGGATCCAATGCACGAAAGCTCGCAGAAACCGGCATCGCAATTACAAATGCAGCTAACCGGAAAATTGGATTTGATCACCCTGAAAACCGGGAGTGGAAGCACATTTCTTTCTGTCTGTTCGCCGGACCGCTTGAAGAAAGTGAAAACGGCCTCAAAGCCAAGGCTGCTGTCGCAATTCAACCTGGAAAAATTGACCGCTCTCCTACCGGGACTGCACTTTGCGCCCGGATGGCTGTTCTGCAGGAACGCGGATTGATGAATGTCGGTGATACTTTGACGACTGTTTCAATCATAGATTCCAAATTTCATGGCAGAATAATTGACAGGACATCGATTGGGACAAAATCGGCAATAATTCCCGAAATAAGTGGAAGGGCCTGGATTACCGGAACACATCAATACATGCTTGACCCGAATGACCCCTGGCCCGAAGGTTACAGGATTTCGGACACTTGGCCACGACTGTTCCAGGAAACGTGAGTGAAACGTTCAACTGTCGAGATTTAGTCTCTTCCTTAGAGAAACTTTCGGCAGTTCCTCTATCTCATCGCGCAGATTTCCGGCATCTGGTTCGTCTACCATTTCAGGTTGAGCTGTTTCTTCAACCGTGGGACCGGAAGTATTCTCATGCTCGTTATCTCCGGAATCCTCCCTATTCGGAGTTTCTTCAATTTCCGTCAGTGTTGTAACCGTATCGTCTTCTTCTTCCACAATGTCTTTGAGATAACCCTTGCCAATCCGATAAGCTGAAGTGAACGTTTTCATGATCAGCTTTGGGTCAGCAAAGTTTTCATCATAATCGTTCAGGCCGTCCAGATTGGCAAAAACCGGATTGGATCTCCAAAGGACCGAAAGCGCTTTTCGTCTTAGCGCATCTGGCACCCCTTCTTTCATGAACAGCGAAAGATCACTTTCTTCATTGATTGTATCAAGATCAATCGCTTCAGCAGCTTCCCGATTCGCCAATAATTTGGCTTCGCGTATTTCGGCATCTTCAGAATCTTCGGATTCCACCACTTCATCTGCAACATTTGATTCCCTCGCTACTTGCCGCTTCCGATTTGACCAGCGGGAAAGGGCATTTTCTTCTTTGTCTCTTACAGTCATTGCTATTGTTTTGTATGGGTTTGAAAAATGGGTGTTTTGCCGAATTTTTGCTCTTCTACATTCAATTTGTCACGCCGGCGTTTCTTGAACTCCTCGTCCACATGATGCTCTTCCACAAATGCCTGAATAAACGCAGCCACAGGCTCCGGCATCGCCACTTTCTCGATAATGTCATCTCCAGTATCCGCCAAATCCTGAACATCATACGAAGATGCAGTCACCAGATAAGGCGAGAAAGGAAATTCGCTTGATCCCTCTTCATCTTCCCGCAAAACCACATAAAGTTCCGGCTCAGGAAGCATAAGATTCAATCGCAGCGCTTCGGTTTCCTTGCGATGCAGGTTCAACAGTAAAGTACCTGCATGAAATTGCTCAAAATCATCTCCACTAATAAGCTTAACGGGTTCAATTTCAGCAAATTCCAGATCTACAAACACGGCCACTGGCTTCCAGTTCCAGTTCGCCCAGGGATGTAGCGATTTGCGTTTTTCAACAATAATGCCGATCGGTAGCGAAACCTCTTTTTGTTCAACAGAAAGCGACATATTTCCTCCAACAGACAGCTTATCATCGAATCGCCAGTCTGCAAGCAAGTCAAAAGTATCAATTGGCATTGTCATTTATGGGCTGTAGTGTTGTTTCAAAAAAGGGAGAGGCTTGGGCATGCCCGAAAAACGCTGTCTCATATGCAATTGCGAAAAGACAATGCCACTGGATGAGAAAAAACTCGCCAAGGCTATGGGTAAGGATGCCGGAAAAATTCAAATGAGCCTGTGTCGCGCTCAACTGGATACGTTCGAAACCGCTCTGAAAACGGATGATGACTTGATTGTGGCATGCACTCAGGAAGCGCCGCTGTTTCATGAAATTGCGGAAGAACATGGTGTGTCTGGTAATATCCGGTTCGTAAACATTCGTGAAAATGCCGGCTGGTCAAAAGATGCAGACAAGGCGCATCCGAAAATCGCAGCGCTACTTGAAGATGCAGGTTTTGAACCGACTCCCGCCAGGTTGAAAACAATTACATCTGACGGCATGTGCCTGGTTTATGGCTCCGGTCAGCAAGCTCTTGAAGCAGCCAAACTTCTGAACCAGCGTTTGTCGGCAACACTTCTGCTGAGTGACGACGAAGAATTCCTGCCGCCACCAACTGCGGATGTTCCTGTCTATCGCGGTGACATCGTGAAAGCATCCGGTTCATTTGGCGCATTTGAAATCATTGTTGACAATTATTCACCACTTCGTCCTGCATCGCGTGGCAGCCCTGAATTTGGTGTTGTGAGAAACGGAGCAGCTTCCGGTTGCAGTCTGATTCTTGATCTGTCGGGGAACACACCTCTTTTTACCGGGCACACTCATCGCGACGGCTACGCTTATGTCGATGCCCGAGATCCTGCCGCAGTATTAAGGGAAGTCTTGAAACTGTCAGACTTGGTTGGCGAATTCGAGAAGCCGATCTATGTTGATTATAATGGTGAAACTTGTGCGCACAGCAGTTCGCAGATAGTCGGTTGCACAAATTGCCTTGATGCATGTCCCGCAGGAGCAATTACTGAAGCCGGTGAACGCGTTGTAATTGATAGCGGTATTTGCGGAGGTTGCGGTTCTTGTCATTCCACCTGCCCAACCGGTTCGATCAGTTATAATTATCCTGCGCGGTCAGACATAATCTCACGAGTTCAAGCTCTGCTTTCTGGATACCGGAACGCTGGCGGCAAAAACCCGGTTCTGCTTTTGCATGATGGTGACTTTGGAACAGAGGCAATTTCCGTAATTGCCCGATATGGTGACGGATTGCCCCACAACGTCATCCCGCTTGGATTTCATTCAGTGACAACCTTCGGCCACATAGAATTGCTGGCGATGGTATCTGCTGGAGCTCAGCAGGTTGTATTGTTGACAAATCCCAGGGTTCCGGAAGAACTCGAGACACTGGGCAATGAAATAGCATTGGCCAACGGTATTTTTTCAGCCCTGAAACTCTCTGATCAGGACCGGATCGTTTCAATAATCGAAAACGATCCTGATAATATTGAACAAATGATTTGGGCGCTGCCCAGACAAAAGAGCTTGAAAAACAAAGATTTCCAGGCAATCGGTTCAAAACGCGAAATCGGCCGGACAGTTTTTTCTGCATTGCATGACCAATCCCGCATAAAGCCTGAGAAAATACCGCTTCCGGCTAATGCCCCCTACGGTCGCGTGGAGATCAACAAGGAGGCCTGTACGCTTTGTATGGCATGCACATCAGCGTGCCCGGCAAATGCCATTACTGATACTCCAGGTGAACCAAAATTGCGGTTCACACAGGCAGCTTGCGTGCAGTGCGGTCTATGCACAACGACATGTCCCGAGAATGCGCTATCTCTACATCCGGAATTTGATTTTACATCCTCAGCACTACAACCGAAAACGCTCCATGAGGAAGAACCTTTTGAATGTATTTCATGCGGTAAACCATTTGCGACAAAATCCACCATTGAGAGGATTTCAAACCAACTCGCGGGCTCCCATTCAATGTACGCAAGTGAGGAACGATCCAACCTCATCAAGATGTGTGAAGATTGCCGGATAGAAGCGCAGGCCAATTCATCAGAAGATCCATTCGTTGCGGGAAACCGTCCCAAACCACGCACAACGGAAGATTACATAGCAGCGGAAAAAGGTGACCTGTCCGCTGAAGATTTCCTGATGGATGATTAGGTCTGAATTTGCGTCACGGATAAACTCATCCGGGATTTTGCTGCACGCAAAGTTCTTCAGCACGGGCCCTGAAAGATGCATATTGGGCTTCTGAAAGAATGCCTTCATCCTTCATTCTGTCCACATCGCCGACACGCTGTTGGAGACATGCAGCCAAGGCCGGATTTGCCGCCTCATCAGGAGCAGTATCAATGTTTGTCACAGGCAAGCCAGCCTCTTCGGACCCTGTAAACAACCGAGCAAAATCGTCTTTGTAATTGTAGACAAGAACTATCGTGATAAGCAAAGCAATGCACAAAGCTAGCAATCTCGCAGCCGGTGTATCAGAAAAATTTGTCCCGGTTTGTGTAGCCATGTCCCTCTCCAAACTATATCAACTCGATTTTAGCGGTAGATTGTGAAGCAGATTTTGCGGCTTTACCGCAAGCCTGCGATCCTCATTCATCGCTAATGCCAAATATACAGGTTTACTTTGCATTGTGTCCAGCACATCAACGGCGTCCTGAAATTCCAGCCGGTAAAGCGCAAGGATGCGATAAAGCTCATCCTCCTCAACTTCCTCATTATTATATAATGCATTGAGTATTCGGGTTGATTCCTGATCACATCCGACATGCCAGGACCATTTTTCATCCCTGATGGACTTCATCGCTGTAACCCGGGTCTTCACACCTAAAAAGTGGGAAATCCAGGATTCTATCACACGCCCAAATGCATCTTGCGCTGGTTGGGTAAACCGGAAATCTACAGCCATATCAAATCTGTCAGAGCGGTCCCAGTAAAGCTCCTTGTTTTCATCAGTCATCACGTCCAACGACACTTCACGCATTGGTGTTCCCGATTCTGCAAGAAGCTGCCCAAGACCACCGAATCCGCTTTCCGATCTCATTTCGACAATTTCCTGATCAGCAAGCATCAATTGTTCATCGCCGGTAGTGACCAGTTGTTCACGGAAAAACAGTTCCGCAACCCGCAATTGCATCGGATCATCCACATTATCCAGAATGTTTCTCAGAATCAGGTGTGTCATTTGATTGATAAAAACCGGTGGAATGCTTATTGGATCTCCCTTGAACAGGGCTGCATAAGACGCCTCAAGCGTACCATGCTTTGACAGGTGATCCCTGAACCGCAAAATTACCCGGTAGTTGTCAGCGGCATCCGCATCCTTGATGCCGACAATTTCTTCGCTCGAAATAGCGGTAAACGGGTCCGCCATCAGTTTTTCAAAAAGCGCATGCTCCTGTTCGCATGACTCCTCGACCGGATGGATTTCCGGCCGGGTGAAATAAGCGCGAAGGTAGTCTGACGTTACCGCCAGCCAGGCTTGCTCATTCTTTTCAACCAGATGCATGCCTGCAGATTTCCAGAAATCATGCTTCATTCGACGACCTCCCACACTCTGGTATGAAGAGGTTCGCCGGGAAGGTCGACAATACTGAAGCTTTCAAGCATTTCCCCTTTTTCGCCAAACTCGCGTTTGATGGCAAAAATACTGTTTATGGAAACATCCGAGCACATTTCCAATACGAAGTTGATTTCACCCATAGCAGCGTCGGCCGCCGCCTCGCGAGTAGGAGCTCCAAATGCTGTGATCAGTTTTTCGCCAAGGGCACTGCTGATCAGGTCTATTCCGGGCTCATCAATTTCCGCAACACAGGTGAAAGTCGAAAATCCAAAACTTTCCAGCGACAAAAATCCGTTTGAGAATGCCTGTTTTGTTTTACCATTCAATTGGCTGTCTTTAATTCCCGAAAACCAGAAACCGCCCGGTATAGCCAATTCCCCGGGTTCCGCCGCGTGCTCAAACACTCGGGCGTCGGACGGATCAATACGGAGGGTCTTCAAAAACTTCATGATTGCTGAGCCGTCATCGCACGGAGTTTTTCCACTGTCTCAATCGTATCAAGTGAAACGATCCCGGACTTTGCCTTGAGTAAGGCGTTTCCTGACTCATCCAGACCAATAAATTCACCTTCACCAATACCAGATATCAAATCTCCCGATCTGCTGGTGCGCCCCTTCCATTGGTCATGTACAGGCTTGAACCCGTCTTCGCTCCATGTATGTATCCAGTTGACAATATGTCGGGATACGGATTCCAACAGTTCCGTTCGGGAGATATCACCACAGCCCTCTTCCCACATGCTCGTAATTTCCGGGTTCTCGCCCGGATTAACTTCTATTCTCTGTGGCTTGATTAGAATATCAAGGCTTGCAATCATCCAGGCTGGGACTTCTTCATCATTACAATCGGCGACGATCAGATCTGCGCTACCAACGGACGCTTCATTAATCAAAATCTGCGATGGCCAACGATAGGTTATTGCCACTTCCGGTGCGCTTATGGCTCCTGCCGCATCGCCAAATGCCACCATGATGAGATAAAGCAATTCGCCGCAACGCGCTCTTTCTACTTCCGGTTCCAGAACAAGTGACATTCGAAGAGAACTTGAAGATTCTGACCACAGGATATCACCTGCGCCGACTGTTCCCTTGTTCAACATTACGCGCGCTTGTTTTGCGGGAGGTTTTCCTTCGGAAACCCGGTGACCAGTCAAAAGGGGTGGGAAACTTGGTGCTTGTTTCATACAAGATCAGGAAAGGTCAATTTCACCTTCTACAACATGATTAAGGTTTGTCCCGTCGGCGGTTAAAACAACTTTCACGGCAAGTTTTGTCTTCCCGGAAAGATCGGCCTCCCGGACAATTCGCTCAATTTCCTGCTGGGAAGTCACGCCAACCTGTTTCAGGAACTTGCGCATGGACATGTTAAATTCTTCACTCATTTCTTCTTTCCATTCACTCTGGAGTTAAATTCAATTGCATCCGGTCTTCACCCCTAAGGATCATAACGTCAAGCGTTTTACCATCCTTTGCCAGTGCAATTGCGGCTTCATAAGCCCCGGCGCGACTGATCCGGCGTGCACCGATCTTCAACACAATATCACCGGGCTGAAATCCAGCCGTATCTTCCGGTGAAGCACTGGTCACCCGGACGACCTCGGCACCAGTTAGACCGCCGGAAAGCTCCGGATTATTCGGCCTGACAACAATTCCGGGACGACGATGCCGGACAGCTCCGTCTTCGATAAAATCCTCCAAAACCTTGAAAAGCAAATTACGGGAGACCGCAAAATTTACCCCGATACTGGCATCGGATTGGCGGGTAAAGATCGCCGACAACATCCCAACCAGGTTCCCCTCAGTATCCACCAGCGCCCCGCCCGACATTCCGGGATTTACCGCCGCATCAGTCTGTAAAAAATCTTCAATCGGATTAAAACCCACGCCTGTAACATTCTTTGCTGAAACCACACCACAGGCTATTGAAATATCCAGGCCAAAACTATTACCTATTGCACATGTTCGGTCCGCAATTGAAACTTCGGCAGACTGACTAAAAGCAGTGAGTGGTTCATCCACTTTCAAAAATGCAATATCAGTTGCTTTATCGCGCATTACAATTTTAGCACTCAGCACTTTGCCGGCCCGGGTGCGAATACGCGCTGATTTGGCGGGTCCCAGAACATGATCAGCCGTGGCAACCAGTGTGCCATCGTCCAATATAATACCTGATCCCTCAGGCTCTTCGTTACGAGAAAAATTCGCAGGCCAGTCGGGTAGTAAACTTACAACCGAATTGGCGGCACAATCCACTTGGTTGTCACAATTGCCTAAAGAGTTCTCAAGTGCGTGAGCACTGGGCACAAACAAAAACAAACACCAGACCAGCAGAAACATTTTCACAGTTGATTAGTCCAGCCGCACAGAATCGTACTGGCTAACAAATCTCTCACTGGAAGTGGTTTCCGTATTTCCCATGATAACCCATGCAACAGCACTAATTGCCACCATAGCTGCCAGACCATATATAACCGACTTCATGATTGTCTCCCTGATCTATTCGACCGGCTCCGTTGCCTTTTTCAAAAACCTTATCAGTTCATCCCGGCGCTCAATCTTCTTGAGCCTTTGTATCGGCATTTTGGTACCGGGCACAACCTTGTCGGGTCCCTCGTCAAACAACCTGCCAATCGTTTCTTCATCCCAGATGATATCGGATTCAAGCAGCGCTTTGGAGTAATTATATCCTGGCAAAGTACCTGCCCTGCGCCCAAACACTTCAAACAGTGTGGGGCCTGCACGGTTTGCACTATCCTCCACCAGGGTGTGACAAACACTGCATTTTCGTTGAAATTCCAACTCTCCTGGATCATCGCTGTTTCGCACCTGGAACCTGCGTGGCAGTTCTGCCCGGTTCTGGTTCAGTTTGCGTGGCGATACTTGCCATCTGGAAGCGAAATCATCCAGACCGACGTGATAAATCTGATTAGTTCCCGAAACAAAATCAAAATCCCAAACCGGGCCATAGGTTACTTCATCACCTTCAATTTTCCGCCCGCTGTCAGCTGCAAAAACCTGCAATTGCCCGCGCCCGTCACTAAATGCAGCAAGCGCCCCATCCTTTGATACTTTCACACTTTGGATTGGGCGGTCTTGTTTAACAATACCCATAAACCAATCTGCGTTCCCGATACTTACAACCGCTACAGTTCCGTCAAGTCCACCGAACAGAATCCTATCCCTGTCCATGAGCGCGATCGAGTTAATCCCCCATCCATGACGGTATACTGGGCGAACAAACTGCCCAGTCTCAACATTCCATTCCAGTATCTGGCCATCATGACCGGCAGAATACAAAAACCGCGCATCATCAGAAAAAGCAACGCTGTTCACGTTGCCCCGATGCCCATCCAGTACCGCGATTTCCTTTTGCCATCTGAGATCATAAATCCGCGCCGTCTTGTCCCAACGAGCGACAGCGGCAAGTTTTCCGCCCGGTGAAACTGCCACATCCAGAACCTTGTCCCGCGGACCATCAATCCGGATTACAAGCTTACCCGACTGGAGATCCCAGATCGCAAGAGTACCATCATCACTTACCGAAACCGCCTCAACCCCATTTGGGAGAAACGCAACATCATTTACCGCTGCATCATGGCCTTCCAGCCGGTGAACAATTCGTGCTTCAGGTTCGGTAATATCCCAGTAAATTAGTGAATAATCGAACGATGCTGTTAGAACTCTGGCCCCATCTGCAGAAACGGTCACGGCCTTGATTGGCCCGCCATGGCCTATCAATTCAGTCGGCAAATCCTGTGCAAAAGTGACACATGAAATGCTGAAAACCGCAAAAAGCGATGCAATCAGTCTGCAAGCCATTTGAGCACATGCGTTCATGGCAAAGTTCCGGTTCTTTATTCGGCTGGCTGAGTTTTGCCGGAAGAAGATTCAGTGTTGCTCTGGGATTTTACTTCCTCGACCCAAAGTGAATGATGTTCCTTTGCCCAGTTTTCGTCCACTTCACCGCTTGTCATGGCATCCAGAGCACCTTCCATTCCAAATGAGCCAATGTAAATGTGAGCGATAATCACCACAATCATGAACACTGCCATGATCGAATGCCAAAGGGTTTGCAATTGTTGCTCCTGAATAGGAGCGAGTGCCGTAGAAAATTCCGTACCAAAAACACTGTTCATGATGCCAAACGTTTTAGCAAACATTGATGTTGTGAATGGATTGAGGAGCGCCCAACCCGATAGGGAGATGGAGACGCCGCAAAGAATAACGATCCAGAATATGATCTTTTGCCCGGCATTGAACTTTCTTGCGGGCGGATGACTGCGCGTCAAAATACCTCCACCTCGTAACAACCAGTTCAAATCGTGTCGATTGGGAATATTATGCGCCACCCAAAGTAACAGGATCATCGCAAGCGCAATCATAAATGCGAAGCCGACATAATTGTGTATAAACTTCCCGAAAACAGTCAACCCGGCGAACGCATCCGGGCCAAGTATCGGGAGCAAAATGCTGCGCCCGAAAATCAAATTAAGGCCGGTCAGGGCCAATATTATAAAGCTTGATGCAAGCAACCAGTGGGATGCCCTTTCCAGCATGTTAAAACGCGTAAGGGTTCTTCCTGATAGACCATGCTCAATACGTATTCTTCCACGTGCCGCAAAAAACAGGGATAATACAATCAACATACCCAGAATTGCCCATGCCGAATACATTGGCAAAGGTCCATTGCGGATTTGTCGCCACTCCTCCCCTTGGGCCTGAATCATAAGCCCAGATCCTGGTGAACCTCCAGCAACCGTACCCTGGTTTCCCTGGCGGATTTGCCTCCAGATCTCAGCATCCGAAGATGAACCGTCAGTTGTTCCGCCGGGTACTGATCCCTCTGTCGGTTTGTCCGGTCCCGTAGCCTGAGCAAAAGCGGCACCATCCGCCTCAAAAAATCCGGCCCCCACAAATATGATAACAGCGGATACAAGCGTTAAAATTGACCGACCCAATGACATGAAATACCTCCTGTCACGACCGGCGGAATGCCGGCATCTTTCTCAAACTAAAGCAAAAAAGGCGGCTGGAAAATAGCCGCCTTTCTTTCAAGCCAAGTGCTGCATGGAATACAGTAAATCAGCAGCAAATCAGCCGCCGGTTTTCTGACCATAGGCTGTTCCCCAACCCCATGCACCGGCTCCAAACCCACGCGCGACCACGCGTTCCCGGTAAACAGCAGACACAACATCCCCGTCACCAGCAAGTAGCGCTTTGGTCGAGCACATCTCCGCACAAAGCGGTAGCTTGCCCTCGGCAAGGCGGTTCCGTCCGTATTTCTGGAATTCGGCCTGCGAATTGTCATCTTCCGGTCCGCCTGCGCAGAAGGTACATTTGTCCATCTTGCCACGAGAACCGAAATTTGACGCCTGCGGGAACTGCGGAGCACCGAAAGGACATGCATAGAAGCAATATCCGCAACCGATGCACAAGTCCTTGGAATGCAACACGACACCTTCTTCGGTATCATAGAAACAATCTACCGGACATACAGCCTTGCACGGTGCGTCCGAGCAATGCATGCATGCAACAGAGATTGACCGCTCGCCCGGCTTGCCATCATTAATGGTGACAACCCGCCGGCGGTTTACGCCCCAAGGCACTTCATGTTCATTCTTACAAGCTGTCACGCAGGCATTACACTCAATGCAGCGTTCGGCGTCACAAAGAAACTTCATTCTAGCCATTGCTGATCTCCTTTCTATGCCCGTTCAATTCGACAAAGCGTTACTTTGGATTCCTGCATCTGGGTAACCGAATCATATCCATAAGTCATGGATGTATTCGCTGATTCGCCCAATACATAAGGATCAGCGCCAGGTGGATATTTGGATCGCTGGTCCTCTCCTTCAAAATGCCCGCCAAAGTGGAACGGCATGAATGCGACGCCTTTTCCGACACGCTCGGTCAGCATCGCCATTACTTTCACCTTTGAACCTTCGGGGCTGTGTATCCAGACCTGTTCGCCATCACGAATCCCGATATCATTGGCATCCGCAGTGTTGATCTCGACAAACATGTCTTGTTGCAGCTCAGCCAACCACGGATTTGAACGGGATTCATCACCACCACCCTCGTATTCGACCAGACGGCCAGAAGTGAGAATGGTCGGAAAATCCTTCGAATAATCCGTTGCCTGGATCGAAGCATAAGCTGTTGGCAAACGATAGGCCTTTCGGTCTTCGTAAGTCGCATACTTGTCCAGAAGATCCCGACGCGGCGTATACAGTGGCTCCCTGTGCAGGGGAACAGGATCCGGGAAATTCCAGACCACGGTTCGAGCCTTGGCATTACCGAAAGGTGCACAACCATGTTTGATTGCAACCCGCTGGATGCCGCCGGAAAGGTCAGTTTTCCAGTTGGTCTTTTCACCTGCAACAGCGTCAATCGCAGCCCGTTCATCATCAGTCAGGTCACCATCCCACCCAAGCGATGTAAGCATCGCCATGGTGAATTCAGGATAACCATCCTCAATTTCTGAACCCTCTGACCAGGACCCTTCGGCAAGGAGATTATCCCCTTCCCTCTCCACCCCAAAGCGGGCGCGGAAAGTCAGGCCACCTTCAGCGACTGGTTTGGACGGATCATACAGGATTGGAGTTCCGGGATGTTTCATATCGGCAGTGCCCCAGCATGGCCATGGCATTCCGTAATACTCACCATCCACAGGACCGCCTACGGCCTGCAATGTTGTCCTGTCAAACGTATGCTGGTTCGCCATATGGGCCCGAATCCGCTCCGGAGACTGACCGGTATAGCCGATTGTCCACATACCCTTGTTGAATTCACGGGTAATGTCTTCAATCAGCGGCTCATCATTCTCAACTTTGATGTTCTTGAACATCTCGGCATCGAAACCAAGCTTCTTGGCAAACTTGTACATGATCGTGTGGTCAGGCAACGATTCGAAAAGCGGATCAACCACTGTTTCGCGCCACTGCAGTGACCGGTTGGATGCAGTCACCGAACCATAGGTCTCGAACTGGGTGGAGGCTGGAAGCACGTAAACCCCATCCGTACGATCATGGAGCACTGCGGAAACCGTCGGATATGGATCAATCACAACCAATAGGTCGAGCTTCTCCATCGCATCCTTCATTTCCTTCATGCGGGTCTGTGAGTTTGGAGCATGACCCCAGAATACCATGCCGCGTACCTTTGCCGGCTGATCCATATTGGCTTCATCTTCCAACACACCATCAATCCAGCGGGATACAGGAATACCCTTGCCTTCCATGAGTTCCTTGCTTGCAAACTGGCCCAGCAAGTAGTCGTAGTCGGTGTCCCAAACACGAGCCCAATGTTTCCACGAGCCTGTCTTCAGTCCGTAGTAACCCGGCAATGTATGTGACAGAACGCCAAAGTCTGTTGCGCCTTGCACGTTGTCATGGCCGCGGAAAATATTGGTACCGCCGCCCGCCTTGCCCATATTTCCTAGGGCAAGCTGCAAAATACAATAAGCACGGGTATTGTTGTTCCCGTTGGTGTGCTGAGTACCACCCATACACCAAACAACCGTACCAGGACGGTTTTGCGCCATGGTACGCGCTACCCGGCGCAACTGTGATCCGGGCACACCGGAAACCTTTTCTACTTCTTCAGGATTCCAGTTTTTGACTTCTGCCTGAATCTGCTCCATCCCCCAGACACGCTGGCGGATAAATTCCTTGTCTTCCCAGCCATTTTCAAAAATGTGCCAGAGAATACCCCAGATCAATGCAACATCTGTTCCGGGACGGAACCGGACATATTCGTCCGCGTGGGCCGCTGTACGCGTAAAACGCGGATCACAGACGATCACCGGAGCGTTGTTTTGTTCTTTCGCCCGCAGAATATGCAACAGGGACACCGGATGTGCCTCTGCCGGGTTACTGCCGATCAGAAAGATCGCCCGGGAATTGTGGATATCATTATAAGAGTTTGTCATCGCCCCATAGCCCCAGGTGTTTGCAACACCTGCAACCGTGGTTGAATGGCAAATTCGTGCCTGGTGATCGACATTGTTCGAGCCCCAATAGGCCGCAAATTTCCGGAACAGGTAGGCCTGTTCGTTGTTATGCTTTGCCGATCCAAGCCAATAAACTGAGTCCGGCCCGGACTCTTCGCGAATCTTGAGCATGGCATCGCCGACTTCATTGACGGCATCTTCCCAGCTCAGGCGTTCCCACTTGCCGCCGGCAAGTTTCATCGGATATTTCAGGCGACGTTCGCCATGGGCATGTTCGCGGACCGAAGCGCCCTTCGCGCAGTGTGCTCCCAGATTAAACGGAGAATCAAAGGCAGGTTCCTGACCTACCCATACTCCGTCGGATACTTCCGCTAGGACGGTACAACCCACAGAACAGTGAGTACACACGGATTTAATTGTTTCAACATTGCCTGTCGCTTCTCCTGCAGCATGCGCCTTTTTAGTCGTACCTGCTGTGAGAGCACCAGCGGCTGCCAGACCGCCAACTGCAAGACCAGAGCGTTTCAGAAAATCGCGTCTGTTTACTGCAGCACCCGAAATATTAGCAAGGGTTGATGACAGACGGGGGCCGTTCGCAACCCCACCTACCTTCTTCCTGAGCATTTCGTTTCCTCCAATTTGCTCCTCAAGTCGTGAAAAGGAGCGTTTTCCAAATTTTATCCGTCAACCAAATACAAACGGACGTTTAAGCAGCAAACTTGCTACTTGTTCCAAACCGCCTAAAATTTCGCCAGTTCGTAATAGGTCTTGACGTGACCGGTTTCCCGGTATCCAGAACCTTTTTCTTCTTCTGATGAAGCTGCTTGTGCCACACCGCCGGTTGCAATTGCTGCACCTCCAGCCATGGAACCAAGGCTAGCCATTTTCAGAAAATCTCGCCGGTCTTTGGCGATCTTTTCATCTCGGTTTTCAGCCATATTTCCTCCAATTCTCTGCCGTTCCATACCCTGCAAGTTTATGGCGACTTACAAGGTTCGATACGGTGACAGGAACCCGTATCTTTGATTCAACGCCTACTCCATCGAGAATGCGTTAGATTCAATCTCCACATACAACCTGCCGATCGTTCCGACGGGTTGATAAAATTTGCTCAATTTCGCCGCTTCAAGATCGGCAAAAAAATGTCCGGCCCAAGGCTCAATATGGTTCTGGAAAAATTCTTTCTGCCCAGACAAATCAACTGGAGCACCATACCGCCCGGCAATCAATCCGGACATCATTTCAAATAGCCGTCCAATATGGTCCTCCGGCTCTTTCACAGATTCTTCACGTTCAATTCCAAGTGAACTCATCGTATTTCGCAGTTTTGCGAGCGGCTTTTCGTTCAGGAAACCAGTCAGGTAATAGGATCCGTAGGGTAACAGCTCACCACGGCCCATACCTATGAAAAGGCCATCGAACTCGTCCTTAACCTCCGGTAATGGGGTCTTAAGGGCAATTTTTGCAAGCGCATTGAACGCCTTGCCCATCTCGGTCTCGTCACCTGCAAGGCCTTGAATTGTATTGATTACTTGTTCCGTAGGGGGCAGAAAAAGAACATTGCCCAGTAACCCGTAAAGGTCAGCACGCATCTTGTCTTCGTCAGAAATTACTGTGTTAGCGGCTTCAGCTTGCAAACCACTTCCTCCCTCATTTGTAATTAAGACTCATGAAGGAGGGGGTTGCAAGTGAATTATAATTCATAATCAGGAATAAAACGGATGTTTCCGATCACTCAAAGACAATTTCAGGTACGGATCTCGCCCCCAGGCTTTCTTCAATTTCAAGGCGGTTGACCACTTCATCGGCAATCAGCCTGTAGATTTCAGCATGTGCACTTTCCGGCGCCGATACCGTAATTGGTGTGCCACCATCAGAGTTGGTACGAATATCAATATGCAGCGGGACTTCACCAAGAAATGGAATGCCCAGTCGTTCTGCTTCTTCCTTCGCACCACCGTGCCCGAAAATGTCTGAGCGTTCGCCGCAATTCGGGCAAATGAAAGTACTCATGTTTTCAATCAGCCCGAGGATCGGGACCTCAACCTTCCGAAACATGTTCAAACCCTTGCGGGCATCGATCAACGCAATATCCTGGGGTGTTGACACGATCACGGAACCTGCAAGCGGCACCTGCTGGGCCATTGTCAGTTGGGCATCTCCGGTTCCCGGCGGCATGTCAACGACCAGAATATCCAGATCCCCCCATGCAACTTCCCTCAGCATCTGAGTGAGAGCCGAAATTACCATCGGCCCACGCCAGATCATGGGCGTTTCTTCTTCAACGAGAAAGCCCATCGACATTACTTTCAATCCAAACGCCTCCAGCGGAGACAATACTTTCCCCTGTGCAGACGGCCGACCCGTGATACCAAGCATCCTCGGCATTGAAGGGCCGTAGATATCCGCGTCAAGAATGCCAACGGACAGCCCCTTGGCAGCAAGTCCCATTGCAAGATTGACAGTTGTGGTTGATTTCCCGACGCCCCCCTTACCTGAAGCAACCGCAATGATTGACTTGATACCGGGAACACCTGCCTTTTGTGTGGTGGCTGGATTTGCACCTCCCCTTGCCTGTGCCTGCATTGGGGGTGGTACACTACCAGCCTGTGCGGAACTGGGGGCTGGCCGGATTTGACCGGAACCTGGTCTCCGCTCTGCAGTCAGAACAGCAGTTACTTTGTCTATTCCATCCAGGCCGGATACGGCCTTTTCTGCTGCAACCCTTAATGGTTCCAGTTCTTCAGCGCGTTCTGCCGGCACTGAAATGGAAAAAATCGCCTTACCTTCTGTGACCAGTACATTTTCCACCAGCCCCAACGAAACAATGTCGCCCTCAAGATCAGGGCCTTTGACTTTTCCAAGACGCTCCAGCACCTGGTCACGTGTGACATCTGACATTTTTGTATCCATCCAATTTGTTGTGATTTGTCAGATATGGAGTTTTAATCCATTTGCCAAGCTGCATGTCACAATTGCCGCACTAAATATAAATTTCCGGATCAGAAAAGCTTGAACCCCTTCTTCGGAGGTTCTTTGTCCGGGTGAACGCCCGGATCATCGGGCCGACGTTCAAGTGGAAACTCGACCTCACTATCAGCCTTTTTATTTCCCTCTTCACCTTCAGATACGGTCTTCATTTCTTCCGCACCATCCGTGGCAACAATGTCTTCTTTGATTTCGCCATCTTCTTCAGGAACATTATCGTTGGCAGAATGCGAACTGTCCGGCTCGGATTCGGAAGAAGTGCCCGATTCTTCGGCATCAACATTGTCGTGCTCTTCAGCTTTTTCCCCCGCAATGTCCACTTGATCAGGTTCTGCTTCAGGTTCGGACACGTCCAAGCCTACATGATCAGCACTTTCACCAGTTGTCGGCTCAACATCAATGATATCTGTTTCATCCTCTTCGGCCTTTACCGGCTCTGCATCGACAATCGGTTCAGCTTCCGCATGCAATTGTTCCAATGTCATCACCGGAGTGGACTGGTCCCCCAGTTGCGCGACTGGTATCCGCCATTCAAATGCATCAATTTCACCGGTGACAGGAGACATCGGCAACCATTCTTCCGATACATGTCCATCTGCCGTCCATGCCTCATCAGCAGGCGCACGAACCGCCCGGGACAACCAATCCCGCATCCGTCCCTTGTCGCCATGTTGACCTTCTTCAATTTCAGCCATCAGCATACAGGCTTTTTCAGTGGGTTCCGAAGTAAGAACCGGCTCGAGCGCCTTACGGGCTGCCTCCCAGTCGTTTGCGTCAATGGAAGCTACGGCAATAGCGATACTGCCTTCCCGGTGATTGGGTTTGAGATTGGCCAGTTTCCGGGCGCGTTTCAACCGGTCCTGGACGGAATCCCCGGCCCTGACTGTCGCATAGGCTTCGGCTATTTCAGGATGAGGAGAGAGTTTCCAGGCAGTTTCCAGAACTTTTGATGCACCCCGGATATCGCCGAGCCGTGACGCGGATCGTGCGTAGGAAGTAGCTGCGGGGACAAGATCCTTGGCCAGCTTGTGCGCTTCCCTTGCCAGTTTCCGGGCTGCATCCGGATTGGCCTGCTCCTTTGACATGGCTTTTGCAGTCAACAGGACAGCCCGCTGACGCTTGGCTGCAGCACGATCAACCAGACCTGCCGACCGGTTTGCTTCAAGTGTATTGATGGCCGCATCCCAATCGCTATCGGCAGCCTGGTAGCGCAATTTGGCACTACCAGCCCAGGGGAGGGATGGTGCTTCTTTAACTGCTTCTTCCGCGTAATGACGTGCGGCTTCGGGTTCGCCCTGCCGTTCAGCTTCGAGAAACAGTCCACGCAAAGCAACCATCCGCGTGCTGTCTTCATCAAGCATTTTTTGAAAGTTGGCCCTTGCTTCATCCCGCTTGCCTTCCAGTAATGCGGTTTGCGTTCCCAGCAGCGCGACCAATGGCTCGTCGTTGAGCAGCTTGCCGCTTTCTTTTGCGAGACTGCGGGCCGTATCAACATCGCCTGAACTGGCAGCTATTAACCCCTGCGAAAGCGCCCTGTAGCCTTTTTCGCGGCGGCGATTATCAAAAAATCTCGCCAACAAAGAAGGCATGCCAAAGATGCCTTTGAGGATTCCGGCCATAATCATGATCAAGGCAATAAGACCGACCAGCAGCGCGAAGGCAAGTGTCAGAGGCACTCCCACTTCTTCCCCGGGTCGGCCCAACTTGGCAGCCAGCCAGTCCCATTGCAGGTAAAGGGTTCCCGGATTGTCTGCTACCCAGGCAAACAAAAGACCCAGAGCAAGGACAATCAACAGGAATACGATAAATCTGAACATGCGTGTGTACCTTGTTGCTGATTATCCGGCTTGCAAAGCCAGTTTGGATGAAATTTCATGCTGTAGCGCCTGCGCTTCGGTCCGAACCGCGAGCTTCTTGCTCCAACCCTTTCCTTTTTCCTGAAGAACCTCAGGCAATGTCGCCCATTCATTTCCTGCCTCCGTTAGATTTCCCGCCTCGATAAAAGCCTTTACACGGGAAAGGATTGCAGTTGGGTCATTACCATCCCGGGGTCCTGTTGAACGGAACGTAACAAGGCTTTGAGCATTTGCCCAAAACTTGTCAGACAAGCTCGCATCTTCAGATGCACCAGCCGTGTTGCCAATTTCATTACTGAATGATTCCAGGCCTGAGATGAGTTCGTTCAGAGTTGGAATCCCCTCACGCGACAACTGCGCAAGTCGCTTTGTTTCAGGCATCTCGCCAACAAGGGCTTCCAGTGAGGAGATTGGCAATCCGAGCGGATCGTCATTTTCAAGTGCACTGGCAAGTGCATTTACCGCGACTGCCTTCGCAACTTTTTCACTGGTTTTGACCGAAGCAACTGTGTTCCGAAGATCGGTCGACTGAGCAACCAGATCAGCCAATTGAGAGGAATTCTGTTCGCTCTCCGCACCGATCCCATCGAGCTTTTCAGATAACGCAGTTACCTGATCATCAATCTGGGAAAGTTTTTCACCACTTTGCGCTGAATTAGCTACACCTGCTTCAAGCTTGGATAATCGCGAGGTCAGTCCGGCAACCGTTTGCTCAATTGCTGTGGTGGAAATTGCATTACCTGACTTTTCCAGCTCCTTCCGCATTTCCCCAAGTGCTGCTTCTATCGAACCTATCCGGTTTATAATCTCCGGGTTCACAGACCCTGATCCATCTGTCCCGGCTTCTGCCAACGTTTTTATCTGAGTTTCAAGATCAGCCAGTTTTTCATTGAGGGGTACAAGATCAACCTGGCCGGAAGTATCGCTCGCAGAAGAAAGCTCAGCAATCTTATTCCGCAAGGCCTCAAAATCCTGATTGGATACTGTGTTGGGAGCTTCAGAACCGGATCCGTAAAGGCTGCCGATTAATGGAATATTTCTCGCACCATCAAACTGTCCAATTGCGCCAAGTCCCAACACAGCAACCAAAGCACCGGTGATTGCCGGTACCAAAGAATTGCCACCTTTCCCGCTTTCAGGACTGGCCCCGACAGGAACTTCTTTTTCGGTGGCAGGGTTTTGAGAAGTGCCATCACTCTTTGCGGAAGCTTCACCGTTCCTGGTAGAGGCACTCGGTTTAGCGGTCTCCTTGACGGAAGAATGGGTCTTCGTCCTTTTGTCACTGCTGTCAGTTCTACCTATTTCAGGTGATTTAGCAGCCACTGAAGTTTTAGTCTCCGTGCTCTTGGCTTTGGACGTTGCAGCGGGCTTCGCAGTGGATGCCTTGGCCTTGGAGGGTTGAGAACCTACTTCCTTTGCCTCAAGATCAATGGTTGCAGGCTTCCTGTTTCCAGCGGAAGTTCGTCTTGTTCCCGTTCTTCCGGATTTTGGTCTTGACGCCATTCTTGGTACCTTCTGGATGTTGCCCAATTGGTTGGGCATTCTCGATCTACGCAATCAGAAACAGCAAACATCTTACTTATGGGAAAGTTGATTGAGTTTCATCACCATGGATTGCTCCGTTGGCTCATCAGCAACATACACATCTTGCCATGGATACTTCAACACCGCCTCAGCTGTTTTAGTTGAAATTGCGATTACGGAAAATCTGTGCGCCAGCTTCCGTCCCGCCCTTCCAAACAGAACATCACACACATGTTTGGCAGTATTGTGAGAGTACAGCAATACAATTCCTGAGCCGAGTTTGGAAAAGAGTTTTTCAATTTCCGAGGGTGGGGGTATTATCGATTTTACCTCATAAATTTCAACAGTTTCAACTTCAACCGCACTCCCGGCCAATACACCTTCAATATCGAACGAACGCTGAACGCCGGCAGGATAAGCCAGCCTTAATGGCCGCTTCTCGCCTTCCATACGGATAAGTTCAGCGAGGTTTTCCGCATTGCCACCAGATGAAACAGTTTGAGAAAACCCAAGTGAATTCGCGGCATCGGCTGTTCTGTCGCCTACGCAATAAGCAACAATTTCCCTTTCCCCACAGTTCCAGCCTCGCGACTTGAGTATCCGCACGGCATTACTGCTGGTAAAAACATATCCATCGAAATTTGAAACTGGCATTTCATGCCCGGTATCAACCACTTCCGACAAGGGAAATACGAAGGGCCGGTAGCCCAAATCGTGCAGAGCCATCGCTGTACGTGATGCGGCGGGTTCTGCTCTTGTAATCAGAATATGCAAATCACTTATACCCAGTCTTCAAAAAAGCGGTCACCAGCCTTGCGACGCAAATACTCCCCCATCCCCTGTCCAATGGCAAATGCATCATCGGCGGTGCCATCGAGCCAGTATTCATGGAATTCGCTACCGTCCGGTTTCAATATAATCCCATGGAGTGACAGAACATCACCGTTTAAGGTTGCGTGAGCACCAATCGGTGTTCTGCATGAGCCATCCAACACTTCAAGAAATGCACGCTCCGCTGTGAGCGCCAATTCCGTTTCCTTGTGGTTTAGTGGCGCAAGCAGTTCAGCGACATTGGAATTTCCGGATCGTGCTTCAATCGTAATTGCACCTTGACCCGGCGCTGGTGGAAACTCGTCCAAAGGAAGGTCACAGGTAATGGCCTGTAACAGCTCAAGGCGTTTCAGGCCCGCATGAGCAAGCAATGTTGCATCAGCGACACCATCCCGTATTTTTTGAAGCCGGGTATCCACATTTCCCCGGAACATGACCATTTTCAAGTCAGGCCGTTTTCGCCACATCAATGCGCGTCTTCTCAGGGAAGCCGAACCGACTACGGCACCTTGCGACAAATCTTCGAAGCTACTGAATTTGTCCGATATAAATGCATCCGCCACATTTTCCCTTTCGGTGAAGCAGATGAGCTCCAATCCGTCAGGCAGTGCTGTGGGCATGTCTTTCGCAGAATGCACGGCCATGTCGAAGTCGCCGGATAGCAGTTTTTCCTCAATCTCAAGTGTGAAGAGCCCTTTTCCGCCAATCTCGGACAGGGCGATGTTTTCCCGCTGGCTTCGGTCACCCCTTGTCGAAACTACCTCAATCTCAACTTCCAGATTATCATGAACCGTCAATAGCCGAGACTTGACATACTCCGCCTGTACAAGTGCAAGCCTACTTCCTCGTGTTCCTATCCGGAGTGTCTTGTCAGTCATTTGCTTTTATTGATTGGTCTGATAATTCAAGCATCACCGCGTGTTACAGGCAGCAGGCTTTGAAAACAATGCAAATCTTGGGAATAGAAACAAGTTGCGATGAAACTGCAGCTGCAGTTGTAACGCGTGCCGCAGATGGTTCTGCCAGTATTCTCTCAAATGAGGTCCTCAGCCAAATAGAAGAACACTCCCCCTTTGGCGGTGTGGTTCCCGAACTGGCTGCGCGCGCGCACCTTTCAGCAATGGACCATTTAATCAAGCTTGCCCTGGATGAAGCCGGAACGGATCTTTCGGATATCGACGGAGTAGCCGTTACAGCCGGACCTGGGCTAATTGGCGGGTTAATGGTCGGATTAATGACCGCAAAGGCCATCTCAGCCAGTCGTGACATTCCCTATGTAGGAATCAATCATCTTGAGGGGCACGCTTTGACTGCCCGCCTCACCCACAACATCGAATTTCCCTATCTTCTCCTGCTGGTTTCCGGCGGTCACAGCCAGATACTGCGGGTTGACGGACTTGGAAACTACACCCGCTTAGCCTCGACAATAGATGATGCGGTTGGTGAAACATTCGACAAAACCGCCAAACTTCTGAATCTTGGCTTCCCGGGCGGACCCAATGTCGAGAAAGCTGCCCAAAGTGGAGAGGCCGGACGGTTCAAGTTTCCCAAGCCCATGCAAGGAAAAGGCACCCTCAACATGTCATTTTCCGGCCTCAAGACAGCCATCCGAACTGAAGCTCAAAAACATCAGCCCCTGACCGAAAAGACTGTTTCAGACCTTTGTGCGTCAATGCAAAAGACGATCTCGGATATACTTGCTGACCGGTGCAGAAAAGCAATTGAATTGCACGGCACGAACACTCAAACACTGGTTGTTGCGGGTGGGGTTGCGGCCAATACGGAAATCAGAAACAAGCTCGAGCAGGTATGCAATGATTGCGGTTTTGAGCTGGTTGCTCCTCCATTAAGCCTGTGCACTGATAATGCAGCCATGATCGCCTGGGCCGGCCTGGAACGGTTTGAAAAAGGTGAAAGCTCGGCCCTTGACTTGTCTCCGCGCTCAAGATGGCCTCTGGACCAATCGTCTGACGGAATTGTGGGTTCCGGGCGAAAGGGAGTAAAGGTTTAATGGCGTCAAATATAGCAGTTCTTGGATGCGGTGCCTGGGGGTCAGCCCTTGCATGTATTGCCGCCCGCGCGGGTCACGGCACCAAAATCTGGGGACGGTCTTCGGAGACAATTCAGGAAATCAACACGAAGCATACCAATCAGCGGTTTCTGGGTGACCTGAAACTTAACCCTACCATTGAAGCTATGACCGGCATCGATGCAGCACTTGCAAATTCAAACATAATATTACTTTCCGTTCCAACTCAGGCACTTTCATCCCTGTTGGCCGACATGAAAAACATTGCTGGTGATACAATGCTTGTGGCTACGTGTAAGGGTATTGACCGCGAGACCGGCAAACTGCCGCATGAATTGATCGGTGAAGCTTTTCCTGAAAACCCCATTGCAGCGCTTTCCGGTCCAAGCTTTGCTTCCGACGTAGTTTCCGGTCTTCCAACAGCGGTGACCATTGCAAGCGATGATGCCAAAATAGCCGAAAACCTGTCTCTACTTCTGTCGACCGGCACCTTCCGGTGTTACGCTTCTTCGGACCTGAAAGGCGTTGAATTGGGCGGCGCACTCAAGAATGTACTTGCACTTGCCGTTGGTGCGACACGCGGGATGGGATTGGGAGCAAGTGCGGAAGCCGCACTTATTGCCCGGGGGTTTGCTGAGATATCCAGACTTGCAGTCAAGCTCGGTGCCAAGCCAAAAACGCTGGTTGGCCTTTCCGGTCTGGGCGACCTCGTTCTTACCTGTTCAAGCTCCCAATCGAGAAATTTTAGTTACGGCATGGCAATGGGACAAGGGAAAAGTCTCGAAGGACTAAAACTGGCAGAAGGCGCGTTTACAGCGGGTGTGGCATTGAAACTGGCAAACCAGGCAGGGGTTGAAGTTCCGGTAACTGAAGCCGTTGTGAATGTTCTGGAAAACCGCGTAACTGCAAAAGAAGCTGTGCAGCAGCTCTTGACCCGGCCCCTGAAGCGCGAGAATTAAACCAGATAACTATCCGGAGATTTTAAGATGCAATATTGGCTATTCAAATCCGAACCTTTCAAATGGTCCTGGGAGCAACAAAAGGCCAAGGGAGAAGCCGGAGAAGAATGGGATGGTATTCGCAACTACCAGGCGCGGAACAACATGCGTGCCATGAAACTCGGCGATCGGGCATTTTTCTATCACTCCAACGAGGGCTTGGATGTAGTCGGAATTGCAGAAGTTTCTGCCCTGAGTGCCCCGGATTCAACTACTGATGATGAACGGTGGGATTGTGTCCACATCCGCGCCCTCTGTGACATGCCAAATTCCGTGACACTCAAAGAAGTGAAGGCAAATCCAAAGCTTGCCGACATGTCATTGGTAACTTCGATGCGGCTTTCTGTTCAACCTGTAAAAGAGGCAGAATGGGTCGAAGTCTGCCGCATGGGCGGGCTTGATGGTAAAACCCTGAAACCGTTTTAAGCGGAACCTTGCGGATCAATCCTCGCCTGATAACAGTTGTTCGATGCGGACCTGACGTGGACAAACTTTACCTGGTTCCGGGACAAGATTTTTGCTGCTCGTTGTCGCAACTCTGAAACCGGAACAATCTCACCGGTTCCATAAACTATCCGCTCCTCAGAATTATAACCCCGGATCAAGACATTCTCTTTGTTTTCAAAAGCCTCTGGAAGTCCATCACCATCTTCAAATGGTTCGCAGTCTTCTACATGAAGAAATATCGGACCCACTTCAGCATAAGGTTGGATTGTCTCGAAGGGGCGGTGCGCAAGTACAAAATACTGATCTCCCTTTTCAATCATCCGCAGGCAATGCCGGCACGGATTTCCACCACCATCCGAAACCACGGTTTCAAGCGTCTGATTGTTCGCATCCCTGCCGTTTTTGCGAATATCCTCGACAATCGTTTCCGACAATCCGGTAATTATTGGCTCAAGCATTTATCTTCTCCCCAGGTTTCGATTTCAGATTTTGAGCGCTAGCCCGTTGAAACTTGTCCAGCCACCCGATTCCTGCAAAAAGGATTTCGAACACATCTTGATCGAATCGATGCACTCGGAGAAAGTCACCTGATGACTTTCCATCTAGATAACCAGACCGCCCGTCACCTCATCCTCCACCTGCAGGGTTTGACCCGCCCGCCGCAGCTTGCCCTCGGCAAGGGTGAATTGGCAGGACTGATTGACCAACTCGGGTTTGTACAGATGGATTCAATTCGCTGGGTGGAACGCGCCCATCACATGACGCTTTTCGCCCGAAGCCAGGCTTATCGCCCCAAGCAGTTGGAAAAACTGCATGAAAAGGAACGTTGCCTGTTTGAAAACTGGACGCATGATGCCTCCCTGATACCCTGCACATTCTGGCCCTACTGGAAGCACAAGTTCCGGCGTGACGAAAATCGCCTTCGCAAGAAATTTGCGGAATGGCAAGGAGATGGATTTGTAACCCACGTTGAAGCACTGCGCGACCGGATCGAAAAGCAGGGGATGTTGCGCGCCCGTGACCTTGAAAAACCGAAGGGCGAGAAACTTGAAATGTGGCAATGGCACGACGGCAAGGCTGCACTTGAGTTTCTTTGGCGGACCGGGCAACTGGCCGTACCAAAACGCGAAGGGTTTCAGAAGACCTACGACCTTTGCTATCGGGTTATCCCAGAAGAACATCACAAAGGCGAAGTAAGCCACAATGAGTTCGTCGACTGGGCCTGCCGGTCGGCACTTGACCGCCTTGGATTCGGAACTGCCGGTGACATTGCCCGTTACTGGGGCCTGATCACGATTGACGAGGTCAAGGCATGGTTGGAAGAACGCGGATCAAATGAGACAAGTAGTGTCACAGTTGCTGCCCATGACAAGTCAAAGCCACGCGAACTTATCTCCCGCCCTGATATCGGTGAAATCATTTGCGAATTGCCGAAATTGCCGGAGCGAATTCGCGCGCTTTCCCCGTTTGACCCGGTAATCCGAGACCGAAAAAGACTCTCCTGGCTTTTCGGGTTTGACTATACGATAGAAATTTATGTACCGCCGGAAAAGCGCCGGTATGGATATTACATCTTTCCTCTTCTGGAGCGCGGAAAGCTGATCGGCCGCATAGACATGCAGGCTAAACGTGCAGATGACACACTCATTGTTTCAAAACTTTGGCTGGAGCCGAAAGTGAGATGGTCCGCAGCGCGGGAGGACAAGCTCATTGCCGAACTCACTCGCCAGGCAAGACTTTGCAAGGTTAGCAACATTGATTGGGATGCCTCAAAAATAGTATCATGATTGTGATTGGAAACTGGAGACCGACAATATGGCTTTCCTTGAAGTGAATTTTATTGCAATCATCCTGGCCGCCATCGCCGGTATGATAACTGGCGCAGTCTGGTATGGAGTTTTTGCCAAACAGTGGATGAACGCAGTTGGCCTGGCGGAAAGTGACATTGAACAAAAGCCGTCTCTTTATATCGTAGCAGTCATCGCCCAGATTATTATTGCCTACATTCTCGCAAGATTATTGGGACATTTTGATAATGTGGGATTGACTACCGGAATTGCGGCGGCATTTTTCCTCTGGCTGGGGTTTTGCCTGGCACCCATGGCTGTGAACCACCGGTTTCAGAACAAAGGCTGGGACCTGACAGTGATAGATGGCGGGTTCTGGCTTGTAGTTTTCCTTTTGCAAGGGGCAATTATCGGATGGTTTTCTGCCTGATCGCGGAGAATCAAGCCCTCAACTCGCCAAACCAACAAACATGGCCGCTAGAGCTATGATATGGATCAGCATGATTGCGCGATCATTCCAGATCACCCCTACCATAAACCAGCCAAGTAAACCGGCCAGAAACAGATAGACATTTAATGGCGTGTATCCGAACGCAGTTGCCGTATAGCCGAAAATCTGGACTATTGATGCGACCCACTTGATAAAAAAGGCAATCTTTTCGTTCTCGAAAATGCTTGCGGTCAGTATTTGTGCTGTCATTTTATCGCTCCGTTAGTAAAGCGGCTTAAAAGCCTGCTGTAATCCAGCCCCAGAATTCCTTCAGGGCCTTGGCGCGCTCTTCAGGAGCCCGCTTCACTCCTTCCTCAATCCGGCGATTGAATTCAGTCGGCGAGTAGGTTGGATATGCTGCAAACTTTTCAGCAGCTTTAGCCTTGGGAGTAGACATGGCGGCGTTCCTTTCAATTTGATAAATACAAATTAATTTCTCGACATATTTCTGACAAACGCATATTTCTTATGTTTCAATTCAAATATTTTTAAGTGAAGATAAAATAGACCTGCGACAGCAATCCAGAATGGATCAAAATCGAAGTATGAGAAAGATTCCACCTGTAAACGCGATTCGCGCGTTTGATGCCGCCAGCAGGCACATGCAGTTTCAGTCTGCTGCCGACGAGCTGGGCGTTACTCCGTCGGCCCTCTCCTACCAGATACGGCAACTGGAAGAATATTTGGGAATAAAACTGTTTCGCAGGCTAAACCGAGCAGTGGAACTGACGGTTGAAGGACGGATGATTGCACCGGGCATAATTGAGGCTTTCGAACGCATGGAAGAAACCTTTGCCCTTTTGAAATCTGACGGGGCGGTCAATACGCTGGTGATAAGCACCGGCCCCGCATTTTCAGCCAAATGGTTGGCACCCCGCCTTCACGGATACCTCGAAGAAAATCCTCATATCGATTTCCGGTTGTCGGCCAATCTCAAATTGACGGATTTTGACCGCGACGGCGTGGATGCCGTCATTCGGTTTGGTGCCGGGAAATATCCCGACCTTTATGTGGAGCCCCTGTTCGAGGAAATATCCATGCCTCTCATTGCACCGGAATTACTAGAAAAAGCTGGAGGTAAAGCGGATGAAAGTCTGTTCGAAAAAATCCCGCTGATTCATGACGAATCGCTGAAATTCCTCGAAGCGAGCCAATGGGCTACATGGCTTAGGGTGATGGGCTACACAAGCGTTAACCCCGAACGCGGTGTGCATTACAATCATGCAGATCATTGCATCGAAGCAGCCGTGGATGGTGGCGGCATGGTAATGGGGCGTTTGGGTTTTGCATTCCGGGAGTTGCGGGCGGGACGTCTAACCGCTCCATTCAAACATGCGATCAGCGCAAAGGGTGGATTCTACTTTTGCTGCCCGCAGCGTTCCCTGGAAAAGGAAAAAGTGCTCCATTTCCTTGCCTGGTTGCGGGACGAGGCGGAAGAGCAATCTTTGGCCGTTGCCGAATTCATGAAAGATAGAATATTGCTAGATAATTGAGGGGCAGCAGAAATGAGTTTGAATTCCAAACCGGACATAATCATTGTGGGTGCGGGCCTTAGCGGCTTGTGTTGTGCAGCTTTGATTCACGAGGGGGGTAAAAAGGTTCTTCTCCTGGAAGCCGGGGAAATAACCGGAGGTCGCATCCTTTCCGTTATGGAACAGCACACAGGAAAATTCGTTGCCGACCTTGGACCCAGCTGGATTTGGCCAGACCATCAGTCGATAATAGCGAGGTGGCTGGCAAAGCTTGGCCTGAAAACGCTCCCTCAATACTCCGACGGCAAGGCAATTCTGGATTATGGGCCTGATCAGCCGGTCCAAACAGGTTTTATCCCGACGCAGGATGGGAATGAATATGTCCGCGGCGGTTCACGGGCCTTGATTGATAAACTTGTCGATCGCTTGCCGGCGGAGACGATAATGACTGGAACTCAGGTGAAGACCATTGACACAACCGGCAATGGTATATCGGTTCTTACTAAAAACCCCACTTTTCCTGTCTTGGAGGCTGAACAGGTGATTGTCGCCTTGCCTGCACGAATTGCCGCGACCTGTATTGACTGGCAGCCCGGACTTCCCGGCGGCCTCAGTGATGGGCTGCTCTCAACCCCCACATGGATGGCACCGCATGCCAAGGTTGCAATCATCTATGACCAGGCGTTCTGGCGTGAGCAGGGACTTTCCGGACGCATAGCCAGCCGGGCAGGGCCGATTGTCGAATGTCATGATCATTGCGGGCAAGAAGGATCACCCGCAGCCCTTTGGGGTTTCATTGGGTGGCCACCTCATGTGAGGGCAGAGCTTGGAGAAACATTAAAAGAACATATACGAACCCAGTTGAAGCGCTGTTTTGGAGAGCAAAACCCTGACCCGATGGCAATCCATGTGGAGGATTGGGCAACGAATCCCTTCGTTACCACCCCTCAAGATTTGATCGACCCCATAAATCATCCTGATGTTGGGCCGGATGTATTACGAAATTTTTATTTCGACAATCGTATCTGCTTCGCAGGCTCGGAAACTGCCGAGCGCAGTCCCGGACTGATTGAAGGCGCATTCGATGCCGCGGAACGTGCTGTTCATACCATCCAGCATCACAACTCTCGATAACACACCCTCAATTATGGATTGCCATTATATGGAAATAGGCAATGTAATCAGGGAATCACGCCTGGTTCATTTCAGAAGCAGACCGCCGTCAACCGGCAAATCCACCCCGGTAACGTATGACGCGCCATCAGAAAGAAGAAATACGGCAACTTTCGCCAGTTCCTGAGGTGTTCCTGTTCGGCCCATTGGAACATAAGCACCTGCCTCTTCAACCTTTTCGGCTGTATCCCAGCGCGCTTGTAGCGGCGTGTGCGTTAGCCCGGGATAAATCGTGTTAGACCGGATGTTTTCCGTAGCCAGTTGCATCGCCAATGACCGTGAAATGGCACCAACTCCTGCTTTGGATGTGGAATAGGCATCCTGCGGTTTGGGATCTCCGCGAAGGCACTGGGTGGTCGAAAAATGAACCATCGCACCGCCGCCAACTTTCCGCATGTAGGGAACCGCTGCGCGAGCTGTGTGAACCATTGATTTCAGATTGACGTCAAATACCTTGTCCCAAACTTCGAGATCCATATCAAGAAGCGATGCATCCCGGTCAAACCAGAGCACACCTGCGACATTTGCAAGAAAATCAATCCGGCCGAACCTTTTTGCGCCGGCATCAATGGTCCGGGTTACGAAGTCCCGATCTGCAAGGTCACCTTGAACATACATCCTCTGATTTTCAGCACCACACATATCGGTTGGTTCCGGTTTCAGGTCAATCATCACAACAGACCCGCCAGCCTCCAGTATCAGGTTGGCAATCTGCAACCCCATGCCACCCCCGGCACCGGTTACAACTGCAACACGTCCAGAAAAATCAAATGTGATCATCGGCATTATCCGTTGGTTGTCAGAAGTCTGCCAACAAAAGCACATTATCCACCATGCTGAAACAGCATACTCATTCGGCGGTGCGGATTGCTTGAAAACAGATCGCCTTTACCAGGTCCTGCGAGGGCCGTTGTCGATGTGGTAAAATCCGCGGGAATAGTAACTATAGCCCCCAATTTCCCACAATGACTGGATGTAGGATTTAACCTGTGCCGGATCACCTGGCACTGAAAAATCAACTGCCCGGCAGGTGAGATGATAGGACCGCTTCTTGCCACCTTTGCGGATGTTTTCCAAAGGCCAGCGGTGGGTAGAATGAACTTTTACAGGACCAAATTTACGGGAAATCTTGTTGAGCGCAATTTTGAGCTCGATCGGCGTACACCAACTTGTGTCATTCCAGGTAATTTGCGGCGGTCGAAAAATCGCAACAAACCCATGTGTACCGCCCGCGCATGCGCTGAGAAAAAATGGAACTGCAAGTGCTGCTAGCACGGATTTCCGCATTACGGGCATGACGCATTCCTACACAATACAAATGGAACAGGATTATGATCCGTGAAATTCGTTAAAATTTTAAGTATTGGAAATTAACCATAATGGTTTCTGGCGCCCCACCTTCAGATATCCCCCAATGGTTGTATAGACCTTTGATCTGTGGTCTGCTTAAAAACGGAAAAATTCGGGCTCAAATGTCCGCTGGAAACGTGCCCTGCGGGGAGTGGAGGAGACAATCATGTCAGAAGAAGCAAAAACCTATGACATATTGAAGGAAGCAACCAAAGGGGCGTGGATCGATGAGGCCAAATACAAGGAAATGTATGAAGCTTCCGTTTCAGATCCGGAAGCATTCTGGGGCGAACAGGGCAAGCGAATTGACTGGATCAAGCCGTTTTCCAAGGTCAAGAACACTACGTTTGAATATCCGGACGTATCGATAAAGTGGTATGAAGACGGCACACTAAACGTCTCCGCGAACTGCATTGACCGGCATTTGGAAGCTCGTGGTGACCAAACCGCGATTATCTGGGAAGGCGACGAGCCTACGGATGACAAACACATCACTTACAAGGAATTGCACGAGCAAGTTTGCCGCCTTGCAAACGTGATGAAAGCGGATGGCGTAAAGAAAGGCGACCGGGTAACCCTGTACATGCCCATGGTACCGGAAGCTGCATATGCAATGCTCGCCTGCGCCCGTATTGGTGCGGTTCATTCAATTGTGTTCGGTGGATTTTCTCCCGACGCACTTGCGGGTCGCATCGTTGATTGCCAGTCTGACTACGTAGTCACTGCCGATGAAGGGATTCGTGGCGGCAAGATCATCCCATTGAAGAACAACACCGATGCCGCATGTGAAATTGCGGAAAAGGCGGGTCAGAAAGTTCGCGAAGTTCTGGTGGTGAAGCGCACCGGCAATGACATTAACTGGGTCGACGACCGTGATGTTTGGTACCACGAAGCCTGTAATGCGGCATCAACTGACTGTCCGCCTGAGGAAATGAATGCAGAAGATCCCCTCTTCATCCTCTATACGTCGGGATCGACAGGCCAACCCAAGGGAGTTTTACACACCACGGGCGGTTATCTGATTTGGGCCTCAATGACCCACCAGTATGTATTTGATTACAAGGATGGAGACATCTACTGGTGTACTGCCGATGTCGGATGGGTGACAGGACATTCCTATATTGTCTATGGACCACTGGCTAACGGCGCCGTCACGTTGATGTTCGAAGGTGTTCCGAATTATCCTTCAAATGCCCGTTTCTGGGAAGTTTGCGACAAACATCAGGTCAACCAGTTTTACACCGCACCCACCGCGCTCAGGGCTCTGATGCAGGGAGGGGATGATCCGGTCAAGTCCACTTCACGCAAGTCGCTTCGCATCCTTGGTACGGTTGGCGAGCCAATCAACCCGGAAGCATGGGAATGGTACTACAATGTGGTCGGTGACAGCAGATGCCCGATTGTGGATACCTGGTGGCAAACCGAAACCGGTGGTCACATGATCACACCATTGCCCGGCGCGACCAAATTGAAACCGGGTTCCGCAACGTTGCCATTTTTTGGTGTTCAACCTCAACTTGTCGACAATGATGGCGAGCCGCTGGAAGGTGCAACCGATGGCAATCTTTGCATTATCGACAGTTGGCCAGGACAAATGCGAACCGTTTATGGGGATCACGAACGGTTCGTCCAAACTTACTTTTCAACTTACAAAGGCAAGTATTTTACTGGTGACGGATGCCGCCGGGACGAGGATGGCTATTACTGGATTACCGGCCGCGTTGACGATGTAATCAATGTCTCGGGTCACCGTATGGGAACTGCAGAGGTTGAATCAGCTCTCGTTTCCCACAGTGCGGTTTCTGAATCTGCCGTTGTCGGATTTCCGCACGATATCAAGGGTCAGGGTATCTATTGTTATGTGACCTTGATGGCTGGTGTGGAAGCAACAGACGAGCTTAAAATAGAACTGCGCAATCACGTACGTTCCGAGATTGGGCCCATCGCATCGCCGGATGCGATCCAGTGGGCTCCGGGACTGCCAAAGACCCGTTCCGGCAAGATCATGCGACGCATCTTGCGCAAAATTGCCGAAGACGATTTCTCCAATCTTGGAGACACTTCGACACTTGCTGATCCAGCCGTGGTCGATGATTTAATCGAGAACCGTCAAAACAAAAAGTAGTTAGATCGCTGTCCTTTGACCGGCATCCCCGGATGTTTCTGTAAAATTCGTAAATCCGAAAACCGGTTTCGTTAACCAGATCTGTTAAAGCTACTAAAACAATATTTGTGTATCCGTTTACGTTCAGTAACTGCGGGGACACCGATGATTGCCAATTTCTGGCACAGAAACCATACAGTGGCTATCGCCACTGTGGCTGCCACCTTCCTTCAAACCGGGACAATGGCGCAATCCGAAGATATGATCTTTGGAAGCAGCCCCGCGCTTAATGGTGAATCCTGTGAAATTCAGGTTTTGCGGGATGGTACATTTGGTGTAAGCCCCAATTTTCGCGCCCTGAATTCGCAGAACTTCGGCGGGATCGGGGCAGAAATCCAGGTTACCTCCAGAAAACGCTCGCAAGGTGCAGCACCGGGCCCCAGATTCAGGATCACGCTTGAACCTCCAGCCTCCTTTACGACGGCCCCTCCTGGCGGGGATGACAATGTGGCCTGGCGAACCCGCTTTTCAGGCGTCAGTGTTTCAAATGGCGTAAATTTCAATACACGCAACGGTCTTAATGCACGCAGATTACCGCGCACCGGCACGTCCGTAACGCTTGTGACGGGACATTTGCGGGCCCGAAAGCCAGTCGGAGAATTATTTCCAACTGGAAACTACGTAGCAATTGCGACGTTCCGGTGCGAATAGGGCTGGATTTTGGATTGAGATCCAACGTCTAATCACAAAAACCTCAATAAATCCTTGCAATACGCAAAAATAAAGTGTGTTGACCAAATCCCGTTTTGGCCTAACTTGATAGTGTGTTCAACGATTCGAAAGGAGGTGATCTAATGTCGAGTGATTTTTTGGTTTCTGGGGAAATCCAGGGGAAAGAAGCTCACGTTGGAGCAGCCTTCACTGAGGCTTCATTCCGCTAAAAATTGATTTTCACGGAAGTAAAAATCGCGGGGCCGCCTTTGAATGAGGCGGCCCTTTACTTTTTCGCCTTGTGCAAGATGGCACAGTATTCATTTCGCCCGACCCTTAATTACACGCGCAAGGGGAATTTTTGAAATGGAGAATTTTATGTTGAATTCCAAAATGGCATTTGCTCTCGCGGCAATCATGACAATATCGGCGTCACCCGTAGGAGCGAAGGATTTTGTAAATGGGGGACAACCCAAACTGAAAGTGAAATCTGCCCAGTTGGCGGTGATGAGCACCAACAATCTTGGATGTCCGGCACCTGCAAAAATGACCGGTTGGATTTTCACCACAAAACCAGGCACCGTGCACTACATGATTGCCCGAAAAGGTGGCACTGTTAGTGGCCCATTCGAAGCCAAAGCGATCAAGGGTACCAATGGTCTGAACGTGGCAAGTTTCACAAGGAGTTTTCCGGTCCACACCAGTATTGATGCTGAATACAGGATCCTGATCGGTGAAAAATACGGTAAAACACTCAGCAATTGGGCACCACTGGCTGTTTCTTGCTAACATCTTTGGCAAAATAAACGGGGCCATTTCGGCCCCGTCTTAAAATTGTCCCGATGCAAGCCCAGATTACATAAGATCATTTGCGCAGGGATAAATGGACTATGCGGCGTTATTTTGGTGTATTGGCTCTCGCATCAGTCTTATCTATTGTTCAGTCCGGAGATGGGCACTCGATTTCGGTTCCCGGAACTAATCTCAACAGTGATTATCAGTCATCGAAAATTGAAAAAATACAGGTGGCATTCAGTTCCCCAGCATCCGCAGTGTGCCCGGCGAATGCAACCATGACAGTCCAGTTGTTCACGGATAAGCCAGGTTCCATCCAATATTATGTCATGCAAAAAGGGGGCAGCATAAGTGGCCCATACACAATTGAATCAAAACCACGCAACAATGGCCGACCGGTCGCAACATTTACACGCGATATATTGTTTCAAAATTCGGTTAATACTGAATACCGGGTATCAGCAGCCGGCAATAGCGGTTCAACACAGAGCGGTTGGATTCCACTGATCGCTACTTGCAAATAACCGAATACATTCAGGCAAAAATAATGCTCGCCAGGGGAGGAGGATCTGGCGAGCATCATTTACAAGGATTGATCTATGGAGGGGAGGGATCAATCCACAGACCGAAATTTGGGAGGAGGAGTAAATCCGGTCTTCATCGTCAACATTTTTCATGTTGTTGACAGTAGATATAAATTGTTTGACGGAAATTTCGAGTCTCATTCTTTCATGACAGCTATGCGTTTACTGCATAGCTGAAAGCGCTCATTGAATGAAAAAGGTGGGATAAGCCCGCCCATTTTCGATCCAGAAAAGCCCAAATCTAGCTGCTGATGCGCAATCTTTGGATACTGGCGGCAATAGACCGGAATGCTTCACGTAACTCCTGTCCATTGCCTGCAGAGAAGTAATAGATATCTGTCTCGGTATCCTCATTGGCACACGCACGAAGCGTGGCTTCAGCGGATGAGGGAGCCTGAAAAGCAATCGAGTAAATCGTGATTCCCGGCGCACCGTTTTTATCGGCTTTCATGTCTGCACACAGATCTAGTGCAAGAGTGTTGGAGGGTTCTGCATGCGGTCCATACGGCGTTCTGCTCCCTTCAGTACCCTGAAAGAAAGTATTGAACTCACCATCGGTCATGAGAATTGCGATTTTTTCAACATCCTTGGAATAAGGCGCGGGATCATTTTCTTCTTTCCATACATCCCGCCAGGTCTCCGAAAGAACATAGTAGGACCACGCAACTCCAAGATGGCCGGCCGTATATCCGGCGGCACTGAACCTGCCGATCTCCCGTTTCAGCATGCCCTTTTTGTCAGTCAACGGTTTAATTTCGTTAACGGGACAAAGCTTGTCATCTACAGCACGGCTGTCAGCACCAATTTCAGCAACTTTGTAGGATGCATCAGTGGAGGCTTCATCAGCCCGTTCTGTAACGCAGCGCTTTGATTTTCCATTTGTCACCATACGGGCCTGACGGTGACCTGCATTGACTGACCATGAATACGGAACCAATCCGATGCGCGTTCCCTTGGTGTTACTGTTTGGTATCAAAATATCAATCGCATCCTTAGCTGCCAGCTTCAGATCATCAAGTTTGCCGTTGCGCCCCATCGAACCCGTTACATCGAGCATCATTGCAACTTCAACATCAGTGCGATCAAAAATGGCAGATGCACTGGACCGAATTTCAAGATCGTCGTAACCCAACACGCGCATCAGCGTTGCCTCAACGGTAACCCCGGCTTCCGCAGAAACCTCGCCTGTGTCCGGATCAACGGAAAATTCTGAAATATCAAATTGCTCACCGAATCCAGTCTGGTTATTCAGATTAGCCAGGAAAAAATTCTCGAAGTAGGCGCGTAGCTTGGCCTGATCATCTTCGCCATTTGTAATTTCTACTCCGGTAGCCAAAAGTGCAGCATCCAGCGATTGTTCCATCTGGAATTTGGCGTTCGAAACCCGGCTATAATCTACAGCCACGCCGGCTGCGCTGATTACCGCGAAGATCGTCAGTGCGGATATCATAAAAATATTGCCGGATTGGTTGCTGGTGAAGGATGCAGCTTGATTGCGAAGTTTTGTAGCCAAATGCATTTGTCTCTCCATGCGGTGATTTGCTTGGAAAGATGCAAGTTACGGGCCAACCGTCGGCGCTCCTCTCGGAAGACGACAAGTCCATTGAAATATATGGGAAAATTTGATTATCACAGTAAACAGTACATTAACGGAACCTGTGGAAATCGATCACAGTTCAGCTAACCGGCAAAACGATACTGTCCCGGTTAACTCGCAGACCCTTTTTCAGAGCTAGAAATCGCTGATAATTCCGTCTTTTTCCCAGTCACCATAACGAACTGGATCTGGACCATCACGGCCCAGAATTTCCTTTACCACAGGTTCTTTTGGTATTTTTTCCAATTGCTTGCCCCGCTCGCGGGCTTCCGCAAGTGCTCGTCTGGCCACTTCGGGAAGGTCAGAACGGTTATCATTTACGGGCATATGCAATTCCTATCGGTCTCAAGAATTTTCTTGAAGGTGACATCATCCATTCCCATGATATAGGAACTTGTGCCTGTTAGGCACGGAATTATTGGTGACACTTGATGAATTTTATTCGAACCGGCGTCTTGTTGGCGGTCATGACCGCGCTCTTTATGGGGATTGGGTATCTGCTTGGCGGCCAAACCGGCATGTTGATCGCTTTTCTGATTGCTGCGGCAATGAACGTGTTCAACTACTGGAATTCGGACAAAATGCTGCTACGAATGCACAATGCCTCCGAAGTAGATGAACGCAATGCACCAGAACTTTATGAGGTGGTTAGAAGGCTTGCTGAAGCAGCTGAACTGCCGATGCCGGCTGTCTACATCATCAATACACCACAGCCTAATGCTTTTGCGACCGGACGGAACCCGGAAAATGCGGCGGTAGCTGTGAGTGTCGGGTTACTTGATACACTCTCACTAGAAGAAGTAGCCGGTGTAATGGCACATGAACTGGCACATATCCAGAACCGCGATACATTGACGATGACTATCACGGCAACCTTGGCCGGTGCCATTTCAATGCTGGCCAACTTTGCCATGTTCTTTGGTGGAAATCGGGATCGCGGTGTGGGCCTGCTGGGAAGTCTGGCGCTTATGATAGCAGCACCCTTTGCAGCTGGAATGGTTCAAATGGCAATCAGTCGCACAAGGGAATATGCAGCCGACAAACGCGGTGCGGAAATTTGCGGCAATCCAATCTGGCTTGCAGGCGCACTTGAAAAAATCGCATATCAAGCAAAACACATTCCCAACAACGCCGCGGAACGCAACCCGGCCACCGCTCACATGTTCATTATCAATCCCCTGGGAGATTTTACCCGCGACAATCTGTTTTCCACACATCCTGACACGGAAAATCGAATTACCGCACTTGAAGCACTTGCTGATGAATGGGCAATGCAGGACAGCCTGCCCCCGGAACGGGCCGGATCAGACAACAACAATGGCCCCTGGGGTCGCTCCAATTGACCCGAACCCACAAAATCCAAAATAAATCTGACTCAACTAAAATAGCGGAATTGAACGTTCAGGGCATGCAAAGCCGGCTCGTTGCCACGACATTGCTTACCCGCATCATTGATGACGGTCGTAATCTGGATGCACTTTGTGATCGAAGCCACGGCATCAAACCGTATGCAGCGCTGGATGACCGGGACCAGGGGTTGGCCCGCGCAATAACGGTGACCGCATTGCGGAACCGCAATCGCATTGATTTCATTCTGAAAAAACTGATGAAGCGACCGCCGGCCAAAAATGCGCGGTTTCTGACCCACACACTCCACATTGCCTCTGCCCAAATTCTCTTTATGGAGGTTCCGGAGCGTGCTGCTGTGAATATCGCAGTAGGCGTTATCGGAAATGACAAACGCACCAGGCGGTTTCGCGAACTTACAAATGCTGTCCTCAGGAGAATGACACGGGAAAAGGAAGGCCTGTTGGAAGCAAGCAAGGATGTTTCCCCTTTCCCTGAATGGCTCGCCAAACAACTTCGCTCCGACTACGGTCGCGACAACACAGCCAGGATCGCACCAATAGTCATGCATGGTGCTTCGGTTGATGTTTCAGTGAAGAACGATCCCGCAGAATGGGCTGAAAAACTCGGAGGATTTCCACTTCCTACAGGCAGCGTCAGGCTCCGGTCCGCAACCCGGATATCAGAATTGCCAGGTTACGGGGAAGGAGAATGGTGGGTTCAGGATGCAGCTGCAGCAATTCCTGCAAGACTGATCAATGCAGACAAGGGTGCTGAAGTACTGGAATTGTGTGCGGCACCAGGCGGGAAGACCGCCCAATTGGCGAACCTGGGATACAAGGTAACCGCTCTTGATATATCGGAAACAAGATTGAGCCGCCTTCAAGCCAATCTGGAAAGGTTGAAGTTTAATGTCACGCCCATTCATGCGGATTTGTTAGACTGGGAGCCGGAATGCCTGTTTGATGCAGTTCTACTGGACGCTCCATGTTCTTCGACCGGAACCGTTCGTCGGCATCCTGACATCCTGTGGTCCAAGTCAAAAGACGATATAAGCACCCTCGCAGAATTGCAGTTTGCCCTTCTCAACAGGGCCATCACCTTCGTCAAGCGGGGCGGTTGCATTGTTTTTTCAAACTGTTCTTTGCTGAAGCAGGAAGGTGAGGACCTGCTTGGAAGGCTTCTCAAATCATCTTCAGACATCACACTTTCAAAAATCGGGTCAAACGAAGTTCCTGGAATATCTGAAATGGTAAACGGGCAAGGGGCCCTGCGCAGCCTGCCGTTTCACTTGCCGAACAATGAACATCCGAAACTCGGTGGTGTTGATGGTTTCTTCGCCTGCCGTTTCATAAAAAACTGACGCTTTCTGTTGGCATTGCACATTCCTGCTTACAACCTGCCATAATTTGTTTTACCTTGTATGGAGTACAAGCGTTTGAATTCATGTAGTTGTTAGCTGATATGCCAATCCGGGAAGACCTCCAGACAATGGCCGTATCGACCGGCAGGAAGTATCGGGCGGTGAAACGCACGCTTCGTTCCGGGTTTACAATACTAACGGGTTATTCGCCCTTTGTGCCGACTCATCTTGTGATAGCACCACCGGATCTCAAAACAGCAGATTCCTCTCTAGTAGAGGAGTATTATAACGGCCGCTATACGCTGGCGGGGAAGTTGGTTGAAACAAAAGGCGTTGATCCATTCACCCTGAGGAACTCAGATGCAGGTTGGTTACAGGAGTTGAACAATTTCGGCTGGCTACGGAACCTTTCGAAAAACTCAGACCAACTCTCCAGTAATCACGCAAAGGCAATGGTCCGCGACTGGATGGAACTCGACAAAACAACTTCGGGCAAAACAATTTGGGAAATCGAAGTTGCATCCAAACGGCTAATTGCCTGGTTACAACACTCAATCCTGATCCTGGCGGCCCCTGACCATACATTCCATCAGGATTTCATGCATAGTCTCGGCACACATGCCAGGTTTTTGAAACGATACGCTGCAAACGCTACCGAGGGCTGCCCCAAACTGCTTGCCTATCTTGCGCTGGCTTATGCGTCCATTTGCTTTTCCGGCCATGCAAGTTCTCTAAAATTTGCGCGCGACAAGCTGGATCAGGAACTTGATTTACAAATCTTTGCGGATGGCAGTCATTCCTCAAGAAACCCGGAAGCAATCGTCTCTATTCTCTCCTATTTGTTGCCTTATCGTCAGGCTTGTATCGCTGCGGGGATCGCGCCATCAAAGGCAGTGATTTCTTCCAGTGAACGGATGTTGCTAGCGCTCAGATTCTTTCGTCTTGGCGATGGTGGACTCGCACGGTTCAATGGCTCCGGGGTTACGCGATCAGACCTGGTTGCAACCTTGTTGAGATACGATGAATCGGCGATTCTTGAACCAAACAATTCCTCAACCGGCGGTTATGAGCGCCTTCAATCCGGGGACACAATTCTCATGATGGATTCGGGGCACCCACCGAAAGGTGAGTTGTCCACCCTTGCCCATGCAGGGTGCTTGTCATTTGAATTCTCTTCAGGCAATGAGTGCTTTGTTGTGAATTCCGGCGCACCTCCGTATCACGGCGAGGGCTTACCTGCCTTGTGGCGGTCAACTGCTGCACACTCCACAGCGGTAATCTACGAAACATCATCCTGCAAGTTTGAAAACTCGGGCCAGTCCAACAACCTGCTTGACGGTGAAATGTTTTCCGGCTCTCTAAAAACAGAATCCAGCAGAACTGAAGATTCCCAACAAGAAACAGTGATTGCCCATCACCACGGATATGTAAGAGAGTTTGGCGCCAGACATCAAAGGACAATCACCCTTTACAAGGAAGCACCCAGGATCGAAGGGAATGACTGGTTTTCCGGACCTGACAAGGGAGACCTTTATTATACGACCAAGGATGCGACCACCCTGCATTTTCACCTTCATCCAGGCATTGAGCCACAAATCGAAGAAGATGGAACGGCGGTAATTTTGCAATCACGATCAGGCCGGACGTGGCGGTTTTCATGCGATGAGGTAAAGCCTGTGATTGAAGAAAGTGTGTACTTTGCGAGCCTTTCTGGCCGAAGTAAAACAAAACAGATAACGCTTCGTTTCCATGCTTGCAAATTGGCTGAGATAAATTGGTCATTTACAGCAATAAATTCCTAGAAAGACTCGTCAAATGGCACCTGTTTCAAAGAAACACAACATCCCCGATTTTGTAGAAATCAAGACTGCGCTTCTCTCGGTTTCAGACAAGACAGGGATTACCGAACTTGCCCGGAGTTTGACGGATTGCGGAATAAACCTGATTTCAACAGGCGGCACAGCAAAAGCAATTGCAGATGCCGGAATCGCGGTAACAGACATATCGCAAATTACCGGATTTCCTGAAATCATGGACGGGCGGGTAAAAACGCTACACCCTTCCGTTCACGGTGGGTTGCTGGCAGTGAGAACCGATCCTGATCATCAAAGCGCATTGCAAGAGCAGGATATCGCGCCGATTGATATGGCCATCATCAATTTGTACCCGTTTGAAGAAACCATCGCCAAAGGCGGAGATTACGATGCCTGCGTCGAAAACATCGATATTGGAGGCCCGGCAATGATCCGGGCGGCCGCCAAAAACCACGGCTTTGTGACCGTGATCACAGACCCCGCAGATTATCAGGAAGTATTGCAGGAACTCCAAACCAATAAAATCCGCACGACACTCGAACTACGTAAACGGCTTGCACACAAGGCATTTGCCCGAACTGCCAACTACGACACTGCAATATCAAATTGGTTTGCCAACCAAACAGGTCAAACGATGCCGTTGCATCGCAGCGTGTCTGGTACGCTTTCCTCCAGGATGCGATATGGTGAAAACCCTCATCAGGCAGCCGGATTCTACGTCATCGGAGATACAAGGCCAGGCGTTGCAACAGCCAGACAGCTACAGGGGAAAGAGCTTTCCTATAACAATATCAATGATACGGATGCAGCTTTTGAGCTTGTCTCGGAATTTTCGCCGGATTTGGGACCGGCAGTATCCATCATCAAACATGCCAATCCCTGCGGCGTTGCCCGTGGTGAATCACTTTCTGATGCATACACAAAAGCCCTGGCCTGTGATCCGGTTTCGGCTTTTGGCGGCATCATTGCGGTAAATCACCCACTGGATGCAGACGCAGCCCGCAATATCGTTGAAACATTTACCGAGGTTATCATTGCACCTGAAATATCTGACGAAGCACAGGCAATTATCGCTGCGAAGAAAAACCTCAGGCTGCTGATTACCGGAGAACTTCCTGACCCCGCTTCAAAGGGACTCGCCTTGAAAACAGTCGCAGGAGGGATGCTGGTTCAGGATCGTGACAACTGTGTGGTCGATAATTTGGACTTGAAGGTAGTGACAAAAAAACAGCCGACTGATGTGCAACTGGCCGACATGAAATTCGCTTTCCAGGTGGCCAAGCACGTAAAATCAAATGCAATTGTCTATGCCCGGAACCTGGCAACTGTGGGTATCGGTGCGGGACAGATGAGCCGGGTGGATTCTTCACGCATTGCTGCCAGGAAAGCAGTAGATGCGATGGAAGCAGCAGGAGAAAAGCAACCCCGGACTTTTGGATCCGCGGTCGCCTCAGACGCGTTTTTCCCGTTTGCGGACGGATTGCTTTCAGCAGTTGAAGCAGGTGCAACCAGCGTCATTCAACCGGGTGGTTCGATGCGGGATGATGAGGTGATTGCAGCAGCAGACGAAGCAGGAATTGCCATGATCTTTACCGGAACAAGACATTTCAGGCATTAACGCGGTTCTGCTTAACGAGGGGTAGCAGCATTAGTGACAGTACAAAAAGCGCCACAATAGGCATCACTCCAATTCTCTGACTGCCACTGAGATCTGTAAAAACAGCAATCAGGAAAGGGGCGAGAAAAGCAGTTGCCCGGCCGGACAACGCATATAGTCCAAATGCCTCAGTCATCCGCCCCGGCTCTGCCTGATCAGCCATAAGTGTCCTGGATGCTGCTTGCAGAGCGCCGCCACAAGCACCTATCAGACCACCGCAAATGTAGAACATAATATCAGGAAGACTTGAGCCATCACCCACATCCAGAAACAGAACATGGGTGGGATCTAGCGAAATGACGGTCAGGCTAGAAGCCGCGAGCAGCACGACTGAAGTAATTACGACAAACTTTGGACCCAGCCGGTCATCCATGCGGCCGCCGATCATCGCACCCACAATTCCGGTGATATTCGCAAGGATTCCGAAAATCCCAACCTGCACAATTGACCATTGCAGAACCCCGACGGCGTAAATACCTCCGAAGGTATATAGCCCGTTGAGGGCATCGCGATAGATCATGGAGGACCCGAGATAGGCAAACATGGATTTATTGTTGGGAAGATCCTTGATCGTATTGAAAAGTTGGGTGAGACCTTTTGAAACTGCTCCAACGACCCGAACCCGTTTCGGGGTATCAGGGGTAAACAGCATTAACGGAATGATGAACACGGCAAACCAGATCGCAGTCAAAGGACCGGTGGCCCTCTCTCCCTCTTTAGCTGTAGCGTCAATCCCGAAAAGCGGCGCCGTTCCCAGCAGGGTATTGCCTTCTTCGTTGGTCGCCATGGTCAACAAAACAATTATCAATGTTAACAGACCTGCAGCGTAACCGAGCGCCCAGGCGTCCCCCGACAGACGACCCAGTTTGGAGCGCGGAACCAAATCCGGCATCATCGCATTGTTAAATACAGCAGCGAATTCAAACCCGAACATGGCTAATGAGAATGCAATTAGTGTCATAATTACCGCACCGCCGTTCCCGGTATATGGTAAAGCCCACCACAACCAGAATGAGCCAATTGCAGCCAGCAGTGCAAATCCCAAAATCCAAGGTTTTCTGGGACCTGTGGCATCCGCTATCGCGCCAAGAATGGGAGACATGAAAGCGATGATAATTCCGGCAATCGCGACCGCATAACCCCACTGCGCCTGTCCACTTGTCGGATCAGCAGCAACACTGGAAGCAAAATAGGGAGCAAAAATGAAGGTCAGTATCAATGTGTGAAAGGGTTGTGCAGCCCAGTCAAACAACATCCATCCCCAGATACCCTTGCGATCCACATTCGGAATTTCTTCCGTGACCGTTGATGCATCTGTCATAAATGTTCCCCTCTGCCATGAATTTAGGCAGGCTCACTATTGCAGTCTTTGCTGGAGTTTGCCAGTGTGGAAAAGACTTCACAGAAAGAATTGAAATGGCTTCCGGAAAACCCGCTCCTGATGATGCAGCTGACGAATCAAAACGCATATTGGAGCGCGTCGCACAGGATTCCGAAACTGTTGGCGCTTCCTCAATGCGCCGAATTGCAGAGCGGGTGAAGGGACATGTTTCAGCCGAGGACGCCGACCAGAATGAATGGGCAGAATTATGGGGTACACGCATCGGCAGGGCATTAGGCGCCATATTCTTCGTCGGGTTGGTGATTTACCTTTTCAGAACCTATATTCTGCATGTCTGAACCGGCAATAAAGCCAGCGACCATTGTCATTTCATCCCACGTGGCACGCGGATCAATTGGCAGCCGTGCTGCTGTTTTCGCGCTGGAAACGCTAGGGTTCCCGGTTTGGACAATCCCAACTATATTACTTCCCTGGCACCCCGGGCATGGACCGGCAACCCGTATTGTTCCAAAGGCTGCGGAGTTTGATGCCTTTATTGAAGACATCGCCAATGCGCCCTGGACCAATGAAATCGGGGGTATACTAACAGGTTACATGGCCAATCCTGAGCAAGTGACCGCTGTCGCCGGTCTTGTTTCCAGCCTGAAAGAAAAGAAACCGGATTTACGGTTTGCCTGCGATCCGGTCATTGGTGACGGAGGCGGATTATATGTTGCCGAAGAAACCGCTATTGCGATCAGGGAAAAATTGCTGCCATTAAGCGACATCCTCACCCCGAACCGGTATGAGCTTGCCTGGATTTGTGATGATGATGTTCCAATTACTTTAAACGACACTAAAGATCTGGCGGGGAGGCTGGGTTTGCGTTCAGTTCTGGTTACATCTGTACCTGGCGATCCAGGAAACAGGATCTCAAACCTCTTGCTTGAGGATGACAAGGCGCTCCTGTCAACCCACGAAAAACTTGAAAACCCGCCCAATGGTACCGGCGACCTCTTTGCCGCCCTCTTTTTAGGAAATCAGTTGTCGGGAATTGATTCTATAAATAACCTGCAGAAATCGACTGCAGCTGTATTGGAAATTTTGCAAAATACTGCCGAAACCGGCAGCAATGAATTATTGCTTGCCGGTAGCGTGGACAGTTTGAGCAATCCGAGGATGAATATCGAGGTTCTCGAGTTGTGAGTGAAAAATGAAAAAACTCATTCTGGTTTTTATAATCTTGCTGACGCCTGTTCAGAATGCTGCTGCCAGTAATCTGGAGATGATAAACAGCTGGTATATCGCCTTGCGGACAATAAATCGTCCAGCTTTTGAATTACTCCTTTCCGATACTGCAACGATTGAACTAAAACAGCTTGATGTGATTCAGGACAAATCCGAATTTATAGAATCTCTGGATACGTGGGAAGAAGTTGCCGGGGACGTTTTCATTTCTACTACGATGAGCGGGTCAGACGGCACCAAAACTGATGTGCTTGTATGCTACCGGTTTCCTTCAGATGCCTTCACCAATCGCGAAACGTTCTGGATCATCAAGGGTCAGATCATCCGTCAAATTCAGGAAAGGTTGCAAGACGGCTGTTAGGTCCCGTCAATTGCCTGTTCACAATTTTACAGATTCTCCAGGAAATCCCGCAACATCCCTGTTTCCATTCAACCATTCTTTTGTGTCATACACATCGAACAGAATTGAAATGCCATTTATGATAAAAACCACCAGAATGTAGTTTTGTTCAAAATTGCTCATCTCAGGAATGGTAAAGTACCGGTAAAACAATATGGCCTGCAAAGGGGTCCACAGGATCAGGTGAGGAATGGCGAGGGCTTTTGAGAAGCCGCCATTAAGCAGCAAAATTCCCGCGTTGATGAAAATGGCACCAGCGCCTAGAAGGGCAACCCAGAAACCGCTGTCATAGTTCAACAGATATATGCCTGACAGATTTACCGGGATAAGAAATGCAACCATCCATATCACCACCCAGATCGGCAGTGAAAACATGGATTTTAAAATTCTTGATATCAACTTGATCATGAAGAGACTATCCCCGGACCCGGTCCGGGGATCAAGTCATGATTTTGTCATGCAGCATTGCGTGTTTCGAGCAATCCGCGATTAACGAGCAACTCTGCAATCTGAACGGTGTTTAGCGCTGCACCCTTACGGAGATTATCGGACACAACCCAAATGTTGAGTCCGTTATCAATCGTAATATCTTCCCTGATTCTGGAGATATAGGTCGCATCCTCACCCGCACATTCATAGGGAGTGATATAAGTTTCCTCCTCCGGGTTATCGACGACCAGACAACCAGGCGCCTCACGAAGGATTGCACGGGCTTCATCCGCTGAAATTTCGTTCTCAAATTCAATATTCACGGATTCGGAGTGTCCGACAAAAACCGGCACACGAACCGCAGTGCAAGTTACCTTAATGCTTTTGTCCAGCATCTTTTTGGTTTCAGCAACGACCTTCCATTCTTCCTTGGTTGACCCATCTTCCATGAAAACATCTATGTGAGGGATCAGGTTGAATGCAATCCGCTTTGGAAATTTTTCGTTCTCGATCGGATCGGCAACAAATACAGCGCGCGTCTGGTTAAAGAGTTCATCCATACCCTCTTTTCCCGCGCCAGAAACCGACTGGTAGGTAGAAACCACGATCCTTTTGATTTTTGCATGTTCATGCAGAGGTTTGAGCGCAACGACAAGCTGCGCAGTCGAACAGTTAGGGTTCGCGATAATGTTCTTGTTACGGAACTTTTCAATATCGTCAGCATTCACTTCCGGCACAATCAGTGGAACTTCAGAATCGTAGCGAAATGCTGATGAATTATCGATGACCACACATCCCTTGGCTGCAATCTTCGGAGCCCATTCTTGCGAGACTGAACCACCAGCTGACATCAACGCGATATCGGTATCGGAAAAATCGTGGGTATCCAACGCCTTGATTGTCAGCGTCTGATCTCCGAAGGAAACTTCCTTTCCCTGACTGCGCCGAGATGCAAGCGGAACTACGGTATCGGCCGGAAACCCTCGTTCGTACAGAATTTCCAGCATTTCACGGCCCACATTACCTGTGGCACCTACGATGGCAATTTTATAACCCATGGAACTGTTCTTTCTCCACTCTCACCTTTGTCTGTACCCTCCCGTCATACCCGGGAGAGTGTATGCGGGTACAGGCGGAAGCGGTCAGACCGTGGTGGTCTTTGTTGTCTTGGCAGTTTTCTTGAATGAAACGGCAGCCGACGCGCATACAGGCTTAATGCCTTGTACAGCTGCAATATCTACCAGTTTGAAGCCTAAAACAGACATTTTCCATATCCGGTTCGAATTTCATTCGCGCAACGTCTTACTCCAAATCTGTTAAGAGTCAATGATTTTGGATTTCTGAAAATTTTCTGGAATATCAGTTCCACGCAAAAGCAGTTTTATCTAGCTTTTTGTGATCAAAATGCTCAGATCCGCTGGCAACCGCCCTTCCTCCCGCATTCCTGTAGAATGAAAGTGCAGAATCATTGTCAGCCAACGCCCAAACTACCAATCCCTTGAAACTGCGGCGCCTGAGTTCACGTTTTGCATCTGCAAACAATTTGGTACCAAGGCCAATTCCTTGATACTCCGGCTTAAGGTAGATTTCATAAATCTCGCCTTCAAATGGCAGTGTACTGACGCGGTTTGGGCCCAGCGTGGCGTAGCCGGCAATTTCATTTCCGACTTCGATAACCAGTATGATGGTCGCTCGCCTGATCGCCATCTCCCACCAGTCTTCGCCGCGGCGATTGATCATTCGCGCGAGTGCTGCATGAGGCACCATACCGGCATAAGCATTCTGCCAGCTCTCCAGATGAACCCTGGAAATCTCCCCAGCATCCTCTGGCAATGCGCGTCTTGTTTCTGCAGTTATCGAAAACATGATCTTATTAAAATTCACTTTTCGTTAACCAACAAGGAAAAACTGACAAAAGCCAAACAATTATTGTTTAGAAACGCGAGAAAGCGTGATGCTTGACGTGTTCTGTGCCAATTTGTAACAATGTTGCCACGGGGAACGCGAATGCCCCGCGAGGCGAGAGCCCAAATTTCGCATCCAAGGAAACCTTTACCGAAGGAAGGATGCGCCATGCCCTCACCTACACAAATATCTGTACTCCATCTTTTACGCCTGATAGGGACTCAAAAATGCCCCGTTCTGATTGATGTTTGCATCGATGAGGATTTTGCCGATGATCCACGACTTGTACCCACTGCCTTTCGCTACCCGTTTCCGCGCATCAATGAACTAGTTCCCAGACTGGGAAACAAAAAAGCTGTTGTGATCTGCCAGAAAGGCCTGAAGCTTAGTGAAGGCGCTGCTGCTTTACTACGCGCAGAAGGAATTGATGCCGAACATCTGGAAGGCGGCAACTTTGCTTGGCGAGATGCTAATGCACCGCTTGTTCCCGCCAAAATCATTCCCAAACGAAACCTGAAAGGTCACACGCAATGGGTAACAGGTCACGGGCCAGGGATTGTTCGGATTGCATGCACATGGCTGATCCGGCGATTTGTGGACCCGGACGCCCGCTTCCTTTTTGTATCACCTTCTGAAGTTTTGAATATCGCTGAAAAGTTTGATGCAGTACCATTCGATGTTGAAAGTGTATTTTGGTCTCACCGTAACGAGAAAAATACTTTTGACACCATGCTGGAAGAATTCCAGTTGGGATCAAAACAATTGACGAGGATGGCAGATATCATACGCGGATGTGAAATCAATCACCGCGAAGCAGCCCCGGAATCAGCGGGGCTTTTTGCAGTTTTCTCGGGATTTTCGAGATTGCACGAGGGTGATTTGGGCCGGCTTGAAGTTGGCATGCTGTTTTATGATGGACTGTATAGATGGGCCTGTGACGCTGCGGATGAAGTGCACAATTGGTATCCCCCAACCAAGGCATTGAACCCTCATGAGTGAACAAAGCAATCTTCACCCGTCAGTTCCAGTTACAGCACCGGATTTGCGTGAAAGTACTAAAACCTGGGCGAAGATCGGATTCCTGTCTTTTGGCGGACCCGCAGCTCAAATTGCACTCATGCATCGCCTGATTGTTGATGAAAGCAAGTGGCTTAGCGAAAGGCAATTCCTTAACGCTCTCAACTTTTGCATGCTGTTGCCGGGACCGGAAGCCATGCAATTGGCAACCTACTCAGGTTGGCGTTTGCATGGGTTTGCAGGAGGTTTGATTGCTGGTTTGTTTTTTGTGGTTCCCGGCGCTTTGATCATATTGGCGCTCGCCGCCTTATATGCAAACTTTGGAACCGTTCCTCTGGTCGATGCAGCTTTCCTGGGCGTCAAGGCGGCGGTGCTGATTATCGTTGTTGAAGCCCTCATCAAGGTCTCAAAAAAGGCGCTGCAAACCCATTCCCATTATGTAATTGCGGCACTCGCTTTTGTCGGAATTTTCTTTCTGGATGTTCCCTATCCTTTAATAGTCATTGCGGCAGCGTTGTATGGGTATCTGACAAGCAATTCCGAATCTGATGATCCGAAACAAATCATCTCTACAGATCATTCATTCGCAAGATTTATAAAAACCATTTTGATTTGGCTTGGTGTTTGGTGGTTACCCGTCTTTGCCCTTCAACTGGGCGGCGCAGATCAGATTTTGTCAGAAATCGCGGTCTTTTTTTCAAAACTGGCCGTCGTAACTTTTGGTGGAGCTTATGCAGTTCTCGCCTACATGGCTCAAGATGTTGTCGAAACCAAAAGCTGGCTGACAGCGCGGGAAATGATCGATGGCCTGGGTCTTGCGGAAACCACGCCAGGTCCGCTGATCCTCGTAACAGAATTTGTCGGATTTCTCGCTGCCGAAAAGGCTGGAGGCTTTTGGCTCGGTTTCACAGCAGCGATCATCACACTATGGGTGACCTTTGTTCCGTGTTTTTTATGGATCTTTACCGGGGCACCTTACATCGAGTGGTTGTCAAGTCAGCCGCGGTTACGGGGCGCTCTTACGGCAATCACAGCCGCGGTCGTAGGTGTAATCTTGAACCTTGCACTCTGGTTTGCCTTGAATGTAGCTTTTTCAAGCCTGACAGCAATTCAGCTTGGTCCGGTCAATGTACTCTTGCCGAACTGGGCAAGTTTGGACTTTCGCGTGCTTGCACTGACTTTATTGTCAGCAATCTTGCTCTTGAAATTCCGGTGGAACATGGTTCTGACCCTAGCATTGTGTGCGTTGGCTGGAATTGCGCTATCATTTTAGCGGGAGCTAAATCTCCTGAACTTCCACCAGACGGTCGTTCAGGATTTCCCTCACTGATTCCCACAGTAGTGAGAATGACTGGAATCCTTCTTCCGTAACCGCATCCTCGTCCAGTGCCCGCACAACCTCCTCCAGGACCGCAGACAATCTTATCTTCAGGCCCTTGATTTCTTCAGAAACAGAGGTATCCCGGGCTGCATCGGCAATATCAAGTAGCATGTAATTGTAACTGTCCATCCGGTCCTTTTGGGACGAAAGAAATCTCGACCGCAATGCGAACAGGGCTGAAACCAACATTGCGAACAAGGTCAATAAAAGAGTAAGCGGTTCGGCGTTCTTCTGGAGGAAACTTGGGTCATCCCGATTGAAGTATCTGGCCGAGCCTTCATGTAACGGAATGCCAAGTCCGGCATCAAAATCCGGTCGCTTGATTGCGGACGCAAGGGCAAATCTGATGGTGAGGTCAAGTCGGTGTTCAAAAAGAATTCGGGTAAGCTCCTGAATTATCTCCGGGTCCAGGTCCTCACGCGTCACCATTACCCGATCCACGGTGACAGTTGTCATATCTCTTCGAGGTGTGGGACCTTTGCCAACAAATGCACCCCTTGGCACCTCTCCCACTTGAAGAAACGGCCGCTTGATGGCAATCGCTTTCGCTTGCTCAAGCGCTATATATCTCAAACTGAGATTCTTGAGTTCAGCATCAGCATAAAGGTTCAGCAACAAACGGTCTCTCAAAGACCTGACGGTAAACAGCGCATCCACTTCGCCCGACAGAAGTTTGTCGCTCGCTGTCTCAAAATCCATGACCATCCAGTGAACACCGTTGATAGGCAAATCATAATGATCTCCAAGAATCCAGAACGAACGAAATTCATCAGTTCCAAATCCGGGAATGGCAATCTTCTTGCCAATCAGATCCGTCACCCCAAACACTGGTGAGCCCACGCGGGCAATGATCTGAAAATAGTCGGGAAAAAGATTGGCTATTTGTCTTACATTGTTGACGACAGGAGTGTCCGATCGAATGGTCGCCGCATGTACAGTACCGTTGTTCAAAAACGAAATGTTTTCACTTGAATCTCGCGTTGGAACCACTTCGATACTGATACGTCCTGAATGCCGGGCAACCACATCGGCAACTTCTTTCATCAGTTCATACGAATCGGATCGATAAGGGCCTGACCCAATTTTCAGAACCACTTGCGCGGGTTCCCGGGTCAAGAAAAAATAACTACCAACCGCCATCACGACGATGATGAAGACAAACAACCATGAAAATCTACGGTACCAGACTCCGGCGCGGCGGCCGGCATTGGCGCGCCGCCTGTTTTTCGGTGCCGGATTTTTATCGCCCATGCTTTCCCCCAAAAGGTACAGAAAATCATTAGGACAGAACTCTCCTATTTGCGAGTCTGCACTTGATTTCTGGCTGCCAGGGTACGCAAACGCAGCGCATTCAGACGAATAAACCCATGCGCGTCTTTTTGATCATAGGCCCCCTGGTCATCCTCGAATGTGACCAGTTCTTCAGAATAAAGAGACTTGTCGCTTTCCCTACCGACAACCATAATGTTGCCTTTGTAAAGGGTCAGGCGAACTTTCCCTTCAACATGAATCTGGGATCTGTCAATCGCCGCCTGCAGCATCTCGCGCTCAGGAGAGTACCAAAACCCGTTGTAAATGAGTTCTGCGTAACGTGGCATCAATTCATCCTTGAGATGTGCCGCGCCGCCATCAAGGGTAATTGATTCCATTGCGCGGTGCGCTGCCAAAAGGATTGTTCCTCCAGGGGTCTCGTAAACACCGCGGGACTTCATCCCGACAAAACGGTTTTCAACGAGGTCTATCCGGCCAATGCCGTTGTCATGGCCCAGTTTGTTGAGTTCAGTCAGGAGGGTCGCAGGGCTAATTCGCTTGCCATTCAGACCAACCGCATCACCTTTTTCAAATTCAATTTCTATGTCCGTCGCGACATCGGGAGCATCAATCGGGGAAATCGTGCGCTGATAAACGTATTCCTCCGCAGCAATTGCCGGATCTTCAAGCACCTTGCCCTCGGATGAAGAATGCAGAAGATTGGCATCAACGGAAAACGGAGCCTCGCCCTGCTTGTCCTTCGGGACAGGAATCTGGTGTTTCATTGCAAAGTCGATCAAGTCCGTCCGGGATTTGAAAGACCAGTCCCGCCACGGTGCTATCACCTTGATGTTTGGATCAAGTGCGTAGGCAGACAGTTCGAACCTGACCTGATCATTTCCTTTACCGGTCGCACCATGCGCAATTGCATCTGCTCCGGTTTCTCTTGCAATTTCTACCAACCGCTTGGATATCAAGGGGCGGGCAATTGATGTGCCCAACAAATAAATGCCCTCATAAACCGTATTGGCGCGGAACATTGGAAACACAAAGTCGGCAACAAATTCCTCACGAACATCTTCGACATAGATTTCCTTGATGCCTAACATCTCTGCCTTTTTGCGGGCGGGCTCTAGTTCCTCTCCCTGGCCGAGATCCGCTGTAAAGGTTACAACCTCCGCATTATACTCGGATTGAAGCCATTTCAGAATGATCGATGTATCAAGACCGCCGGAGTAGGCGAGTACGACCTTGTTTATGTTGTCTTTTGAATTGCTCATGAATTTACCTAGAAATACGCAATGCTGGTCTTTCCCTTGTCAAGAAACAGATTGCTGAATGGGAATTTTTCGGCAATGTATCCATATTGCCTGTTTGATCAAGCATAGATTTTTGAAAGTCTGCCTCATGGAATTTCTGCCTACATTACCCGTGCTGTCCGCCTTCACAATTGCCACACTGATCCTGACGGTCACACCAGGCCCCGACATGACCCTGTTCCTGGGAAAAGCCCTGACGCAAGGGCGCGCTGCGGGGATGGCAGCAATGTTGGGAGCATCCACCGGGATTGTAATACACACGCTTTTGGCAGCGTTTGGCATATCAGCATTGATACAAGGCTCACCGAAAGGATTTCTGGTTTTGAAGGTTATCGGGGCTATTTATCTTTTATGGCTCGCTATTCAGGCAATCCGGGATGGCTCTTCCTTATCTCTCGAAAGGGATGCTGAGAGAGACATCAGTCTTTTCAGCAATTGGTTGACGGGTATCGGCATCAATCTCCTAAATCCCAAAATTATACTGTTTTTTATCACGTTCCTGCCCCAGTTCATTTCCACATCAGATCCCAATGCTTCAGGCAAAATGGTTTTCCTGGGATTTTATTTCATTTCCGTCGCTGTCGTTTTCTCATCCTGCCTGATCTATGCGGTCGACAAAGTATCTGCTGCTTTGAAGAAAAACCCGCGGATCACGAGAGCAATTGACTGGATATTCGCGTGTGTATTTTCAGCTTTCGCGTTCCGAATTCTCTTCACCGAGCGCGGATAACCATTCTCCCGCATTTCGCCCTGCAATTAGCCAGTAGAAAAATGTGGCGACGAACCCAGCAGCAAGGGCAATTATTACTGATCCGTTTGAGGGTAATTCGCCTGCAGGCAACGCCAATACAGTAAACATTGTGAAGAGCGCACACAGTCCACCTAGCACCAACTGAATAGTGAGGGATTGCCAACGCATCATTTCGGTAACAGCCACCGCAATGGTTGTGGGTAGTACTGTAAAGCCTGCTAGATTGATTCCTGTGAAAACCGCGATCACAAAAGTGGCAATACCGATCGCAATATTACCGATCTCTTCATCCCTGGTTTCAGCATACACCTCAGGGTCCAGAAACCCCTCCATGATGCCGCTTGCAAAGCCAAATCCTATAAACAGCGAAGCAGCCAAAAGCGCTACAATCAATGCAAAGCATACAACGATCAGGCGGCCAAAAAGATAAAGAACAAGTTTCATGCAATCCGGGAACCACTTCAGTGTGCCCAGACTGAAAGCATGTTTTTACGCCAAAGGAAATAGCAATAAGCCCCCGCCGCTCCACCCGGAAAAGAAGCATAAAAGATTTTCATTCCAAACAGCATGAAGCCACCAAAGAATAGCGCAAGCAATAGATGCGCGAGAACCGCCGTCAAAAATCCAGCAGCAACATAAAACCAAACGCCATGCCAGCATTTATGGTGTGCTGCGACCAGGGTGATAGCATATCCCGGCAAAGCCGTCATTGCGGTATATATGAGCCCCATCAGGACAACAAAATGAAGGATTTCTAACTCCTTGTAAAAGGAACCCCATTTTCCATCATCGGGAAATACGGTGGGTAACAAGGAAAGCGTGGCTGCAACCAGAACAGCGACAGGAACAGCAATAAGATAACCTACCACATATACAATGGCCGACTGTCTGAAAGAGAGTGAAGACTGATACATGCAGGCATTCTATCTGGCAAACTTCGGCATTGGATCCTATGTTTCAGCAGAATTTGTGCAATTTTGACCAAAAAACGACCTAGGCGTTTTACGCTCCATGGCCGGCAATCATCATAGCCTCAAGAGCAAGACGGTCTGATTTCTTCAACCGCTCGGATTCGGATTTCAATTGACCGCATGCCGCCAGAATATCCCGCCCTCGGGGCGTCCTGATTGGGGAAGCATACCCATTCGCGTTGATAAAATCTGCAAATTGTTCAATCTGGTCCCAATCCGAACATTCATAATTCGAGCCGGGCCAGGGGTTAAATGGAATAAGATTGATTTTTGCAGGTATTCCTTTTAGGAGCCGGACCAGTTCTTTTGCATCGGCAAGAGAATCATTAACGCCCTTAAGCATCACATATTCAAATGTGATCCGCTTGGCATTCGAGAGGCCGGGGTAATCCCTGCATGCATCAAGCAATTGCCTGAGCGGATATTTTTTGTTGATGGGGACCAGCTCATCACGAAGATCATCACTAACCGCATGTAACGAGATGGCCAGCATCACTCCGATCTCCTCTCCGGTTTTCGGAATAAACGGCACAACACCCGAAGTGGATAAAGTAATACGACGCTTGGACAAGGAAAGTCCGTCACCATCTGATGCTATCAGCAATGCCTCTTTCACATTGTCAAAATTGTAAAGAGGCTCTCCCATTCCCATCATCACAATATTGGAAATCTTACGGCCTTCCGAAGGAACGATTGCACCGGCAGGCGTATCCCGGTCAGGGAAATCGCCTAACCGGTCACGTGCAACAAGCAATTGTGCCAGAATTTCACCCGCTGTCAGATTGCGCACCAGTTTTTGAGTCCCAGTATGACAAAATGAGCAGGTAAGCGTGCATCCGACCTGTGATGAAATACAAAGCGTTCCGCGACCTTCTTCTGGAATATAGACCGTTTCAATTTCAACCGGCTTACCGGCACCCAGCGAAGGAAACTGTAGAAGCCATTTGCGTGTGCCATCACTGGATATTTGTTCCTCGACAATTTTCGGCCGCGCGATGTCAAAGGTGTCAGCCAACATCGCCCGAAAATCCTTTGAAAGGTTTTTCATGTCTGAAAAGTCCGATACCCCACGGATATACAGCCAATGCCAAATCTGGCTGACTCGCATCTTGATCTGTTTTTCCGGTATGCTGGCTTCCCGCAACGCATTTGACATGGTTGTCCGGTTCATTCCAACAAGCGACGGCTTCGAACTGTTTGCGGGTTTTAATGCATCCAGTTCTTTTCGCGTAACGGAATCTGTAAGATCAAGTGATACAGGCATGGACGCGATGTATCATGGCTGTCTTCTCAAATCACGGATTTATTTACAGGATTCGATTTCCTTGAGAGATGCTGTGACACCTGAAAGTGAATAGGCATACCGGGTTTCCGTACCGCGCCGGGACTGACCGGTAACTGACATTTTGCTTCCTGCACGCATTGCAGCCACGACCGTGGGTTCTTCAGCAGGATTTTTCATCCAGGCATTGCTGCCCTTGGTGAACATCGCAAATTTCTTTCCATCGATTTCCAGTGTTACCGTTGAATCATCGGCAAACGGATAGCCTACCGTAAATTGCGGTTCAAAATTCACATTCTGCCCAGGATGCTTTGCTACCATGAAAAATACATCACCATGATCCCGGTCTGAAGGCTCTTTTTGTGTGGGAACGGAAAGTACATAACAAATCTTGCCATTTGAACTGCTATGGCTGTAAGCACCCCACGCATTGTGCTGCTTGATTCTTGTAGGAGCCTGCGCTTGAGAATTGGCTGGTAATGCAATTGCCGTCATTGCCAGGGCACCAATTATCGTGCCTGCAAGAGAAAATCCTGTCTTCATCATCTAACTCATCAGTTCTGCTCAACAAAATTGCCAAATGCCGACACTGATGTCCCCGTAATCGTGAACTTAATATGCGTTAATGATAGTTACCAAAATATAAACGAAATCTTAAAATTCCGAATCAAATTTTGGCACTTCACTCCCGTTCAGCTTAGAGCAATCCGGTCACCAAGTGTTACAAAATATTGGCAGGATTCAGACGAGGGGCCAAAAAAATCGTCATTTCCTATGTTTTCAGGGCAATTTTCTGCCGCCGGAATACTGCTTTTTTCCGTGAATGTGCGGCTTAAGGGGTTCAGATGGACCACCTGCTGCAATGGGTCTTTCCGCAAACCTGCCCAATGAATGCATACGGTCATACATGACAACGACACCCGCCATGGCAACATTGATACAGAAATCCATCGGAATTTTCACAATGAATTCGCACTTTTCCACCATCTCCGGAGAAAGGGACCCGCCTTCCGGCCCCAAAATGTAGGCTGCTTTTGCCGGGTGACGGAAACTCGGCAATTCAATTGCATCGGGTGTGAGTTCAACTCCGATTAGTCTGCAATCGTCCGGCAGCCGCATTTCAGGAACAGTCTCATACGAGTACCAGGGCAAATGGTCCCGGGATTTCGTGGTATCAGATTGCGGAGCTCCAATCCGTTCGGCAGGGGCAACAGTAAAGATGAAACTCGCCCCAAATCCGTGAGCTGACCGTGCCAGGTTTCCAAAATTCATGGGCTTGGAAATCCCTTCAACACCAATACCGAAATAACCGCGCATGTTCTTACCAGGCAATATTTTCTGTGCGACTTACGTAACTTGGCGATAAAAGTCCATGCTGCGCTTCATTCTTCCGGCTCTTTGACGGATAAAAATTTTCTCGCCGCCTCGCGATGGCTATCTTTCAAATGTCCGCTAACCATGGACATTGCAGCAGTAAGAACGGCGATATCATCGGTCAATCCGAAGCCGAGCAAAAAATCCGGAATGGAATCAAGTGGAAGGACGAAATAGGCAAGTGCAGCTATCAGGGTTCCCCTGACCTTCGTTGGAGTTGCTGGGTCCATGGCACAATAATACGAAGCGACGACCTCATCCATAAAGGGCACCCGGCCTGCAGTTTTCCGTACTTTCTTCCAGAAACCGGACCTGACCCTTTCTTCACGAACATTTTCTTCGGATAGGTCACCCGGCATCAGGATTTCGTCAATTTCGGCTTTTTTCATAGCAATTCCTCACCTCAAAATGTGGGAACAGCATGGGCCGTCTTCAAGAACCTGCCAGCTTATTCATTGATTTAGCCAACTCCAGGTCCAGATTGGTAATACCACCTGCATCATGCGTTGCGAGCGTGACATCTACTGTCCGGTAAACGTTGAACCATTCCGGATGATGGTCCATTTTCTCGGCAACAAGAGCAACACGCGTCATGAATCCAAATGCCTCGCTGAAATTTTTGAACTCGAATTTCTTCGTCAGCGCATTCCGGTCAATTGCTTTTTGCCAGCCAACTAGATTATCCAGAGCCTGATCAATTTCTGCTGGTGTAAGCTTTTCACGCTTCGGCAAGATTTTCCTCCACTAACTTGTAGCTTTCTTCCGTTTTATATGGCCCGCCACCGAACGAGTCCCGCGAAGAAAGCAGGGCAAATCTGCCAATTGGAAAATCCTGACTCTGAAATCCGCCAAATCCAGATAGATAGCGTGCGATTGCAGCAGGTTTGGCGGCCCTGATCCGTGCGATTGTTAAATGCGGTGTATATTTTCTTGAATCTGCAGCCAATCCAATCCGCTGGCATATCCTTTCTTGCTCCGCACGCAACTCCATCAACGCCTCACTCCGGGCAAGTCCTGCAAACAGACTATGCGGTTTTGAATTTCCGAACACATCCAGACCTTCCAGCTTCAGGGAAAAAGGTGATGTTTTTACTTTTTCAAGTTCATAACAGAGTTCCCGCGCTACCGGCACCTCGACGTCACCAACAAACCGCAAGGTGATATGAAGGTTTTCACGGTCAATCCAGCGAGCGCCGGGCAACCCGCTTTGTAGAAGTGACAACTGCATTGCAATTTGGGTGGGAATTTCGAGTGCGGTAAACAATCTTGGCATGTCATCACCCTGTTCGCCGTGAGCGAATCAACCGGAATTATCCGGATTTCAGGAGTGTGACAGTTTTCAGGTTCTTTGCAAGCCGCATAGCTGGATGATTGCACTCACAACAATTCCAGAAACCGTCTTATTTCGACATTATCAGCTTTCGCATTGGCGAATATCGCCACATATTGCCTTTCCATCTCGAGAAGGGTTTTGGAAGGAACCACCAACTTTCCGCTCTCAACTTCACTATGTATCAAAGCTTCAGGAACAAGTGCCATGCCCATACCTTGCTTTGCCAGGGATATTGCTAGCGAAGTATCTGAAACGGTAAGATTTGGTTTTCCGATTTTACGTTGCGGATCTGCCAAACTGAACCACGAAGACCAGTCCGGCTGAGTCAGATAATCAACACCCCAGTGATTATGTATCAATTTGGCATTGGGAACATTGGTTAAAATCCCATCCTGGTCACAATGGGCTTCCCAGAACTTCGGACTACATACCGGCACAGCTTGCGTTAATAATATTGGGACCGACTGATAGCCCTCGTAAAACGTGGTGTCATAGGTTATCCGCAAGTCGACGTTTTCCCGGACCGGATCAATAGGATCATTCTCAACCCGGATATCGACTGACGTTTCTGAAAATTGCCGAAATTCATGTATGCGAGTCACCAGCCATCGTTCTGCAAGGGCCGGCAGGATGCTGATCACCAGCCCCGGGCGACCGGGATTCTCCTGCAACAAGGAAATGGCTTGGGACAGCTGGTCGAATGTGGTGGCAAGATTGGGGTAAATCGCCTGTCCGGCATCAGTAAGGAATATCCGGTTTCCACGCCTCAAAAAAAGCTTCTTGCCGATGTGTTTTTCAAGGTTTTTGACCTGTAGGCTGACCGCTGCTGAACTGACACCCAATTCATCGCTCGCCACGGAAAAACTACCGCAGCGTGCGGCAACTTCAAACGCACGCAATGCATTTAGGGAGGGAAGCTTGATCATGATTGCCCGTACTTTTTCTTATGAATACCAACATTTTTTCTAGTTGCAACAAAGCCGGAGTTGAATTCAACTAGCGTTAGAATGGAGGCTTTACATGCAAAAGCTGTTTAATCTTGAAAAATTTCCCATCAACTGTCCAGAAAGCGAAAGTTACCGTTTACTGGTAAAACGCTGCAGGACAGATCTTGAGAAAGAAGGAATGTTCAATCTGGAAGGGTTCGTCCACAATGCCGTGATGCAAAAGGCAGTCGAGGCTATTGCGCCGAAAATGGCTGCCGAATCTTTTACCCATGCACGTTCTCACAATGTTTACTTCAAGGAACAGGTCGACGGATTGCCGCAAGACCATCCTGCGTTGACAAAATTCCAAACTGTCAATCACACCTTGTGTGCTGACCAGCTGCAAGGAAACCGGGTTATAGATATCTATGAATGGGAACCACTAATCCGTTTTCTAGCGGCAGTGATGAACAAAGATCAGCTCCACGTCATGGAAGATCCTCTTGCCCGGGTAAATGTAATGTCATACCGCGAGGGAGAAACCCTCAACTGGCACTTCGACCGCTCCGAATTCACGACGACCTTACTACTGCAGGCCCCGGAAGCAGGCGGGGCGTTCGAATACCGAAAAGATCTGCGTTCGGCCGAAAACCCGAATTATGACGGAGTGGAAAAATTGTTGAGCGGACAAGACCCGCAAAAAAAATCCATGACTGTTACGCCAGGAACCCTGAATGTCTTCCGCGGCATCAATACACCGCACCGAGTGACAAAGATCCAGGGAAACAAGGAACGGATCATTGCGGTGTTTTCATATTATGATCGGCCCGGAGTAATGTTTTCCAGGGAAGAACAAGTCGGCTTTTATGGGCGGGCTGCATGACTGAGGGAAGTACCGAACTATTCAGAGATGACCGCAAGCTCACCTATTTGAACAGCGAAGGTTCAGACAAACCTTTAATAAGCCCCGTTTCGGTTTATGTACTGAATGCGGCGCGCGCATTCCGGTTGAAACGGCTCCGCGAACAAATGGCGAAGGCAGATGTTGCCGCCCTCTTGTTATATGACCCGATCAACATTCGTTACGCATTTGATAGTTCCAACATGCAGGTCTGGACCGCGCATAATCCGGTTCGCTACGCGATGATTCTCACAGATGGCCCCGCAATTTTGTGGGAATTCAAGGGATGCGGACACCTCAACGAGGGTTTGCCCGGAATAGATGAAATTAGAACCGCTGTTTCCTGGATGTTCATGGCGGCCGGCAATAAAGTGGATGTGAATCTGAAAAAGTGGGCAGATGAGATTGCAGACCTCGTCAATTCCTTCGGGGGAAAAAATCAGCGCATAGCAGCAGATAAACTGGACGGACCAGGTATCAAAGCATTGGAGTCACGAGGCCTTGAGTATGTTGAAGGCACCCAGATTACCGAAGTGGCACGGTCTGTAAAATCTGCCGAAGAAATTGAGCTCATGCGCTGGACCATCAAGGTCTGTGAAGCAGGCATGGCCCGCATTTATGAACACTCGATTCCAGGAGCTACGGAGCGGGAACTTTGGGCGCATTTACACTTTGAAAATGCCCGTTCAGGCGGCGACTGGCTCGAAACCAAGCTGCTAACCTGTGGACCCAATACAAACCCCTGGTATTCGGAATGCTCGGATCGCCCCTGTCAAAAAGGAGAAATGATCTCATTCGACACCGACATGATAGGCCCCTATGGATATTGCGCTGACCTCTCAAGGAGCTGGACATGCGGATATACCAAGATGACCAGCCTTCAGAAGAAACTCTACGCAACAGCCCTGGAGCAGATTGAGCACAATCTCGGACTATTGGAACCCGGATTGAGTTTTCAGGAATTCAATTCAAAAAGCTGGAAAATTCCGGAACAACATGTCGATTACCGGTATTCACTTGCATTGCATGGTGTAGGCATGGCGGATGAATGGCCGGTTGTGCCGCTGCATGTGGACTTTACGGAAAATGCGATGTCCGGAGAATTTGAGCCCGGAATGGTGGTATGCGTGGAAAGTCTTGTGGGAGAGGCTGGCTCCGAAAGCATCAAACTTGAAACACAGGTTCTGATTACAAGTGAAGGCGCGCAGCGGCTGGATAGTTTTCCCTGGGAAGACGTTTGAATTGCAGGGCAGACCGGAAACAATACCTGATCCACAAAATCATGCACGGGCGTTACAGTTTCCGCGCACAAACCTTTTCTAGAACCGAATCAAGAGCTGGCATGAAGTTTTTCACCATCACTTGGACACCTTCAGGGTTCGGATGAATGCCGTCATCCTGATTGAACTGGGGATCAGTGGCCACGCCTTCCAGAAAGAAGGGATAAAGCTTTATCTCGTGTTTCTCGGCAAGCTCCGGATAAATCGCATTAAATGCATCTCCGTATTTTTTTCCCATATTTGGTGGAGCCAGCATTCCAGCCAATACAATTTCGATGCTCGCAGATTTCAACCGGGAAATCATTGCATCAAGATTCTTCCTGGTAATCTCCACGGGAATTCCACGAAGTGCATCATTCGCGCCCAACTCAAGAACCACGATGTCGGCCCCGTCGCCGACGGACCATTCAAGGCGCGACAGACCGCCAGATGTTGTGTCACCGGAAACTCCGGCATTTATGACATCGATTGAACTGCTTTTACCTTGCAGAGCCTGGGACAACTGTTCAGGGAAAGCTTTTCCGGGCGGCAAACCGTATCCGGCAACCAGGCTGTCACCAAACACAACCACCCGAACATCGGCGCAATTGGCACTCGCCTGTGTAACAGGCAGCACCAACAGAAGTGCAAAGATGAACAAACTGTAATGGAGTACAGGTTTGATTTTCATGAAACAGTCCCATATGGCTTCTTTAATTACCAACAAGTGGGTCTCTACTAGTGTTAACGCAATCCCCAACAATAGCAATTTGGCTGAAAGACCTGCAACTGACTCTTGGCAGCGATGCATCCCGCGTTCATGTTCTCAAGGGTATAGACCTTGAGATCGAAGGGGGAACCTCTACCGGGATTGTCGGACCGTCAGGATCGGGAAAATCAACGTTGCTAATGGTGATTGCCGGTCTTGAAAAAGTTGATGAAGGAAGCATCGTCATCAATGGAACCGACATTACCGGCATGGGAGAAGATCAACTAGCCGCTTTCAGGGGCCGCAACATCGGAATTGTATTCCAGTCGTTTCATCTGATACCGAACATGACTGCAATTGAGAACGTTGCAGTACCTCTGGAGTTGACAGGAGACCCGAATGCACAGGCCAAGGCCGAGGCAGAACTCGAGGCTGTCGGGTTGGGCGACAGGCTGAGCCATTATCCGGGCCAACTGTCAGGTGGCGAGCAGCAACGGGTTGCCCTTGCCCGCGCCCTTGCCCCTTCGCCATCAGTTTTGATTGCCGACGAGCCGACCGGAAACCTGGATGGAGAAACGGGAAGACAAGTTGCCGACCTGCTGTTTGAGCGACAAACCCACAAGGGACTTACATTGGTGTTGGTAACCCATGATACGAATCTTGCCGGTCGTTGTGACCGCACCATTCCAGTTCGCTCCGGAGTAATCGAGGTAGCCCGTGCCTAGTCGGGAATATATACCTGACATACATCTTGCCGTCCGGTTTGCTTTGCGCGAACTTCGCGGAGGTTTGCGGGGATTTTATATTTTCCTCGGATGTATCGCCCTGGGTGTCGCAGCAATTGGAGGCGTAAATTCAGTTGCACAGTCGATAACCAATGGTATTGCCGCTGAAGGGCAGGCGATATTGGGGGGAGATCTGTCATTTTCGCTTGTGCAACGCGAAGCCGGTCCTGCACAAAAATCTTTCCTGAACTCAAATGGCAGTATCACAACATTGATTACCATGCGAGGAATGGCACGCTTGCCGGACGGCAGTGACCAGACCCTGGTTGAAATCAAGGCAGTGGATAACACTTATCCGCATTACGGAACATTCAGTCTGGCGGGAATTTCGACCGCTTCACTTGAAGAAAATCAGGTCGCTGTTGACCCGTTGCTGCTCGAAAGGCTCGATGTAGAGATCGGCGGAGAACTTGAAATTGGTTCTGAAAAATTCACATTGATTGCAGCAGTTGACAATGAACCGGACAAGGTTGGCGATAATATCGGTTTTGGCCCACGATTGATGATGAGCCTTGAAGGCCTTGAAAAAACCGGGCTGATACAACCCGGATCACTACTGCGATATCATTATAAACTGAAAGTTGACGATCCAACCGATTCACGCATTGCAGAAATCACAGAACAGGCAAAAGATCGGTTTCCGGATGCGGGTTGGCGTATTCGCTCGAGAGACAACGCCGCTCCTGCATTAACGCGTAGTGTTGAGCGGTTTTCACAGTTCCTGACATTGGTCGGGCTGACTTCGCTTATCGTCGGCGGTGTTGGTGTTGCAAATGCCACCCGAGCGTTTCTCGAAACCAAGCGTCCCGTAATTGCCTCCCTGAAAAGCCTGGGTGCGCCGGGAAGGTTTGTATTTCAATTGTACATGGTTCAAATCCTGATCATGGCAGGCCTTGGAATATTAATCGGCCTGTTACTTGCCACTGCCATGCCGTATGCAGCGAGGGCAGCACTGAGCACCTTGCTTCCGATTTCACAAGGAACGTTGTTCTTTCCCCAGGCGCTTGCTCCCGGCATATTGTACGGTGTGCTGACAACACTGATATTTTCCATCTGGCCGCTGGCAGTCTCGCAGGAAACCAAACCCACGGAACTGTTTCGCGCAGCAAGCTACGGTGAAAACCGTACCTTACCGAGGCTGATTTACATCTTCGCCCTTGTCATTTGTGTAATTGCTCTCATCGCATGTGCAATCTGGTTTTCAGACAACCGCTTTATCGCAACTGTGTTTGTCGGAGCGACCTTTGCATCATTTATCCTGTTGCGTTTGGTATCAGCCGGAATTCAGTGGCTAGCAAAACATGCTCCGGCAGTCCGTTCAACATCCCTGAGAATGGCAATTGCCAACATACACAGGCCGGGGTCTCTAACCCCTTCCGTCATTTTATCATTGGGTCTGGGTCTTGCGCTGCTTGTTGCGCTCGCAACGATTGATGGAAATCTTCGCAACCAGATTGAAAACAATCTTCCCAAGGATGCTCCCGACTTCTTTTTTGTCGATATCCAGAACAATGAAATTGAACCCTTCCGCGAAAAACTTGCGGAAATGTCCCCAAAGGGAAAAATCATTTCTGTTCCGATGTTGCGCGGCCGGGTTGTGTCACTGAAGGGAATATCTGCCAGCGAGTACAAGGCAGAAGCGGGCGGAGAATGGGTTCTGCGAGGCGATCGCGGAATTACCTACGCAAAACGTATACCGGAAAATTCAACCCTTGCATCAGGAGAGTGGTGGCCGGAAGATTACTCAGGCCCACCGCTGGTTTCAGTAAGTGCCGAAGAAGCGGGCGAACTGGGTTTGCGAATTGGCGACCAGATTACAATCAACGTTCTCGGTCGAAATATTTCGGCCGAAATTTCGTCACTGCGTGAAGTGCAATGGGAAACTTTGGGCATTAATTTCGTTTTTGTTTTTTCGCCTAACACATTTACCGGGGCTCCACATGCCCACCTCGCCACGCTTACGGCCGGAGAAGACAGCGCGGAAGCCTTCGACGGAAAGCTGTTGAAAGCTCTGGCAAAAGCATTTCCGGCAGTCACTGCGGTCCGTATCCGGGACGCACTCGAAACCGTGAACGGACTAATTGCCCAATTGTCGACCGCCATTCGGGCGGCAGCTTCTGTTGCGCTGTTTTCTTCAGTGCTGGTCCTCGCCGGCGCTGTAGCAGCAGGAAACCGAGAACGGGTTCATGATGCGGTAGTGCTGAAAACCCTCGGAGCAACACGTCAAACATTGATGCGCATGCTGGTGCTGGAATACACCCTTTTGGGCCTTTCAACCGCTGTTTTTGCCATTCTCGCAGGCAGTCTCGCGGCATGGTTTGTAATTTCAGTCATTATGGACTTCAATTTTGTGATTCAAACGACCATAGCCGCGACAACCATATTGGCTTCTCTTGCTTTCACCATCGTGTTTGGATTACTGGGAACCTGGCGAATTCTTGGTCAAAAAGCAGCTCCGATTCTCCGGGAATTGTGAAAATTTGGTAATGTTTACCCAAAAAGAGGCAATTTGGGGCAGATTCATGCTTATTTAAGACTTGAGATTGTTATGGTGAGTTCGCATATTAGGGGTAATCGTCCTGAAGGGCGGCCATAACCGTCAAGCTTATTGGGAGTTTTAAAATATATGGCTGATTATAGAGAAAACCAGGTTAACTACGGATCGGCATCCCGCTCCGGCGTTGTGTATGACGAAGGTCTCCGCTCATACATGCTTGGAATTTACAATTACATGGCGCTGGCGCTGGGTGTTACAGGCGTTGCAGCGATGGGAACTGCATATCTTGCTTCAACCAGTCAGGCATTTCTGGCTGCAGTTTACACACCGCCGCTATCCTATGTGATCATGTTTGCACCGCTTGCCTTTGTTCTGGTGTTGTCATTTGGCATTAACAAGCTCAGCACCCCAATTGCACAGCTTCTGTTTTGGGCATTTGCAGCAATTATGGGTGTATCGATCTCGAGCATTTTCTTCGTCTACACTGCTGCTAGCATTGTACAGACATTCTTTATCACCGCTGCTGCATTCGGAAGTCTAAGCCTCTACGGGTACACGACAAAACGGAACCTGTCTGGAATGGGATCTTTCCTTCTTATGGGTCTCGTCGGGCTTATTCTGGCAAGCATTGGCAATATCTTCTTCCAGTCCGGCGCGTTGCAATTTGCGATCAACGTGATTGGTGTTCTGATTTTTGCCGGCCTGACCGTTTATGACACTCAGCGCCTGAAGAACCAATATGACATGATTGCCGGAAATACAGCGGTTATGGCGCGCGCAACCATCATGGGAGCACTGGGCCTTTACCTGAACTTCATCAACATGTTCATGTTCCTGCTGCAGTTCCTCGGTAACCGCGAATAGCAGAACAAGAAAATCCAAGCAATTTCGGCGCCTTATGGGCGCCGTTTTTTATTTAAATCTCCACGAAAAAAGATGGGTCAGATTGAAATAAGTTTTGGTTTCTTTTCCAAAACCCTAAGGACCGTTCGTAACTCATGTCCCCGCTTTAAAATCAGACCATTGGCATTGATCACACACCATTGTCCTTGCCGCCTTGCCAAACTTGGCGTTTTCTCAATCGTATAGACAGGAACTTCGCTGGCACGTTTGAATACAGAAAATACGGCGCGATCCTTCAACATGTCGATTGCGTAGTCACGCCATTCTCCAGTCCCCACTCTGGCGCTGTAAAATTGTAGTAGAACATCCAGCTCACGGCGTTGAAAAGAAACTCTTTCCTGAGCCTTGGAAACCGAGTTTTTTGCCAAAGGCACAATATTGGAACCGCTACTCGAATTCATGAGCCAAACATGGAAGCGAATTTCCCCCAATGCAAGTCAAAACCGCGAAAATTGTGATATTTTATAGCGTTACGGAATACTGCTGAAAATAACATAGCAGCATTCAAAACGCTTAACGGAATAATTGTCACAAAATTGCCCAATTCTGAACTTTGTCTTGTCGTTATTCGATACCAGATTGTTGATGTTGCCTCAGACGGTCCGGTTCGAGGACCAACCGGTTTTCAGCCCCCCCAGCCCCCGGATGTCAACGAACCGGACCACACTGTCTAAGGAAGCACATTAATCCCCATATCTCTTTGACCGGCCATGTGCCGGTCTTTTTTTAGAGGTCCGACAACACGGTTGCGCCGATGATGGCGCTCGGATTTCCGTCGGAATCATGGGTTTGTAAAATCAGCGCACATGAATCAAAGCCCGACTTCGCCATTTCCATGGTGGGATACCCCATATCGTAACCATCTTCACCAATCAGCCCCAGCGGTTGGGTTGCGTGAACAACGTTATGATATTGAAGTTTCTTTCCACCATTTTCTCCGCGTTCAATTTTCACCGTTTCGAGTTTGTTGAAAAATACCAAGTGTAACGTTGCCTTTTCCGTTACCGCACCCGGTGCGACACGGATGTTGACGCTTTCCTTATCTACTACAACATCGATTGGTACACTGAGGTCCTGGTCTCCCTGTTCAAGTTGCTTGAACAGGGACTTGATCTTTCCTTCTCTCGATCCGACCTCATGAACGCGACCATTAAGTACAGCTTGGGGTGTATACACTTGCCGTTCTTGAAGCATACGTGCGTAATTCTGCTGTCTTTCCGTATTTTTCGGGCTGGCAAACGTATCCTTCCAGCCAAGATAATCCCAGTAATCAACATGCCAGCTTAGTGCCAGATAATCCCCGTCCCTGGAAAACTTCCCAATCAGTTTGTCAGCAGGTGGACACGAATAACAGCCCTGGCTCGTGAACAGTTCGATAACCCCTTTTGGTTTTGTCACGTCAGCAGCTTCCGCAGCTGATATCAGCGCAGCGCCGGTCACCAAGAATGTCGTCAAAAGTCTTCGCAAATTTCCATCTCTCATGTGTATATCGTTCGAAGTACCGACTTCGAATATACAGGAAGTATTGAATTTCGCGTAAAAATGCGACTCACAAACCGTTTATGACACGAATTTGTGTATTGTCGTGTATCCAGGCTTCCCGCCAGTTCTGACGGGAAACGACAGTTTTCTTGAACTCGACTTACGATCAGGCAGCGCGGTTGAGGTTGCGCAATACATAGTGAAGAATGCCGCCTGCATTGAAGTAATCCAGTTCATCCTCTGTATCAACACGAACAAGGAGACTGATGGTTTTGCTTGAACCGTCGGAATAATTAATCGTGGCGTCCAGGTTCTGGCGGGGTTTCAGATCAGCAAGGCCCTCAATGGTTACTTGCTCATCCCCCTTCATTCCCAGTGAATCCCATGTGTCTCCGTTGGCGAACACCAAAGGCAGAACTCCCATGCCGATCAGGTTGGAACGGTGAATCCGTTCAAAACTCTCTGTGATAACGGCTTTTACTCCAAGCAAACGTGTACCTTTCGCCGCCCAGTCCCGTGATGATCCGGTTCCGTATTCCTTACCGGCAAAAATTACCAGTGGCGTGCCTTCTTCCTTGTAGCGCATTGCAACATCGTACATCGCACCTTGTTCGCCTGACGGGTAATGTTTCGAATAACCGCCTTCGACATCTTCGAGCATCTGGTTCTTGATACGAATATTGGCAAACGTGCCACGCATCATGATTTCGTGATTTCCCCTACGTGAACCGTAGGAGTTGAAGTCAAGAGGGCGTACCTGACGGTCAGTCAGATACCCACCGGCAGGCGTATCGGCCTTGAATGAGCCGGCTGGTGAAATATGGTCGGTTGTGATGGAATCGTGAAACAGTCCGAGGATACGGGCATTCCTGATGTCCTCAACAGGTTCAGGTTCCATGGTCATGCCATCAAAATAAGGAGGGTTTTGAACATAGGTGGATTGTGATGACCATTCATAGGTTTCACCTCCCGATACTTCAATTTCCTGCCAACCGGCATCGCCCTTAAAGGCGTTACCATAACGAGTGTGGAACATCTCTTCATTGATCGAGGTGCGGATCAGGTCTGCTATCTCCGTTGATGACGGCCAGATGTCCTTCAGATACACATCATTGCCTTCCTGGTCCTGTCCCAGCGGATCGGTGTTCAGGTTAACATGCAGCGACCCGGCAATAGCGTATGCAACGACCAACGGAGGCGACGCCAGATAGTTGGCGCGGCAGTCAGGACTTACCCGGCCTTCGAAATTCCGGTTACCCGACAATACTGAGCAGGCAAGAACATCATTGTCATTGATCGCCTTGGAAATGGGCTCAGGCAATGGTCCGGAATTGCCGATACAGGTGGTGCAACCATATCCAACAAGATTAAAGCCCAGCGCATCAAGATCATCCTGCAAATCTGCTTTTTCCAGGTAATCCGTAACAATTTGAGATCCCGGCGCAAGTGAGGTTTTCACCCAAGGTTTAACAGTAAGACCCTTGGCCCGGGCATTCCGCGCCAGGAGACCCGCACCGATCATCACGGAAGGGTTTGATGTGTTTGTGCAGGAAGTGATTGCGGCAATCACAACATCACCATCGTCAATCCGGTAGTTTGAATTGGCGACCTCATAACGTTTTTCCTCGCCTTTTTTCAAAATGTTTCCTGATTTGATCGCTTCCGCAGCCTTGGCGAATTCAGTATCTGCATTTGCCAGAACTACACGATCCTGAGGACGTTTCGGCCCGGAAATGGATGGGACAACTTCTTCAAGTTTCAAGGAAAGAGTCGAAGAAAAGACAGGGTCCGGTGTATCATCTGCACGCCACATGCCCTGCGCCTTTGCGTATTCCTCTACAAGCGCGACACGATCTGCATCGCGGCCAGTAGATTTCAGATAGTTGAGTGAATCATTGTCGACCGGAAAGAAACCACAGGTCGCGCCATATTCAGGAGCCATGTTCGCAATGGTTGCCTGATCTTCCAGCGAAAGATTGGAAAGCCCCGACCCATAAAATTCAACAAACTTGCCGACGACGCCTTTCTGGCGGAGCATTTCAACAACCGTCAGAACTAGGTCTGTAGCCGTTGTCCCTTCGGTCAGCTTACCGGTCAATTCAAAGCCGATGACCTCGGGAACCAGCATGGTGATCGGTTGGCCAAGCATTGCAGCTTCTGCCTCAATACCACCTACACCCCACCCAAGAACGGAAAGCCCATTCACCATCGTGGTGTGCGAGTCAGTACCAACGAGAGTATCGGGATAGGCAACGGTTTTACCGTCTATTTCTTTCGTCCAGACTGTTTGGGCGAGGTTCTCAAGGTTCACCTGATGGCAAATACCGGTGCCTGGAGGCACAACGCGGAAATTATTAAATGCCTGCTGCCCCCACTTGAGGAATGTATATCGTTCGCCGTTACGCTCGTATTCCCGGTCCACATTCATTGTGAAGGCTTTGTCATTGGCGAAAAAATCCACCATCACCGAATGGTCAATAACGAGATCCACCGGAACCTGGGGATTAATCACGCTAGTTTCGCCGCCAAGATTGGCCGTCGCATCGCGCATCGCTGCCAGGTCGACAACAGCAGGAACACCGGTGAAATCCTGCATCAGAACCCTTGCCGGACGATAGGCAATCTCGGTTTCAGCTGAACCTTTGGTATTGAGCCAGGCCGCGACCGCTTCAATATCTTCTTTGGTTACAGACCGGCCATCTTCAAAGCGGAGAAGATTTTCCAGTAGCACTTTCAGCGAAAAGGGAAGTCTCGAAATACCATCCAGGCCGTTCTTTTCCGCTTCTGCCAGGGAATAATAGACAAATTCCTTGCCATTTACTGTCATCGTGGTTCTGCAATTGAAGCTGTCGGGGGAGTTCAACATAAAGAAAGTTCCATCATTTTGGGTTCGTCTTAGGCCGCATGTCGGGAGAAACTGCGCGAGTTGGCGCCGTTATAGGCGGTAACAACCCTGCTGTGAAGTGGCCAATGGTCGAATGTGAACGGGTCCAGATTTCAGCTATGCGTTAGACGTTTTAACCGCTAAATACGGAAACCATGAAGCTGAATGTTGAAAATCTGGCTCTCTGCCGGGCTGGACAGGAAATCGTATCCGGTATCTCCTTTTCGCTGGCCGCGGGTGAAACACTGGTTGTTACCGGCGAAAACGGGGCTGGGAAATCAACAACCCTGCGCGGAATCGCGGGTCTGCTACCGCTTGCCGAAGGTACGATAACGCTAATTGACGAAACTGGTAAAACTTTCGAACAACCGGTACGCGAGTATTGCCATTATCTCGGCCACCAAAATGGCATGAAATCAACTCTGACCGTTCGTGAAAATCTGAGTTTCTGGAGAGCGTTCATGGGTGAAGAGTTGATGACAGTTGAACAGGCACTGGATGAAGTTGAGCTTGCCCATACGATCAATCTCCCCTTCAACTATCTTTCCACCGGGCAAATGCGACGCATCGCAATTGCACGCCTTCTGGTTTCCGATCGACCTATATGGATTCTCGATGAGCCCACCGCCGGACTTGATGCTCAATCAGTCTCTCTGTTCACGGAAATTGCAAAAACCTTTTGTTCAGAAAACGGAATCCTGATTACCGCCACACACCACCCGCTTGGCCTTAAAAACACACAATCACTTGAGATCGGTGGATAAGGTGTTTTCACTTTTGAACAGGGAGATACAATATGCATGGCGCTCAGGAAGTGGTGCGCTGACTGGCGTTTTGTTTTTTCTGGCAGTCGTTACCGTTTTTCCTTTTGCCGTCGGACCGGACACAAAACTGCTCGCACTTCTCGCACCTGCGATATTGTGGATTGGCGCCCTTTTGGCCAGTTTGCTGGGGTTGGACCGATTGTTTGCCCATGAACGGGAAGACGGTTCCCTTGACCTTTTGGTCATGCAGGGTCACCCGCTCATGCTCACTATTTTTGTCAAAGCGGTGTCGCATTGGCTCATGACCGGGCTTCCACTCGCACTCGCAACACCACTTTATGGAATCATGCTCAATCTTTCACCAACCGGAATTGGCGTTACGATGCTGACACTTCTTGCAGGAACTCCGGCAATTTCATTCATCGGATCAGCAGGAGCAGCTGTCGCAGTAAAACTACCAAGGGGTGGAATGTTGATCTCCGTACTTGTCCTGCCGCTAGTCATTCCGGTTCTGGTGTTTGGTATCGCAGCCATTGTCGGTGCACAGGAAGACCCTGCACCCTTTACAGCACCGTTTCTCCTGCTTTGCGCCTTGACCCTTTTCACTTCGGTATTGGGTCCTCTTGCGGCAAGCGTCATGCTGCGGCATTCTGCCGACTGAGTTTACCTGTTCACTGGCACCATATCCTGAAGATGAAAACAGATCCCATAACCACAGTAAAACCGACAGGAGTTTGGTCACTGGCCAACCCAACCCGGTTTATGGGTTTTGCAGATCGCATCATTCCGGTTTTCGGAACGGTAACCGCCCTTTTGTTTCTGGCCGGTCTTTATATGGCTTTCAATGCACCGGAAGACTATCAACAGGGTGCAACTGTTTTAATTATGTTCATTCATGTACCGGCAGCCTGGCTTGCGATGATGACCTATACCGTAATGAGTATTTCCGCTGTCGGCACAATTGTTTGGCGACACCCGCTTGCCGATGTGTCTTTGCGTTCCGCTGCTCCATTGGGGGCTGTTTTTACTTTCCTGGCACTCGCAACCGGCTCCCTGTGGGGGAAGCCCATGTGGGGCACCTGGTGGGAGTGGGATGCCCGCATGACGTCCGTACTTGTATTACTGATCATTTATCTGGGTCTGATTGCTCTTTCGAAAGCATTTGAAGAACCTTCAGAGGCTGCCCAACCGTTGGCCGTCATGACCCTGACCGGTTTCATAATCATTCCGATTATCAAATTTTCCGTGGACTGGTGGAACACCCTGCATCAACCGGCAAGTGTTTCACGGTTTGACCGGCCAGCCATGGATGTTGCTTTTCTTTATCCGCTTCTGGTTATGGCACTTGCTTTTATGGCATTGTTTTTCACATTGCATCTGATGTCGATGCGAAATGAAATACTGGCCAGGCGCATCCGGTCAATGAAAATGAAATCTGCCAGACAACGAGGAAACCGCTGATGTTTGGTGAGCACGCATCCTTTATTCTCCCCGCCTATCTCATAACTGCGTCAGTATTGGCAGCAACAACACTCACGATTGTGTTGAACTACAAGGCCCGCAAGACCGAGATCAAATTGCTTGAAAACGAGCAACAGAAGTAACAGGCCAGAAGTGATGTCCACCGAAGCTCCGGCAAAAAAAACACACACGTGGTTAGCGATACTTCCGCTTTTCATATTCCTGGGACTTGCGGGTGTATTTTATTCGCTCCTTGCGACTGAAGGGCGGGATACATCGGCACTTCCTTCCGCACTTCTCGATGAACCGGCCCCGAGGCTGATTGTTCCTGAATTACCCGGCCTCGAATCCAGCGGCAGGCAAGTCCCCGGAATGGGATCAGATACGTTTACCGGCAAAATAAGTGTTGTGAACATTTTTGCGTCCTGGTGCATTCCCTGCAGGCAGGAGCACCCGCAAATCGTAAAACTTGGCGAAGACGAAAGAATCCAGGTTGTCGGCATCAATCACAAGGATTCTACTCGTAATGCGCTTGCATTCCTGACTGAACTCGGAAACCCCTTTGATGTGGTCGGGGTGGACCGGCAAGGACGTGCCTCGATCGAATGGGGCGTTTATGGTGTTCCGGAAACATTTCTGGTCGATGATAAGGGTGTCATATTCTACAAACATGTGGGTCCGGTCAGCGAAGAGCAGCTTGAAAAAATAATAATGCCCCTCCTGGAACGAAAGCTTTCCGGCACAAGTTAGACGCTGACTCTGAAAATTTTGGCGACTTTCCTGACCAAATTATGCAAAATGGCATCATGACTTATCCGTTATCTCCCTCCCTGGTAAAAACCGTGCCGGATGGTGACACACATGAGCGCTCTGTGTGCGAGCATTGTGGTTTTGTAAACTACCAAAACCCAAAAGTCGTTGTTGGATCGGTTGTGCGTCATGAGGGGAAAATTCTGCTGTGTAAGCGTGCGATCGAACCTCGCAGGGGTTACTGGACCATTCCCGCCGGTTATATGGAGCTTTATGAAACGCCGGAAGATGGCGCAAGACGCGAAGCAGTAGAGGAAGCAAATGCCAGGCTTGTGCTCAACTCACTGCTGGCCGTTTATACGGTTCCACGTTTGTCGCAAGTTCAACTGATTTACCGTGCCACATTCAAGGTGCCTGAGTTTTCAGCGGGCGAAGAAAGTCTGGAAGTTGGCTTGTTCAGTTGGGAAGAAGTCCCCTGGGACGATATCGCATTTCCGACCGTCCACTGGGCATTGGAACATGACCGCCTTGTTGAAGCCGGTGAGGGACACGGGCCTTTCAGGAATCCGGAAGGTGGTAAGACAGATTTATGACGGAGCGGTTAGCCCGACGGTCAAACGTTCAGTTCCCGTCACTTTCATCTTCGTCTGGCAATGCGTGCTTCACCATTACCGGATATTGAAATGCCATGAAAATCATGGTCATCGGCATGGTTCCCCAAACCTTGAAATTGACCCAGAAGTCATTCGAGAAATTTCGCCAGACGATCTCGTTGACCAATGCAAGAAACAGGAAATAGCACCCCCAGCGAAACGAAAGCTTGGCCCAACCCTCATCATCCAGCCTGAAAGGGCCGTCAAACAGGATCTTCATAACCGGCTTCTTGAAAAAGAACAGGATGCCCAAAATGGTGGCCCCGAAGAGAATGTTGACGATTGTCGGCTTGACCTTGATAAAGGTTTCATCCTGCAGATAAAGCGTCAATCCACCAAAAACCATGACCATGACACCAGTCACGAGCGGCATCAACGCAATACGCCGCTCCAGCATCCAGGTAAGCGTGAGTGAAATTACCATCGCAACCATGAAAAATGCCGTGCCGATGAAGATTTTGCCTCCAAGATCAGCTAGCACCGGAATCTGGACGGCAAGTTCCTCGCCATAGGTATTTGCCAGGAAAAAGACGATCAGCGGCCCCATCTCCAGGGCCAGTTTCAAACCTTGCCCGATCGGCTTGCGCTCTGCGTCACCACTACTTAATTCACTCATTGTCCAGTCCTGCTATGGCTTTTGCAAACACATCAGCCTCGAAAGGTTCCAGATCCTCGACCTGCTCGCCTACGCCAATGAAATATACCGGTAACTTATGTTTCGCTGAGATGGAAACAAGTATCCCGCCCCTTGCTGTGCCATCAAGTTTTGTCATCACAAGTCCGTTTACACCTGCCACATCCTTGAAAATCTCCACCTGATTGAGTGCATTCTGGCCGGTAGTGGCATCAAGCGTCAAAAGAACCGTATGAGGAGCAGATGGATCCTGCTTTTTCAGAACACGAATGATTTTTTCAAGTTCATCCATCAATTCCTTCTTGTTTTGGAGGCGCCCGGCCGTATCCATCATCATGACGTCCTTTTTCTGCTCCTTTGCTTCCGCATAGGCATCAAAAGCCAACCCCGCTGCATCTGCTCCATGCTCTCGTGACATTACCGGCGCATGTGTCCTGTCTCCCCAGATATGCAACTGTTCGATAGCCGCCGCACGAAACGTATCCCCCGCCACAAGGAGCGTTGAATAATCCGCATCGTGAAGTTTTTGGGATAATTTTCCAATCGTTGTGGTCTTGCCTGAGCCGTTCACTCCAACCACAAGGATCACATGTGGCTGGTGTTCCAGATCAAGCTCCAGTGGTTGCGCAACCGGTTCCAGAACCTTCGCGATCTCTTCAGCCATGATTTGACGGACTTCCTCATCGGTTACATCCTTTCCATGCCGCTTTGCGGACAAAGCATCCGTTATGTTCATGGCTGTTTCGATGCCAAGATCAGCCTGGATCAGAATGTCCTCAAGCTCCTGAAGCGTGTCTTCATCCAGCTTTTTCTTGGTGAAAACAGCTGTGATGTTTTCCTTCAGGTTTGATGAAGACCGCGAAAGCCCCTTGCGAAGTCGCTTGAACCAACCTTCCTTGCGTTCTGTATCCTCTTCTTCATCGTCGGGGCCAGGTTCCGGCAGTTTTTCCTTCGCAACAACTACCGGTTTGGATTCTTTTTCGGCTTTTGCCTTTTCTGCCGCCGCTTTTTCTTCGGCTTCCTTTTTTTCCGCCTCCAGACGTCGGGATTCCTCCGCTGCAACGTTGTCGGCAGCTGCCTTTGCTTCTGCTTCACGTTGCGCAACCAACCGTTCGGCTTCTATGCGTGCAACTTCTTCTGCTGCCTCTTTTGCGGCCTGTTCTTCTGCTGCCTGTGCTTCTGCTTCACGTTCGGCGGCAAGGCGCTCCGCCTCTTCCTTTTCCGCCAGTTCCGCAGCTTCTTTTTCCGCATTTTCTCTGGCAGTCTTTTCTTCGGCCTCTTTCCTTTCCTGTTCGAGGCGACGCGATTCTTCTTCAGCGGCTGCCTTTTCTTCAGCTTCTTGCTCAGCCTTTACTCGCTCAGCTTCCTCGCGCGCAGCTTTTTCCGCCGCGGCCTCATCTTTCTTCTTGCGGGTAGCTTCTTCAGCAATCCGTTGCTGTTTTAATTCTTCCTCTTCAGCAGCCTGTTGGGCTTTCTTTTGCTCTTCAGCCTTTCGATCCGCTTCTTCCTTTTTGGCTTTTTCTTCTTTTGCCCTGGCTTCGGCGGCGGCTTTTTCCGCAGCTTTGGCAGCTTCCAATTCCGCTTTTTCTTCGGCCTCTTTCCTTTCCTGCTCGAGACGACGGACCTCCTCTTCTGCGGCAGCTTTTTCTTCAGCTTCGCGTTCAGCCTTTACTCGCTCAGCTTCCTCACGCGCAGCTTTTTCCTCGGCGGCCTTGGCGGCTTCTGCTTCCCGACGTTCGGCTTCTTCGGCTTCCTTCGCAGATGTATCTTCAACTTCCGGTTCGGCCTTCTTTTTCTTGCCAAACCCGAAGGAGAATATGCGCTTTAGAAGTCCCGGTTTCTTTTCTTCAGCCACGTGGATCAACCTGCCTGTCTTGCGTGAATCGATTCACCTGTCAGATGCTTGCCGTTATGGCCCGAAATCCTCATCTCGACAATTTTCCCCTGTGGACGGTCACCGGTTTCAACTGTTGTAAATTGCGGGATTCGCCCTATTCCCCCGCGCTCCACCAACACCTGGTAAGTGCCACGATTTACCCGGCCAAGATGCTTCTGGTAACGGTGTTCGCCTTTTTCTCGTAATCGCGCCGCGCGTTCCTTGATCAATGCCCTGTCCAGTTGCGGCATTTTTGCAGCCGGGGTTCCCGGTCTGGATGAAAATGGAAATACATGAAGAAAATCAATCCCGCATTCATCGACGATTGAAAGCGCGTTTTCAAACATGGATTCCGTTTCGGTCGGAAACCCGGCAATCATGTCAGCTCCAAAACTCACGTCAGAGCGAACAGATCTCACCGCATTGCAGAAATCAACTGAGTGATCCCGCAAATGCCTCCGTTTCATCCGTTTGAGAATCATGTCATCTCCATGTTGCAAGGAAAGATGCAGATGCGGCATGAAACGGGAGTCAGATGCTATCGCATCCATTAATGGTTCATCCACTTCAATTGAATCGATTGAGGAAAGCCGGAGGCGCGGCAACTCCGGTACTTGCGTCAGAATCTTCTGAACCAGCACGCCAAGACTTGGTGTGCCAGGAAGATCGGCACCGTATGAGGTTGTATCAACCCCGGTCAAAACAACTTCGAGAAAGCCGTTATCCACCAGCTTCCGCACCTGCTCCACGACAGTGCCCATCGGTGCAGAGCGTGAATTCCCCCTACCATAGGGAATAATGCAAAAGGTGCACCGGTGGTCGCAGCCATTTTGAACCTGCACAAAAGCCCGGGAATGTCCGCCAAGTGAATCAATCATGTGCGGTGCAGTCTCACGCACGTTCATGATATCACCTACACGCACTTTTTCGGTATCATTGATGCCAAACTCTGGAAGCGCACGATAACTGTTCGCATGGAGCTTTTCTTCGTTTCCAATGACAAGATCAACTTCGTCCATATCGCCGAAAGATCGCGCCTCAGTCTGCGCCGCACACCCCGAAACAATAATCCGGGCTTCCGGATTTTCCCGTCTTGCCCGACGAATTGCCTGCCTGGCCTGCCTGACAGCTTCGCCTGTGACTGCACAGGTGTTGACCAGGATCGCTCCATCGGCGAGGTATTGAAGTCCCGCGTCCCGGGCCTTGTTGAGCATAACTTCAGACTCGAATGCGTTAAGACGGCATCCAAAAGTCAGAACCCTGACTTTCTGGTCGCCCGATTGTTCGTCGAATTCCATCACCCCGCCTCACGGTTGAATTCGCCGGTCACCGGATTGAGCTTTCCGGAAAACTCAAACTCCGCCGGGCCCGTCATCAGGATACGGCCGCGATCCGTCCATTCGATTTCAAGATCGCCGCCCGGGACCGTCACGATTGCCTTGCGATCAGTTAGGTCTTTTCTGGCTGCACAGACGAGGGCAGCACACGCAGCTGAGCCACAGGCCTTGGTTAACCCTGCACCACGCTCCCAAGTTCGCAAGATAATGCGGTCGCGGGCAGGAACGTTGGCAATCGAAATATTGGCCCGGTCAGGGAAAACCGGATGAAATTCCAGCATTGAGCCGAACCGTTCCAGCTCATAACTCCAGACATCATCCGGCGCCCAGAAGACACAGTGCGGATTTCCGATGTTCGCAACGCTGGGAGTGTGCAGGATCGGATCATCAATCGGTCCCACCTGCAATTCTATTCCGGTCGTGTCAGCAAAATCTTCTTCAAGCGGAATTTCCTCCCATCCGAATTTGGGCACGCCCATATCTACGGAAATTCTTGTATCGCCCGCATACGTCGAGTTCAGCAAACCACCTGCAGTCTTGAACAACCAGTGTTCTTTGGCATTTTCTCCGTGTAGCCAGGACACGACACAGCGGGTTCCGTTTCCGCAAGCTTCGGCTTCACTGCCATCCGAATTGAGGATGCGGATACTTGCGTCAATATCCGGATTACCGCTGGCATGAACCTCCATGATCTGATCGAATTTGGTGTCCGGTTGACGGTCCAGAGCCACAGCAGCATCCGCAGAAATTTTCAGGCCAAGCGAACGCATGTCGGCAACGATGATCTCATTGCCAAGTCCGTTCATTTTCCAGAAGGGAACATTTGTTTCGCTCATGGAGCCTCAAATAGGCGCGTTGGCAGAAAAATGCAAAGAAAAGCTACGCCAATGATGATGACTGTGTCCAGACCTCACCCGGGCGAAGCGGAACGAATTCGCGATCATCTAGCCCATGTTGTTTTTTTGCGCTCGCCAACGCTTCGATCGGCGCGTTGATGGCTTCATCTGTTAACTGGAATGTTCCCCAATGATGGCCGATTGACGATTTGGCTCCGATCAGCTTGTGCCCCAGGACCGCTTCATCCGGATTTTGATGCTGACCTTTCATGAACCAGCGCGGTTCGTAGGCTCCTATTGGCAATATGGCGAGATCAATTGCGCCGTGCTTCTCACGGAGCGCCCTGTAGTTGACGCCATCGTGAAAACCGGTGTCTCCGATGTGGTAAATCCTGCCAGCAGGAGTTTCCATCAGGAAAGCCGCCCAAAGTGCCATCCGCCGGTCCTTGGTTCCCCGGGCAGACCAATGATGGCAGGGCTCAAAATGAAGCTTCACGTTTGCCTGCAAGTCGAAGGCATCATGCCAGTCACCACAGATGAATTTGGCCTCCGGTGCACGGGACTTAACAATTGTATCATTACCAAGCGGACAGATGATGGTTGCGCCATGCTTTGAGGACAGTCGTTCCAACGTATCAAGATCAAGATGATCGTAGTGGTTGTGGGACAACAATACGTAATCAATTGGCGGCAAATCAGCAAAATCAACACCTGGTGGATTTACCCGTTTCGGTCCCGCGAACTGCACCGGGCTGGCACGTTCAGCAAAAACCGGATCCGTCAGAAAATTCAGTCCGGCCACCTGGATCAGCAAAGTTGCATGCCCGATCATGGTAATGCGTATGCCATCACTCTCCATTCGGTGGTCGGGTTTGGTTCCGTGATAGGCACTGGAGTAGGATTTCGGCCACTTTGCTTTGGATTCGCCGAGTTGCCACTTCAGCAGATCGTGAAATCTGCGCGGTGGCGTGCCCTCGGGATTGAAGAAAATCTTCCCGTCAAAATGATCGGATTTTGGACCTGAATAGTAGTAATTTTCCGGATCATAGGCGTTAAACCCCGCCCCGCCACCAAAAACACCCACGGAGCCTAGGCCAAACCATTTCAGAAACCTGCGTCTTCTCATCGTGTTCTTCCTAACAGAAGAAAATGTAGGCGCAGACTGAAAATTTGCAAATTTCTTAATCTGGATTTTCAGCCGGATGGATAGAATTTCCTGCGGGGCGTCAGCTCAGGAGCTAGGAGCAAGCACTTTTCTGATTGGCTGAACGACTGCTTTGAGCCCATAGCGGACGCTCAAAGATCAGTTTTTTCAGGTTTGTCTTGGCAAAGTTAGTTGGTGGAAATCCTAACTCCGATCGGCTCGAAGGACTTTGATGAGAGAGGTCAAGTGTTCATCGCTGTAACCAGCGGCCATCCCCTTGGCGATCAAGTCTTCGAATACGTCTGACAACGTCATGTTTGCACCGCGATCGCGGAACGCGGCGAAACCATCGCGAAAAGCAGTTTCATAAACCTTCAGCGGTGAGCCAGAGCCGGAGAAGTTGCCAGAAGGTATCGTCTGAGCAACTGTCGGTGCGTAAAGGTCGGTCGCCACGCGCATAGCAGCCGGAAGCTGCTTTACGTAAATGTCAAGCGGAACGCCGGCTACTTCGCAAAAATGCGCGCCAAAAATCATGCCAAACATTGCACCTTGCCTGGGCAAAAACAGAGCCGAAAATAGATCGGCTAGATGGGCGACGTTTTCGCCGATGTAGTCGGAAGCCGGCGCCATGTGTCTGACGAGAGTTTCCTGACGAGTCCAACCCGCTTCGTTGCCAGCAACTAGGAAGCAGGTGCCCTCTTCTCCGATTTGACCTGGACCGGCGAGGATCATGCCGACAAGGCAAGTACCGCCCAAATTATTCACGCGCTCTGCAAGCACCGACGCCGATGGGCCGTCGCCCGTACTGAGTTCAATTATCGTGCGGTTAGCAACGGCGTCTGGCATCGTCTCCAGCATCGCAGTCGTATCTGAGTGGGTGCTGATGCAAACTATCGAAACTGGGCTTGCCTCGACGGCGGCTTTTGCGGTCTCAGCGACTTTTTGGCCGTCACTACGGAATGGCTCAGACCTTTCAGTCGACCGGTTCCAAACTGTAACGTCGCACCCATTCGCAATGAGCGTGCGGGCCAGGGCGGCACCCATGTCGCCGAGCCCTAGCACTGATACCTTTTCCACGATGCTATCTCCCAATCAATGTCCGGTTCTTGTCTCCACATGCATAACAGAAAATCGAAGCCGCGTCTTATAGGGCGTCGGTTCGGAATTGCTGGATCGATAGGACGAAATTCAAATGGCAACTATGTCCGCATAGTTGCCGTTCAGGCTGATCACATTGCAAGAAACTTGGCCAAGGTCGGCTCAGAGCCCAATTTGGTCATTATATTTTCAACACCAGAAGGCAGATAAGTGCCAGAAGCAGACAGGAGAAGCTGCAGGAATTTGGCTAAAGTGTTTCTCAAGTTCACGGTGTTCACAAAGACTCTTTGTGAGTTCGTTTTGGACAGCTTAACCAACGAATATCGCAATTAATCGCTTGACGAAGTTGTGTACTATTGGCTCCCGCGGCTTTTCAACTGGTCGGACCGGTTCTCTATGACGCGTTTCACTTTTGGATGCAGCTTCCAAAGCATTTACAAAAGCACCGGCCGAAGTGATATCGAATTTTTGCATTGTATGTTCCTTTCAGTTCAGCGGCGTATCCGCCGTTTTGCTTGATTGGAAATCCTATTCGTCGACCGTCATTCTCCTGTTATTCCGGGCGTTAATCTGCAACACTCGTACCTAGGCAAAGCGTTATTCCGCCGTTATTAATCAATCGGCTAGCGTTAATTGCGAGTTTTGGGATGTTTAAATGCTGCATTTGACCCTTTACGGCAGATTCTCACTGGTTGGCACCGATGGCGTGCAAATTCCGTTGAATTCAAAGAAAGCAAAGGCGTTGTTGGCCTATCTCGCCTTGTCCCCAGACAAATCAAGATGTCGCGAAGAGGTCATGGCCCTGTTGTGGTCTGACCGGGAAGACGCCCAAGCCCGGGCGTCCCTGCGTCAGGTATTGTTCGGACTCAAAAAGGCGCTGAATGATGAAGTTGCCGGTGCGTTAATCATTACAGACGAAACAGTTTCACTCGACCCAGAACACATCATCGTGGAAGGTGGCAATGCAGGCGCTGAACTGCTGTCCGGATTTCATATTAATGACCCGGCGTTTGAGGAATGGCTGCGTGATGAACGCTTGAGGGTAGAAGATGGGCAATTGTCTGATCAAAAACCCTCTCCGATGACAGTGTCTGAGAAACCCTCGATTGCCGTGCTGCCTTTCACAAATTTAAGTGGTGATCCGGATCAGGAGTATTTTTCAGACGGCATAACCGAGGATATCATTACTGAATTAAGTCGCTTCGAATCACTATTCGTCATTGCGCGGAATTCTTCATTCGCATTCAAGGGACAGGATGTCGAACTAAATGAGATCGGCAAGAAACTGAGAGTACAGTTTATTGTTCAAGGTAGCGTGCGAAAGTCAGGTCAGCGCATACGTATTTCGGTACAATTGATCGAGATTGAAACTGGCAAACACTTGTGGACGGAAAGGTATGATCGGGAAATTCAGGATATTTTTGAGATCCAGGATGAGGTTGCGTCAAGGGTCGCAACAATGGTGCCAGGTCACGTAGACATTGCCCGGAGAATTCAAACTGAAGTCAAACCGACTAAAAATGTCAGCGCTTACGATCTGATTCTACGTGCGGATTCTCTCTTTCAGCAGAATTATGGTTCTGCGGAAGGCATACAGCTGGTTAGGGAGGCGCTGGAAATCGATCCAAATTACGCTGACGCCCACGCTACTCTTGCTGTTGAAAGTAGCTACAGTATGTTTAGTGGTGGCCTCGGCATAGATGAAGCCGCACGTTTGACCCGGACTCATGGGGAAGCAGCGGTAAAATTAGCACCCGGAGACGCCAAAATCCACGCTGTAATTGGTGAAGCATACCTGTTGATCGGTGAACATGCGTTGGCTGAGCATCACACCAGCAAGGCTTTATCATTGAATCCAAACGGATTTTACGTCCTGGTACATGCGGCATTGGTTCGAGCTTATCTAGGAGATTATGGAGTGGCTAATGAGCTAGTTGATAGAGCAATACAGAACGATCCATATTCGACCACATCGCTACGCGAGACAAAATTCGAAGTTTGCTTTTTGGCGGGGCTTTACGAT